>RDXN01000085.1 GCA_004292855.1 Cytophagales bacterium
AAAGCCGAGTGTTGATAAATAAGCCCGACGCAGCCAGTTGGCAGTTCTGGTCGGCTAGGGCGGCTTAACTAACCTAAACAACTGCTCGGACTATTGATTATGAGAGTTGTGCTGATTGTTTGTGTTATGATAAGTTCACAGCTTGTTTGGTCTCAAAATAAACCCGTAACACTCAACGGTCGTTTTGTGGAGGCCGAATCGGGAGAGCCTATACCAACGGGAGCTATCGTCAATGGGGATCGAAAAGTAGGAGCTACGGCAAACAAGTACGGCTATTTTAGTGTCCGACTTAATTTGGGCAACCATGCACTGACGATAACGGCGTTGGGTTACGAAACCCAGCTACTCAGAATGACAGTTAGGCAGGATACGAGCATTCTGATTCGATTAAAAAGCTCCACACTGCCTGAAGTCATTGTCCGTAAACAAGACATTCATAATCAGCCTATCGGAGTCGTCAGCATACCGGTTGCTAAATTAACCAGAGTTCCCATGTTGTTGGGAGAAGCCGATATACTGAAAGCGTTGGCTCTTACTCCAGGCGTGACGAACGCACAGGAGGGCACGGCTGGGTTGATTGTGCGAGGTAGCGGAAGCGACCAAAATCTGATGTTGCTTGACGATGCTCCGGTCTACAATGCTACCCATGCGTTTGGCTTTCTGTCCGTGTTTAATCCCGATGCTGTCCGGCAGGTTGAATTGTACAAAGGCGGATTCCCGGCCCGGTATGGAGGGCGTCTGGCATCGGTTCTAAATGTAACGATGAAGGAAGGAAACAATCAGCGAAAGAACAGAGATCTGAGCATTGGCGTGGTGAATTCGCGACTGCTGTGGGAAGGCCCCATTCGGAAGGGGGTTTCATCCTATATGGTGTCGGGAAGGTTAGCAAATACGTTCTTATTGGCTCTACCTACCTGGTTAAGAGGTTCGTTGGGTGGGAGCGTAGATTATACGTCTTTTGTTCTGTTTGATGTAAATGCTAAAGTCAATCACCAGTTTAAGGATAACAGTCAGTTGTTCCTGAGTTTTTACAAAGGTCAGGACTATTTAAGAACAGAGACCAGAACACCCTCCTATCAAACAGCTTCCAGACTAAATTGGGGCAACTCCACGGCTACACTGCGGTACAATAAACCACTCCGGTCGAACTTATTTGCCAGGGCACTGACAACCTTTACGCATTTCGCCAACACAACCACTGAAGTGACTGAAGATAGACGAGGAAGTCAGGGAGATCAGGCCAAAGAAGGGCAGTTTAAACTATCTAATACGATACGGGATTGGTCAGGCAGAGTTGATTTTGATTACATCCTAAGCCGAAATTACACCCTTCAGGCAGGGGTCGAGCATTTTTGGCACGCTTATGCGCCCGGCGTTGTACGAGTTAGTGGGAATGCTCTGATGGAGTTCGACACAATTAGTCGACAAGTCAACCAGACCACCCATACGCAAGAACAAGCGGTCTATCTTGAAAATCAATTACGTGGTAAAGGCTGGCAACTTAACGCGGGTTTACGAGTATCGAGTTTGGCCGTAAAATCGACCAGATACTACGGCCAAGAGCCTCGTCTGTCTGCACAAATTCAATTATCATCGGCCTTATCCATAAAAGCTGGCTATTCAATTATGTACCAATATATGCATCAGCTTTCAACAAGTGGGGCTGGTTTACCGACCGATATTTGGGTGCCTTCAACGGATCGAGTTAAACCTGCCAGCTCCAGACAAGCTGAGTTAGGCATTTACTGGACTATTGATCCGGCAGGAAACTACACAGCTTCTCTTGAAGGGTACTCCAAGAGAATGTCTAACCTAATTGATTACCAGGCAGGTGTCAATCTAATGACAGACCTTAATCGAAATTGGGAGGGGTTGATAGCCTTAAACGGTATCGGTCGAAGTTATGGTCTGGAAACTATGATTCAGAAAAAAGAGGGAAAGATAAGTGGTTGGTTATCATACGCATACGCTCGCAGTTTCAGGCGGTTCGATGAGATAAACAATGGGCAGTGGTACCCGTACAGGTATGACCGGCCTCATGTTGCCTCGCTTGTACTGAATATGCAATTGAACAAGCGTTGGTCTTTCAATTTAAGTCAACAGTATCAGACCGGCTACGCAGTGACCTTACCTACGGGAACCGGATTTGGCATCAACGGTGAGCCTGTCTTTTTCTACACAGGACGGAATCAGGAAAGGATGCCCGATTTTCATCGAATGGATGTGGGAGCTACCTACGAATTCTTAAGTAAGCGTGAACGTGCGAAAGCCTGGACATTTGGTTTGTATAATGCTTACGGACGTCAGAATCCTTTTTACATTTCAACCAATATTATTAGAACCCCAGTACCCGGAAATACGAACTTTTTAAGTTGGCCCTACGAACGCACCCAGTTGATCAAGCAAGCTGTGTTTCCTATTCTTCCTTACGTAACATATCGGGTCAAACTATGAGAAGCACTGGTGGAGTTCTATTGATAAGTGCGTTGATATCTCTGATCAGTTGTCAGTCGAAGGAATATGTTTTGCCTGCCCGAACGCCACTGTTGGTTGTTAATGGAATTCTACAGGCAGACCAGCCAGCCCGTATTTATGTGGGCAGAAGTTGGTCCCCAACAGAGTCTGTTCCAGTTCCTCATTTTGTTTCAAATGCAACGGTTATTCTGAGGAGCGAAGGGCGTATCATAGACACACTGAGACACGAAAATAGTGGCATTTATATAGGGCGAACGGGACGAAATCTCATTGCAGGTTCGTTGTATAGCCTACAGGTTAGTGCGCCAAACTACAATGTAGCTTCTAGTAACAGTGTTCGAATTCCTAATCCATTTCCACTAAATAAGGTCGTGCTTGATAAAAATACGCCTGTTTTAGGTTTGAATGGCACAAATGCTGATCCGGTGTTAGTACAGACTACATTAGGCAGTGTTCGGGTTTTAGACGAATACTATGGGATTTCAATAAGACCAATGTATCAGAAGTACCGTTTAGGAACGGCTGTAACAATTGCTGGTTTAGCTAATCAAAATTTTGATAATGAGTGCTTTGTCAACAGTAATCTTCCCCGTGACCCACAGTCTGCCTCGCCTTATCAATCAGCGTTCTTTTTTAAAACCAATTGTTTCACTAACCAACAGGGAGAACGAATATCGTTGGTGGCTGAAACTAAAGGGGGGGTGATTTTAGACAATGGCACTTTCCAGCAAGCTACAGCAGACCGTTTTGAAATAACATTAATAAATTCTACAAGAGATTATCCCCTTAACAGGCAATCACTACAAGGGCCAGAAGGTTTAGAGTCAGCCTTTATCGAGCCTCGCTTAACTTATAGTAATATAAATAATGGATTTGGTATTGTTAGCGGTTTTAATTCGCAAACGCTCGTTGTCATAAATCGTTAGTTCTTGAAAACTCAGTAATAGTCATTTGACGTAGGCGATTAGTTGCTGGACATCTTCTTGGGTCAGCCCCGCGTCTTCCACAAAAGTCTCGAACAAAACATGATTCGCTACGACAACCAACCTTTTCAAGAGAAAATGTAAGGTTACCTTGCCTTTACTGAGTTTTCAATATGTTCACGTAAAATCTAAATTCTGAGTGATCCGGCGACCTTCCGATTTTAGGGTATTCATATACAGCGCGACCCGGCGTTGGGCCTCGGTCAGGTCGGTGTTGTTGAGGTTGATATTGAGCAGGTCGATAAACCACGGGGCTTTGGTTTCACTCAGGACATAGACTGTCGCAATCTCGCGGGCAATGGGCAACGTCGTCGTCTTCGACTCATCGAACACATCTTTGTCTGATGCGTTCAGCAGTTTGGCATATTCTTCGTCGAGCAACCGCAGAAATAGCTCCTTGCTAAACAAATCGCCCGTTTTGACGCCTACCGACGGATCGTCGGCAGTGAACACAGCCCCTTTATGCAGCCACTCCCAGAGAATGCTTAGCCGGATTTCGCCCGTGGCCATGTCTTCCATCAAATACAAAATATCGTCGTTGCCAAAGAAGTCGGCGGGTTTCAGAGCTGCTGCCTGCATCCCCTGCCCGAAGGCGTTACCATATTGCAGGGCTACACTGAGCAGGTTGCGTGCTCCCCGGATATCGGTGGGGGCCGCTTCAAGCTGAATCAGGCTATCGGCATCGGCAGGCGTGTACGTGAGCCGGGGAAACGACCGGCCCAACTGATTGGCGTCGCCAATGCTTTCCCATACCGGCCTGACAATGTGAACCATTTTCCAGTGCGCTACCCATTTACCGCTTGCGCCTTCGCGCTGTTCGCGTTCGGCACCCGCCACGGCCTTCTGCATACTCGCCGACACACCTGCTTCGGAACCCACGGGGATATTTGGCTCCATGCCACCCTGCCACAACGCAACGTTGCCGTTGCGGTCGGGGGTGTTTACGGCCCGACGAACGCGGTCTTCGTAAGCCCGCATGTAGGCATACGTCATGGTGATGGCTTCGATATTGGGGTTCACAAAATCCGCGTCCCAGGCCATCGCGTCAGACACGCTGTTGATGTAATCCCACCGGCCCGTGTTGAACCCCACAAAGTGCCTGCCCAGCGCGGCCCGGATTTCCATGAGCTGATGCGTGGCTTCCAACTGCTCAATCAGTACATACACCTTCACTGTGCCAGCGGGTAAGCCGAGGTGCGTTTCGAGTGTGCTGAGCAACTCGTTCCACACACCGGCTTCTTCTGCGGTTTGAATTTTAGGCAGATACAGCACGACCGATGAGCCAGCCTCTTGCAAAGCCCGGTAATTGTTGACCACGTAGAGCGTCAGGTCAACGATGGAAGCGGCCATACCAACGCCGTCGGCAGCGCGGATGTGGCGGTCGTCGAGGTGCAGGCCACGCGCCCGGAAAATCTTGGTCGTAAAGTCGAGTTGGGTGCGCCAGTCGGTGATGGTGGCCCGGCCCAGAAACGATTTTGCCCAGCGATTCATCTCTTCGGCCACCTGCTCAGCCACCCGCAGAAACAGCGGATCTTTGTGAATGGCCAATTTCAGGTTGCGCTGATTATCGAGCGACATGGTCGTGATCTGCCCCAGCGCGTCTTCTCCATCGAACATCCAGCCATCGGCTCCCGACAGCAGCGCGTAGGCTACATTGCGGATGCTGCTCTCAACCGGCGCGTTGGGCTTGGCAGCCGGGCCAGTTCCCTGAATCCACTGTCGCTGCAAATCCGGTGGAATCGCGGACCCGTCGAAGTTCCCCTCGCGGGCATCCCGTACCCGAATGTCGGTGCCGCCAATCAGGCTGTCGGGGTCGAGAAACGACAGGCGGGTTTTGGTCCGCTGCCGCTCGGTTCGCCGAGCTAGTCGGGTAGCCATTACGGCCTTAATGCGGTTGTTGAGCGGAGCCATCACGGCTAAGGCCGCCAGGGTTTCGGGCGTGAATACGTCGGGGTAGGTTTCGGTCAGATTGTCGTGGATGGTCATGACAGGCAACATAATGAGTAGTAAAATGGGGCCGTGGAGCGTTTGTCAGGCGTTCAAGATGGTAGGGTGGGGGCGGGTCGTTGGCGGTTCAGCCGCAGTACTACCCCGATCAGGACGGCAACGACAACGGCCAGCATCAGCAGGTAGCGAAAGCCCGTAGCTGCGTCTTTGGTCACCGTTTCCGTAGCGTCAAGCATGGTATAGTCCGGTATCCAGTTCGTGAGTACATACGCCTGAAGCATGGTCAATACGCAGATTATGAGGAGCATAATAAAGCTGTGTTTGATCGTGAACCGAAGCAGATCGGCTTCTTTGCCAATCAGCCCAACCGAAGCGGTGCCGATAGCGATGGATTGCGGAGAGATCATTTTCCCGGTCACGCCCCCCGATGCATTGGCACTCACGGTAACGACGGGGTCAATACCGAGTGCGTCGGCAGACGTGTACTGAAGCTTGCAGAACAGGGCGTTCGACGATGTATCCGAGCCGGTCAGGAATACGCCCAACCAGCCCAGCACAGGCGAAAAAAACGGAAACAGTACACCCGTATTCGCCAGGGCAATGGCAATGGTGACAGACATGCCAGCGTTGTTAACCACGAAAGCAAAGCCCAGCACCGACGCGATAGTCAGGGCTGGAAACGCCAGTTGACGCAACGTAGCCGTGAACGTGCTGATGCTCTTTTGCACCGACATGCCCACCAATGGAATCGCCAGCAGACAGGCCAGAAACACCGCCAGCCCGGAATTAGACAGGTAGTTGAACTCAAAAGGCTTGATGAGCAGGGGCGTTCCGTCGGCTTTCAGGATGCTGTCGGTCAGGCCGGGAATGCCAAACTTGACGATACCCAGCGAGTTGAGGGCATCTTTCACCGGCTGAAGTCCCCAGGCAATAATCATGACGGTCATAATCAGAAATGGCGACCATGCTCGAATAATCTGCCCCGTCGAATACCGCAGGGTCGTGTCGGTTGTTTGTGGCGGCTCTTCAGCAAACCGCCACGTAGTTGCGGGTTTCCAGAATCGTAACAGCAGCAACAGACCCACCAGCGAAGCCAGCCCTGCAATTACGTCGGGTAGCATGGGGCCGAGATAGTTGGCCGTAAGCCACTGAAAAAAGGCAAATACCACGCCCGATACCAGCAATGCGGGCCACACTTCCACCGTTTTTTTGACGCCCGCCATAATCGCGACTAAGTAAAACGGCACCACGATTGACAGAATCGGCAGTGTGCGACCAATCATCTGCGAGATAGCCATCTCAGGAATGTCGGACATGTGCGAAGCCGTAAGAATGGGGACACCTACCGACCCGAACGCAACGGGGGCCGTGTTGGCAATCAGGCAAACGGCGGCTGCATACAACGGGTTGAACCCCAGCCCTACCAGCATGGCCGCAGTAATGGCTACCGGCGCACCCATACCAGCGGCTCCCTCCAGAAAGGCCCCAAACGAGAACGCGATGATCAGTGCCTGCAAGCGTCGGTCGGGCGTGATGGAGGCCATGAAATTCTTGATGACCTCGAACTGCCCACTGCGCACCGTGATGTTGTACAGGAATACCGCCCCGAAAATGACCCAGCAAATAGGAAACAGACCGTATAAAGCTCCATGAAATGCCGACATCAGAGCCAGTTGAATGGGCATTCTGTAAACCAGTGCTACAAACACAATTGTCAGCAACAGGGTGAGCAAACTGGCCCGATAGCCTTTCATGCGCCGGATAATCAACGCCCAGAAAATGAATGCAATCGGAATGCAGGCCACCCCTGCCGACAGCAGCAGGTTGCCCAGCGGATCGGTGCGCTGTAGCCAGGTCATGGTAGCTTAAACGATTGCCACGTTACCATCTGCCAGCCGCCCTTGCGTTTCACCCACACGTCGGTATAGCGCAGGTGCAGGTTGTTGGGGGTGCCATCCTTGTCTTTGCGGTAATACATACATACGGCGTTGATAATGGCCGTGTTCTCGTAGAGTCGCACCTTCGATTCTTCGATTTTAATATCGTCGTAGTTGCGCTTCCCGTCTTTGATACCCTGAATAAACGAGGCTTTCGTGTCAAGATCGCCGTTAGAATGTTGGTAATACAGATCGTCGCCGATGAGTTTGTCGAGCGCGGGGTAGTCTTTTTTTGCCTGGGCGGCAAAGCGGGCTTTCTCGGCGTTCAGCACCTCGGTTTCGGCGGCAGACGATTGAGCACGGGCCGTCAGCAGGGTACTGATCAGAGCAAGGCTAAGGAAAAGGAATTTCATGTATCCAGAGGTTTATCGGGTAAGTTCTTGCCAAATTGACGATAAATCGGATAGTTGCCCCGTATTTCCGGGAAAAATAATGTAGGGTAACTGCGGAAACCGGCTTTCTGCGTCTGTCAGCACAACGGGGATGCTGGGCCGTATCTGACCCAGGATCAAGGCCTTCTTCATGCCTAAAACCTGCGTGGCAACGTCGCTGGAGGTAATGCCTCCTTTAGCGACGATAGCACGCGGACGTACCGGAAACGCCTGCACAACGGCCATGAGCGCGTTGGATACCCGCCGGGAAAACGCCAGCGCGTCGGTGGCAGACGCATCGGTGCCCTGCACCTGCCGACTGGTAAACAGCACCGGTTGCCGACCCGCTGTTACGGCATCCTGCATCTGCCGGATGGCATCGGCCACTACGCTCGTGGCGTCGGTGTGCAGCCTGGTCACGTTCAGTTCGATGGCCTGAATGCCGGGTTGCGCCAGCAACTCACTCAGTTGCCGGGTGGTGTTGGCCGTATGCGACCCCACCACCGTCAGTACAGGGCCATTGGTTAGGTACGGGGTCAGATCGGCGCGGGTGAGTAGGGGGCGGTCTGGAATCTGGGCGTAGGCTTTGACAAACGCGGCTGCGGTGCGAAACACAAATCGTTTGCCCCGCGCTTCGGCCTGCCGAATGGCCTCGGCAGCTATAGCCAGGTGGTCGTAGGTAACCCCGTTGACTACCAGCGGTTGCCCGTTCTCCAGTGTCAGCAACGTAGGTATACAGGCGGCTACATCGCCCGTTTCGAGCCACGTAAGCGGAAGGCTGCGCACCGTCTCGGAGGGTATGCGCCCGCCCGTTTTTTCGGCCACATACGCGCTCAGGTCGGCACTGCGGTAGCCGAACGTAGCATCGCGGGCAAACTCCGTGTCGGCAACGGGCCGGAGCGTACCGTCGGGCTGACGGATGTAGTGAACGTTTCCCTGCGTCTGCCGACCGGCTTCGGGCAACACAAAGCACAAAATCACACCATCGATTGATTGCCCGGCATCGGCTTCCAGCACCTGCCGGATCGTGTCGGGTTCAGCAGGGAAATGACCCCGCAACGACGAATCGCTGCGGCTGATGACCCGAAATCCGCGGCCTGTTTTGTGGCTTTCGGCAAGAGCCAACTGCATAATTTGCCGGGTGATGCCGATGGCTTCGGCCTCGGGCAGCGAGCGGCTATTAGTCTGAATAAAAGCGAGTTGATCACGGGCAAAGATTGTCTGCATTACGGCTGCCGACCAACCATAATATACCCACACGTCGTGAACGGTCTGAACGCCCGTCGGGTCGTCGTCAAGAACCAGAATAAGTGGCTTTTTCATGCGTTCAGTACGTCGCGCAATCGTTCCACACCGGAGCGGGGGCTGGTTAGAATGGGTTTTTGGATATGATTCAGTTCATCGAGCAACAGGATGGTTATTTTTTTTGCATCGTATCTATTGAATTAGAAGCTGTTTGAGTGGGATGTAGTCGTAGCTGCGGAATCACAGGGGCCATCGGCATTATGCCTGCTATGGTGATCACGATGATTAACTACACGCAATTAGTTCACAAATACGACACCAATCAAATTCAAACCAGAACAGCCCGCGCATTGGCCCCGGCTGTTCTGGCTTATGGTTTTGGTAGCCGTTGGGCCTTGCTTCTGTCTGCACGAACTGCGGACTTTCCGGTCAGAAGTATTAATTTCGTCCAACGATTACGTAAAATGGACAATCAACAACTATACGACGAAATTCCGTCGCTCGATCTGGCGAATTTCACCTCGGGCGATCCGGCCCGCAAAGCGGCCTTCGTGCAGGCATTGGGTGGGGCGTTCAATAACATCGGCTTTGTGGCGATCAAGAACCACGGCCTTACCGAGGAGCTAACCAAAAACCTGTACAGTTCGGTACAAACGTTTTTCCAGACCGACGACGCCACCAAAAAGAAATACGAAAAGCTCGAACTGAACGGTCAGCGGGGCTATGTGGGTAAAGGGCGCGAGAAAGCCAAAGGCTCGACCGTGGCCGATTTGAAGGAGTTTTACCACATTGGCCAACCCGAACCCGTGGGCGATATGCCCGCCAACGTGTTGCCAGACGAGTTCCCGGAGTTCGGCAAATACACCCTCGAAACGTACCGAACGTTGGAATATGCAGGGCGGCAATTGCTCCGGGCTATCGCGCTCTACCTCGAACTGCCCGAAGATTATTTTGAAGACAAAGTAGCCAACGGCGACAGCATCCTGCGCGCCCTGCACTACTTCCCGCTCAACCCCGACACCACGCCCGAAGGGGCCGTGCGGGCAGCCGCACACGGCGACATAAACCTCATTACGCTGCTCATGGGAGCTTCGGCAGATGGGCTGGAAGTGCTGCGTCGGGACGGGAAATGGATCGCCATTACGGCCCTGCCCGACCAAGTGGTGGTGAACGTGGGCGATATGCTCGACCGGCTCACGAATCATAAGCTCAAGTCGACGATTCACCAGGTAGTAAACCCGCCCCGTGAGAAAATGGGTACCTCGCGCTATTCGATCCCGTTTTTCATGCACCCCCGTGGCGATATGAACCTGACCTGTCTTGAATCGTGCATCGACGCTCAACACCCCAAGCTCTACGTCGACATGACCGCTGGGGAGTTTTTGAACGAGCGACTAATTGAATTAGGACTGAAGAAATAAGTAGCAGTGGGCAGTAGCAGTAGGCAGTGGCTGACGCAAGATTACTGCCCACTGCCACTGCCACTGCTACTGCTCACTGCTACTGCTCACTGCTACTGCTTACTGCAACTGCTTACTACTTTGGCTCCCGTTCGCAAAATTCGCTACCTGATCTTTTTGAAAGATGTGGTGATTCTGGCGTTTACGACGTTCGGAGGGCCACAGGTACATCTGGCGATGATGCTCGACCGTTTCGTGACGAAACGGGGCTACCTCACCGAAGCCGAACTGCTCGAACTCAACGCCTTGTGTCAGGTGTTGCCGGGGCCAACCTCCACGCAAACCATCACGGCCCTGGGCTTTAAAATTGGTGGGCCAAATCTGGCTTATCTCACGTTGCTGGTCTGGTGTTTGCCCGCCGTGTCGATCATGACGGCGTTTGGCATGGCCGTGAATTACCTCGAAGCCCAACACCAGTCGTTGCGGTTTGCACGATTCATTCAACCAATGGCCGTGGGGTTTCTGATTGTGGCCGGGTATCGCATTGCCCGCAAGGTCATTCAGAACGAAAATGGGCTGTTACTGGCCACGTTGGCCGCGTTGACCGCCTATGCGTTCCGCTCGCCCTACGTGACGCCCGTGGTGATTCTGGCCGGGGGGCTTACCACCGCCCTGACCTACGAGAAACAGAAAGTGATGGAAAAGCAGCCGCTCCAGATCGAGTGGGCTAACTTTTTTTTGTGGCTGGGCGTGTTCATCGGGGCGGCTGTGTTGGGGGCCGTTACGCAGTCGTTGCCCGTTCGGTTATTCGAGAATTTTTACCGTAACGGCAGCCTGGTGTTTGGGGGCGGGCAGGTGCTCACGCCCATGCTCTACAACGAGTTTGTGGCCTTTAAACACTATCTGAGTCGGGAGGAATTTCTGTCGGGATTAGGGTTGGCGCAGGCCATTCCGGGGCCGGTATTTGCGTTTGCCTCGTACATTGGCGCGCTCTCCATGCGCGACGCCGGACCACAGGGGCAACTGTTGGGTAGTGTTGTGTCGACAGCCGGTGTTTTTCTGCCCGGTACATTTCTGATCTTCTTTGTGTACCGATTTTGGGCGCAACTCAAACGTTACCGGGCCGTGCGGGCCTCGCTCGAAGGCATCAATGCCGCCAGCACGGGCCTCACCGCAGCAGCAGCTATTGCCCTGTTCGAGCCAATGGCCCCGCAGTGGGACATGGTCGCCGTGGTACTGGGCACCATTTTGGTTCTGGAGATCACCAAAATTCCCCCTTTCCTGCTGATCTTCGCCGGGCTTGGACTGGGGTTGTTATCCTGAACTCTTTATAGGACCCCCATTCCCTCGGCAATTGCCTTCCGAAGGGCCTCATATGGGCGCATGGGAGCGGGGGCCTTCGGGGTGCGGGGCAGACCCTGCGTGGGTAAATACCCCGTGCGAACCTGTTGCTGCTCAGCTTCGCTCAACGATTCGCGGGCTACGGTCCCTTTCTGAAAACCATCCGTAAAGTTGGCTGTGCGGCTGTCGATCTGCGCCAGGCGGCTCTCTTCCAGTAACATAGCCAACGTTTGCTCGGCCTGCCGGATTTGCTCGCGTAGGGCCACCGGGTCGGGCAGGAGGACGAGGTCGTGTTCGAGGATGGCCTGCCGGGCGCGGTGTTCGGCCAGGGTGGTTTCGGCGGGCAAAAGGGCCTTTTCGATGCGCCGGAGCCTGCGCCGAATACCGCCCAGTTGCTGGTCGGTCTGAAGCCAGCGAAACCAGAAAGCCGCCAAAACGGGCAGACCAATGCCCAGGCAAACGGCCCCCGCCAGCGCGAACAACAACCCACTCAATACAAACGACAGCAATGCCCACGGGCTGTTCACAAGCGTTAGGTTCAGGGCCGCAGACTCACTCAACTTAGCCTCAATTTGCGCCAGCAGGGCCGGGTCGGGTACGGTCGAAACGGCTTCACCGTCAGCGGGCAACGCATTTTGTTGCAATTGCCGAATCGACTTGTTGATGGCCGATTTGAGTTGATCGGTGCGGTAGGCCTCGTATCGGAACCAGCCCAGCACCGCCAATGTCAACACGGCAAACACGCCCAATACGATCTTGAACCGCCCATACCGACGCCCGTGTTGAACCGGATCGCGCTGATAAGGTTGCTCGATGAGCCGGTCGTAGGCGGGTTTGAGCAGGATCGAGACCATCGCTAAGCCCACTGCAAACGCCCAGGCCTCGGTGCTGTTGCGGATGTTGAGCGCGTAGGCCACAATCTCGTGCGAAATAATCAGGTCGCCGAGCAGAAACGAGAAGCCCGCCACCACAAACAGCAGCCCCGCCAGTAGCGAATAGTCGGGTTTGGCGTTGGCGCGTCGTTGGCGCAGGGCATCGGAATCGGCCAGCAGGTTGCGCCGGGCCGAATCGAGTTGTTCAACCTGTTTTTGAGCAACATTCACCCCCAAAATATGCTCCTGCAAGGCCGAGAAGGCCGTTTTTCGGTCCGCAACGGCTTCGGGCAACTGGGTGTTCAGGCGGGCAATGTCGGCTTGTTTGTCGGCTACCCGTTCGGTGAGCCATTCCAAATTCACCTGGCTCGATAGATAACTTTCGTACGCATCGGGGGTGATGCCCTCCACGCCACTGCTGTAGCCGTGCTGAAAATCGGGTTGGTTCGTTGGTTCCATAGGTTTATGAGTTAAAAGTGAAGAGTTAAAGACTGACGCACAATTAACCAGAAGCTCACTCGTAACTCTTAACTTTTAACTCTTCACTCTTAACTCTCCCCCGCACTGACCGGGCCAGGTTAAATTCACTCTCAAACAAACGCACGAGCATGTCGCGTCGGGCGAGCAGGCGGTCGCGGGAGGCTTCGGCACGCGAAAGATCGGGGAGGAGTTGCCATTTCTGGGTTCGGAACGTGTCGATTTCGCGCCGAAGGTCGGCTATTTCGGTGTTGTAGTGAGCGGTCAGGGTGCGTTGGTCGCGCTGGAGTTGACGGTTGTCGGTGTGGGCACGCAGGTCGTTGCGCAACACCGTGAGCAGGCCCAACAACAGTTTGCCGCCAAACAAAAACAAGCCCAGCATAAACAAGCCCAGGGCTGAAGCCGCCCCAGTCGACCCTGTTTTCAGAGCTGTAATCCACACAAAGCAGGCCGCCGAAACGGGAAGCGCGACCTCTTCCAAAACGCGCCGAACCGAGGGGCGGGTGGTAGGGTCATGAAACAGCGAAGTCCGGCTAAACAACCCAAACATACCCGCCAGAAACACCCCCAGGGCCACCGCGTTTGTGTTGGTAGGGTAGGCCGGGCGCAGGGTGGTTTCGATCAGAAAATAATTGCCGATGCTCATGCCCAACGCTAAGACCAAACCCACCACCGTGCGTGGCAACTGATGATCGGCAGGTTGGCGGGCGAGCAGGGTGGCGCGTCGGTGTTCAAGTTCGCTAATGTGATTTTCGCGCCCTTCGATAAACAGGTTCAGTTCAGTGAGCTTTTCGTTCTGATGCTCGATCTGCCGTTCCAGCGGGGCGGTCTGATGAGCGAAAAACAGACGAATGACAGCGGTTTTTTCCTCCGCCCGCGCATCCGACAGGCCAAATACCACGCCCTCATCGCGTAGCAGCCGCTCGTCGGCCAGCCAGGGAGGGGTCGTGTCGGGGATATCGGGCTGTGTTGCGGGGTTGTCGGTAGTCATCCCGCAAAGGAAAGGAAAAGGGTTGTTGAGATGGCGGGTGACCCCTGAAAATATTTACGCAAGAAGCGTATTGACGCGCTCGGCTACCAGTCTCACCCGGCATCGTTAACCAGGAATCCAGTTCTGCCAGTGTGCGAGCCTGACGAGTTTTGAACTGTTTGTCGAGGTATCGGAGCGTGCAGGTTGCCAGGGTTTTTTCACCAGTTGCCATTAGGATATAGAATTATATCGTAAAGATACGACGTGCAAGGCGAAAGAGTGAACGTATTACGCTGGCAAATACACCCGAAACGTAGCCCCTTGGCCGGGTGTGCCGTGGGCCGTGATGGTGCCCCCGTGGTTTTCGGCCACCCGCCGACAAATGGCCAACCCGATGCCCGAACCAGCATACTTATTTCTGCCGTGGAGCCGCTGAAACACCTGGAAAATACGCTCGGCATACTGGGTGTCGAACCCAATGCCATTGTCAGCTATTGAAATCTCAACCACAGACCCCCTTTTTGCAAAAGCCGGATGGACGTCGGCAGGAACCTGCCCCCACGATAGCGTTTGGCAATCTACCCGAATTAGTGGCGAAGTGTTTGGGTGCCGGAATTTAATGGCATTACTTAACAAATTCTGGAACAACTGCCTCAACTGCGAGGCATCGCCCGTGGTGTCGGGTAGGGGGGCAATTTGGAGGTCGGCGTGGCTCTCCTGAACGGCTACAAACAGAGAATCGACAACGTCGGCAACTACCCGGTTTAACGATATTGTTTTGTGAGGTTCTCGCTGCGTACTCACCCGCGAATACGTTAGTAGATCTCTGATTAACAATGACATACGCTGAGAAGCCACCTGCATTCGGGTGAGCATGTCAACCCCCTCAGGGTCGAGCGATTCGGCATGACGCTCCTTGAGCAAATCGCCAAACGACTGAATTTTGCGTAGAGGTTCCTGCAAATCGTGAGAAGCCACATAGGCAAACTGTTGCAGATTTTCGTTGGAGAGTTGCAGGTCACGGTTAGCGCGTTGCAGAATCTGATTCTGTTGTTCCTGAGCCAGTTCGGCTTCTTTACGCTTCGTAATGTCCGACGACGCAAACAGCACGCCATCGTCCTGTTTCAGAATGCGAATTTCATACCAGCCGTTTAGGTTGTCGAAGGTATAATGAAGTTCAAATTCAACAGGTTGCCCTGTCTTTGTAACCGTAACACAAGTGTCGAAGAAACCCGATTCGACCGTGCCCGGGAGCAAGTTGAGCATGGTGGTATCCTTGCTCAGCATCGTCTCGACGGGTACGAGCGTAATGCGGGCATTGGCTTCGTTGGTCATTACAAACGCAAAGTCGACAATCGCACCGGTCTCGTCACGTATGGCCTGCATCAACCCAATACCTACCTGAACATTGTCGACAACCGACCGAAGCAATTCGCTCTGTTGCTGAAAGGCCAACTGCGCCTGCTTGAGGGGTGTGATATCGTTGAAGGCCGACAACACCCGGTCCTGACCCAGATAGGCCAGTTGAACATCTACCCAAATTGTTATACCCTGATGCACAACCCGCTGCTCGAATCGCTGTATTTGTCGGTTCTGAACAGTGGCTACATATCGCTCAAAAACGCCGTTTTGCCGGTCATACGGAAACACCTCGGATGCTAACTTTCCAACCACTGCCGAACGGTCGCTTCTGGTTTCGCGCAAGGCAGTTCCGTTGGCTTCAACCAGTCGAAAATCGATGATAACCCCCTCGGCGTCCCGAACGGCCTCCGACACAAACACCCCCGACGGAATAGCGTCGAGCATGGCCCTGACTACTTCTGTCTGTTGCTGTTGGGCAAGTTCGGCCTGTTTGCGTTCGGTCGTTTTGTTGACGGTAACAAGGATGCTGGTATCGAAGGGGGCCACTGAAAACTCGTACCATTCCGCGCCTAAGTTCCGCTCAAAACGGGTCGACTCACCGGTTTCGGCCACACGCATGTACGAGCGGAATGTTTCGGAGAGCAGGAAGCCCGGAATTAAGGCCGAAAGGGGGTTGATGTAGGCTTCGTCGGGTTTAATACGCAGCCAGTCGAAGGCGAGTTGATTGGCTTTAACAATCTGAAAATCTGCAATTTCTCCTGCCGAGTCATACACGGTTTTATGCAGGGCGATGGCACTTGGAGCGGTTCGGATAATCCGGTCGAGCAGGTCGGTCTGTTGCCGTAAATGGTTAGTTGTGTTGCTGTACGACACGATCACACCTCCCTCGTCGGCGCGGGCAACCAGGGCCTCGTAGAGTTGAACAGGCTGATTGCTGATCGGCTGAAACGGCATATCGAATCGCACGGACCGCCCGGTGTCGACAACGAGCGTGAACTGCCGAACCAGAAACTCGGCGTCGGCAGCAGCAAATAACGCACGGACCGTTTGCTGGATCACCTCGCCCGTAGGCTTGGCAAAATCGAGCAGGGCTTGCTCGTTCAGATTCGTCAGCCGGAAATCGTCAATACCACCCTCGTCATTTCGGACAGCCTCGTAGGTAACCGTTCCATTGAGTGAAGCCTGTGAAAGAGATTCCTGTAAACCAGGCGAATCGGTAACGGAGAGCATAAATAGGGATGTTGAGTAACAGGCGTGTAGACCTTGAGCAGACACACAAACATACGAGTTAGTAACTATAAAAACGAGTCCGTGGAACGACACACGATAATTTCTGCCGTATCTTTGATCCTTACTTTTCTGTCGATTTTCTGACCGTATGCCTACCCGTAAACCGACAAACCGGCTCTTTGATCGTCGGGGTTTTCTGCGCCAAAGTACGCTAGCGACCCTGGGCACGATGCTCGGTACCGAACTCGTTTTTGCCGACCGCCTGCCCCCGAACTATCTGCCGTTGGCGTTCGACCGGACCGACCCGCTCGACCCAATGTCAAGCAAGCACAAAGACCTTATTGTGTTGAGCGACAAGCCCTGGAACATCGAAACACCTCCGCATCTGCTCGACGACCGCGTTACCCCCGCCGAGCGGATGTTTGTCCGCAACAACGGCCTCATTCCCGATGCCGTCGACCCCACCACCTGGACCTTGACGATCAACGGCGAGTCGGCGCGGGCAGCCAAAACCTATACCCTGGCCGACCTGAAAAAACGGTTTCGTACCCACACCTACCAACTCACGCTCGAATGTGCGGGCAACGGGCGGGCGGGATTCTTCCCAAAAACGGCGGGCAACCAATGGAGCGAGGGTGCCGTTAGCTGCGCCGAGTGGACGGGTGTCCGGCTGAAGGATATTCTGGCCGATGTGGGCCTCAAACCCGATGCCGCTTACATTGGCTACTACGGGCGTGATTTGCATTTGAGTCAGGACCCCAAAAAAGAGGTGATCTCGCGCGGGGTGCCCATGTTCAAGGCCTTTGAAGACGAAACGCTCGTGGCCTGGGCTATGAACGGGCAGGATATTCCGCTCGCGCATGGTGCCCCCCTGCGGTTGGTGATTGGCGGATGGCCCGCGTCGGTGTCGGGCAAGTGGTTGCATACGATTAGCGTACGCAACAAGATTCACGACGGGGCCAAAATGACCGGCAAGAGTTATAAAGTGCCCATCGACCCCGTGGAGCCTGGCCAAGACCCACCCGAAAATCGATTCAAAATCATTGAGTCGATGCCGGTAAAATCGGTCATTACGTTCCCCAAAACGGGTATTACATCGCCTAATGGACGCCCCATTGCTTTGCGCGGCCATGCTTGGGCGGGCGACCGGGTCGTGCGGTCGGTAGAGGTGTCGATGGACTTTGGGGCCACCTGGCAACCCGCCAAGCTCGAACCCCCGCGCAACCGGCTTGCCTGGCAACACTGGTCGGCGGAGGTACGGCCCCCGCGCCCCGGCTACTACGAACTGTGGGCACGCGCCACCGACGAAACGGGCGTTTCGCAACCGATGGTGATGCCCCAATGGAACCCCGAAGGCTATTGCAACAATGCCTGCCACCGGGTAGCAGTGAAGGTGGTATAGAAGGAGGAAAGGGGGGAATGGAGAAAGGAGGAAAGGGATATAGATGGAGAAGATAGTTTTTTTGGGAATGATGCTGGTGGCGGGGGTATCACTCCAGCAGATCAGCCCGTTTGGTCGGTCGGAATCGGTTGGTCTTGCGGCCGTGCCGGTTGATAACCGGCACAACGGGATTGATACGCTCAAACTCGACCGCGAGACCAATCTCGTGATCGATGAGCGATTGAATCTGGTGAAGGCGCATTGCACGGCCTGCCACTCGACTAAACTTATTACGCAGAGCCAACTAACGCGCGATGGCTGGCGGCAGAAAATTCGCTGGATGCAGCGCACTCAAAAACTCTGGGACTTGGGCGAGTCGGAACCGATTGTGCTCGATTACCTGACCAAATACTACGGCCCCAGCGACCGTGCCTTCGACGGACGTCGACTGCCCCTGCCCAAACAAACATGGCATTAGCCGGAATTTCTGAACCTGTGTCGACAAAAGCTTTATACCAAACGCTCTACCAGTCGGAACACCTGTTCCGGGTACCCACCGAAACCCCCGCCGATTGGGGGCAGGCTGTCATGCAACCCGTAGAGGCCGTTTTGGCCGCGCCCGTGCCGAAGGTGCCCGCCGTTCGCGAACCTCAATTGCCCGTTGTTGCCCTTATTCCTGAGCCGATTATCGAACCAGTTTCTGTTGATTTACAGTCCGTTATCGAACCGGAGCCGGTTGTCGAAACTGTTGCTCCAATTGAAGTCATACCGGAGCCTGAACCGGTCGTAGAATTGGTTGTGGAATTGCCGCCCGTTGCCGACACGCGCCCCTCGGACCGTACGGCGCAGCCACAAAAACCGGCCTTGTTGCAACACAAAGTCCTGTTGTTGGCCGATGAAGACCTGTCGCCCAGCGACATTTTGTTTCTTGAGAAAATATTGAAAGCCGTCAACCTCGATATTAATGGCGTTGATCTCTTAAATTTGTACGGCGTTTCCGACGTCGACTTCGCGTCGGTACTGCGCCACAAGTACATCAACCACTTCATCACGTTTGGCGTGCCGTTCCGGCGTATCAACCTCGACATCATGATGGACCGTTATCAGCCCATCCGATTCGATGGCATTACGTTCCTGATGGCCGACTCGCTACCCGTGATCGAAGCGAACCAAACCCTCAAACGATTCCTCTGGAATTCATTAAAACGTGTTTTTGAACTAGGATAGAATTTGGAGCCTCCTGCGCTTAGAAAAGTAATCAACACCACCCAACTCTGGGGCATCGCCGTCGGGATGGTGATTTCGGGTGAGTATTTTGGCTGGAACTACGGCTGGGCTGTGGCCGGAACCCTCGGTTTTATCGTTGCCACGCTCTTGGTCACGGTGTTTTACGTGGCCTTTATTTTTAGCTATACCGAACTCACCACGAGTATGCCCGATGCGGGTGGCCCCTTCACCTATGCGTCGCGGGCGTTTGGCCCAACGGGAGGCTTCGTGGCTGGTTTCGCTACCCTTGTCGATTTTCTGATGGCTCCGCCCGCTATTGCTGCCGCGCTGGGAGCCTACGCTCATTTTCTGCATCCGAGTATCCCCGCGCTCTGGGTATCGGTGGGGGCGTACGTGGTGTTTATTGCCATCAATATCTTGGGAATCAAAGAGTCGGCTAATTTTTCGGTGGTTGTTACGGTGCTGTCGGTAGCAGAGCTACTCGTGTTTATGGGGCTGGTTGCGCCAGCCTACAAAACCGAGAATCTGCTGGCGCACAACAACGGAATCGACATGGCGGGCGTGTTTGCGGCTTTGCCCTTCGCCATGTGGTTTTACATCGCCATTGAAGGTGTGGCGATGGTAGCCGAAGAAGTCCGCGACCCCCGCCGAACCATCCCACGGGGGTATCTGCTCTCCATCGGCACCCTGGTAGTGTTGGCTCTGGGTACTATGGTTCTCTCGGCGGGCGTGGGCGACTGGCGGCAACTCACTAAGATTGATTACCCCCTGCCCGAAACCCTCGCGATGGTGCTGGGGCGCGAGAGCGTATGGTCGCGGTTGTTTGCGGGACTGGGACTGTTCGGGCTTATTGCTTCCTTTCACTGCAATACCCTGGGCTATTCCCGGCAGATCTACGCGATGGCCCGTAACGGGTATCTGCCCCGCCCGTTGGCCGAGGTGAACAATCGTTTCCGAACGCCCCACTATGCTCTGATTGCCGGGGGGGCGGTGGGTTTGCTCGCCCTATTTTCGGGTACGACCGACAAGATTATTATCCTCTCCGTGCTGGGCGCGGTGGTCATGTACATCACGAGTTTGTTAAGCCTGTTCGTGTTGCGTCGGCGCGAACCCGAACTAGACCGCCCCTTTCGGGCACCACTCTATCCATACCTGCCGGGGCTGGCGTTGGGGTTGGCCGTGCTTTGCCTAATTGCCATCGTTTATTTCAATCCCCTCCTGACGTTCTTGTTTGTAGGCCTGCTAGCGATTAGTTACGGCCTGTTTGTTTGGGTCCGGCCACGAGTTTTGTCCTCTACAACGCCTTCATAAATGCTACCAACGCCTGTTTTTCGTCGGTGTTGAGGTTAAGTTTATCGCCGGGTAGTGTCTGATTGTCCAGTGCAAAACCCAGTCCGGTGCCACCACCCCGGTTGTAAAAGTCGACCACTTCGTTGAGTGTACGGTATACGCCGTTGTGCATGTACGGGGCCGTTTGGCCAATGTTGCGGAGGGTGGGGGTTTTAAACGCATATTTCAACGGATCTAGTTTAGTATGAACGTAGCGGCCCATGTCGGGGTCGATGCTTGTGCCCTTCGCCGTGGCCGGTACGCCAATTACTTCCGATTCGCTCTTGGCGTAGGCGGGTGGCACCGTGCCGTTAAAGAGCGGCACAAAATGACAAATGCCGCACTTAGCCTTACCCATAAACAGGTTAAAACCAGCCACTTCTTCCTCGTTTAGGGCCGCTTTTTGGCCACGCATATATTGGTCGAAGCGTGAGTCGAAATCGATCAGCGTTCGTTCGTAGGCTGCCAACGCGTTCTGAATTTGAACGGGTTCGATACGGCCTTTGGCATCGGGGAAAGCCTGCGCAAACTGACGGACCCAGTCCGCGCTTTTTTGAAGCGTACGGGCGGCTTCGGAGAGGGAACCGTGCATCTCATCGACATTGTGGATCACGCTAAACGCCTGACTCTCGAGCGATTGCGCCCGCAGATCGTAGAATTGCCCCCGTTGCAGGGCCGCGTTGAGCAGGGTGGGGGTGTTTCGGGTAAACTGCCCACGCCCGCCGAGGGTGGCTGCTTTGGCAAGTCCATCCGAAAAGGCTTTGTCGGGTTGGTGGCAGCTCGCACAGGAACGCCCGTTTCCGCCTGACAATACCGGATCGAAGAAGAGTTGTTTACCCAGGGCAATTTTGGCCGGGTTCTGTCGGGCTTCAACTGTCTGCGCGAGCGCGTCGGGGTCGAACGCATTCCGGGCAAACAGGGTGGGCGCATCGGCCCGCAACATACGCACTTCATCGAACGGCTGAATGTCTAATCGCTTACCGTAACTTAACAACCGTTCGCTCAGCGGGTTGGCGTAAGTCAGGATAAAATGCGCCCGGTCGAATTGCTCGAAATTGGGTAGTTCGCGGCAGTAGGTTTCGGCCCCACGGGCCAGATTAAGCAGCCCCAGCGACTCCTGCGAATCGTCGGCGTAACGTTGCAAAACGGTTTGTAAAGTAGCAAATGTTTCGCCCGCTTCGGGCATGGCAGTTTGGCAAAGGGGCGTATCGAACCCACTGATACCGAGCGCGATAACCCGAAACACCTGGAGCCGCAACACATCAAACACGTGGGCGTCGGTGAGTTCGGTAACGTCCCAAAGGGTTTTTGTCCGGCGAATTTCGCCCGTCAGTTTACCAATCTCGGTCTGGAGATCTTCACGATTGGCCGGGTCATAGGCCGGGTAAATAAGTTCTTCGATCACCTGCAAGCCACCCGGTTCAAACTGCTTGGTTTCTTCTACCTCTACTTCGGGCAGGGGTGGGCCATTCACGAGCCGCGAGGTTGCCGGAAAGTAATATTCTGTAAAGGGTTCTACCTGTTTGTAGGCCATCCGACAGGCCACAAAAGCCCGTTGCAGAGAGTCGCTCAGGGCCGCTGTTGGCGTTTGTTTGACGAGGGGCAACAGCCGAGTGATGAGCAGGTGGTCGAGCGAGTCGAGGTCGTGACGCACCTGCGCATGAAGCTGAGCCAACGGCGTTGACCGGGGGGTGTTCAGGCGAGAAACGGTGCCTAACAAGAACACCATGAGCAGCGTAGTGGCTGCGAAATAGGCCAGAAAACGAGGAGAACGGCGCATGTGTGTGAAATGAAAAACCTGCGGGACTTCGTTGGCCCCGCAGGTTTACGTATTTGCTTATTAATCACTTGGCAATACCACGTACGATCACAACCTGACCACCTTCTGCAAAAGAACCATTCGAGGCCATAATCGACGTTGCTTTCGAGCCATCACCACCATCGGCGTTGCTGTATTTCATGTCGCGCCAGGTGTGAGGGTGTAGGTTTACGAGGAACGTGTTGGGTGTGCCGGTCAGGTCCGAAATGTCGTACATCGCGCCGTATTCCCACGAACTGAGCAACTGCGTGTTGGTCGTGTTGTATTTGGCGTTGAAGGTTGGCTCGTTCCGGCGGTGATTCATTTCCATCATCGGCTTCAACTCGCGTGTGCCCAGATTGTACTGCCAAATCCGACCGTCGTGCCGGTTGTCGAGGTAAAATGAGTCGCCGTCTTCCTGAATGTACACGTAGTTTTCGGTCACGCACAGGTTGTCGGGGTTCACGATGTTGTCGCCGGGCGAAACAGCACCGTCGGCAATAATCGAAAGTTTACCCTTGAGTGGATCGTTGGCGTCCATCTGCAAATGGTACACCCGGCCCCACATGGTATAGCCAGCCACGGGCGTACGCTTGTCGGCCTGACTGATACCCGTTGCTGTAAAGAATACACTGCGGTTGTTGGCCGCGCTGCCCCGGCGGTAGTCCATATCTTCGACGCGGGCAAACTGAATCGCTTTCTTCGCAACCGACTGAGCGGCAATCTGCGCACCAGTCTGCGTCGACGCGTTATCAACCTCCACAAACTCTACGTCGTAGGTTTGACCCGTCGTCATGTTCGTCTCGATGGGGTCGCTGTTGGTACGCTTCAGGAAATACAGTTTGCCGTTGGTGAGGTCGCCAACGGTGTTCGATACGTACGCCAACAACTGCCCTTCACCGTTATCTTCGCCAACGATAATCACTGTTTTGCCAGGATAAGCCGCTTTTGGGAGGGGAACGGCGTTTTCCATGCTGGCCCTACCAAGAGCGGGCAATACGCGGTCGCGGTTTTTCTTGTCGGCGGGGGCCGTTGGGTTAATCAAATGCACCATCGACTCCGGGCCACTCTCGCCAGCCGTCAGGAAGCCGCCGAAGCCGTGTTCTTCGACCGTTGCCAGTGTAGCCGAGCAAAGCCGCCACCGGCCACCTTCATAATCAACAATATATTCGCCCTTTACCGGCTTGAACGTTTTGTCGAGATACACCCGCGACACCGCCTGCATGTATTCGTGATTGTTTAACATAATAAAGCCGCCGTTCCCGCTTGGGTCTTTCAACAGACCGGCCCCGTCGGGTTGTCCCGCAAACACAAACTCGGGCGATTGCTCCAGTTTGTCGTCGGAGCTAATCAAGGGCATGATCTCCAGATTTTCGAAGCCGGGCATTGCCCGAACCAACGACGGATTCACCGAGCGGGCGGCCAACTGGACGTTGTTGGTGGGGTTTTGCAGTGCGTGGTCGCTACAACTGGCGGCAAACAAGGCCGACAATACGACCGAAGAAACAAGTACAGATTTGTTAAGCATCATGATGATTGCTAGGAGCGGTTTGTATCCTGCAAAACAAGTCTCGCACTGTTACCTCAGCGTGTCCCAATCGTTATGCGTTTGCAAAATCGACGCAACGACGCGTAACAAACAGGTGATGATTTCGTAACGTATTCGTCATAGAGGCAAGAGGCCGTAAACAGGCAACGCCGTTTTTGCGTAAGTTGCGGTCTATCCGAGCAATGTCTTTGTCGGTCCCTACGAACCCACTATGTCTCTTTATAAAATTGCGTTAACGCTGGTGCCGGGTGTTGGCGATGTGCTGATTCGGCAACTCGTGAGCTACTGCGGAAGCCCCGAAGCGGTGTTCAACGCACCCCCGGCCAAACTGCTCAAGATTCCGGGTATCGGCGAAGTAACGGCGCGGGCCGTCCGTCAGCCAACCGTACTGACCGAGGCCGAGCGCGTACTGAAACAGGTCGAAAAGCTGAACGCCCGCATCTTTTTCTACACCGACCCCGATTACCCTTCGCGACTGCGGGGCCTGTACGATGCCCCCGCCCTGATGTATTACGCAGGCACCGCCGACCTGAACGCCCCACGAATGATTGGCCTAGTAGGCACCCGGCAAGCTACCGATTACGGTCGGCGGGTTACGGAAGAGATCGTGCAGGCCATGCAGCCCTACGGAGCTACGGTTGTGAGCGGTTTGGCTTACGGCATCGACATTGCCGCACACCGGGCAAGCCTCGCCTGTGGGTTGCCGACCATCGCGGTTATGGCGAGTGGTGTCGATGTGATCTATCCGTCGCAGCACCAAAAAACGGCGAACGAGATTGGCGCATTGGGTGGACTGCTCACCGAGAGTCGTCCGGGCGTGAAACCGGATGCTCGTCTGTTTCCGGCGCGCAACCGCATTATTGCGGGCCTGAGCGACGTGGTGGTCGTGGTGGAAGCTGCCGCGAAAGGGGGTGCCCTCATCACCGCTGAGTATGCGAACAATTACCACCGCGAGGTGTTTGCGGTGCCTGGCCAACTGAATCAGGCGTTTTCGCTCGGTTGCAACAAGCTCATCCGTGAGAACCGCGCCCAGATTTACACCCGTCCCCAGGACCTGATCGAGGCCGTCCGCTGGGACAAACCTACCGACGCGCCCCTGCACCCCCGCACGGCGGCCCCCTCGTTACCCCTCGACGTGACGGAAGAGGAGAGTCAAATTCTCTCGCTCCTCCGCCAAACCGGCGACTGCCACATCGACGACCTCAGTTGGAAAAGCACCATTCCGATGGGCCAATTAGCCGCTCTGTTGCTTAACCTGGAGTTCCGAGGCTTTGTCCGTTCTCTGCCGGGGAAGAAGTATCAGTTGGTGTAAGCAGCTTATTCGGTCAACGACTGCGAAGCCAGGATGGGCGTAGCCGAAGCGGTTGATTCGGGGTGGGGTTTTGCCTGCCGAATCTCGAACCAGACGAACCAGGCGGTTACTAGGGTCGACAGTACAAAGTAAACTGCAATAAATGTAGTGGCCCAGGGCAGGGAGTCATTGATGGTAAACCAACCGCCCATCTGGTAAATCAGCCCCAGCCCAACCAGATTTTTCAGTGCCTCGAACCAAAAAGCGTGGGGGTTACGGTCCATGAGTTCGGTGTAGCTGAATACACATAGATAGATGAACGCACCACACACAAACATATTAGGCGTACCGAGTTTGGCAATATGGCCGTAGAAATAGAGCACCAAAAAGAACGTGAAGAAAAACTGCACCCAACTCCAGCCAATCAGCCACGGCGAATTTTTTGGGGCATATCGCTCATACTGATAAGGGTCTTCAATTTTATACACCGGGAACCGCTCGGCTACATCGGCGGGCCGCCAGCCGGTGGGCATAAACCAGATGCGGAGTTTGTCGGGCCAGTTTTGAGCATACCAGGCATCTTTCAGCATCAGCCACAGATGTTGAAAATTTATCTTGATGGGATTCCACGTGCGGACCGGGCGGGAGATGCCAAAAACAGGCGGCACATGAGGCAGCTCTTCCTGAAAAGAGCCGAATAACTTATCCCAGATAATGAAAATCTGCCCGTGATTTTTATCCATATACTCCGGGTTAAGCGCGTGGTGAACCCGGTGATGTGAGGGCGTAACGATGATTTTTTCTAAGAAACCCAGTTTTCCAATATACGTAGTATGATACCAAAATTGGGCGAATAAATGCAACGGGGCCACAACCGCGATTACCTGCGCCGGAACGCCCAACAAAGCCGCAGGCAGCAGAAAGATGGTGAACAGGCTGACAAACGAGGAAATACTTTGCCGGAGCGCACAGGCCAGATTGAACTCCTCGCTGCTATGGTGAATGGCGTGTTTGTTCCAGAAAAAATTGATTTCATGCGACATCCGATGCACCAGATAGCCCGTCAGATCGAGCGAAACAAAGGCAATCACATACAACCAAATGCTCGACTCGACCCGGTAGATTGTCCAGTGGTCTACCATCCATTTGTAGGTCAGGAGCGTAATGCTCAGACCGAGTATGTCTTTAACCGAGTTGGTATAGCCCGAACTCATACTCGAAATAGCATCCATATTACGGAATGCCTTTTTCTTTACAAACCACCCGTAGGCGGTTTCTAACATGACCAGGGCCAGAAAGATTGGGGTAACAATAATCAGGATTTTGCCGTAGATTTCCATAGAACAAAAATTAGTATGCAGACATACTATTATTAGTAACAAATATATAAGATTTCCCAGAAAAAATTTCTTTGTAAACATTCTATACACCCCACAATCATCCGTTTCTTGTGAGGTGCCCAACCAGTGTTACGGCCTCAACAGCCTCGCGCACGTCATGAACCCGCAGAATCGACGCACCTTTCATAAGGGCAACTGTGTTCAGGACGGTGGTGCCGTTGAGGGCTTGGTCGGGGGTGGTGCCGAGCGTGCGCCAAATGGTCGATTTGCGGGAAAGCCCCACCAGCAGCGGTTCATCGAACAGGTTGAACGTTTCGAGTTGATTTAGCAGCGTAAAATTGTGAGCAGGCGTTTTGGCAAACCCAAAGCCGGGGTCCAGCATCACGTCGACTTGCCCCAACGCCCGCAATCGGGCTAGTTGCCGGCCCATCTCGTCGATTACCTCCAAGACCACATTATTGTATTTGGCCAGCGACTGCATCGTTTGGGGGGTGCCGCGCAGATGCATCAGCACATACGGCACCCGCAACGCGGCCACCGTCTCGAACATGGCGGGGTCGAGTGTACCCCCGGCCACGTCATTCACCAGACAAGCCCCGGCCTCGACCGCCTGCCGCGCCACCGACGCCCGGAACGTGTCGACCGACAGCAGGGCGTCGGGCCACGCCCGCCGGATGGTTTCGATGGCGGGCAACACTCGGTCGGTTTCTTCGGCGGGGCTGATGTCGGGGGCGCCGGGGCGGGTCGAGTAGCCGCCGATGTCCAGAAACGTGGCTCCATCGCGGAGCATTTGCCCGGCCCGGTCGACTAATTCACTATCGGAAGATGCTACCCGACTACCCGCGAAAAACGAGTCGGGCGTCACGTTCAGGATGCCCATCACGGCGGGTCCATGACTCAGGTCAACCAATCGACCCCGGCAATTCAGCGTTTTTTTCGTATTTTGCGCCATTAATTATGAATACAGAACAGCAATATCGGCAGGTTGTGGAGCGATGCAAGTCGCTGTTCCTGAAAAAAAATACGGACTACGGTACGGCGTGGCGTATTCTGCGGCTTCCGAGCATCACCGACCAGATTTTTATCAAGGCCCAGCGCATCCGAACGTTGCAGGAAAAGGGCGTCTCGAAGGTAGGGGAGGGCATTGAGCCCGAGTTTGTTGGCATCATCAATTACTGTGTGATGGCCCTGATTCAGATGGGCTTACACAATGATACAAGGACCGACATCCCGACCGCTGAACTCGAACAACTGTACGATGCGGAGATCGGTGCCGTGACGCAACTCCTGTTCGCCAAAAACCACGATTACGGCGAGGCTTGGCGCGATATGCGGGTCAGTTCGATGACCGATATTATTCTAATGAAACTACTCCGTACCAAACAAATCGAAGACAATGCCGGAGCGACACTAGTTTCGGAAGGGGTCGATGCCAACTATATGGACATGATTAACTACGCCGTGTTTTGCCTTATAAAAATGAGTGAACAAAATTAAACGGGTGCATTTCAATCTTGTGTTTTGCCCAACCGTCGCTACTTAGATCAACCTCTATTGGCCTTGCGGCCATGCCGGAAAATATCCGGCATTACATGGAGAAGCGACTTTTGTAATGCCGGCGGTCCGTCGCTACGGTACCTTCCGGCATGGCCGTAAGGCCAACAACGCACAAGATTGAAATGCACCCAATTAAACTACTTTTTGTAGTCTTTAAGTTACCTACCTATTGAATTTTAAAGCGATTTGAGCGTCGCAACTTGCCAACAACTAAATGGAAACCAGCGTACAAACTCCCAAAATTAAAACCGGCACTCCCGGAATGCTTATTGTTGCCCGAATCGCGCGTTATCTGGTCGGCACGATCTTTATCATTTCGGGCCTCATCAAACTCAACGACCCGGTCGGGACGCAGATCAAACTGGAAGAATATTTTGAAGTATTTGCTCAGGATTTGCCCGCTCTACACGGTTTTTTTGAGGCACTCATTCCGGCCGCCTTGCTCATTTCGGTGGTCATGTGCGTACTCGAAGTCGTGTTGGGCGTAGCCTTGCTGGCATCGTATAAACCTAAGCTAACCACCTGGATCTTGTTGGCACTGGTGAGTTATTTTACCATTCTGACGTTCTATTCGGCTTATTTTAACAAAGTGACCGACTGCGGTTGCTTTGGCGATGCCTTGAAACTCAAACCCTGGACCTCGTTCACCAAAGACGTGGTTCTGATGGTGCTGATTCTGTTCATCATCGGCCACCGCAACCGGATGCCCTCGCGCAAAACGGGCTGGATTGTCGGATTAGCCACCATTCTATCCATTGGTTTAGGCATCTACGCCATCGAGTTTTTACCCCCGCTCGATTTGTTGCCGTATGCCGTAGGGAAGAATATTCCGACCCTCATGAAGCCTTCGGAAGAGCTTCGATATAAGTATATAATGACCAAAGACGGGCAAGAGTTTGAATTCGATAAGTACCCCACCGAGGGCGGCTACACGTTCAAGGAGATGGTGTTGCTGAACGAAAACGCGAAGCAAAAAATCACCGACTACCGCGTTTGGAACGATGCCGACGGCGATTTTACGCAGGAGACGTTCAAAGGCAACAAACTGTTTGTGATCATTAAAAACGTGAAAGAGTTCGACGCCGGTAGTATGCCTGCCATCCGGTCGTTGCTCAAGGGCCTGCAAGGATCTGCGGTAACCCCCTATATTCTGACCTCGGTGAGTAATGACGAGATTACGGCGTTTATGAAGGAATATCAACTCGAAGCTTCTGTTTATCAGGCCGATGCAACCGTTCTGAAAACCATCATGCGCTCGAACCCCGGTACATGGCTTCTTAGCAACGGCACCGTTAAAGGCAAATGGCACGTGAATACCACACCCACGGTGGAAGAAATTTTAGGAGCAGTAGGCAGTGGCAGTAAGCAGTAAGTCGTTAGGGGAGCAGTTTACTGCCAACTGCTCCTGCCGACTGCTCCTATGAAAAACATCTACCTAATCGGGATGCCCTCGTCGGGCAAAAGCACGCTTGGGCGCAAGTTGGCAAACGAACTGCACTATCGGTTTGTGGATACCGACAAGATCATTACGCGTGAAGAGAACCGGGCAATAGCCCTGATTTTTGAGCAATCGGGGGAGGGCTATTTTCGGGAGGCAGAGGCCCGTGTATTGCGCACCATTCGCGCTGGCGGTGCCCTTGTCGTAGCTACCGGGGGGGGGATGCCGTGTTTCCACGACAACATGGCCTACATCAAAGCCACGGGTGTATCTATCTTTCTGGATGTTTCCCCCGAGATGCTCGCCGAACGTATGGCCGCCCACACTCTTCGCGACCGCCCCATGTTCGACAATCACGACCCCGAACTGGCTCAAAAACTCCGCCTTCGATACGAACAACGCCTGCCCATTTATGCGCAGGCCGATATTACTATCCACGGCCCCGCTAATGAGCAGGCGTTATTACGAGAGCTTGGAAATTGGCTCTAAAAGAACGTCCCAACCGACAAAGTTATGTTTGTGCGGTTGTTATTGATCTGTGCTGAGCCGTAGTCGTTCTGATTAGGGAGCGTGTAGGGCGTGAAGGCCGACTTGAACGTGTTGTACGTACCCGCTACGTCGGCAAAGAACCGGGCGTTGCGGTAGCCCAAACCACCCGATAGCAACAGGCGTGTACGATCAATGTTATCGAGTTTGTCGATGTAAGCGTCGGGCAGGTAGGCCGCTCCCCCGCGAATTCTGAACTGCCCCGCCCGAATCTCGGCCCCGGCGCGGAAGTTAATGACGTTCTGATACGTGTTTTGTACCGCTGTCCGTACCTCACTCCGTACGTCGTTGTTAGTCTGTGCATCATACGCAGTCGTATTTACGCGCATGCCTGCATAGCCTACATATTCTGCCGAGGCTGTCAGAAAGCCAATTTTTCCACCCGATCCCAGGAACACAGTGGCTCCACCTGACGCCCGCAACGGACCCGTAACGCGGTACTCGAAATCATTAGGGTCTACATCGACATTGTCGGTGGTGAGCAAAGCCGAGAGTTTCGGGTCGACTGTGGTAACCCGAATGTTCTGACTGAACGTTTCGGCCACGCGCAGGAACGTGGGCGATGCAAGGGTAGCACCAATTTGTAACTGGGGTGAGAGCTTGTAAATGGCTCCCAACGAGACGTTAATACCGTTTCCTGTTACGTTCAGACGGTCGCGCAGAATAGTACTGCCGAACGAGGCACCACCCTGAATCTGTTCGGTCAACACGTTGTCGCTGTTGTAACGCAGGCGGTTCAGGCCCACGTTGGCACCGATGTACAGTTTATCGTCGAGGTTGCCTGCGTAGGCAAACGTCCACTGCGATTGTGACCCCGACGACTCAAACGTGTTAATCTGATTCCGTGCCCGGTTCATATCATACCCAAAAAAAGGTGCCCGGCTATCTTCCTGATTTTGCCCATTCACAAAAGCCGTACCATTGACCAGATAAAGTTGGTAAGCAGCAGCTAAGAGGTCGGCGGCCTGGTTGGTTCCAGGCGTGTAAGCCCCGTCGATCTGCCCACCCGTCAGGTTATTACGGCTGTTGGCGTCGTTGATGATGCCATTCACAAACGAACTTCGACGGTTTAAGCCCTCAAAAGCGAATCGGTTGCTGAAGTTTATGTTCTGGTTGTAGGTAACGCCCAGAGCCGTCCGCTTCCAGCGTCGGTTGCTATTGCCATTATCGCCCGCCAAAATCAAGCCCAACTGACCAATGCTTGCTTTGCTGTTGATATCGGTTCGGGTGTTACCCAGATAAGTCGATTGGGCAGAGTTGTTCAAGAACGTTGGGCTGATGCTTAACTCCGAGCGGTTGTAAAAAGCAAGGCCCGCAGGATTGCCAAATACCGAACTGGCATCGCCCCCCAAAGCCGCGTGATTACCGCCTAATGCCCTAAAACGGGCCGTGCCGGTTTGCTGAACGTCGTTATACTGAAATGCCGCTCCGGCATAGATATCGCCGGTTTGTGCAAACGCTGCCCCCGTGCTCAGGAGCAGTGCTGTAGTTATAAACAGTCGTGAGGTCGTCATGTGTGTAGTTGTTCTAAGGGTGCAATCTGACCATCAGACAACGCTCCAAGTCGAGCGTTTAATTGCACTGTATAATAAACGAAAAACCCCGTCAATTGTAGCCAACGACGGGGTTTTTCGGCATAAAAATTTTACGAGCGGCAATTAGCGCGGACCACGTGAGCCACCGCCACCACCACCGCCGTAGCTGCCACCGCCACCGCCACTGCTGCTTCCGCTGCTGCTCGGTGCCGAGTAACTTGGGCTAGACGACTGGTAGCTTGGTTGGCTCGATTGCTGGCTTGGCTGATAGCTAGGCCGACTTTCGTAGGTAGACCGTGATTGACTTTCATACGAGGATGACCGTTGCGGAGCCTGATAACTTGGCTGACTCTGCTGCTGATAACCACTCCGGCTACCGCCCGAGTTGTTTCCGCTGCTGTAGCTGCTGTTGTCGCTCGGTGGCGTGTAGCTGCCCCGTCCGTTCTGACGTGGTGTCGAATAATAACCCCCGTTGCTGCCTGAGTTGTTGCTGTACGTGCTGGCGGGTGCGCTGCTCCGAGAGCTGTTGCCCGTTGGAGCCGACGACCCTTCGTTGCCGTAATAATAGCCACCACCACGCGAATTCTGCCGGGGCCGTGCGTAGTAACCATCGCTTGAGCCGGTGTTGGTCGACCCTGTGTTGTTGTTGCCGTAAGCTGGCGACGAATTGCCATATGCCCGACGTCCACCCGCCCCATTTGGATCACGAGGTGTGTTGGTAAAGTTATCGTTGTACCGGTTGTTCGAGGCTGTGCCGCGTGGCCCAACCGAACGTGAGCGATACGGGTCGGCTCCGGTGACTATCGTGTTATTCACGATAACTGTGTTGCCCCAGCCGCCACCGCCACCCCAACTGTTCCAGCCATTGCCCCAACCGCCACCAAAGCGGTTAAAGCCACCGCCCCAGAATGGGTCGTAACCCCATGCGTTGAAGCCATTACCCCAACCCCAAGGGTTGTAAGCAAGCGAATTAAGGCCACTACCCCAGAACGGATCGTAGCCCCAGAAGTTAGAGCCACCACCCCAACCAAACCGGTTCGAGTGCCAGGGATTACCCCAGGCGGCTGAGCCAAGACCAAGACCAAGTGAGAAGCCACTGTTAAAGCCCAGTCCGTTGTTCATACCCCATGGGTTCCAGCGCATACTGTTGAAGGACGGATTACCCATACCCGCATAATACCCGTCGGTGAAACCGTCGTTATAATTACTGTTGTTCCAGCCTGGATCGGCCGAAAGGCCCCGCTTTAAATTCCGGGTGCTTAGCTCTGAGTAGTACTCATCGCGATTCGGATCGTAGCCCCGTTGCTCGTCGTTCTCGGCGAAGTCGGGGTTTGTGTTGCGCTGATACCGTTCGCGCTCGCGTTGGCGGGTGGTTACCCGCGACTCGGTGCGCTCGGTGGGTTGTGTGGCGGGGCGGGTGCCCTCGTACACAACCGCGTTGGCTGAACTCGCGTAGAGATCATCCATTTCGCCAGCAGTCTGAGCCGTTTGACGGCTGGTTGAGCAGCCTGCCAAACCCATCAGGGCGGTCAGCGAAAGTATTGGCCAGGTGCGTTGCGTTTTCATCTGACGTAGAGGGTTTTATACAGTTGTCGAATACCGATCCTGTTGGTGATATAACAAGCAGAAGGGGTACTTTGATTACAAATATAGGACAAAAAACTATATTTGCAACCCCTTCGACAACTTAGACTCGTTCTGGGATCGAAAGGTTTAAATGGTCTCTAAAAAAGCTTAGGGTGTGGGAGGTGGGGCATGGTGTTTACTTCATGCCCCACCCACCACGCCCCAGGCCAATACACATGGCAAAAGCACTTCCGTCGCGTAGCGAAAATTATTCTGAGTGGTATAACGAACTCATCAAACGGGCCGATTTGGCCGAAAACTCCGCCGTTCGCGGCTGCATGGTCATTAAGCCCTATGGCTTTTCGATCTGGGAAAAAATGCAGCGTGCCCTCGACGATATGTTCAAGGAAACGGGCCACTCCAATGCCTATTTCCCTTTGTTTATTCCCAAGTCGTTTCTGAGCAAAGAGGCTTCCCATGTAGCGGGGTTCGCGAAAGAGTGCGCCGTTGTGACGCATTACCGCCTGAAAAACGCTGAAGATGGCTCCGGTGTTATTGTGGACCCCGAAGCAAAACTGGAAGAGGAACTGATCGTTCGGCCAACGTCGGAGACGGTGATCTGGAGTACCTACAAAAACTGGATTCAGAGTTACCGCGACCTGCCGCTGCTCATCAACCAATGGGCCAACGTAGTACGTTGGGAAATGAGGACCCGCATCTTTTTGCGCACCACCGAATTTCTCTGGCAGGAGGGCCACACCGCCCACGCCACCGCCGACGAAGCGATGGACGAAACCAAACAAATGCTGGAGGTATATGCCCGTTTTGCTGAGGAGTGGATGGCCGTGCCGGTGGTGAAGGGAGCCAAAACCGCCAACGAACGTTTTGCCGGTGCCGAAGAAACGTTATGTATCGAGGCTATGATGCAGGACGGAAAAGCTCTACAGGCCGGTACGTCGCACTTTTTGGGGCAAAACTTCGCCAAGGCGTTCGATGTGCAGTTTTTGAACAAGCAGAACCAACTCGAATACGTGTGGGGAACCTCGTGGGGCGCATCGACCCGACTGATGGGTGCCCTCATCATGGCCCACTCCGACGACAGCGGGCTGGTGTTGCCCCCCAAACTCGCACCCATCCAGGTCGTGATTGTGCCCATCTACCGGAGCGATGAGCAACTGGAGCAACTTACGGCCACATTGAAACCGCTGGTTGCCGAACTCCGCAAGGCCGGAATCTCGGTCAAGTACGACGATTCGGACGCCAACAAGCCGGGTTGGAAATTCGCCGAGTACGAGTTGCGGGGGGTGCCCGTTCGCCTGGCAATGGGTGGCCGCGACCTCGAAAACGGCACCATCGAGATGGCCCGGCGCGACCTCAAAACGAAAGAAACGGTTCCGTTCGAGGGATTGGTGGAGCGCATCAAAACCCTCCTCGATGATATCCAGCAGACGATCTACAATAAGGCGATGGCGTTTCGGCAAGAAAATACCTTCCGGGTCGATACAATGGATGAATTTAAGGAGCAGCTCGAAAAAGGTGGTTTCCTGATGGCTCACTGGGATGGCACTTCCGAAACCGAAGACGCCATTAAAGACGCCACCAAAGCCACAATCCGGTGTATTCCGCTGGATCAGGAGGCTGAAGAAGGCACTTGCATCTTCTCTGGCAAACCCTCGAAAGGCCGGGTTGTGTTTGCGCGGGCGTATTAGAAAATAGACAACTCCTTTAGATACTGATGCTTTGAATATCAGTACCTAAAGGAGTTTTGGTTATTACTCCGGTGAGTAAAATGATTTTGCGCGAGTGAGTGTAATCGGTACGTGGATCTTAATACCGCTCATCAGATTGCCCTGGTGCATACCATACGTTCTGCGGATGCCCACGGTGGCAAATATGGAGGGAGCCTCGAAGGCTAAAAACGGTTCGACACCAATGCCCAAATGTTTCCCCGTTTTAGTATATAGAATACCTAAGTAAAACGTACCAAAACGGGGAAGTACGCTATCCGTACCCCGATATCCTAGCTCTTGGGTTTCGATCACTTTCCCAGTTCTAATACTGCGGCCAACCACGCCCCCATTCACTAAAAAGCCAATATTCACCCCTGTACGTAGCGATAGAGTACGTTTGTACAAAGGGATGTTGAGGTGAATAGGAAAATCAAGATACTGGTGAGTTATAGTAAATGTTAATGTATCGCTGACACGAATCAATTGGCCGTTAACTATGATTCGACTTACAACCCCAGAAATATCTACGTATGACTTCTGAACATAATTTACACCTACTGTCCAGTTTCTTTTTCCATCATATTTTTCCCTTCCCACCATTACCCCGAACGAGTAATACGGTTTGTTTCGAGGTATTTCATCTCGACTATAGATTGTGCTACTATGGAGCGGAGATGTAATACCATATCCAAATTGAGGGCTAATAACCCAATCCCCACGCTGACTAAAGGCCAGCGTGGGGATTACAAACAAAAAGAGTATTGACTGAAGTAACTTCATGGCAAAGAGTTTATGGCTGGCAACCAGCATCAACAACCTCGGCGGTAAGGATCTCAGGTGTCGGACTTGGATTTTGTTTCGTGTTAATACTATATCGCGTCAATGCCCGAAGACATTTTAGACCTCTTGTGCCTTGATACAGCCGATGCCGCATGAAATCATATCCATCCTGGTCATCCCCTGATGAGTGATCACTCTCGTCTAACGGGAGAACAGTGTTGTTAAGGTTGCAGCTAAACTCCCAGTAGTTTCTACAATTTGTTCGGCAATACGCATCACAAGTGTACCGTACATCGAACGTATTGTTGATCTGTGGGAAAGGCGTCCAAGAATACTTGTTTTCTAGATGAAAATCACACTCGAAATAAATGCCATATTTGGCATAAATTATTTTTCCTATGAAAACGATTGTTGTGCTTTTGGGGTCGTCGTTACCGTCAACATATTGATGAACGTAACTTTGGCTCTCGTTACCAGGTCTCCGGTCACCAATTCCTCCTCCGCAGAATAAAGCGATCTTACCATTAGGTGGGGTATTCGGCACGCTGGTATACCCCTCTTTCAACAGATCGAGAACATCGTAGTTGTCTGCAAACGTGTATACCAACGGATTGGCAACTTTGTCGATCATCTGACGATAGAGGTTCTCAGAATAGTTTTTGGCAAGAATAACCCGGCATTGGCTGTTCTTGGGGTCTACCTTGATAATCCACTTGTCAATCTGCACGGCCCCGTCTTTGTTCAGGATTCGACGTAAAAAACCGCTCTTGATGTCCTCGTTCACGTTTTTTCTGGCCCCGCTCATCGTCGTATTCATCTGCGTGTAACCCTCAGTTTGTGACAGTGCTACATCAAACGCTTTCATGTCACGTTGCGCGTGTAAGGAGATCAAATTCTCATAGGCTTTGACATCCCTGAAATGAAGTAAGCCCACTTCGGTTGCGGCATTTACCGCTGTCTCATTCAAACTCGGCGTCGTGTCTTTACAAGATAAAACAAACGAGCCTATTGCCACCAGGCAGAAGCCGGACAGGAACAACGACCAAAGTTGCGTTGTTCACGGTAGAAATCTTTTCTTCATAACCCTTGACAGATTTGATTGTTGAACATGATTTAAAGTAGTTTACTGATTCTAGTGAAAACGCCTATTTTGATAGTCGACCTCTATCAGTTTGACCGATGCAAAGTTGCCTGGTGAAGCCTCTCACTACATCAGCAGACCTCTTCATTTTGTGTCAATATACCTCCTCATTTTGCCTGGGTGTACGTACCCAAACCTGCCTATACGTTTAACAATCGCTCCAGAAGAGATCTGTTTTGGATGACAAATGCCATAAGTGAACCTTGACCTCCTGTAATACAGGGGGATTGCATCAAACGTTAAGTTGGCCCAAGAGCGTTTTTAGATAAACATCATCACGGGCCGCTTTTTTTCGTTTGCGCTTTAAACTCATCTT
>RDXN01000086.1 GCA_004292855.1 Cytophagales bacterium
GGTATCTGAAACGGGTGAGTTTTGGCTTGCCTAATTTTAAGCATTTGCGACTCCGGGTGCTGGCGCAAGCTATCTAACCCCAGAAATTGTCAAAGAACCGAAATGTCTGTGGGTTTAGTGAGTTCCCGATTGTTGCTGGAAGGCCCCTTACGTTTGAAAGGAAAAGAAGCCTCTTATATGTTTTCGGCACGTAGTTCTTACTTTTCCTTATTCACTTTACCACTACTCGTCAGCCAACGAATACGCAAGCAAGGTAGCTATGCCAATTATTGGCTATATGATATTAATGCGAAAACAAACTATAAGCTTAACCTAAAAAGCCATCTTTATATTAGCTTCTATAATGGACACGACATTTGGCGGTCCACTGACCGATCATCCAGTAGTCTCTCCGGCTTTGGGTTAGGTTGGGGGAACACAACATTCTCTACCCGTTATACGCAAATATTATCTCAGAGATTATTTTTTCAATTCATTGGAACCTACTCTCAATATCGATACGGGATTCGGACTGATGCGAAAACACAAGAAGATAAGCGTTGGCAAACAGATGATTTCCTGGCGGTCGCGTCGCGTATTCAGGATATTTCGGGTAAAGTAGGGTTGGAGTGGTACGTTAGCCCGTTACAGAAATTTCAGATTGGATTAGAAGCGATCCGACACAAGTTTAATCCGACTCAGGTTAGCACTTCGTTTGGGATTCCTGTCGATACACTACTGCAAATAAACCGTCCTGTTTTTGCAACGGAGTTAGCTTCCTATGCAGAAAGTGAAACGAATATTAGTCATTGGCTAACCATTAAGGCTGGGTTTCGGGCTGTTTCCTATTCAACCTCAAATAAAATTTACCCATCATTTGAACCTCGGCTTACTATGCAACTTTCGTTAGCCCCCCGGTTGATTTTCAAGGCGGACTATTCCAAAATGAGACAGTTTATTCATCTGTTGTCTAGTAACAGCGTTGGTCTGCCTAATGACATATGGGTGCCAGCAACGGCCAGAACTCCTCCACAATCTGCTCGTCAAGTATCGTTTGGGTTAGGTTATCAATCAGCAAAAGGCACTATAGATGTAAGTTTGGAAGTTTATAAAAAATGGACAGAAGGATTAATTGATTATCCAACTGGTACAGGTTTTCTCACAGCCTTTAACAGGTCGTGGGAGTCTCTCATTGAACGAAACGGAATCGGATTAAGCCGTGGAGTAGAGTTTATGATTCACAAAAAAGCTGGAAGACTGAAAGGTTGGACATCCTACACACTGGCTAAACACCAACGTCGATTTAATAATATTGACAATGGAAAATGGTATGCTGCACCCTTTGACCGCCGACACGTGTTTTCGACAACAGGCCAATTCGCTATAAATGATCGCCTTAACTTTTCAGCTACGTGGCAGTATCAATCTGGTCAGCCAACTACATTAGCTGTGGCACAATATCCTAACATCAATCGTGAGGCAACTGCCTATCCTCTGTTAGTCTATGCAGAAAGGAACAATTTCCGAATGCCCGTTTTTCATCGATTAGATATTGGGGCAACATTCTCCCATCTGACCCGAAAACGGAGGTCAGCGCAGTGGGTGGTGGGTGTTTACAACGTCTACAATAGGGCCAATCCCTTCTATCTTGATTTTCGCCAACGGGTACGGTTTGATGCTGATTTCAATGTGGCTGGGTTCTCGTCAGAACTTGTCCGTCAGGGTGTTTTTCCTGTCTTACCCTATGTAAGTTATAGTTTAACCTATTGAAATAGCTGTGAGAGCAACGTTAGTCATCCTACTTCCTCTATCAATATTAATAGCTGCCTGTACTAAAGTGCTGGATGTGCCAACTCCATATGTAGGCGATAAACTGGTTATTGTAGGAGTACTAACGCCCGACAGCATCCCAACGTTGCTGGTCACCCGTACTTTCCAGACAGTTGGAAATATTGATCTGAAGGCAAACATCATCTCAAATGCCCAAGTCTATTTACTTGAGAATGGGCAACAAATCGGGCAACTCATCCATAGAGCAAACGGGCAGTATGAAGCACCTGCAAAACTTAAAATTCGGGAGGGGAAAGCCTATAGTTATTCTGTGGTGGCGGCTGGTTTCCCCTCTGTACATTCAAGTTACGAAGAGGTCCCCTCTCCACCTTTATCTTTTAGTGTTGATCTCGGCGAATTAATATCTTCTCCTTTCGGTTCATCAGCCGACAACCGTAGAATTCGTTGTCAGTTTGTTGATGACCTAACAACAAAAGATTACTATTCCATTAGCTTTGAGTTATATAGTCAATCATACTCGCTTGCATTTAACTCATTTGGTATGGACCGGCCTGATGATATAGAGGACGGATGTGGCTTTCGGAGCCGAGGCCAACCCAATGAATATAACCTAACGGATTTATGTTTTAGTAAAAATGTAGGTACTTTGGTGGTTGGTGTTGATTTAGAGGGCTTTGCTCGGACAAAAGATTCTCAAATTTTAAAGTTAAAAGCACAATCTATTGTCGTTTCCTTACGCCGAACAAATCAAGGTTATCAGGAATATAGTCGTACCTTTTCCATAGAATCAGATGATATTTTTCAGGCTTTTGATCCACCAAAAGTTCGCTATTCTAATGTGCAAGGTGGTTATGGATTCATTGGAGTGTATAGTCAACGAAAGATCTCTGTTAAGCTGACACCTTGAGGGAAGTGCTGACTACCGCACATCCCTCAACCAAAAACCGTATCTTTGCCAGTCTAAATAACTGGCAAAACGCAATGTCTTGGTTTATACGCAAGGATAAAGGTATTCAGACCCCAACCGAAATGAAGCGGGAAGCTCCCGATGGGTTGTGGTATCAGTGCCCGAACTGCAAAAAAGCGATGTACACCCGCGAGCACGTACAGAACGCGTACACCTGTGTACATTGTAATTACCACGAGAAAGTTGGCTCCGACGCCTATTTCTCGATCCTCTTCGACGATAATCAGTTCACGGAGTTAGACGCGATGATGATCTCCGCCGACCCCCTGAATTTCAAAGATACCAAAGCCTACCCCGACCGGGTGCGGGCCACGATCAGCAAAACGGGTATGCGCGATGCCGTTCGGACGGGATACGGCAAAATGAACGAAGCCGATATCACTATCGCCTGCATGGATTTTGGGTTTATTGGCGGCTCAATGGGGTCGGTGGTGGGTGAGAAGATTGCGCGGGCCATCGACCATTCACTGAAAACCAAAACGCCGTTTTTGATGATCTCTCGTTCGGGGGGGGCGCGGATGATGGAGGCCGGTTTCTCGCTCATGCAAATGGCCAAAACCTCAGCCAAACTCGCCCTGCTCGCCGAAGCCAAAATTCCGTACATCTCGCTCCTGACCGATCCCACAACCGGGGGCGTTACGGCCTCGTTTGCCATGTTGGGCGATTTTAACATTGCCGAACCCGGCGCGTTGATCGGCTTTGCCGGACCGCGTGTGATCCGCGAGACTATCGGCAAAGACTTGCCTAAAGGGTTTCAGAGTGCCGAGTTTGTGCTCGAACACGGTTTTCTGGATTTCATCGTTGACCGTAAAGACCTGAAAGAGAAATTAGGTGGTCTGTTGCAAATGCTGAAATAATGCGTCTGGTACGTCACCCTGTTCTCTGCAATTACTACGTGACGTATCGCTGCAATGCGACCTGCGGGTTTTGCGACATCTGGGAGCGACCCTCGCCTTATGTGACCCCCGAAAATGTGCGTGAAAACCTGCGCGACCTGCGCCGGTTGGGCGTTCGGGTGGTCGATTTCACTGGGGGCGAACCCTTACTCCACCGCCAACTTGCCGAATTACTGACCGAAGCCAAGCAACAGGGGTTCATCACAACCATTACGACCAATGGACTCCTCTATCCTAAACAAGCCGAACGGTTGCGGGGCCTGGTCGACATGCTCCACTTTTCGCTCGATTCGCCGGTAGCCGAGGAACACGACCGCTCGCGGGGGGTGAAGTGCTTCGATAAGGTGATGGAGTCGATAGCGATTGCCAAATCGCTGGGTGAACGCCCCGATATTCTGTTTACGGTATTTGAGCACAACGTCCATCAGATTCGGGCGGTACATGAGGAAATCTGCCAACCTAACGATCTGGTACTGATTCTAAATCCCGTGTTCGACTACAAAGATGTCGAAACGGGTGGACAGTTTTCCGAGGCTTCGCTGGTCGAGATGACCCGCTGGGGTCGCCAGAAAAATGTGTACCTGAACGACGGCTTCGTGGAGCTTCGGCGCGACGGGGGCAACCACATCGACAAGCCCGTTTGCCGGGCCGCAAGCACCACGCTCGTGATCTCCCCCGAAAATAAACTCGTGCTTCCCTGCTATCATCTTGGGTTGAAAGAACTGCCCATCGACGGAAATCTATACGACCTGTACCGCTCTGGCGAGGTGCAAAAACTGGTCGCTCTGGAAGGGCGTTTACCCGAATGTGAGGGTTGCGCCATTAATTGTTACATGCAACCGTCTTTTGCCGTTGAGCTGTCGAAATACTGGTGGAAGGCTCTGCCAAGCACGCTCAAGTATAATCGAATTAAAGGAACCTGGAAACAACTTTTGTAATGCCGGATAGTATCCGGTATGGCCGAAAGGCCAACAAAGCTTTACTACACACAATCTGGCACTATCTTTAAATGACCTGTTATTTTATTCCAAACTCATTGGCCTTTCGGCCATGCCGGTTGCTAACCGGCATAACGATCTACCTGATCTCGTTAACGACTTTCGCCCAAACCCGCCGGTTTGAGTCGGAGATTCAAAAATTTGAGCAAACCGATGCCAAAACGCCCCCCCCGGCAAATCCGGTTTTGTTTACGGGGAGTTCGTCCATCCGGCTTTGGGACAATTTGCAAACGTATTTTCCGGGCAAGACGGTGTTGCAGCGCGGCTTCGGGGGCTCCAATCTAACCGACGTGCGGTATTATGTAGACCGGGTTATTATCCGTTACCAACCCAAACAGGTGGTCCTGTACGCGGGCGAGAACGACATTGCCGCCGGTGCCTCTGCCGATTCGACCTACGACCGCTTCGTCGATTTGTTCCGCTACGTGCGCAAACGCCTGCCCAAAGCACGTTTCACGTTTATTTCGATCAAACCCAGCCCGTCGCGCCGGAAGTTTCGGCCCGTTGTAGACGAGACAAACGCGCGGATTCGACGTTTTCTGGCCCGCCGACGCAACACCGATTATGTGGACATTGTGCCCGTAATGCTCGGTCAAAACGGCCAACCCATCCCCGAACTTTTCCGGGCTGACAGTCTGCACATGACTCCGAAAGGGTATGTATTGTGGGGGGCGGCTATGCAGGGAGTTGTTAAATGAGATTCATTTTTCGTATCTATTATCCATTTTCTAGGCAAGGTTCTGTAATTTTGCACTTTATTTAGAAAACACCCCGCCAATTGTTTGCGAAACCGCTTCCTTTTGGCCCATAACTGTTCGTTGAAATGCAAACGTCCACGTACGTTCCGTACAAAGTAAAAGACATCGCGCTGGCCGAATGGGGCCGCAAAGAAATCAAGTTGGCCGAGGCCGAAATGCCCGGTTTGATGGCCCTCCGCAAGGAATTTGGACCCTCGCAGCCGCTGGCTGGTGCCCGGGTTGCGGGCTGTCTGCACATGACCATCCAAACGGCGGTACTGATCGAAACGCTCGTTGAACTTGGAGCCGACGTTACCTGGTCGTCGTGCAACATTTTCTCAACGCAGGACCACGCGGCTGCGGCTATCGCGGCTGCGGGAATCCCCGTATATGCCTGGAAAGGCATGACCGAAGAAGAGTTCAACTGGTGCATTGAGCAGACGTTGTTCTTCGGCGAAGATCGTCAGCCCCTGAACATGATCCTGGACGACGGTGGCGACTTGACCAACATGGTGTTCGATGTTTATCCTGAGCTGATTTCGGGCATCAAGGGTCTGTCAGAAGAGACCACGACGGGTGTTCACCGGTTGTACGAGCGTATGAAGAACGGCACGCTACACCTGCCTGCCATCAACGTGAACGACTCGGTAACGAAGTCGAAGTTCGACAACAAGTATGGTTGCCGGGAGTCGCTGGTTGATGCCATTCGTCGCGCTACGGACTTGATGCTAGCGGGTAAAGTGGCCGTTGTAGCCGGTTACGGCGATGTGGGCAAAGGCTCGGCAGAGTCGTTGCGCGGGGCTGGTTGCCGGGTTCTGGTAACCGAAATCGACCCGATCTGCGCTCTTCAAGCGGCTATGGACGGTTACGAGGTGTTGCCGATGAGCGAAGCCGTAACACGTGCCCAAATTTTCGTGACTGCAACGGGTAACGTTCGGATTATCAAGGACAAGCACTTCCGGGCCATGAACGATAAGGCCATTGTTTGTAACATTGGTCACTTCGACAACGAGATCGACATGGCGTGGTTGAACGAGAACTACGGTCACTCGAAAAGCCAAATCAAGCCACAGGTCGATATGTACGAGATCGACGGTAAAGAGATCATCGTGTTAGCCGAGGGCCGTCTGGTAAACCTGGGTTGTGCGATGGGCCACCCCTCGTTTGTTATGTCGTGTTCGTTCTCGAACCAAACCCTTGCCCAACTCGAACTGTGGGCTAACTCCGACAAGTACGAGAACAAGGTGTACGTTCTGCCCAAGAAACTCGACGAGAAGGTAGCTGCCATGCACCTTGCCCACGTGGGTGCCAAATTGGAGCCTCTGGAGCAGGAGCAAGCCGACTACATCGGTGTTCAGGTCGAAGGGCCGTTCAAGGCAGAGATGTACCGGTATTAATCCGAACTGTGATTACGCTGATTTATTTGATTAATCATGATGCCTGACGTTGAACAACAATCATAGTTAATCAAATAAATCAGTGTAATCATAGTTCAGAAATAGGCGCGACTCTTTCGGGGGGCGCGCTTTTTTTTGGCATATGCCCAATCGTGGTAAATTCCACAAAGCCGCAAAGTGAGCCGTATCTTTGGGAGAATTTTGAACCTGCTACCCGATGTTCCGAATTACCCCACAACTTCCCTTTGCCCAACTCCGCCAATCGTTTGAGGGTGACCTGTATTTCGACCCGTCGCCCGAACACACGGCCCAACGCAAATTGTACGCGACCGATGCCTCGGTGTATCAGGAAATACCGATTGCGGTGGCCTTACCCAAAACGGTTGAGGATCTGAAACGGTTGGTGCGGTTCGCCAAGCAACACAGCAAACCGGGCGAACCGGTGGGCCTGATTCCCCGTGCGGCAGGCACCTCGTTGGCCGGGCAGGTGGTAGGGAGCAGTATCGTGGTCGACATCTCGAAATACTTTGGGCAAATTCTGGAACTGAACGTGGCCGAACGGTGGGTGCGTGTACAGCCGGGCGTTATCCGCGACGACCTCAACAAGTTTCTCAAGCCCCACGGCCTGATGTTTGGGCCGGAGACCAGCACCGCGAGCCGCGCTATGATCGGCGGCATGATTGGCAACAACTCCTGCGGCTTACATTCCATCGTTTGGGGCACTACCCGCGACCACCTGCTCGACGTTCGGACGGTTCTAAGCGACGGTGCCGAGGTGACGTTTGGCTCGCTGACTACCGACCAATACGAGGCCAAGTGTCGGGGAGAACACGTGGTTAGTCCACTCGAACAGCGGCTTTACGAGCAGTTCAAGACCTGGCTTTCCGATCCAACCATTATCCAAAATATCCGCGAGGGCTACCCCAAGCCCACCGTAAAACGCCGGAACACGGGGTATGCGGTTGATGCATTGTTGGCAGGAAAGGAGGAAGGGAGGAAAGGAGGAAAGGAATTCGAGATATTAAATCCTTTCCTCCTTTCCTCCTTTCCTGCTTCCTCCTTCAATTTTTCAAACCTCATTGCTGGTTCCGAGGGCACACTTTGTTTTATCACCGAGGCCAAGCTGAATCTGTTGCCCGTGCCCTCGGACGATGTCGCGCTGGTTTGTGGGCATTTCCAGACCCTGCGCGAATCATTGGAAGCCAATTTGGTGGCGTTGGAGCATGGGTGTGATGCCTCGGAGCTGGTGGATGATTATATTCTGCAACTGACCAAGACCAACATTGAGCAGGCCAAAAACCGGGCGTTTGTCGAGGGAGACCCCAAGGCAGTGCTTATGGTGGAGTTTTTTGCGGGTGGCGGAGGTGCGGCAGGAGAATCCCGGAAGAGCCAAAGCGCACGGGAGAAAGCCGAAGCGTTCGTGGCCGACCTCCGGGCGCGGGGCATGGGCTATGCGCACCCCATTTTGCAGGGTGAAGACACCCTCAAGCCCTGGGCGTTGCGCAAGGCCGGTCTGAGCATCATGTACAACATTCCCGGCGACGATAAGCCCGCCAACGTAATCGAAGATTGTGCCGTTGACCCCGCCGACCTGCCCGATTATATGGACGAGTTGGAAGCGATGGCGATGCAAAAACACGGTCTCTCGCTCGAATATTCAGCCCACGCAGGGGCGGGTGAGATTCACGTGTTACCGTTAATCAACCTGAAATCGGGCGAGGGGCGGGCCAAGTTCCGGGCGTTGTTGGCCGATACGGCGGCTTTGGTCAAAAAATATGGCGGGTCACTCTCCGGCGAACACGGCGACGGACGGCTCCGGGGCGAGTTTATCCCGTTTATGTTGGGCGAAGCCAATTATCAGCTCTGCCGCGATATCAAGACCCTGTGGGACCCGAACGGCATTTTCAACCCCGGCAAAGTGGTCGACACGCCCCCGATGAACGAGTTTTTGCGCTATGAGGCCGACCGCCCCGTGCCGCAGCCCAAAACCACCTTCGATTTTTCGCGCGATGGGGGCCTGCTCGAACTTGCTGAAAAGTGTTCAGGGTCAGGCGATTGCCGCAAAACCGAACTCTCCGGCGGAACCATGTGCCCCAGCTACATGGCCACCCGGCGCGAAAGCGATACCACGCGGGCGCGGGCCAACATACTCCGCCATTTTTACACAGACCAAACCCAGCCCTCAGCCCACGAATTTGCCGAAGTGAAGGAGGTGATGGATCTCTGCCTGTCGTGCAAGGCCTGTAAAGCCGAATGCCCCAGCAGTGTCGACATGGCCCGGATGAAGGCTGAGTTTACGCAGCAGCTTTATACCCAACAGGGTGTGCCGTTACGGGCGCGGCTGGTTGGAAATTTCACTCGCCTGATGTCGCTGGCGAGTTTGGTGCCCTGGGCCTACAATGCCATCTACGACCAGCCCGCCCTCCGCCGACTGGCCAACCGGCTCGTGGGCTTCCACCCCGACCGGACCATGCCGAGGCTGGAAAAATTTCGGATTTGGAACGGTCCGCCGTCGCGGTTCGGATTTCGGAAGGAGCCGGGCCACACTTGGCTGACACAAGCTAATCTCCCAAAATCCGAACCCCCAAATCCCAAATCCGAAATCTTACTTTACATAGACGAATTCACCAACTACAACGACGCATCGGTTGGGCAAAAAGCCGTGATGCTGTTGGAGCGGCTGGGCTATGCCGTTCAGATACCCAAAACCCTCGAAAGTGGCCGAACCTACCTCTCGAAGGGCTTGGTTGAGGACGCCCGCAAACTGGCAATTCGGAACGTGATGCTGCTGAAAGACCTTGTTTCGGAGCAAAACCCGCTGGTGGGTCTCGAACCCTCAGCTATTCTGACCTTCCGCGATGAATACCCCGATCTCGTTCCTGACAATCTCAAGGCTGCTGCTCTACACATCGCCAAACACACGTATTTGTTTGAGGAGTGGCTGGCCTTGGAAGCCGACGCTAAGCGCATTCGCCCTGAGCAGTTCACGACCGAACCGCGACTGGTGAAAGTTCATGGGCACTGCCACCAAAAAGCCTTGTCGAGCATGGTGCCGGTGAAGAAGGTGTTATCATTACCGAAAAATTACACGGCCCAACTTATTCCGTCAGGGTGTTGCGGCATGGCCGGGTCGTTTGGCTACGAGCGCGAACACTACGACCTCTCCATGCAGATTGGTGAGTTGGTCCTGTTTCCGGCGGTTCGGGCCGTTGCCGACGACGTCTTGATTGCCGCCCCCGGCACATCGTGTCGTCATCAGATCAAAGACGGTACAGGCCGAAAAGCGCACCATCCGGCAGAGATTTTGTTTGACGCGCTCGCCTGAAAGATATATTAGAAAATATTATAAAGCTTTGCAAATGAGAAGTTTGGTCCTGTTTTTACCCCTTCTCTTACTTACTTATTTGGCAGCCTGTCAAATACCCCATGCGCCGATACGGCTGCATTGCAACAAGGCTTTTTACCAACCGCAGGACACGGTTTACTTTAAGCTGTACAGCCTACCTGCTCCCACGACAGAACATGAGCCTTCGAGTCAATTAATCCATGTCGAGTTGTTTTCTGATGGAGGCAAACTGCTTCAGAAACAACAGCTTTACGCCGAAGCGGGACACGTTAACAGCTTTTTTGCCATAAATTCACCGGCCGATACGGCCTTGTATTACTTAAGAGCCTATACCCAATTACAAAAAAACAACGCTGATACACTTCTGTTGGTTGAGCCGATCATCGTTTGTGCTCCTCCCTTTCATTTCGTTGAAAAGCCGTCCATAAAGCTTCATTTTAGTCCACACAGTACCCATTTAGTTGAGGGTTTGCCAGCTATGATTGATGTGTATGCCACGAATGATTTTGGCCATCTGTTTACTGGCAAGGGATATATCGCTGATCAGGAAGGGAACAGGGTGGCAAATTTTGATACGGGCAACCCGTCGGGCAGTCAATTTCTTTTCGTTCCTGTTGCAAATAAAACCTATACGGCAACCCTGGCTGTTCGCGGTAAGATCGTGACGCAACCGTTTATCAATGTACAGAAACAGGGGGCAAGTCTGTACGCGCTGAATGTAACAGCCGATACCGTTTCTTTCCGGTTTTACAGCAATTTCAAGTCGCCCAAAAAAACGATTACTGTTCTTCACGACAATCAGATTCTGTGGGCAGCCGAAGACACAACGAATCGTAACGTATTGAGATTCACCATCTCTCAAAACGTATTTCCACCGGGTCGCTCGCAGGTAGTGGTAGCCGCTGATTCAGGTCGGATTTTAAGTCGGTATTGGTTTGAACAGTCAAAAAATGGTAGATGCATCAGCAGGTACGATGCTGAACAAGAGCGGATTGTAATTACTACTAACACGCCCGCTCACCTTTCCGTATCCCTTTCGGATACGGTCGTAAAACAACGTACTAAAAAAAGGTACGCCCCGGACGCAGCCCAATCACGATCAGAAAATGAACCAGGTATCGACGTAAGCGGTACGGCTATGCAAGAGCGGGATAAGCCCTACGCCAATGGAGACCTGATGGTTTTTAATGCGGTGACTAAACGGAATTTTATCATCAAAACGAATGAAAACGCAGCATTTTCATTCGTAGATGAGCTAAGTGAAGATACATTGGTTTACTTTGTACAAGGGTTGAATCGGAATGGCAAGCCCGTTAAAGTGACTGTTCGTTTGAAAGCCAATTCAATACCCTTCAGAATCCCATCGAACCCCTACTCATTCGTCCGAAAGACCCATTTTTCTGCTTCCAACTCAAAATCCGTAAACCAGGGTGCGGAGGTAAAGGGCGAAAAAGTCATAGATCTTTCAAGTGTAGAAGTCAAAGCCAAAGCTCCCTCCAAGTACCTGGATAGCAAGTCCAAGCTTTTTAAAGCTGACGTTACCATCAATCAAGAAGAAATCAAACAACGTGTCGGCTCACGGGCGGCAACCAATTTGGAGGAATTATTGATTGGGCGTGTTCCCGGTCTTGAGTTGGTTGGGGGCAGGATACGAATTAGAGGACCCCAGTCTTTTGGGTTAAATACTCCTCTTTTGATTCTCGTAGATAACGCTCCAGCCGATTACTTGTTCGTAGAGGAATTGATGCGAAACTGGCAACTAATCGAAAAAATAGAAGTAGTCAAAAGCCTCGCTGGTAGTGCTTTGTACGGTTCAAGAGGGGGCGGGGGTATTGTTGCCATAACCACCAAAAACCTGCTTAAAGCTACCCAAACCCCGCCTTCTCAATACTCACTGGGGACTATTCTAAAAGTGGCCGGATTGACCCCTTCGCTCGGGCAAAAAAACGTGGATAGGTGGTATGCCTTCGTTGAATCAGATGGCATCAATCCCGTATTCATCCCATTAAAAAAAGCGGATTTACAATTGAGTTCTTATCTACAAATAGAAGGAGTTTCGCAAGACGGGCATATTTTTTCGTTTCAACAGCGACTAGAAATAAAGTGACTGTGCCCGGCGCGTTGGTATCAACCATTCGTGTGTTCAGCCCAAACCCGAAGTAGCTTTAAAACGTAGTTTCGGCTATCTTGCGTCGGTACTATTAGGCCACCCTATGCGCTGCCTGCTTTTTTGTTTACTTCTCACTACCAACTGCATAGCGCAGCGGCAACTGACTAATTTCCGGTCGTCTGACCCCGTTGGCTCGAACCCGGCGGGTTTTGTGACGTTTGCGGGGCGGGGCTATTTTCTGGCTACGGATGCCGCGCATGGGCGTAACCTCTGGACATCGGATGGAACGCCCGAAGGCAGTCGGTTTTTCTACGAACTCGAACCAAACAAACCCACATCTGCCGAATTTATCCCGTTCGTCACCGACGACTATCTGTACATTTTTTCGCGCAGCAACCTGTTCCGAATCGACAACCAGCATACGATCACCCGCCTGAGTTCGCTGTCCCTCACACAACCGGCGCGGCCCGAACGGATTGGGGATCGACTCTTTTTCGATGCCTTTCAGTACGTTGATCTGACAACCGGCCTGATCCAAACCGAAGACCCGACCCGGCCCCTACCGTCAACGATCTATTTCCAATCGTACCGAAGCGAAACTGCTCGTATGATGTATAGTTGGCAAGGTGCTCTGTACAGGCTTCAAACCGCAAAGGGAAATGGGCAGACACTTAGTTTGCCTTCGAGTGAGCGGGCGTTCGACATTCGGCAACTACTGGAGTGGGGCGGCAATTATTATGTTCTCTCGACGCAGTGGGTGCTGTATGCCATTGAGAACGGGACGTTCCGGCGGCTCGATACCCCGTTGATGAACTTTCAAACCTACAGATACGATGCCCAAACCGGCGTTTTTGCCGGACTCACTACCTCCGGGCAAACGTTTGAAACCTACCGTTTCGACGGCGTCGAACTCAAGCTGATTGATCGAAAAGAGACGCTGCTCCAGAACATCCAGCCCCTGCTAATCGAAGAAACGAATGCCTACGTGCTAACCTCCTACAAATCGGCTCGCAACGAACCCGTACAGGCTTTGCTTCGGCTACAACTTGGTTTGGGTAAGATCGATACGTTGGCCCTACCGAACACAACTCTACAGCAAGCCTCAGAACCGATAACGGTGCAACGTATGCGCCGGACCGGGCCGTGGTTGAACACAACGGTTCGGATTGGTTTCGGGAGTCGGCCAACGACCCGGACGTGGTTGTTGAATACAGAGACAGGTCAGTTTATAAACACCCCCTACACTGATTTTTGCTGGCTCCCGGATACCCGGACGGGCCTTGTGGCCAAACCGCTTTCTTCAGACATAACCCTGCCGACCACCGAATTATATGCGTTCCGAAACGGGCAGGATCAGCTACTGCGCGACGAGCCGGGGGTGTTCCCCAACCTGATGTCGTTTGGCACTAACTTCAATCGTGATGCTGCGTATCTGGCTCTGAATGAGAGCCGTGTGGGGGCGGCCCTGTATAGACTGAACGTTGCGAATACTGATTTACAGCGCGTTTATCAAAACCCCAACGAACGCTTTTATGTAGATTATGGCCTGTCGCCAACGGCGGGGGTGTACGTAACAGAAGATATTGGGGTTATAACGTTCGGTACGGAGCCGCAATTCACTTACCTCTACGAGTATATGGCAAACCGGTTGCGCGTACTCGCCGAACCTTCAGGCGCAATGGTCAATCTGCCACCTGCCCTGTCGACTATCAGCCTGCCTTCTGGACCATCGTACCTGTTGCGCGAGTCGGGCGTATTTATCCAGATAACGCCCGCCGACGCCCCGGTGCTTGTTATCCCGGTTCGTGTCGGAGCGGGAGGACCAACCTTCAAGATCAACAACAAACTGTTTTTCATGGCCGACGACGACCGGTTTCCGAAGCATCTGATGGTGTTCGACCCCCGGAAAGGCCTTAGTCGGGTGTTTGATCAGCCGGTGAAGGAAATCAGGATGTTTCGGGACCAATTGCTGGTCTCCACCCAAGACAGGCTGTATTTGGTTGAAACGCATGGCAATCATGAAGTGCGCTACCTGACAGACCTGCACTGGGAGCAGCACTTTAACGTTCGGTCGACCCCGGAGTTTGCACTCATCACCACCGAAAATGAAGTTTGGTACACCGACGGAACCTGCCAGCGAACCCAAAAACTGCATACGGGCGAGACGTCCCGTTGGGCCGAGTTGCTTGATCCCCTGCCCAATCAGCGGGAGTTTTTGTACCGATTCGATGGCACGGTGTACGTGTTCGACGGCAACACGCCCAGGAAATTCAGTACCGAGCTTAAAACGCTGCTTGGCCGCACGCCCACCTATTTTTACTGGTCAAATTACGGCACCAATTACGCATCAACAGATATTGGGGGGGATTTAGTCGTTTACCGTACCCACCTCAAAACATTTAAGACGGAAACCCTAATGACCGTGCCGAGGGAGCGTTTCAACCCCTATACGATCTCGATGTCGACCCAGCGTTTTCTGGAAATTGTAGAGGGGAAGAAGTGGCTTTTTTTCTGGGATAGATCAGTCTATGAATTCAGCGATACCGACGACTATCGGCTCGCTCAAAATCACCCGACCCCGGTGTATTTCACCCTACTAGGCAGAAACAACGGGCGGGCCTTATTGCGCCGAAACTTTACCCTTGTTGCCTACGAGAACGGCATGTTTCGCGACCTCACGGCAGAACTGACTTTTGCCAGTCTGAGCGAGGGCATGAGTAGTCAGGATTACCGCTATTTCCTGACATCTACCCCCGGTTCGCCAAAGCCCGATAACCTTATGCGGGTGTCGCTTAACGATTTCAGTGTTGTTCAAAAAAAACTGCCTTTTGCCCCCCAGCAGATTCGTACCAGAAACGACATTGACCGACCTTACCCGCTTGTAGCACTGACTACCGGCCTGTACGGCATTCTGGAAACGCCCGGTTCGGGGCAGCAACTGTGGTTGCTCGACGAAGCCCGCCAAACGTTCCCAACGGCGCAAACGGTGGCCTACGAAGCCTTCTCGCCCGTCAGTTGGTGTACGGCTACCTCCGAAACCGTCAATCAGCCGGTGCCGACGGAGTTCGAGGCCGAAGCGGGCGTTTTCCCCAACCCAACCAACCGGTATGTGTATGTGAACCTCTTTGCTGATTATGACCCGGCAACGGTGCAGCTATCCGTAATCGGCACAGACGGGCGGGTTTTGCCCACAACGGGCCTCGTCCGGTCCACGGCCTTGTCGAAGCAGGTGGTGGAGCTAAACTTAGGAGATTTACCGGCGGGTACGTATCACGTCCGGGTCAATGCAGGGGGGCAGGTGCGGGTTTGGAAGGTGCTGTTGTTGTGAGCATTGGGCCGTTCCCTGCTAACTTTGCTTTATAGTAGGCCACTGTTCTGAAAATGAGCACGCTACCAACGAAAGAGGGGGCAATCCAGCTTGCCAGCGAGACCCATTCTGGCGTTCCTGCGGGAAACATACGCCCATTGTTGACCAGAAAAGCCGTGAAAGCCGCAATATAAGAGCCTGCCATGCGGGTGAAATGCTGGAAAAACCAGAACATCTGTACCGTTGGTCGCCCAAACTGCCACGCGTCGCGACTAGAAAATACGAGTGTCAGCGTCCCGAAAAACGTGAACAGGATACTCATAAACGACGCCGATTGGCTCATCAGGAATCCCCCAAAACCAATCATTCCAACGCTTACGATCAGTGTCAGGTACGTTAGCCATCGGTCGAAAGCCGAGGGTGTCTGGAGTGTGCGTTTGGCACGTTTCAGCAACACGGCCCGGTAGCCGGTGGTGCTCAGGTAAAAGCTAAACACGGCCACACCCGTCAGAAACAGCCGAAACAGGGAAAAGGGCTGAAACACAAACAACAGAATTGCCGACGCGGCTACGTAGGTCATGCACCAGACATACACTCGCCCCGTTCGGTTGTGTAATTGGCTTCCTTTTTTGGAAAGCATCGGAACAAGTCCAATCAAAAGGGCAATGGTTCCGGCAGCAACGTGGGTGATGAGGAGGGCGGGGATGAGCGTTTTCATGACAACAGTCGATTGGCGATTGATTGTCACAAAGGTGAACCAGGAAAAACTGATACTCCAAAAATAGGGGCGTTTGGCAGGTTTTGGGATGTTTGGAGATTTTAATTACCTCTTCAAACCCGTTACCAGCGTCTCGTTGTATCGCCTTGCCACAGGCACCTCCAATTGACCATCCAGCAAATGGAGTTTGTAGCCTTGCGCATTGCCCGTTACGCGCTCCACCCGATCAAGGTTCACCACAAACGAACGGTGGCAGCGAACCAGCCGGGGGTGATCGACCAGTTGTGCTTCGAGCCGACCCAGGCTGCTTCTAAGAAGAGGCTTGTGCAGTTTTCCGTTTTGCAGATGATAAATCGTGCAGTAATTGTCGCTCGACTCAATGTAGAGCAGGTTGGCAGGGGGGAGGCTAATGGTATCTTTTTCGTTGTCGGCAACAAGCGTGAGGGGCTGAGTTGGATCTGAATTTGTGATTAACGTTGGCTCTTCTTCGTCTTTATCTACACGCTCATTGTGCGTAACCTGCATCTGAGATGCTCCTTGCTCATATTGCCGGAGCTTCCGAACATAGCCATACAAGATGGTTCCTCCCACCGGGAAAACCCCCACCGTAAGTGTAAAGGACAAGGTCCAGAACAAGTTATCCCAGCCAAAAGGCAGTTGAAGCAAGTAACCCAAGTACAAGAAATTACCGACGGCAATACAGAGTACATTGAACAAAACGAAACCAACGCTCCGGCCAACGGTCCACCTGCGTTCGACAAAGAAGTTAGGAAAAAGAGCGGGCCAAACCACATAGGTCAGCGTTGTAATCAGAAACGTCACCAGACCGAAACCAATAAGCTTGATCTCTTTATGGTCTGTTTGCCAGAGGTTTAGGTTAAATGGCTGAAAAATCAACAAGAAAAGGGCCACAAACACACCGATCAGAACCGCACTACGGACCTGCGCTCGTGGTGGCTCTAAAACAGCATACGGTTGGCGCAGAATACTGAACATACGCTTAGAACATGCGCCAGCTACCTACCTGCTGAATAAACGACCCCAACACACCCGGATAGGCCACAATCATAAACACAATGCCGAACAAAGCACCGTACAAGTGGGCGTCGTGGTTGATGTTGCCCCGACCTTGCCGCGACTCATAAAACGAATACGCCAGATACAGAATGCCGAAAATAAAGCCGGGAACACCTATCGGGATAAACAAGAGAAACATCTTTGTCAGCGGGCTGTACATAATAAAGGCAAATATCACCGCCGACACGCCACCCGATGCCCCCAGCGAGTTGTAGCCGGGGTTATTCCGGTGCTTGATATACGTAGGCAAGTCCGACACCACAATGGCGACCAGATAGAACGCGATGAGCCAAATAGCATAATTCCCGCCGAATAAATAGGCAAACAACTGCTCGATCTGGCTCCCAAAAATATAGAAGCTGAACATGTTAAAGAACAGGTGCCCCCAGTCGGCATGCAGGAACCCCGATGTCAGCAGCCGGTAATACTGTCCCCGTTGTGCCGTGATATACGGGTTCATAATCCAACGATCCATCACACTGGGATCGTTCCAGGCCCACACGCTAATCGCGATTGTGATGCCAATAAGAATAAGGGTAATGCTCATGTATTGTGTACGGCGGATTTGCAATCCGCCTGTAAGTTAGTTGAAAGCGGATTGCAAATCCGCCGTACAGAAAATCAGCTCTCGCGCTGAACGAGTTGGGTAGCAAAATCAATCAATAAGGCCTTGCGGGTTGGCTCGGCGGCAACCTGCTCGAAGTTAGCAAAGCCACGGGCGAAGTAATCGTCAATTCGGGACTCGGCCAGTTGCCGGATACCCAGTTGGTCGTAGATGCGTGTTACGGCCTGCACTTTTTCAGCTTTGTCAAACTCGGTGCGGTTTAGCCAGTTGTGCAGTTCGGTTTTGAGAGAACCTTCGGCTTTTTCGAGGGCTTCGATGAGCATAAACGTCTTTTTATTGGCGATGATGTCGCCCCCTACCTGTTTACCAAATTTGACCGGGTCGCCATACACGTCGAGCAGGTCATCTTTGAGCTGAAAACCAATGCCGATGTTAATGCCGCCCTCGCGCAGGTGGGCCACGCTTGCCTCGTCGGCGCGGGCAATGAGGCCCCCCAATTCGAGTGCAAAACCGAGCAACACCGAGGTTTTGAGCTTGATCATCTCAATGTATTCGGCCTCGCTTACGTCGGTACGCGTCTCAAAATTCATATCGAGTTGTTGACCCTCGCATACCTCGGCAGCCGTCCGGTTGAATCGGGCCAGAACTTGCTTGATGATGGGCGTTTCAACGTCGAGCAAGAGTTCGTAGGCGTTCACCAGCATCACATCGCCCGACAAGATGGCGATATTATGGTTCCATTTTTCATGCACCGTGGGTTGCCCGCGCCGAAGCGGGGCCTGATCCATAATGTCGTCGTGCATGAGCGTAAAATTATGGAACACCTCAACGGCAAGGGCGGGTTTAATGGCCTTCTGCCAGTCGTCGGTGAAGAGGTAGGTTCCCAACAGGGTCATGAGCGGGCGCAATCGCTTGCCGCCGAGGTCCATAATGTACCGGATGGGATCGTACAATTCGGCGGGATGGTCGCCGTAGTGAGTTGTCTTGATTTGGTTGGATAGGGCGTCAGCGAAAACGGCTGGGTTCATCGGATAGGGCGGCATCCCGCAAGGTTGTGGGTCAAAAATACGGAACGCATTCCTACCAGCCAATAACTCGTTTGTACAGTCGGTCTTCGGCAGTGCCCAATTGGCGACTAAATCGAAGCGACAATGAGAAATAACCATCACGTTTTACGCTATTGCCGCGCTGATCGCCGGGTTGCGCGGCAGCAAGACCAATCCCCAGCGCATACCGCCGGTCGGAGAGGGCACGGCCCAGGGGTTCAAGTTCGGCGAAGTCGGGGTAGACCGTGCTAACGTCGTCCAGATAATCGCTGAACACCACCGTGTAGCCAAGTTCGGCGGCTATGCGGTAGCGGTAGCGGGTCAGCAGGGCGTGCCCGAGAGCTAGTTTCAGTACAGGGGGCACCCGGCTATACGCTACGTTTTCGGTGCGTTGTTTGGGCAAGCTTATGTACTTTCCCGCAAACCGGGTAAAGGTGTTCAGATACGTAAGGCCCAGACCGGCAAAGAGATAGGGGTTTAGAACCCGGTCGCGCTGATCGGCAGGGAACAGGTGCGTTTGGACGCCCACACAGAGTTCGGGATTGATGGCTGCAAACGAGAGGTTGTTAAACCAAACGCGGGTGTCGCGCTGCATGCCCCAAATGACGTATCCCCGTGCATCGGCCCGGAGTGCCATTCGTTCGTTGAATCGGTACAGCCCCGACACTGCACAGGTCGCGCCCAACCGAGGCCGCTTAAGCAGGTCTTTCTCCTCGCTCATGTCGCCCGCGTAGCGCGTGGCCCCGCTCTCAAACGCTAGCCAGGACGTTCCGGGTTTGTCTTCCCAGTATTTCCAGGGGCGGTATTGAGCCTGAGCAGTATTTGCCCAGAACAGGGCAATTAGGAGTAGTGTAATAAATCGATTCAAGTGTGTTACGGTACGGTTTTGGGTTAATGGGTGCAAGGTACGAAAAAAGGATGTAGGAGTGAGGAGTGAGGAGTGAGGAGTGAGGGGCCAATTATCCGCGTTACAGCCCCATCGGGGCGGCATGTTAATAGAAAAAAGTGCCGGTATTTAGTAGTAGCCCCATCGGGGCGATATGTTATTTGGCCCTCTTCACATACCGCCCCGATGGGGCTATTGGTCGCGTAAAATCCTTGATTTCTATTAACATGCCACCCCGATGGGGTTTTAGTTGAAAAGAATTCAAAAATTTGTGGGTGTAAGAGTAAAAATTTCTACTTTTTAATAACCAAGTTCCCCCCTGCATTGTACTGCAAAACCTCTTCGGCCAGCATTTGCTGAACGGCCTGCGCCAGAGTTTCGGTATTGGTTTGGGCGAAATAATCGGCGAGTTGGCGGGGCGAGACGCCGGTTTGGGCCGTTTGGACCACGTACTGCCGGACTTGTTCGCGCACGGCATCCGTTTGTTCGGGTCGGGGCTTTTGTTTCAGGCAGTTGTCGCAAATGCCGCACGGTTGGGAGGGGTTTTCGCCGAAATAAGCCTGCAACAGGCGCGTGCGGCACTGCACGGGGTTCTGCACGTAGGCCACCATCGCCCGCACTTTAGTCATGGCGCGTTGCTTGCGCTCGGCGAGCAGGCGCGTGTCGATGGGCAGTTGATTGGCGTCGATTCGGGGCGTCAGGAACGTCAGTTGAGGTTTGTCTTTCTGTTGCTCGTAGATCAGAATGCCCCGTTCATGCAGTTGTTTCAACAGAGCAACAATCTCTTTCTGGTCGATAAAGAACGCCCGCGCCAGGGCTGTTTCGGAGATGGTGATGAAGTCGGTGAACAACTCGCCCCCGTACATACGCAGGAGCAATTTTACGAACGGTTCGTAGTTCGGATTTCGTAGCTGAAACTCGTATAACTCCCTGTTGTTAAGACTCATCATAGCCCGTGAGGGCCGGAAATAGCTCTCAGTCAGGTCGATAAACCCTTCGTGTTGCAATTGTTTCAGGGCAAAGTGGGTGTCTTGCGAGGGCAGTTGAAAGGTGCTCACAAACGTGGGCATGTCGAAGTCGTAGCTCGCAAACTGCCCCCCGCCGGTAGGCACGGCGGTATAGTTGGCTAGGGCCTGATAGGTTCGTTTCAGCAGCTCAACAGGCGGGTACTGCTGCTCGGTGCGGGCCTCCACGGTTGTCAGGTCGGCGTCGGTATGGAGCAATACGGCGTAGGCTTTTTGTCCGTCGCGCCCGGCCCGGCCTGCTTCCTGGTAATAGGCTTCGGGGGTGTCGGGCACGTCGAGGTGGACCACCACCCGCACGTTGGGCTTGTCGATGCCCATCCCAAACGCGTTTGTTGCCACAATGACCCGGATACGGTCGTCGATCCAGGCCGTTTGCTTTTCGTCACGTTGCTGGGTTGTCAGGCCGGCGTGGTAAAAATCGGCAGAGATGTTGTTGCGATACAGAAACTCGGCCACCTGCTGCGTTTGTCGGCGGCTGCGCACATACACGATGGCACTGCCGCGCACATTGCTCAGAATTTTGAGTAACCGTACTTCCTTATCACTTTCCGTCAGAGCCGAGTACGACAGGTTGGGGCGGGCAAAGGTCTGCCTGAAAACCGACGGTCCGTCGCCACGGGGGTGTCCGTCGGGGCCGGGGCGCATGACCAGCCGATCCACAATGTCGGCCTGTACATCGGGAGTAGCCGAGGCCGTGAGGGCGATAACCGGCACCGACTGAGGCAGAATGGCGCGGAAATCGGCAATTTGCAGATACGGCGGGCGAAAATCATACCCCCAGGCCGAGATACAGTGAGCCTCATCGACAGCCAACAAACAGACCTTCATTTGCTTAGCCCGTTCGATAACGATTTCGGTTTGGAGCCGTTCGGGCGAGACGTACAGGAACTTGGTATTGCCGTAAATGCAGTTGTCGAGCGTGGAGTCGATCTCGCGCCAGTGCATCCCCGAATAGATAGCCGCAGCCGGAATGCCCCTCCGTTTGAGTTGCTCCACCTGATCTTTCATGAGCGCGATAAGGGGCGTTACCACAATACAAACGCCCTCCATCACGAGCGTAGGCACCTGAAAACAAAGCGATTTACCCCCACCCGTCGGCATCAGCACCAGCGCGTCGCCCCCTTTCAGCACCGTCTGGACGATGTCTTCCTGCAACGGACGAAACGCCGAATACCCCCAATACTGCTGTAAAACCTCGTGTGGCGTCATGCAACGATTATCTCCTACCGTACAAATTTAACCCATCAACAGACAATTAAGCCGAAGAATCGTTTTGTAAACACACACGCAACGATTAGATTCGGAGGTTCGTAGTGAATAGCTAGAGATGTCATCTCTAGAATACCAGAACACGCTTTTGTATCGTTACCAGTTCAGTCCAATTTGTCTCGATTTGCTCTAACACTTTACGTTACCTTCACATGCGATTTTTGTTTGCCGCCCGACTACTGGCCTTCATCGGCTTTTGGTCTATCATGAGTACGGCACTGGGGCAAAAAACAGCTTCACGCTCTGCTTATCAGAACTTTGCCATGCAGATGCGCCTGTCCGAACCGGCGGGAACAACCTGCACCGCCCGGCTCGACAATAAAAACTTTTATTCCATTCCGGCCCCCGACGCGTTCCTGAAAGCGCGGGGCAGTGCCAACGCACGGGTAGCGGCTCCGCAAACATCCACGTTTGTGGTGACCTATAACGGCTTTCCCGAAAACGCGAAAGCCGCCTTTCAATTGGCTGTCGATATCTGGCAGTCGATTATTGTTTCGCCAATTCCGATTCGGATACGGGCTAACTGGACTCCCCTGGGCAACCCCACCCGGAGCCGCGTAACGCTTGGTAGCGCAAGCCCGACAAGTTTTTGGCGACCGTTCGGCCCTGCCCAAAAAGTAGATGCATTCTATCCGATTGCGTTGGCCGAAAAAATATCCCGCCGAAACATCAATGGCAATACGCCCGACATCTCGGCCAATTTCAACAGCTCAGTTACAAGCTGGTATCTGGGTACTGATGGTAAACCCGGCCCAAATCAATTGGATTTCACCACTGTAGTGCTTCACGAAATTGGTCATGGTCTCGGTTTTTTCAGTGGGCGAAGTGTGGGAAACAACAACACGGCAAGTTTGCGTCCATTTATTGTGTTCGATGCGTTTGTTGAAAACGGACAGGGGCAACGAGTAGTTGATGAGACCGTGTTTGCCCCCGGTTCAGCGGTTTTATACAACCAGTTTGTAGGCGACAATCTGTTTTTCAATGGGCCGATTCTGCAACGGAAGACAGGTCAGAAAGCCCGATTGTTTGCTCCAGCCACGTTTCAGGGTGGTTCGAGTACCTCACACCTTGACGAGCGGACGTATCCCGATGGAAACATAAACGAGTTAATGACGCCCGAAGCCAGCAATGGCGTGGCCAACTTCAATCCCGGTCCGCTCACACTGGGCATATTTGAGGACATGGAGTGGAAAACCACCTCGATTATTCATGAAGAAGATAACCGCATTCGCGATAGCGAAGATATTGTTGATCGCGTGTTGAGAGTTACCGTCACGAGCGACACGACGCTGACACCTAACTCCGTTCGGTTGTTCATCGGTCGGGGGGCCTCCGTGACCAACACGGCCAGTTATTCGGCGGTGACGCCCACCCGCGTGGGTAATACCGACGTGTATACCTACACCCTGCCCGCCAGCCTTGCGACGGGTCAGATTGGGTATTACTTCCAGGCACAGGATGCATCGGGCCGTACGTTTACGAATCCCGGTAAGTTCTCTGGTAGCGGTCAGCAATTTGCCTATCGCGCCACCCTCGGCCCCGACAATGTAGCTCCCAGTATTACGCAGTTGGGGCTTCGGGCCAATGCGTTGTATACGTCGCCTGCGGCTACAACTACAGCCGGAACCAACAGCTACTATATTATTGCCGGAGCCACCGACACCCTGCAGGTAAGTGCTATTATCCGGGACGACCGCACCACAGGCGTCGATACGGCCTACGTTGAATATCAAGTTAATGGCGTAGCACAAACACCCACTCCCCTTCGATACTCGACCCAAACAAGAATTCTAACGGACGCCGAAGACGAAGTCGACAGCGTTTATATTGGTCGATTGCGTTTTTCGACAGGGTCGTTGGTGGCCGGAACACGAATTCAGTACCGAATTGTGGCTATTGACAGTACCCGTGCGCGCAACCGGGTTGTTTTCCCGGCTACGGGTTTTTATGAGGTCGTTGTGGTGGCTCCGCAAACTACTGCCCGAACGAGCTACAGCAACAATTTTGATAATCCAACCGCAACGGCAGCCGACTTTGCTACGAACGGCTTTAACATTGGTCAACCGTCGGGTTTCCAGAGTCCGTTGTTACAGTCGGACCACCCCTATCGCGATGGGAATACGTTCGATTTTGAGAATAACACATCGGCTCTTCTGCTGGCCCCGATTCGCCTGAAAGCGAACCCTGATAGTGCCAAAATCCGGTTTGATGAAATCGCGCTTGTCGAACCCGGCGAGTTGGGCAGTATTTACGGCTCGCCCGATTTCTACGATTACGTAATTGTGGAAGGCTCCAAAGACAACGGCCGTACCTGGCAGCAATTTGAGGTGGGTTACGACGCCACTGACTTCGCGGCCTGGGAACGCGCCTGGAACTCCAGCATCACCGGAACGGGCATCAACACCCGCTCGTCGGCGGTGGGGGCACCAAACTTGTTCAGAAAGCAGGAGATTTCAATGCTTGAAAACGGTCTGTTCCGGCCAAACGACGTGGTACTGATTCGGTTCCGACTCTATGCCGATCAGGGTGCGTTTGGTTGGGGTTGGGCCATCGACAACTTGCAGGTGCAAATTCCACCCCCACCCCCTATTCTGGCCGTTGAACCCACCAAGCCTACGCTGTTTTCTGTTTACCCCAACCCGTCGAGCAACGGTATCATTCGGGTAGAGGCTCAGTTGGCGAAAGTTGCCACCGAAGCAGGCCTGACGCTGACCAGCCCGATGGGTCAAACGATTCGGTCGCTCACCTTGCCTGTTCGCGGCACCACAATTAATGAGCAGGTTGATCTGGGCCAATTGCCTACGGGTCTGTACTTCCTGCAACTCAAAGCGGGCGACACGGTGGAGACCAAGAAGATTATGATTGCGCGATGATGGATTGGAACACGGATTGAACAGATTTAACGGGTATAAACAGATTTTTTAGGAAGCAATCCGTTTCAATCTGTTAGATCAGTTCAATCCGTGTTCCCATCTTTGCGTTTCTGCTTCAGCAGACAACGCTTATTAACAAGATGCGCTACCTACCTGCCATTATAATCTTATTCATAATTGGTTGCTCGCCTGCCAAACGGCTGAGCCGCGAACTCCGCACGAGTCCTCAATTTGAAGACCATTTTACGGGGTTTGCTCTGTACGACCCCCAAAGCGGCCAAACGCTCATGGCCCATAATGCCGACAAAGGGTTTGTACCAGCCTCTAATACCAAACTGTTCAGCCTGTATGCGGGCCTGCTCACCCTGCCCGATTCGCTGCCTGCCCTGCGTTATGTGGTTCGGGGCGATTCGCTCATCTTCTGGGGAACGGGTAACCCGCTCTTGCTCAACCCCAACCTGCCCGACAACACGGCTCTTCGCTTCCTGAGCAGCCGCCCCGAACGACTGTTTTATTCGGCCAGCAACTACTCCCCTACACGGCTGGGACCGGGCTGGGCCTGGGACGATTACAACGAAGATTATTCCTGCCAAACAGCCCCACTGCCCCTCTACGGTACCTTTGTGCGGTTTACCTTCCCCGACCGTGTTCCGCAGGTAAGTATTCAGCCGCCTTTTTTTGCTGATAGCACCATTGTGTCGACGGACCGACCGGCCCCGCGTGAGGTTGTGCGCGACGAACATTGGAATCGCTTCGTTCGGCCTCAAAACCTACGCCCGTTCCGGCAGGATGTGCCTTTCCGGTGGTCGCCCGAGTTAGCCGCCCGACTTTTGAGCGACACCCTGAACCGGCCTGTTGGTTTGGTGTCAGTGCCGATGCCCAACAACACCCGCCTGCTTTCGGGTATACCAACCGATTCGCTTTACAAACGCACCGAATACGTTAGCGACAATACGTTGGCCGAGCATATCCTGTTGATGGCTTCGGCCCAACAAGGCGATGCCGTTCTGAACCCCGACCGCATCCGCACGCTCACCGATTCGGTGGGGTTGGGCCGCTATCCCGGCATTCGGTGGGTCGATGGGTCGGGTATGTCGCGTTACAACCTGTTCACACCCAATAGTTTAATTAAGTTGTTGATACAACTCCGGGTGAAGGTTCCGCAAGAGCGATTATTCTCTTTGCTCCCCTCGACCGGAACCGCTGGCACGTTACAGGGATTGTTTGGAACCGAAAAACCCTACGTCTTTGCCAAATCGGGGTCGATGACGGGCGTTTATAACTTAAGCGGCTACCTTGTTACGCGGAAGGGGCGGGTATTGCTGTTCAGCATGATGCACAACAATTTTGCCGGGTCAGTTTCGGATATGCGGCAACGCACGGCCAAATTTCTGGAGCAAGTTCATAATCAGTTCTAAACGGCTTGAACCGTGACCTCGCCCTCCCACCAACTTAATTTCTTGTCCCTCGGCGACTCCTACACCATTGGCGAGGGCGTTCTCAGGCCCGACCGCTGGTGTGTGCAACTCGCCGGTATGCTCCGGGCTAACGGCGTTGACATGTCTGATCCCGATATTATTGCCCAAACCGGCTGGACCACCGACGAGCTACAGGTTGCCATTCAGAACGCCAACAATACCAAAATCTACGATTACGTCTCGTTGCTGATTGGTGTAAACAATCAATATCGCGGGCAGAGTCTGGAAAAATACCGTACGGAGTTCCGGCAACTGCTCCAAACGGCCACGCAATTTGCAGGTGGCAATTCAGATCGCATGTTTGTTCTGTCCATTCCCGATTGGGGCCGGTCGGCGTTCGCTGAGGGGCGCGACAAAGCGCAGATAAGCAACGAAATTGACGCCTTCAACGCCGTTGCCGAAGAAGAATGCAAACTGACAGGCATCACGTATATTGACATTACGCCCATCTCCCGCAGGGCCGAGGGCGACGCCACTCAATTCGCCGACGACGGCCTGCATTATTCCGGCAAACACATGCGACAATGGGCTGAAAAAGCGTTCTTATGGCTTCAACACCACCTTCATTAACCCTTTTTCGTGATTGTAAAGCCGGTCGAACCAGGCTGCTCCCTCACTCAGGGGCACCTCGGCACTCAGGATGGCCCCGACGTCGATTTTACCGGACGAGATCAGGGCAAGCGACGCTTCGTATTCGCCGTTGATGGCGCAGGAGCCTTGTAATCGCAGTTGCTCCGTTACAATTTTCTGCATCGGAATCTCAACTGTGGGCGTGAGGTTGCCCACGAGCGTGATGGTCGCGCCCTTGCGAACGCACGAGATGGCTGTATTGATCGTCGCATTGGCCCCAACTACTTCAAAAGCTACGTCGGCTCCGCGCCCGTGGGTGAGTTCGCGGACTTGCGCGGGTACGTTGGCGTCGGTGCGGGCGTTGAGCGTGTGGGTGGCACCGAGTTTTCGGGCAAGGGCCAGCCGGTCGTCGTCAAGATCAATAGCGATTATGGGGCTGCACCCGGCCAATTTCAGGGCCTGCACCACAAACAGGCCGATCATACCCGCACCCACAACCACGGCAGAGTCGTTAAGTTGGATAGGCGTGAGGCTAACGGCATGCAGAGCCACGGCCACCGGCTCAACCATGGCGGCCTGCGTAAAGGTCACGTTGTCGGGAACGTGGTACAGAATATGCTGCGGGACCGTAACAAACTCAGCGAAAGCCCCGTGCCGCCGAAAATTTGGTGTTGAAACACCCACCACCTCGCGGCCATCGCTCAGGTTGTACATACCCCGACGACTATACCAATCATCAAGCGCGTACACGGTTGAATCGAAGGTGACGCGGTCGCCGGTGGCCCAGGCGTGAACATCGCTGCCTACTTCGGCAATGATCCCCGATGCTTCGTGGCCCATAATAATTGGCGGAACGCGTCGGCCACTGCTGCCGTCCATCCCGTGAACATCGGAGCCGCAAATGCCTACGGCCTGCACCCGAATCAAGACCTCGTTAGGGCCGGGTTGCGGCACGGGCATCTCCTGAAAATCGAGTTGTTTGTATTGGTTAAGGACGAGAGCTTTCATGATTTTGTAGTGCCGGTTAGTAACCGGCTCAGTCGCGGAGCGACTAACAACGTTTACGAATGAGATACCTGTACTGTGAACGGGTTGGATGCTTACTTTTAAAGGAATGTTTTTTAGCCACTTCGTGGCTGTGCCGGTTAGTAACCGGCACTACATGGGCCGCTCATAAATTCTTGTGTACGCTTCTTTCGGAATTTGCTCAAACTCACCTGCCAACAGGTGCGGGTTGATCTCGTAGGTCACAACCTCATCCATGTCGTTGGGGTTCTCGCCGAACAGTTCACGGGATAAAGCCGGGGTGTATTGTTTCTTAACCCAAACAAGCCGTTGGTCGGGGACTTTTCCCCACGCCTTGTGGTCGCCCAAAACAAGCTGAATCTTGTGCCAATCGCCGTAAAAGTACTCCTGAAGCAGTGGAATGACAGAATCGCGGAACACGGCCCCCAACTCGGATAGTGATTGCACCGGCATCAAATACGCATGGCCGATCTGATGATCGCGGTCGTAGAGATACTCGATGCGCTCGTTCATAGTCCGTAGCAACAGGGCCAAATCAACCCCTTCGATGGTGCCGAGTAAGGCCGGGTTGGGCAGTACTTCGCGAAAACTAAACCGCCGACGAAGGGCCAAATCGAGCAGGGCAATGGATCGGTCGGCGGTGTTCATAGAACCGACAATGTAGAGGTTGGCCGGTACGCCAAACCGTTCCTGCGAGTAGGGCAGTGTGAGCCATAGTTCGTGGTCGCGACCCAGCCGTTTGCTGTCTTCGATGAGCGTGATGAGTTCGCCTAATACACTCGCGATATTAGCCCGATTAATCTCGTCGATAAGCAGAAAATGGGGTGGAGCCAACCTGAATCGCCGTTGTCGATTGGCGGGCGTATCGTTCAGGCAGTCGGCCATCGTGGCGTAACCAGCCTGTTGCAGGGCTGTGAGACAGGCCCGGTGAAAAATGCCTTTGCGAACCCGATAGCTGATTTGCCCGCCCAGCGTTTCGGGCCGAATACCTTCCACAAACTCCTCGTAGCTATACGACGCGTGGAACGTCACAAAATCGGCGGGGTGCGTTCGCTCGTAGCTGCCGTTGGTGCTCGCAGCGAGCCAGTTATGTTGCAGCGCAAAGGTTTTGCCTGTTCCCGGAGGGCCGTACAAAATTAAATTGCGCGGTTGATTTAGCGGTTCGGGTGGGGTTGTCTCGTATGTCGCTTCCGGTTCGGCCACGCTGTCGAACGACTCACCCAGTGCGGGGTTAGTGGCCAGGCGAAGTAGCTCCGACAGGTAGGCTTCGTCTTCAGCAGCCCGGAATACGTCGGGATTGTGCCGGGCTGTGTGCGGACCGCGTCGGCTGCTTTCGACCAGTTCGAGCAGACAATCCTCCCAACAGGTTCGCAATACCGGATGGTTGAGCAAGTGCGCATGGGCCTGTCCCACAACAACCGACACATAGTCTGATTTCTCGGACAGTGGCACCGTGTCGATCATGTCCAAATCGGCCAAACGGTCGAGACAGGAGCGTTTTACGGTCAGCCAGTATTCCTGCTCGCCATAGCGCGGGCGATGGAGCCGAAGGGCCACAAAAAAGTTGATATTGGCCGAAATCGCCACTTTGTCGCGCCGAACCGTAAACGCCAGCCGGGCATCACCGTTGGGGAGGTTCACGAGGTCGATCAGTTCTTTCAGCAAACCAAAAAACCGCCGAACGGCCTCCGGGTGCCCAATCGTTCGGATTCGGTCGGTTAAAAGCTGCTGATGGTCTTCGGCAATCATAGTTTAGAGATAGTTCTCATGAGATAACATCTCTGCAAACAAGATGTCATCTCTGAGCAGGTAGGCAAGAGATGGCTAAAATACCATTTTTTGCTCAGATTTCGTCTGTAATCCTACCCAAACAATGTAGATTTACAGTATCAGACAGCACCCCTATGATGTTTCGTTTCCGTATACTCGCCGTATTTCTGCCCCTCTTGTTTTTTGCCTGCAAACACGACTCCGACATTCCGCAGGCCGTAATCTGCCGTGTGGTGAGCCTAACTGATCAACTCGATGTAAATGGTCGACTGACTGATCAAATGCAACGAACGTTTACCTACTCAAACGGGCAACTTACCCAACTTGCCGAACGCAACACCGACCGCCAGGTAACCCTAACGCTCGAGTATGGCCCAACGGGAGCCGTTTCGCGGGCCTCCGACGGCACCACTGTACTTGCACTCGGCTACACGACCCCAGCCACCCACCCCACAAGCGCGACGGTTACCCGCAACGGAGCCGTTCAAATGACCTACGAGCTTGCCTACAACGCAGGAAGCCGACTGACGCGCCTGCTCGAAACCCGGCAGGTGATCCCGACCAACTCGCTCGTGCGCTCCCGCGAGTACACATTCGCCTACGATGCCGATGGCCTGCTCACTACTGAAAAACTCACCTCGACCCTCACCGACCGCACCACCGTCGAGCAGGAAACCGCCTTCACCTATGGCACAACTATTCACCCCCTGGGCAACTTTGCTCACGGCGGTTTGTTGAGCTTACTGGTTATGAGTCAATCAGTTGAAAGCATGCCAGGGCGGTTCTGGCAAACCCGTGCTATGCAGGAATACAAAACGTACAACGCCAAAAACGGTATACGCGGCCCCCTCCGCGAAACGGCCCTGTTTACCACCAAGCTTGATGCCAGCGGGCGGTTGGGTACGCAGGAGCAGAATACCGTCAGCACATCGGGGAGTGGTCAGGCCAGCCAGCGGAAAAATCAGCATTCGTTTGTGTACGAGTGTCAGTGAGTTAGGGGCAGGCATCAGGTACGTTTCGGATGTAAAATACAGTACGGGCTTCCTCGACTCGTGTCAAAAAAAAACGGCCTGTGAAGACACAGGCCGTGGGCACAACAACTTAAGATATCGTTTTTCAGGCAATAACAGCCTCTGCCAGAACCAACACCCGGTTGCGCAGTACCTCCACAACGCCACCATCGACGGTGAGGGTTTGTTGGCCGGTTGCCGTTTGAATCGTCACTGGTCCTTTGGCGAGCGTGCTAACCATAGGGGCGTGGTCGTTCAGGACTTGAAACTGCCCCTGAATACCCGGAAACGTTACCGATGAAGCTTCGCCAGTAAAAACCTTCCGGTCGGGAGTGATGATTTCGAGAGTCATACTTATTGACCGGCTTCTTTTAACAGACGTTCCCCTTTGGCAACGGCGTCTTCGATGGTACCTACGAGGTTGAAAGCAGCCTCGGGCAGGTGATCATACTGACCGTCGATAATCGCGTTGAAGCCTTTGATCGTGTCTTCGATAGGCACCAAAACGCCTTTGAGACCCGTAAACTGCTCAGCCACGAAGAACGGCTGCGACAGGAAACGCTGCACCCGACGGGCACGGCTTACGATTTGCTTATCCTCTTCCGAAAGTTCTTCCAGACCGAGGATGGCGATGATGTCCTGCAATTCTTTGTAGCGTTGCAGAATCTCCTTCACGCGCTGCGCCGTGTTGTAGTGTTCGTCGCCCAGAACCTCCGCCGACAGAATCCGTGACGTAGAGTCGAGCGGGTCAACGGCGGGGTAGATACCCAACTCGGCAATTTTCCGGCTCAGTACGGTCGTAGCGTCCAAGTGGGCAAACGTAGTTGCCGGAGCGGGGTCGGTCAAGTCGTCGGCAGGTACGTAAACGGCCTGTACTGAGGTGATCGAGCCGCGTTTGGTTGAGGTAATACGCTCCTGCATGGCTCCCATTTCGGTGGCCAATGTGGGCTGATAACCCACGGCTGAAGGCATCCGGCCTAAAAGGGCCGATACTTCAGAACCCGCCTGCGTGAAGCGGAAGATATTGTCGATAAAGAACAGGATATCGCGACCCTGACCCGTACCGTCGCCATCGCGGAAGTGTTCGGCAATGGTCAAACCTGACAAGGCAACGCGGGCGCGTGCTCCGGGAGGCTCATTCATCTGGCCGAAGATAAACGTAGCCTGGCTCTCTTTCATTTCTTCCAGATCGACCTTGCTCAAATCCCAGCCACCCTCTTCCATCGAGTGCTTAAAGTTCTCACCGTACTTAATGATACCGGCTTCGATCATCTCGCGCAGGAGGTCGTTGCCCTCGCGGGTACGCTCACCCACACCAGCAAACACCGACAAACCAGCATAGGCTTTGGCGATGTTGTTGATCAGCTCCTGAATCAATACGGTTTTGCCTACACCGGCACCCCCGAAGAGACCAATTTTACCACCTTTTGCGTAAGGCTCCAGCAGGTCGATTACCTTGATTCCGGTAAACAAAACTTCGGTTGACGTGGCGAGGTCTTCAAAACGGGGAGCCGAGCGGTGAATCGACAAACCACCCGTGCTGACTGGCTGCGGGATACCGTCGATAGCCTGACCCACCACGTTAAACAAACGGCCTTTGATTCCGTCGCCAGTAGGCATCATGATCTGACTGCCGAGGGCAACAACGGCCATGCCGCGCTGCAAACCTTCGGTCGAGTCCATCGCGATGGTCCGAATGCGGTCTTCGCCCAGGTGTTGTTGAACCTCCAGAACCACTTTCTGACCGTTCGCTCTCGTTACTTCGAGGGCATCAAGGATGGCCGGGAGCCGGGAGCCTTCGCCCTCGAAGCTCACGTCCACGACCGGACCAATCACCTGAGTGATCTTGCCCGTATTTACTGCCGTTTCCGTAATCATTGGGATATTATATATGTCTTGAAAAGAATGAACCCTGTATTTGGGACTGCAAAAGTAGGAATAAAACCGCGTAAAGTAAAGGTAGGCTGTTAACAAATTACCAACCGAACGACCAAATGGGGATTGAGAACTAGGATTTTGACCCTTTTGGGGAACATTTCGCGCCCGAATGGATTTTGTACAAAAGAAAGGTGAAGAGTTTCAAAGCTTCGCTGTTTCAAGTTTCATTGCCTATGGCGTTTCAATGCTTCGCTGTTTCAGGTTTCAACGCTACGCGCTATTTACTGAAACCTGAAACGCCGAAGGCTTTGAAACCTGAAACGGCCAAAGGCCATTGAAACCAAATCTAACTCAACGTCATGCTTCAACAACGCGCCAGTGGCTTGCTACTGCACATTTCTTCATTGCCCTCACCCCACGGTGTTGGCGACTTAGGAGCCGAGGCTTATCGGTTCGCCGATTTTCTGGCCGCTTCGGGCCAAACCTACTGGCAAATTCTGCCTATCACCTCCGTTGATCCGGGCGCGGGGTTCTCGCCCTACAGCAGTCCGTCGGCGTTTGCCGGCAATGTGCTGTTTATCAGTCTGGAAAAACTGGTCGATTGTGAGTTACTTTCTCCCGACGAAATAGCCTCAGCTCAACAGCCCCTGACCAACCGGGCGAATCTAACCGAGACCTACACCCGTAAAATGCCCCTGTTGCAACGGGCGGCCAAAAACTTCCGCGAGCGGGCTACCACTACACAACGCATTGATTACGAATTGTTTTGCCGCCAAGAAGCACACTGGCTGAACGACTACGCTCTCTTCACGGCCCTGCAACACGATACGGGTGAGTTCTGGTGGGTGCGATGGTCGCCCGAACTGGTCCGGCGCGACCCCGAAGCACTGGCCCGCGAGATCGACCGGCTGCGCGACCCCATCGAAGCCATCAAGATTTTACAATTCCTGTTTGATCAGCAATGGAGCGAACTGCGGGATTACTGTTTCTCGAAGAAAATTCACATTGTCGGTGATATTCCGATTTATGTGCAGCACAATAGCCCCGACGTTTGGGCGTTCCAGGAGCTGTTCAAACTCGATGAGCAGGGGATGCCCCGGTTTGTGGCTGGTGCGCCCCCCGATATGTTCAGTGCCGACGGCCAACGTTGGGGCAACCCGGTGTACGACTGGCCCAAACACGAAGCATCGGGTTTTCAGTGGTGGATTCGGCGTCTGCGCCACCAAATGAAACTCTATAGCCTAACCCGGCTCGACCATTTTCTGGGCTTTGCCGTGTACTGGGAAATTCCGGCCCACGAACCCTCGGCGCGAATTGGCGAGTGGGTGAAGGCCCCCATCGACCATTTCCTGGAGGTGATGTACCGGCAGTTCAACAACCTGCCCGTGATTGCCGAAGACCTCGGCGAACGTGCCCCCGACGTGCAGCCGCACCTCCGGCATTTTCAGATTCCCGGTATGCGGGTGCTGCAGTTCGGCTTCGGCGACGACGTGGCAACTTCGCAACACACCCCCCACAACCACACGATCAACTCAGTAGCCTACACCGGCACGCACGATAACCCCACTACGGCGGGCTGGTGGATGGGGGCCGACGAACTGTCCCGCACCAACGTGGGCAACTACCTCGGCGTGTACGTAACAACCGACAACATAACGGCCCACCTGACCCGGCTCGCCATGCAGTCGGTGGCGCGGCTTACGATTCTGCCTTTGCAGGATGCCCTGAACCTCGACGAGTCGCACCGGATGAACACCCCCGGCGCGGGGGGCGGCAACTGGTCGTGGCGGTACGTGCCGGAACAGATCAACGACGAAGTAGCGGCCCGGCTGCTGACCATCACGAAAATGACGGGGCGGATTTAACCTCACCCCTGCCCCTCTCCTTCGAAAGGAGAGGGGTTTAGCTCTTCGTCCGCATAGTTTCGACACCCATGAGCTGCTTCATGGTTTTCTCCATGCCCTCGGTGGAGCCGTCGAGGAAGATCACGTTGCCCTTACCGTGTTCGGCGAAGTGTTTGATGGCTTCGGTCCAGATCGAAAACAGGATCAGCGACGCGTCTAGCTCGGCGGCTGTCATCACCCTCGCCGACTCGGCCATGCCTTTGGCAACTTCCTCACGGAACAGGGCCACCCCCTGACCGCGCAGTTGGGAGGCCGTTTTTTCGGCTTCGGCAGAGATTTTGATGGCGTTACCTTCAGCTTCGGCTGCTTTGGTTTTGGTGATGAGCAGGGCCTGCCCTTCGTTTTCGGCGGCTGCTTTGAGGTTCGAGGAAGCCACCACCTGCGCCATAGAGCGCATAATGACCTCATCAAAGGCAATGTCGTTCAGTTGAAGGTCGGTGAGGTGGTAGCCCCAGCTTTCGAGCAGCACGTCTAACTGAGACTTCACGTGTTCGATGATTTCGGAACGCAGGCCCAGAATTTCGGATTGGCGTTTGGTAGCCACAAAGCTCCGAATCGACCCCTCGATGGTACGGATCAGGGCCTGCATAAACGAAGCCTCGTCGATGAACTTGAAGGCTACGTTTTTGATGGTTTCTTCTTCCTGATTCAGCACAGAGTAGACCAGCATGGCCTTGAAATTAACGTTGGCCTGATCGGCGGTGATGGCCTGAAACGCCAGTTCGACGGAGCGGTTCTGGATCGAAATACGCCGATACACGAACTCGATGAATGGGATTCTGAAGTTCAGGCCGGGCGTCATCACGCGGGTGTACTTCCCAAAAACGGTAATCACGGCCACGGTGCCCTGCCGCACCACAACGACCGAGAAGAATGCAAGCACCAGCACCAACACAAGGATAAATAGAAACAGCGGCATAGAATACGATGGTTTTGAGGTTTGACGGGGGAAATGTATGAAAAATAGTGAACGCAGACGCTACGCCCATTCGGCAGAATCAAAATAGATTTAGCTTTGTTGAAAAGGAAAAGAGACAAACATGGAACCAACCGTTTCCTCGCATCGCCGGGTGGTTAACAGACACCTGTTGATTTACGAATTGTATCGGCACGGTGAATCCGTTTTTGACGGTGTAGCAAATTTTCGAACCTGGCTAGAACGACCAAACGCAGCCTTGAACGCAAGACGGCCCCTTGACCTGTTAAATTCAACACAAGGCTTCAAGGACGTTGACGACTTACTGACTCGTATCGAGTTCGGCGTTTATTAACTATGCTACTCTATAGGCTGGCAAAAACTGCCCGCGCTACCGACCTGACTGGCGAAGGAGCCAAACGCGCTGGAGGTCGTTGGAATTACCCCGGTACACCAGTTGTCTACTCTGCACAAACTGGTTCGTTGGCTGTTTTGGAAGTGTTGCAGTATGTTGACGTTACAGATATTCGTAAGTTTTCGATGCTTACTATCGACGTTCCCGACGAAGCACATATGCAGCGTGTTTCATTAGCGCGTTTGCCCGACAATTGGCAAAACTTCCCCTACCCGAATGAGACAAAAGAGATAGGTCGTTTGTGGCTTGAAAAGGGCGAAAGTCTTTTGCTGGAAGTTCCTTCGGCTGTATATCCCGATGAATCGAACTGGCTCATTAATCCACTGCATTCAATGGCTGATCAGGTTAGAATTGTATCGGTCAAGCCATTTGTTTTTAGCGACCGTCTGTTTCGCTGATGCATTAACCCGCATTTGCTCGCGTTGACCTACCGCAAGTTGCCAGGCTCGTCACTCAACGTTTTTCATGGCCTACGTACACACCCCGCGCAACGCAGCTATAACCGAAGCGTCGGCCCGGATGCTCGTGTTCGCAGCGAATTTGCGTATCTTTACTTCATGAGCATCGCTATTCAAGAATCGGAAGCCCTGTTAAGCCGCCTGACCCGTGCGGAAAAAGCGCAATTGCTTCAATGGATTGCGCAGGATCTTGGCGATGCATTTCCCGGCATTGAAGCTCAACCCGGCGTTGCCGGAGGAGCCGCTTGTATCGTGCGCACCCGCATTCCGGTGTGGGTGTTGGAGCAAGCCCGCCGTTTGGGAACTTCCGAAGCTAATTTATTACTTGCTTACCCGTCGCTCCGGGCCGAAGATCTGGCCAATGCCTGGGGGTATGTCCGCTCTCATCGAAACGAAATCAGTCAGTTGATTGCCGAAAATGAGGATTAAACTAACCGCCTGTTGGTTACGTTGCTGTTGAGACAACTCAACGTTTTTCATGGCCGACGTACACACCCCCGCACAACGCAGCTATAACATGAGCCGCGTAAAGAGCAAGGACACCAAACCCGAACCAGGGGAATTGCATGAAGAGCTAAGTTAGCCATCTTTGCCAGATGGATGTAGCTGAATTTTTTTTTGAGGTTGATGATCCTCGCCAAAGTGGCAAA
>RDXN01000087.1 GCA_004292855.1 Cytophagales bacterium
GAAAGCCGAGTGTTGATAAATAAGCCCGACGCAGCCAGTTGGCAGTTCTGGTCGGCTAGGGCGGCTTAACTAACCTAAACAACTGCTCGGACTATTGTTATATAAGCAATACCGCTATATGTGATAGCCCAACAGCATAAGTAATTGATAGTCAACCAAATCACGTTTCTGGCAATAACTGACCCAAAAATCCTCTCGTTTCAACCAGTTCAGGAGCTATTCTAAACCCCTCTACACTCCTGACTACCGCACTTCTCGCCCCATATTTCAGCGTTTTTTTCTTCGTCCCCCCCTTCTTTTCGGTGGCATTCCAAAACTGGTCCCATCTCGCACACCTATTTTGGGCAAGACATCTAGGGCCGTATTCTGAAAGTGTGCCAGCAACGCCCGCCGATCAGCCGACAACAATACCACTTCCGACGTATCAAACACCTGTAACGGCTGGCCTGCCTGCTGACAGAGAGAACGGATGACCTGTTTGCGGAGGTTATTGTATTTGTTCGTGACCTCGTCTCTAATGTTGTGGGAGATGGATTCGCACTGACTGACCAACGGCGCGGCTTGCTTCTTCGAGGTTAGATAGCGGGCCGCTAGCTCATCAAATATAGGACGGGCGGTATCAAACAACGAACGGATACTTGTTTCAGAAAGGTATTTGGTGTTTGGTGATTGGTGTGAAATATCGAAACCTGTCACCGGGCAACGGCGCACGGCTTCGGCTTCACTGCCAGCAGACGAACTGACCTCAGCGGTAGAAGGTTGGGCAGAGGAGGAGGACGATGACGACGGAGCGGGCGTTTGCTGACAACTTACGGCTATACAGTTCAAGGGCGTAAAATGTCCGGTAGTCACCTCATCATCCCCCCTCCGTAAAATGTCAGGGCTTTGTATCAGTTCGTCTAGTTTCGCGTTCAACCGTTCGCCTAATTCAGCCTTCAATCCGGGGGTGTATTTCCGGGTTAGCTTCTTGTATTTCTTTCGCCATTCATACCGTTGGCTGGTGGTCAGGGCAAAGTATTGGTCAGGCTCACGCACCGTTTCTATCAACGTCCGTTCGGTATCGCTCAAGCGGTTCATGTCGAACGGTTCGAGCCAAAGACATTGGTTGAAGGTTGAGCGTAACAGTTTGCCTAGTGCGTTTAGGTTGCCGAGGTTAAGCAGATCAGACAGATAACGGATTCTCGGAGCCTTTTTCATCCGTACAATTTTCATCTCAAATCGCAGGATAGGGTTAGGCTGTCGCTGGTGGCTGGATTTATCGTAAGCCTTGAGGTAGAAGTCGTCCATTTCCGCTTCCACGTAATAACCAGGTGTTGAAACAGGTTTACGCTCAAACGGAGTGGTTTTATAGGCAATCAGCCGTTTCAATGTGCCCTTGACGGCCCAATCATCGGGTAACGAGATATTAGCTCCAACCTCAATATTATGCACCTCAACGGCATCCATATCTAACCCAAACCGCGCTGAGAAGTCATACAACGTATCGTACAGGTCAAGGCGGCTAAAATCATTCCAATTAACGGAGCCATTACCCGACTCAATATTGAAATAATGGTGTATAGAACCTTTAATCTCTACCCGGCCTGATGCGTAGGTGCGAAACGTAAAATTGTCGCATATAGCCTGCGCACAAACTTTATTCCCCTGCTTGTCGCAATAGTCGAGAAATGATAAGTCAGGGTGTTTTTGTAAACGTTCTGCCAATCCGACAGACCCCGCCCATAGTTTGAGAAAATCTATCATGTTCCCCTCCTAGCGACGCTTGAACTTTGGGTTCGTCTGCAACAGGTTCAACACGTCGTCACGGCGATACCTCACCCGACCATTCACCCGAACGGGCAACAGCACGGCGGGACGTTCGTCGGTGGGTTTTGCCCAGGCGTTAAGGGTAACTAAGGAGACCTGTAGTTTTCGGGCGGTCTGTTGCCGGGTGGGGTATTCGGGCAGGTCAGGAACAACAGGCGCGGGTGGCACGTAGGCGGCTAATTCTTCCCGCATGATGGCGCGGAATTGCTCTAGCAGTTCCGGCGATGGTTGTAAGGAGATAATTTGCTGGTGCATAAGTCTAACAAAGATTTACGCAAACCAACTGGTCTTAACGGTGGGGGTAGATCGTAGAGACTACCCCTATTTTCTTTTCTTAACCAAACTTTCCATTTCGAGAGCCAAATCATCTAGTTTTTGCTTCCTGAAAATAGCCGCAACTGTCAGTAGATTATTCTTGCTGAAAATGTTCTTGGAGGTCGTTTCTTTATCTTCATTCATCAAGGCTAACGCCTTTTTTATGTTTTCAGGACTTTGGCCAGTTATGTGTGCCAATAGATTCTTAAACTTTGTTTGATTGAATGGTAGCGTGTACTGAATCTTGCTGAGGTCGAGACCCATATAGTGCAGTATCAGCAGTTTTTCGTGTAGGGTGGTTTTAGCTATTTCTTTATTCGTTGGGATGTGTTCGCCTGTTGCGTCTTCCGTCGCGTACATACCCTCGTACTCCAACAAAACACCATCCCATAACTTGCAGTCCTCTATGATACCGTTTGCCATCCTAATAATTTCGTTTAGGTGGCCGAGGCTTCTTACCAGAACCGCATCACCATTTTCTAATAGTTCTTGTCTTAGTGTCTCTTGATACACTTCACGGTTATCCAGCGGCCATATAGATAAAACCGTCTCTATCTGGGTTGCTACCTGTCCCAACAAGGCTTGCTGACGTTCAATCCGTCTAAAGAATAGCTGTTTTTGCTGCTCTGATTTTGAATCCCACAAAACGGCTTCTATCTCTTTACGTGACTGTCTTACAATCGGGGCTTCGTTGAAATCGTCAAGGCCATCAAGTATGAGTGGTAGATGAATCCTAACACCCATCAAATCATATATCTCCGGGTAACTTTCGTCATCATCTCCAAAGATCATTCGATATTCGTATAAAACTGAATAGCGATCCTCTACGGTCAAGCTATTTAGCGGAGTTATACCGTCAGGAAATTGGCTATTCAGAAAGAATATTTGATTGGCAAGAAGGCTAGAGTAACGGACAAACTTTTCCTCTACCGCATCCAAGTTCGGCGTATTCATTCGGCAATCTGGTTTAGGTCTCTTTGGTACAAAAATGCCCTGCTCTGGCTGGTGATTCAGCCAAAGACAGGGCAATCGAATATCAACTTAGGCGGCTTGCTGACGATTACCGGGCGTAACGGGCATAGGCCGTACATCTAAGCCGTAATGACTCATCAGTAGTTTTACCTGCTCAATATAGGTATCGCGCAGTCGGCTAAACTCCCCAATAGATAGTTCGCTCGGTTCGTCCTGGGCGCGGTGCCACTCGATATGCTTGTTCAGACGCTCAATGTCTTCCAGCAGTCCCAACAGCAAACTATCACGGTTTTCGGGTGTCAATGCACCCTCAGCTTCTAACTCTTGTACGATTTGCATAGTATCAGAAGGTTAGTTCTATGATTCCTTTCTTTCGGCGGGGTAACGTGCGGGTTCGGCTCCAATCAAACTCCCATTGTATCAAATCCGACTCATAAAGATAACGTTGTCGGTGGTCAGGCGGGTAAACCGACACAAAAAACGCCTGAACTTCTTGCACTTGGGTTTTGTGCCAACTACTCAGCGCGTCGAACTGTTTTTGGTGTTGCTGGTGCAAACGGTAATCGACGAACGTCAGCACGTCAATATCACGCGGGTCTTTCTTCTGGCTTACAAAACTACCATCGACCCATTGCGTATAGCCACCGGGTAGAAGTTCGCTCAGAGTGACTGTAAACTCCTCAAACCGGGCAAACAACCGTTGGCGGGTGGCCGAGGTTGGAAACTCCGACACAAACACCCGTTGCAGGGTGTCTATGTCGGCGGGAATAACCGAATAGGGTGTTAAGAACCCGTATTCGTCAAAGGATAAATTCGGTTCGTTCATGGGTCACAATCAGGCCACAATTTTAAAGACAGATTTGCGCTCGGTATCAACCCCGCTAAAGTGCGGATGGCTACGTAAATCAAGTGCGTTTTCTTCGGTTGAGATTTTCACATACCGTAAAAAGGCCATTTCCGTCTTATGGCCGGTTATCTTCATAATCTTGTGGGTTTCTACTCCCCCCAAAACCGCGTTTGTAGCGAACGAACGACGGGCTGTATGAGAACGAACCAATTGCCATTTTTCAGTTGTCGTAGTCGTTCGTTTGCCGCCCTGTGTACGTGTCGTTTCTACTTTGTCGGTCAACTCCACCAATTGAGCAAGCTCTTTCAGGTACGCATTGAATTTCTGGTTTGAAATCGCACGAGGCAGATTACAGTCGTATTTATGGAGGATAGCACGAGCATTCGGGTTGAGCGGAATTACGGGTGTACCTTTCACTTTTTGCATTTCGATGGCAATTGTTGTGCCGCCGTTGGTGATGTGTTCCGGCTTCAATCGGGTAAAGTCGCTGAACCGCAAGCCTGTATAAGCCCCAATTAAAAACATGTCCCGTACCGACTCCAACCGTTTGTTGTTCGACAAGTCGAGGTCATAGAGTCGTTGTAGCTCATCGGTTTTTAGATAAATAGCATCCACGTCTTCGCGTAGTTTCTTGAACTTAGGGTTCTCAAAAATCCGGTTGTTGTGGTGCTTCTGGTAGGTCAGTTTAAGAATTACTTTCAGGTCTTTTATAGCGGAACCAATGGAGTTCCGGGCCTTACCCTCGTTGGTAAAAAACCTGACCATCTTGTTGTAGAAAACCATGTCCACTTGCTCAAACTCGATAGGTTTGCCCAACGACTTTTCAAACCGCGTCAACTGATTCAGCGACCGATTGAAGTTCTTGATTGTCGCATCGGCATAGCGGTCTTCATTGACGGTTAGTTGATCGCCCTGCTTGCAGTCTTCTATGAACTGTTTCCAAAACACCAACAACCGTTTTTCACTTGGTTTGGCTTGTGCGCGTTCCCGCTCAATATCACGGCCTAATTCTTTGTCGAGGAGCTTCTTTAGGGCAAGCACGGTAATTTCTTCCTCAGCAACCAGCAAGCGCGTGTAAACCGTTTGCAAGGCCGACGCATACCGCGACAGTTCTTTGTTGATTGCTTCAAAGGGTTGGTTGTCGTACCGCGTTTTCTTCGCAATCCGGGCGCGTCCCTCAGCAGCGTTCCAGTCGGCGGGCAGAATGGATTTTCCGGTAGAATACACTAACCGCTGATTGTGGAACCTCAGCACCATACTGATAAGAGTTGGCTGAGTCGATTTAGGTTCTTTCAGCAGGAACTTAATATCCCGCTCTGTGATGGATTTCATATGCTATCTTGGTTGGTTGGTCTCTACCCCAAAGATAGCTAGTTGACGGATTAGTTGACGGATTTTCTTAATTCAAGTTAACTATTTATTGTAAAGTGAAGTCAAAATAAATATTTAATAAGCTGACTATCAGAAGTATTTAGCCGAAAACTATTAACTCTAATATACAAGGTTCGATTCCCGGCGGAGCCACCACCTTGTAACGCGGTTGTCCTCAACCGCGTTTTTGCGTCAGCGAAGTTACCGAATCTCGTCATTCGGCGTCTGCGCGTAAGCCTTGGTCGGATCAAGCTTTCCTACCCGACCCACCACGTAACGAATACCCTGGAACAGGTGGTTGATAAATACGGGTTCGTCGTAATCTTTCTTGTCGTGACCAAGCATAGTTGTCCAAGTGTACCCCCCGTCGAAATCGTAGTACCAGGCCGAGGGATACAGGGTGCCATAGGAACCGGCCGAGGTTTTGATCTTTTCGGCTTCGGCAGAATTAAGCGAGGTCAGATCGCTCGCCATAATTACGGTTGGGCCGGGCAACATTTCTTTCAGGAAATAGCATTCGTCCTGTTTTTGCCACTCGGTTGGAACACCTTGCATAGATGGGTGATTAGCCGCCAGAACCTTCAATTTCATCAATTGAAACTTGGGGTGCCAGAGAAACGTGCCGCCCATCATGCGTTTGAACCAAGTCCAATTGCGCTCCGTGCCCACCACCGAGTGTATCCCCACGAAGCCCCCACCCGACTCAATGTAACGTCGGAAGGCCAGCCGTTGGGCGTCGGTGTCGAACACATCGTTGTTGGTGCTGGTAAAAATTAGGGCTGTGTATTGCCGCAAATTAGCCTCGGTAAACACATCAGGCCGGGCCGACGTATCGACCGCAAACCCGTGTTCTTGTCCCAGCCGCTGCATGGCTCGAACGGCAAACGGAATGTTGTCGTGGACATAGCCCTTGCCGTTTTTAGAATACACCAGCACCTTCACGCGCTTCCAATTGACGTTGGTGGTTTTCTGGGCGTTGGCGTTCAATGAAACGAGCAACATTAGCACTAAAAAAGCGAGTCTCGATCTCATGCAATCTTAAATTTCTGCGCTTGCTTTTGCGCTTTCAGAGCTAGTTCGGTGGCCAGAAAGCAATGCGCCTGCGTCATGGCGGTTTCGGTTCGGTTCAGGATATCGTCGATCAGTTGGGTGCCGTAGGGCATTTCAACCTTGCTACAATCCATGTAGCGGGTCTCCTTGTTATCGACCAGAAATAGGTGACTCCCGCCCGTGCGTCCTGCAATGTCCACGTTCTTGCGAATTTCGATATAGCCATCCGTACCCAGAATCGTCAGTCGACCATCACCCCAGGTGTTGAGACCGTCGGGCGTAAACCAGTCGATGCGAATGTAGCCGGTGCCTTTGTCACCCCGCACAGTCATGTCGCCGAAGTCCTCAAAGTTTGGATATTGAGCGTAGTGTACGTTTCCTGTTTGCGAGGCCAACACCTCAGCTTTCGTGGAGCCGGTGAAATACAAAAACTGATCACATTGATGCGAGCCAATGTCGCAGATGATGCCACCGTAGCGTTTCTTGTCGAAAAACCACTCCGGGCGCGATTTAATATTCATCCGGTGCGGCCCTAAGCCGATGGTCTGAATCACCTGCCCAATGGCTCCGGCTTTGACCAACTCGCCCGCCCGCACCGTGGCCCGGTTCTCAAACCGCTCGCTGTACATAATCGAGTAGATGCGCTTAGTCTGCGCTTGCACCTTGCGGATTTCTGCCAGTTGGTCGAGGGTGGTAATGCCCGGTTTGTCGGCCATGTAGTCTTTACCAGCTTTCATGACACGGATGCCCAACGGCCCGCGCTCGTCGGGAATAGCCGCGCTCACGACCAGTTTGATGGCCGGGTCGTTCAGGATTTCGTCTTCTGAACGGGCTACCTTCACGGTTGGGTGGCGTTTGGTGAACTCGGCCAGCAGATCGGGTTCTTTGGCGTACACCCAGGTTAGCTCGCCCCCACCGCGCTTTACGGCCTCTACTTGCCCATAAATGTGGCCGTGGTTAAGTCCAATGGCCGCAAACTGAATGCGGGGAGCAAGTTTTGGCTGCTCCATTCGGCTCAAAGCCGCCACTTCTTCTACAATACGCTGCTGGGCTAATGTAGTCGCGTAGAGGTCGGGAGCCATTGCCGAGAGTGCGGCAAGGCCCGTAGTCTGTTTCAGGAATGTACGCCGGTTGTTCATGGATTCTTTTTCGCTAAGGCCAGGGCCTGCGTGGTTGTGTAGTATTTGGCAACCATGTTGGGAACCTCCCAGGCAGGTAATTTACCCGTCTTGAGGTAATTGAGATAATTCTGCATCACGCGCCCGAAGTGTGCTTCGTGGCCTTCGTTGTACTTCTCCGGCACCGTCACCACGAACCCCGTGCCGTTCGGTTTAATATCGACGCCCGGAAACTCGCGCTGAATGGCCGGGAGAACGCTTTTCAAGGCTGATTCCAGACTGGTTGAAGCGTTGAGCGGCTCAATATAAAGCGTGGGTTTGTAGTTTTGCTCGGCTCCCTGCCGGATAATCAGGTTCGCTTTGGTGCCCCGCATGATCGAATAATGCGTATCGCCCGCACCAGCCGGAGCCGCGTAGGCCCAAATCACCGACACCTTCGCGTGAACGCCCTTCAACTGATAATTGATCTCCCCGTTTGAATACACCTTCAGCACGTTGTCGCCCGAAACGTCTTTTTTCAGATAGTCCGGGTAAGCCGACAGTTTGGTGATAGCCTTGAACTGATCGAGGCTCATATCGGTGGTCCAGCGACGCGCCGATGTCAGGCGAATATCTTTTTTATAGTCGATTACCTGACCGGGGAAGCACTCCCACTGCACAAGATCCACCAGGTGCGTGGTCACGTCCACGATGCCTTCACCCTGTTGCGATACGTCCATAAACCAGGCCGGGCGCGTCAGTATACTCCCCGACACGTTTTTGTAGAAATGATGAACGCTTTCTTTGGTCACGGCGGGGTTGTCGGGTGTGCCTTTTTCGAGCGTCCCGAACAGGGCCGGTTGGCGCGAGAAGGCCCGTTGCAGCATCGTCGTGATCTCGAACCGCTCGGTCATAATATCGTAGAGCAACACCTTGTTTTTGGCGGCAGTGGCAAACGACTCTTGCAACTTCCCAAACTCGGCCCCGTTAATAACCATCGGCTTGTCGGCCAGCACGTTGAAACCCGCCCCCACCGCCTGCCGGATGTAGTCGGTTTTCAGCCGGTTATTCCCCGACATCACCACCACGTTGCCCTTTTTTTCGGCGATCATTTGGGCCATAAAATCAGGGCCGCGATAGACTTCCTCCTGCCACCGCGTGGGATCGGCAGGGCGGTTGTTGTATCCCTTGATCCGGTCGAGGTGCATAGCCAGATCGGGACCTTCGGGGGCATACACACGCACGGTCGGGTCCACGCCCTCGTACATGGTTTTTTGAACCAGAGCCGCGTGGAAATGACCGGGATCGAGCGTAATGAGCCGGATAGGGGCATCGGCCATTTGGAAACTAAAATATACGGTTGCTACCGTGAGTACGCTAAGAATGATCTTCATAACTTGGTGTTGTTACCCCTAAATCCCCTAAAGGGGACTTTGGTTGAGCGTAGTCAAGCCAAGTCCCCTTTAGGGGATTTAGGGGTTAAATTCTACCCCCGCACTTTCTTCATGCCCTTGGCCGCAATTGCATAGGCTTTGCGTTGGGGGCGCGAGAGCAGTTTGTCGGCTTCGGGGTCGTTCACGAACCGCTCGGTGTCGGGGTTCCAGTTGAGTTTGCGGTTTAGTTTCATGGCCGCGTGATGCAGCAAACAGGCCGAACACGAACGGTGGCCCACTTCGGCGGGCGCAATTGGCTCTTTGCGGCTCACGACGCTCTCCAGCCAGTTGCCATGATGCTCCTTGCTTTCGGGCAGGTGAATCTCGTTCGGGCCAATCACCGACTCAATCAGTTTGGGGTCGCTCGCATCCAGCGCACGAGCCGCCCGCTGCTTATCGACGGGGTCGCTCGCCGTTACGGGCGCATCGCCCCGCGACACGAAAATCCACCCCTCGGTTCCCTCGAACTTGATGCCGTTCGGAATCTCGTTTGAGACTACCATCCGCACGCCGTTTTTGTAGAGGGCTTCAGTGCGAAAAATCCCGTGGACGTTCCAGAGGCCGCTTTTTGGAAAGTCGGCTTTGCCGCTGATCTCAATGGGGCCAGTGTATTCGGTGTCCATTGCCCAGTGGGCGCAGTCGATGTGGTGCGATCCCCAACCGGTAATCATGCCCGCACCGAATTGTTCGCAACGGAGCCAGCCGGGGCGGTCGTAGCCCGTATGTGGGTGAACCCGTTTTTCGGTATAATACACCTCCGGCGTCGTGCCCAGCCACATGTCGTAGTTGAGGTTTTTGGGAATGGGCATTTCGGGTTCCATGTCGCCACCGGGGTCGCCGGGCAAGCCGACATAAACGGTTTTGAGTTGCCCAATGCGCCCATTACGCACCAGTTCGGCGGCATACCGAAACTGTTTCGACGACCGCTGCTGACTGCCCACCTGCACAATCCGGCCCGACCGCTTCACGGCATCGGCCATCATGCGGCCTTCCGAGATGGTGAGCGAGGCCGGTTTTTGCATGTACACGTCCTTACCTGCTTCCACGGCGTGAATCACCATCGGCGCGTGCCAGTGGTCGGGGGTGCTTACCAGAACGGCATCGATGTCTTTGTTGGCTAACAGTTCGCGGTAGTCGGTGTAGACCTTCACACCGTCGTAGTCCTTGCCGCTTTTCTTAGCGTAATATTGGTTGACCAGATTTTTTGTGTCGTTGGCGCGGTTGCTGTCCACATCGCACACGGCCATGACGAGGGCGTTATCGTACCGCCACGTGCCGGGCAGGTCGTGGCTGCGCGAGATGCGGCCTGTGCCGATGGCCCCGATGTTGATGCGGTTGCTAGGGGCGTTCTTGCCGAATACCGATGCCGGTACGATAGTTGGGAAGCCTGACATTATAGCCGTTGCTTTAGCCGTTTGTTCAATGAACGTGCGTCGATTCATGATCGGTACGGGGTTTTACTTTGACAAATCAATTGTTTTAAATTTCGGCACTAGCAAGTGCATCACACCCCAGGCCGTCAGATACGCTGAACCACAGATGATGAACATGATGTAATAGCCAGTCTCGATATGGCCGAGTCCTTTGTAATAATCAAAGAGCTTACCCGCCAGTTTAGCGATGGCAATACCACCAACAGCCCCGGCCATACCGCCGATGCCCGTTACCGAAGCCACCGCCCGACGCGGAAACATGTCCGACACGGTCGTGAAAATGTTGGCACTCCAGGCTTGGTGCGCCGAAGCCGCCAGCGCAATGCTCAATACCGCAAACCAGAGACCCATACTGCCCAGCCACTGCGCAAACACCACCGGAACAGCCGCCAGCGCGTAAAGTAACATAGCCGTTTTGCGGGCACGGAATATAGGCATCCCCTGCTTAATGAATTTGAGTGGCAACCACCCCCCGAATATGCTACCCACACTGGCAATGATATACACCACCGCCACGGGCAACGAAACGGCGGTTCCAGTGAGGCCATACTGCGCTTTCAGGAACGCAGGCAACCAGAACAGATAAAACCACCAGATGGGGTCGGTGAGGAGTTTGCCGAAGAAAAATGCCCAGGTTTGGCGGTAGGTCAGCAGTTTAGTCCAGGCCACCTTTCCACCATCTGTGGCGGCAGCCTCTTCGGTGCGTTCGTCGGCATCGCTGTTGATATAGGCCAGCTCGCTTGGCGACACACCAGGATGTTCGGTCGGCTTTTTGTAGAATATAAACCAGAGAATAAGCCAGATAAAACCAGTTGCGCCCGTAATGTAAAACGCCCATTGCCAACCCCAAACCTCGGCAATGTAGGGCACGCTAGCCGGGGCCAAAACCGCCCCGATGTTCGTACCCGAATTGAAAATTCCTGTTGCAAAGGCTCGCTCGCGCTTTGGGAACCACTCGGCCACGGTCTTGATGGCCGCCGGAAAGTTACCAGCCTCGGCCAGGCCCAGCGACGCCCGCGCCACCCCAAAAGCAAACGTTGTTTTGGCGAAACCCGTAGCAATGCCCACCAGGCTCCAAAACGTGAGGGCAACAGCGTACCCTAGTTTTGTGCCGATTTTGTCGATAATTGGCCCCATAGCAAGCATCCCAAGCGCGTAGGCAGCTTGAAAAACAATCACCAGATTGGCGTAGTCGGTCTCGGTCCAGTTAAACTCTTTTTCCAGATTGGACTTGAGTAAACTAATCACCACCCGGTCGAGGTAATTGATGGTGGTGGCAAAAAACAGCAACCCGGCAATCACCCATCGGTAATTGGTTTGGGGTTTATCGAGGGTACTCACCGCAGGGCTTGGGGCTGTATTCAACATGAATGTCAGGGGCTAATGCTCTTTAAATCGTCCAACCGAAATATTCTACCGTGTTATGGTACGATATATTCGCGGCCATTTGGCCCAGCCAGCGTTGGTCGTTGGGCAATAGACCCCGTTCGATGTCCTGCCCAATCAGGTTACAGAGGATGCGCCGGAAGTAGTCGTGCCGCGAAAACGACAGGAAGCTCCGCGAGTCTGTCACCATCCCGACAAAGCGGCTCAACAAACCCATGTTCGAGAGGGTGTTCATCTGCTTTTCCATCCCGTCTTTCTGATCCAAAAACCACCAACCCGACCCCCACTGAATTTTGCCGGGGGTTCCTTCAGTCATAGAATTGCCGATCTGGAAGTTGCCGATCATTGTAGCAAACGCTTCATTATCAGCCGGATTCAAGTTATACAGTACCGTTTTAGCCAGTTGCCCATCGCGATCCAGGGCGTCCATGAATCGGGCTAGCGGTGTCACCTGCCCCCAATCGCCGATGGAGTCGCCCCCGGTGTTTGGTCCCATCCGGTCGAACAGGCGAGTATTCACGTTGCGCAGTGCGCCGAGGTGAAACTGCTGCACCCAGCCCCGTTTGGCGTACTCGCGGCAGAGTTCAAGCAGGATAAAGCCCTGTAACAATTCGATTGTATGGGCATCGGGTCGGGCGAGCGTACTGGCAGTTTTTCCGGCCAATAATTGCTTCACGGCAGCATCGAACTCCGGCAACCGATCCGATGCGGGCGGCATTCGCTCCAAACCATGATCGGAAGCCCGGCACCCCAGCGCATGAAACGCGTCGATGCGGCTCACGAGGGCCTCCAGCAGCGAGTCAAGATCGGTAACGGCTACGCCTGACCGTTCCGACAGCCGCGCCACATTGCCCCGCCAGGCATCGGTATTGACAGGCAATAGCGCGTCGGGCCGAAAGGTTGGGAACATTTGGAGGGCGTGGCCCTCGGCGGCAAACTGTTGGTGATAGCGTAGATCGTCGGTGGGGTCGTCGGTGGTGCAAACGACCTGAACGCGGTGTTCGCTCAGGATGGTGCGGGCCGTCAGGCGGTTTTGGAGTTGTTCGGTACAGGTGTCGTAGATGGGGCGGGCGGTTTGCTCGTCCAGCAGATCCAGCACGCCAAACGGGTGTTTCAACTCCATCTGCGTCCAGTGTTGCAGGGGGTTGCGCATGGTGTATGGCACGGTTTTGGCCCACGCCAGAAACTTGTCGTAGTCGTTGCGGTCGCCCGTAATAAGTTCTTCGGGAACCCCGTTGGCCCGCATCGCCCGCCATTTGTAGTGGTCGCCCTTGAGCCAGATTTCGGTTAGGTTGGCGTAGCGTTTATCATCCGCAATTTCATCGGGCGGCAGGTGATTATGATAATCGACAATGGGCAAGTCACGCACGTAGTCGAAATACAAGGCACGGGCGGCTTCGTTTTCCAGCACGAAGTTTTCCGAGATAAAGGGTTCTGTAATAGTATTTGTCATTGGTTGTAGTGCCGGATAGTATCCGGCATGGCCGTGAGGCCAATGATGGTTTTTATCTGACTAGCTAGTATCGTTACGAAGTACAGACTTAAAGTACCATGATACAAATTGGCCTCACGGCCATGCCGGTTACTACCGTAGCGACGGACCGCCGGCACTACCAGCCCTCGGCCCGGCAAATGCCCAGTTCGAGGCCCCGCAGTTCGGCCAGGCCGCGCAGGCGACCAATGCAGGAGTAGCCGGGGTTGGTCGTTTTTTGTAAGTCGTCGAGCATTTGGTGACCGTGGTCGGGCCGGAACGAGAGCGGGTATTCCACGCGCTGCTGCACGGCCAAAATTTCACGCATCACAGCGTACATATCCACGTCGCCGTCAAGGTGGGCGGCCTCGTGGAAGTTGCCGTGTTCATCTTTCCGCACGTTTCGGAGGTGGACAAAATGAATCCGGTCGCCGAGCGTACGAGCTAGTTTGGGTAGGTTGTTGGCGGGGTTTGCCCCTAGCGATCCCGTGCAGAAACACACGCCATTGCTCATATTCGGCACTTTCTCGAACATATAGGCGTAATCGCTTGCCTGCGACACGATGCGTGGCAAACCGAAAATCGGGAACGGCGGATCGTCGGGGTGAATCGCCAGTCGGACACCCAGTTCGTCGGCAACGGGCGCGATTTCGGCCAGAAAATCGGTCAGGTTGGCTCGGAGTGCGTTGGCGTCGATGTCGTTGTATGTAGCCAGTTTGTCGCGCATACCGGCCAGGGTTTGTTTGGCTTCACCAGGAATACCGAACATCACCACGCCTGCCAGTTGCTCGCGCTCGGTCTCGCTGTACTGTGCAAACCGGCGTTCGGCCTCAGCCACCACATGAGCCGGGTAATCGTCGGCAGCGTTGGGGCGTTCGAGCAAAAACACATCGAACACGGCCAGATCGAACCAGTTGAAATAGAGAGCTTTGGCACCATCGGGCATGGCGTAGTCGAGGTTCGTCCGGGTCCAGTCGTTGACCGGCATAAAGTTGTACGTCACCACGTCCAGCCCGCAAGCCGCCACGTTCCGCAGCGTTTGCTTGTAGTTCTCAATATCCTGCCGGTACGCCCCCGACCGGGTTTTGATGGCCTCCGACACCGTCACGGACTCGATCACGGCCCACTCCAGCGGGGCACCTTCCGAGCCAGCCGCCCGGATCATGTCTTGCCGCTCCCGGATGGCCTCAACGGGCCACACGGCCCCGTGGGGAATCTGATGCAGGGCCGTTACGATGCCAGTAGCCCCGGTTTGCCGAACGTCGGCCAGCGTAACCGGGTCGCTCGGCCCGAACCACCGGAAAGTTTGTTTTAATTTCATTCGGATTTATGAAAGGGATTGGAACCGCAACGGCGGATCGTGCGGATTAAACGGATCGAGCGGATTGACACGGATTTTTGTCATCCCGACGCAGGAGGGATCTACTTGACACACCCTCAACTTGCAAGCAAACAGAGTAGATCCCTCCTGCGTCGGGATGACAAAAAATCCGCTCGATCCGCGTCATCCGCACGGTCCGCCGTTGCGGTTCCAATCATTTTATACGCCTGAGAAAATATGGAAGCCTCCATCTACACAGACGACTTCGCCACTAACAAACCCTGAAGCGGCAGACAGCAGCCAGATCAGCGTGCCGGTCAGTTCGTCGGGGTTGCCGAAGCGTTTGTAGGGGGTGTTGCCGATTACAGCCGCCCCCCGCGCCGTGTACGACCCGTCGGGGTTGGTAAGCAGTCGGCGGTTTTGGTTGGTGATAAAAAAGCCCGGAGCCAGCGCGTTCATCCGCACCGTGTCGCCGTAGCGGTTGGCGAGTTCAACAGCCATCCAGCGGGTGAAATTGTCGACCGCAGCCTTCGCCATCGAGTAGCCCAACACCCGTGTAATGGCCGATTGGGCCGCCATCGACGAAATATTCACAATACTCCCCCCCTGTCGGGCAATGGCCGGACCAAACGTGAACGTCGGCATTAGTGTGCCGTACAGATTCAGGTCGAAGGCTTGTTTAATGGCGTCGATATTCACCGAAAACAGATCGGCATCGGGCTGGATTACAGCTTCGGCTACGTTGCCACCGGCGGCATTCACCAGGTTATCAATCCGGCCATACTGCGCCAAAATCAACTCCCGCGCCCGGTCTAAATCGCTTTGATCTAGAACGTCGACGGCCACGAATTGGGCTGCATGTCCGGCCTGTCGGAGCGTTTGGGCGCGGGCTTCGCCAATCTCGGCGTTGCGACCCAGCAGCACCACTGTGCCGCCTGCTTGTGCAATGGCTTCGCAAAATGCTTCGCCTAAAACCCCCGTTGCGCCCGTAACCACGGTCACGGTGTTGGAGAGGTCAAAAAGATTCGTAGTTGGCATACCTGCCTTTGAATGGTTTGTTACGGGAGTAAGTACTGTACTCGTTCGCTCCTACTTGCTAAAAACCTACAGTTCTCGCACGATTAGTTTCCGCCAGCGCACTTTGATGCCACCCCCGTCGTGGATTTGCAGGGCAATGGAGCCGTTGGCCGCACCAATCTTCTCGTCGCGCCTATCGACCATCGGTTGGCCATTCAGGAACGTCTGTACGCGGTCGCCTTCTACGCGGATACGCAGGTCGTTCCATTCGCCGGGTTTCAGGATCGTCTCTTTCTCGGCAGGAATCTGCTCCAGCCAACCGCGCCCATACGACTCGTAGATACCTCCCGTGTCGTGATCTTTAGGGGCTACCTCCACCTGCCAGCCGCTGATTTTGGTGCCCTCAATGCTCGACCGAAAAAACACGCCACTGTTCCCGTTTGCCTCCTGCTTGAATTGCAGCGACAGGTCGAAATTCTTGTAGAGTTTTTCGGTCGCCAGATAGCCGTACTTTTTATCGGGGCCGCTCTCGCAAATCAGGTTCCCGTCTTCGACATACCATTTTTCGGTGCCGTAGATTTTCCAGCCGCTCAGGTCTTTACCGTTGAACAGGCGCGTTTTTTTGAGTGGAGCAATAAAAGCAAAGGCCAGCAAACAGCAAGCGAGTAGATAGGGTCGGGTCATGGGCGTCGAAGCGTATGTTTGTCCGATAAAGCGTGGTATGACCCGCTTCTACCACCCTGAGCAGCCTGATTACCTATACTGGCAATCCGTTCGTCAGGAATGGTCAGATCGCAAAGCCTATTTTGAAGCCCAAACTCAAGCTGGGGATAGAGTAAATATCTCTATCTGAAGGGCCTGACGAGTAGAAACTTCGCTCTGTGATCCATCGCCATCCAATCCCACCGTACAGGTCAAAGACCGCCGTTCGGGAGAAAACCGTTTGTATACCAAACTTTGTATGAAGTACGTAGCTATTACGTAATCTTGTATTCTTTTCTAGACGCTTGTAGAGAAATTCGCCAGCCCAGTACGGACCTGCCGATATTGCTTTCAGTCGCCCCACACGCTGATCAAAACCACCCGTTCTCTTGTAATTTCGCGGTTGCCAGCGGCTATCTCTTATGTAGTAACGAAACTCTGTTCGGGAACGAAAAACAGAAGCATTTGCAAATTGCTGCGCTTCGCTGCTCTTTCGCCCAACTCCTGCTTCTTGCTGTAATGAAGTCTGAAGCGACAAAGGAATTTCAATACCCAATTGCCAAGTGGGCGTGGGGTCCAGCAAACTTAAGGGCGCAAATTTGAGAATAGGAACTAGCTTAACACTATCGTTATAAACAACTGGAGTGGGCAATTCCGATTGTGCATACAAATGACCTCCTGTAAGAGCACATAGACTCAAAAGAATCCTGATTTTCATGACGTTTTCGGTTGAGGGTGCTTCTGCATGTAAAAATAGGCACTTAAACAAAAAAGTCAAGGCCGACGACTAACTCTCGTAAGAAGTTAATCGTCAGCCTCGACAGAATTCAATAAACAGATACCTTTTGGCATCTGCTAGATATGCTTACACGTTCTCCGACGTCAGCTTGGCCCCCAGATATTCGCGGTTCATACGGGCAATGTGGTCGAGGGAGATCGACTTGGGGCACTCTACGGAACACGCACCCGTAAACGAGCAGGCTCCGAAACCCTCGGCGTCCATTTGCGCCACCATCCGCTCGGCGCGAATTTTGCGCTCGGCCTGCCCCTGCGGCAACACCGCCATATGCGACACTTTAGCCGCCACAAACAGCATCGCCGATGCGTTTTTGCAGGCCGCCACACACGCTCCGCAACCGATACACTGAGCAGCATCCATAGCTTCGTCGGCAATGGTGCGCGGAATAGCGATTTCGTTGGCGTCGGGGGCCGAGCCAGTGTTCACCGACACATACCCACCCGATTGCACCACCCGGTCGAAAGCCGTCCGGTCGACCATCAGGTCTTTAATAACCGGGAACGCCCGCGCCCGCCAGGGTTCCACTACAATGGTATCACCATCGTTGAACGAGCGCATGTGCAGTTGGCACGTAGTCGCGCCCGTTTGGGGGCCGTGCGCCCGACCGTTGATGTACATTGAGCACATCCCGCAGATACCTTCGCGGCAATCGTGGTCAAAGGCAACGGGTTCGTCGCCTTTCCGAATCAGCTCGGCGTTCAACACGTCGATCATTTCGAGGAACGACATGTCGGGCGAGATGTTATCCAGGCCGTACTCGACCAGTTTTCCCGCCGTATTATTATTTTTCTGTCTCCAGACTTTGAGGTTTACTTTCATGTTATTTATAGCTCCGCTGGGTCAGTTTAACGTTTTCAAACACAAGTTCTTCTTTGTGTAACACCGAGGGTTGGTTAAGTCCACCATACCCCCAGGCTGCCACGTAGGCATAGTTCTCGTCATCACGTTTGGCCTCACCATCTTCGGTCGAGTACTCCTCGCGGAAGTGCCCCCCGCACGACTCGTTCCGGTTCAACGCATCGTCGACCATCAGTTCGCCCAGTTCGATAAAGTCAGCTACCCGGCCAGCGGCTTCAAGTGTCTGATTCATTTCTTCGCCATCGCCCGTCACTTTCACGTTGCTCCAGAACTCTTTTTTCAGTTGCTGAATCATGCCTTTGGCCTTCGTAAGCCCTTCGGCCGTGCGCGACATCCCGCAATAATCCCACATAATGAGGCCCAGTTTGCGGTGGTACTCATCCACCGGCGTTGTGCCATTGATCGACAGCAACTGCTTGATCTGATCCTGAATCCGTGCTTCGGCTTGCTTGAATGCGGGTGCATCGACCGGTAGTTTGTCGGCAGAACCGATGGTTGCCAGATAGTCGCCCACGGTATACGGAATCACGAAATAGCCATCGGCCAGACCCTGCATCAGGGCCGACGCGCCTAAGCGGTTCGCGCCGTGATCGGAGAAGTTTGCTTCGCCCAACGCATAAAGGCCCGGAATCGTTGTCATCAGGTTGTAATCGACCCACAAGCCGCCCATCGTGTAGTGAACGGCGGGATAGATCATCATGGGCATTTCGTACGGGTTGTCGTCTACGATTTTTTCGTACATCTCGAACAGGTTGCCGTACTTGGCTTCGATAGTCTTTTGTCCGTCGCGCTTGATGGCATCGGCAAAGTCCAGATAGACCGCCAAACCCGTTTTGCTCACACCCCGGCCCTCATCGCACACGGTTTTGGCGTTGCGTGAGGCCACATCGCGCGGCACAAGATTACCAAACGACGGATAACGACGCTCCAGGAAATAATCACGATCTTCCTCTTTCAGATCGGTGGGCTTCATCTGCCCTTTCCGAATCTTTTCCGAATCTTCTTTCCGCTTCGGCACCCATACGCGACCGTCGTTCCGCAACGACTCCGACATCAGCGTGAGCTTCGATTGGTAATCGCCCTTTACCGGAATACAGGTCGGGTGAATCTGCGTAAAGCAGGGGTTGGCAAACAACGCGCCATGTTTGTGCGCTCGCCATGCCGCCGTTACGTTCGATCCCATCGCGTTGGTCGAGAGGTAAAATACATTGCCGTAACCGCCCGTGCAAAGCAACACCGCATGAGCCGAGTGTGACTCTATTTTGCCTGTAACCAGATTACGAGTGATAATGCCCCGCGCCTTGCCGTCTTCAACCACAAGGTCGAGCATTTCAGTACGGGTAAACAACTTCACCTTGCCATTGGCCACCTGCCGACTCAGGGCCGAGTAAGCCCCCAATAACAATTGTTGGCCGGTCTGTCCACGGGCATAAAATGTACGCGACACCTGCGCCCCACCAAACGAACGGTTGGCCAGCAAGCCGCCGTACTCGCGGGCAAAAGGAACGCCCTGCGCTACGCATTGGTCAATAATACTCACGCTTACTTCGGCCAGGCGGTGTACGTTGCCTTCCCGAGCGCGGTAGTCACCGCCTTTTATGGTGTCGTAGAACAAACGGAACACCGAGTCTCCATCGTTCTGGTAGTTTTTGGCGGCATTGATCCCTCCCTGAGCCGCAATTGAGTGCGCCCGTCGGGGGCTATCCTGAAAGCAAAATGCTTTCACACTGTAGCCTAACTCAGCCAGCGAAGCCGCTGCCGATGCGCCAGCCAAACCAGTACCTACGACAATAATTTCGTATTTGCGCTTGTTGGCCGGGTTAACCAGCTTTAAGCCGAACTTGTGCCGTGTCCACTTTTCTGCAAGGGGACCAGCCGGGATTTTTGACTCTAATTCCATGGTTGATTGTCTGTTAGATGCCCTTTATCCGATGATATTGTTCGTTTTCAGGAAGATGTAAATCGGCATAGCCGCGAAGAGTGCCGGAATCAAAATAGCAAACACGTACGTTCCAAGTGCTTCAATGAGTGGTGTGTACTTCTTGTGGCGAATGCCCATCGTCTGGAAACCACTCTGGAAGCCATGTACGAGGTGATAACCCAATGCCACCATCGAAAGAACATAGATGACCACATACCACCATTGCGAGAAAGCCGCTTCAACTACTTTGTACAAATCTTTGTACTGCTTGCCGTCGTACTCAGCCATCGGTACCGTACCAAAGTGCATCTCATACCAGAATGTACGCATGTGTAGCACGATGAAAATCAGCAGCACCGTTCCCAAAATCCCCATATTCCGCGACGACCATGCACTATTCGCTTCGGGCCGCTTGTAGGCGTAATCAACTGGGCGCGAGGCCTGATTGTGTCGCGTCAAGACCAAGGCCATTAGGGCGTGAACGAGAATGGACGTATAAAGCAGGTACGAAACGGTCATAATAACCGGGTTGTGCGTCATGAAGTACGTATACTCGTTGAACGCCCGCCCCCCGTCTCCTTTAAACAATTGCAGGTTTCCGGCCATGTGAACAACCAGAAAGGTACTCAAAAAAAGTCCGGTCAGCGACATGATTACTTTGCGGCCAAGCGAACTGGAAAGCGTTTGTGTTACCCAAGACATACCGTGTAGTGGAACGATTATGCGTAAAATTTATGTGTTTAACAGCCCGTTCGGACTGAGCGTCAAAACTAAATCACAATCCCCACGCGACCAAAAGCATGTTCGATTTTTCAGATTGACCCGCTCATTTGTATAATCTCCGAGGGCTATGTCACCTTTTCAATCAACAGACCGTTTAATTTTTTTGTTTGTTTTGTTCAACAAAAGTTTCGTCCTTGTTTTGCGATAGTGAAAGAGTAAAAGAGACAAAGAGCGAAAACCAATCCGGCTTCTCCTATTTCTCTATTGACTCTATAAGATGCCCCAACGAACGTCGCTCTTTCACTCATTCACTCTTTCACTCTTTTGTTGCATGAACGCATACATTTTTCCTGGTCAGGGGTCACAGTTTAAAGGTATGGGCCTTGATTTATATCAGAATGGCCCCAAGTCTGTGAAGAAACTCTTTGAGCAGGCCGACCGCATTCTTGGCTTCGACATTACCAAGATTATGTTTGAGGGTTCCGATGACGAGCTTAAACAAACGAACGTTACGCAGCCTGCTATTTTTCTGCATTCAGTTGCGCTGGCTCAAACAATTGAGGATTTCGCCCCCGCTATGGTTGCCGGGCACTCGCTCGGTGAGTTTTCGGCGTTGGTAGCGGCTGGGGTTCTTTCGTTTGAGGATGGCCTGCGCCTGGTGTCGCAACGCGCCGAAGCCATGCAACGCGCCTGCGAGTTAAACCCTTCGACAATGGCCGCCGTGCTGGGTCTCGACGATGCCACCATCGAACGCATCTGCACCGAGGTTATGGGGTTGGGGGAGGTGGTCGTTGCGGCCAATTTCAATTGCCCCGGTCAGGTTGTTATTTCGGGCACGCATGAGGGCATCCGGCTCGCGGGGGAGGCCCTGAAAGCGGCTGGTGCCAAGCGGGTGCTGCCCCTGCCCGTGGGCGGTGCGTTTCACTCGCCCCTGATGGAACCCGCCCGCGAAGAACTGGCCGAAGCCATTGCCGATACGCCATTCAACCAACCGCGTTGCCCTATTTACCAGAACGTAAATGCCCAGCCAGCCACCGCCATTCAAACGATCAAGACCAACCTGATTGCGCAACTCACGGCCCCTGTCCGCTGGACGCAATCCGTTGAAAATATGGTTACTGACGGAGCCACGACATTCATTGAGTGTGGGCCGGGCAAAGTATTACAGGGCTTGGTGAAGAAGATTTCGGTGAGTGCCGAAGTAGCTGGTGTATAATTTTTTTTTGAGCCTACTTGCTTTTTGGGCTTTCAAACCGCTATCTTTGCACTCGCAAACGCGGAATAGCCCGATAGTATAAGGGTAGTACGACAGATTTTGGTTCTGTTTGTCTAGGTTCGAATCCTGGTCGGGCTACTACCCAAACCGCCAACTCAGCAATGAGTTGGCGGTTTTTTTGTGGCCTGTACATAATTGAAAAACATACGTCAATCATACACTTTCTCGCCCCGGTGGAGCCAAATGCCCCACGGACGCGAGAACCCATGAACGCGATTGGTTGGCTTGCCACTCGAATCGACAACCGGGTTGCCCTGATTGACCCACTCGAACAAACTGCCGTAGAGGTTGTGTACATTACCATAACCGGCTGCTTTGAGCTTATCCCCTACTTTGTCGCTTCGATAGCCTACAGAGCAGTAAGCCACGATGGTGGCCGTTTTGGGTATGTCTTTCACGCGTTCAAACGTAAAATCGTCGTAACCAACCCAGCGGGCGTTTGGCAAATGACTCACGTTGAACTCTTTTTTCTCGCGGGTGTCGAGCAATACGACATTAGTCATTTTTTTAAGCTGAAGCACCGTTACGGTTGGTACAGTGCTGTTTCCATACAACGTACTGAGCAGGGTGCGGTACGCTTTGCTGGCGGGTTGAGCCATCGACAGGGTGCTGGCAGATGTGGCGAGACTTAACAGAAAGAGTCTAATCTTCATGGGAACGTTATTCAATTTTAAAACCGATAAAATCCGGTTAGGGTTAAGGCATGCTCTTCATCAAATTCGACGAGCGTACGTCGTTGCCGATACGTAAACTGATAGGCAGCTTCCAGGGTCAGATGGTTGCTTACGTTTCGTCCGAGGGCCAGGTTTGTCCGGTTAATTTCGCACAACTGCCGAACAGCAACGTGGGGTCGAACAGGCAATAGAACTTCGTTCCAGAGCGAGGTGTAGGTTCTGTCGTTTAGTTCTTTGCGGAGCATGGCCCGGAAACGCGCCCGACCCGCCGTGGAACCATCGGCGAATCGGCGAAACTCGTAGCCAGCCCGAAACCGGAAGCTTAATTGCCCACGGAGCGGTTGGCTCCACTCGGCAAAGACATGGGGTCTGATTTCCGTTGAACGGGGACGAGCGTAGTCGGCTTGTTTGCCCAATGCCGGATAGGACTGATAAATAGCCACCGGATAAAGCGTTAAGGCCCAGTGTTCGGTGCGAAAACTGGCTCCTATACGGCCCGAAGGCCCCAAGAAAGGAGCCGCCAACGGATTCCAGACGCCCGCGTGCAGGTCGTTCTGCCGACGATACCAAACATCGGCAAGGAAAGTCCAGTGGGGGTTCAGTGTGTAGGAAGGCGCAAACCGGAGCCACACGGCCGAGTGAACGTAATGTTGTCCGGTTGCCGGTGATGCCGCACCCACACTATACAGGAGCCCTAAAAGGAGTAATGCCCGCTTCAATCAATTTCCGTTTAGGACAAAACTAAGAATGGAATACTGTATACTGGTGAAATTTACGTTAAATACGGGTCGAACCGGCTTAACCATTATGCTCTAACGAGTTCGTTGACTAGTTTTATGGGTTAATTGGTGATTATTTGCTTACCTGTGAGAAGTTATGCGGAGTGATGTGCGCGTTGGATTCGTGATTGCTTGCTTATTGGGAATAGGGCTGTTGAGTGGGTTAGCTGGGTCACGACCGATTAAACGGCTCGTGGGATCGCTACACCGACCAACTGCTACGCGTGCGCCCAAACTGAAACCCGCTTCGGGAACCCCCGTGGCCCGAACGTATCCGGCTACAAAACCCGTCGAGGTACTCGCTCCTCTCGACAGCATAGCCGAGAAATGGGTCGATAGTGTGTTTACGACCATGACCCCCGAACAAAAGGTAGGGCAGTTTTTTATGGTTGCTACGTACTCCAACAAACATACCGACAACCATTATCAGTACATTGAGCACCTCATCCAACACTACCACATTGGCGGGTTGATTTTCTTTCAGGGTGGCCCACACCGGCAGGCACTGCTTTCGAATCGGTATCAGGCGTTGTCGAAAATTCCGATGCTAGTTGGCATCGACGGCGAGTGGGGCCTGGGTATGCGGCTCGATAGTGCGATGGATTTCCCCAAGCAAATGGCCCTCGGTGCCCTCCGCAACGACAGTTTGGTATACCGGATGGGCGACGAAATCGGTCGTCAGTGCCGCCGGTTAGGTATCCATATCAACTTTGCGCCTGTTTCGGACGTGAACAGCAACCCGGCCAATCCGGTTATCGGCAACCGCTCGTTTGGCGAATCGAAAGAGAACGTGGCCCAAAAGGCCTCGGCCTACATGAAGGGCCTGCAAAGCAACCGGATTATTGCCACAGCTAAGCATTTTCCCGGTCACGGCGATACCAACCTCGACTCTCACCACACGCTACCGACCATCAGCCGGTCGTCGGAGCAGTTGCGCGATATTGATTTGTTCCCGTTTCGGCGGCTCATCGCCGACAGCCTGATGGGCGTTGTGACGGGTCATTTGTATGTGCCGGTAGTGGATAATCGACCGGCTCTTGCGGCCACACTTTCCAACAAAGTCGTAACGGAGTTACTCAAAAACGAACTGGGCTTCCGGGGGTTGGTCTTCACCGACGCTATGAACATGACCGGGGTTAGCCGGGCCGGGCGGGCTGTTGATGTAAACCTGCGTGCCCTGATTGCGGGTAACGATATCCTGCTGTATCCCGAAAACATTAAGGAGGCCGCCGGGGTGATCCTTCATGCCGTGCAGACGGGCCAAATTGGGCAGGGGTTGATCGACGAAAAGGTACGCAAGATTCTGCGGGCCAAGTATTGGGCGGGTCTGAACCAGTACAAGCCCATTCAGATGCTCAACCTCGAAGGCGACCTGAATTCGCCCGAAGCGCAGGCTCTTAAGCAGGAGCTTTGCAATGCAGCCGTGACGGTGGTCGAAAATCAGAACGACCTGATGCCCATCCAACGGCTCGACACGACCCGCATTGCATCGGTCGCGATTGGGGCCGAATGGGGTAACGTATTCCAGAAAACACTGGCGCAATACGCGCCCATCAAAACGATCACCTACTCCGATAAACCCACTACCGACACCGACCTGAACGATATGCTGGCCGCCATTGGCGACGCCAACGTGGTGATTATGAGCCTGCACCGCATGAGCGAGTCGGCCTTTCGGAAGTTTGGCGTGACCAAGCCCTCGCTCGATTTGCTCGCCCGACTGAAGCAACGGGGTACCAAAGTGATTGTTACGGCGTTTGGCCCGGCCTACAGCCTGAGTCAGTTTACGGCGGCCGATGCCTTGATCTGCGGTTACCAGGATTTCGATGAGATGCAGCGGGCTACCGCACAAATTATTTTTGGCGGGCTGGGTGCTGAGGGTGTTATGCCCGTGTCGACGGGGAACTGGAAAATTGGCTCCGGCAAAACCCTAAATCCAAACGGACGACTGGCCTACGGAACCCCCGAAAGCGTGGGCATGAACGCGGCCAAACTGAAGCAAATTGACCAATTAGTACAAACGTCTCTGGCGAACCGGGTGGTGCCGGGATGTCAGATTCTGGTGGCTCGCAAAGGCAAAATCGTATTCGAGAAAAGTTACGGCAAGCTAACCTACGCCGGTTCGGAGAAGGTCACGAGCGAGACCCTGTATGACTTGGCTTCGTTAACCAAAGTGCTCAGCACTTTACAGGCCACGATGTTGCTCCACGACCGTAAGCAACTCGACATTACGCAAAAGGCCTCGTATTACCTGCCCGAACTGCGCGGCACCAACAAACAAAACATTGTGATTCAGGACCTGCTCTGGCATCAGTCGGGCATGGTGTCGTATTACCCAACCACGTGGGACCGAACGCGGCTACCGGGCGGAGGTCTGAAACCCACGCTCTACAGTGCCACCCCCGACAGTGCCTTCACGTTGCAGGTAGCCCCCAATCTCTGGGCACGGACAGCCCTCAAAGATTCGGTCTGGAAATGGGTGGTGCAGTCGCCCATGTCGAAGAAGGTTGAGGACGGCAAACCGGCCTATGTGTACAGCGACCTGAACTTCCTGACCCTGCAAAAGATTGTAGAGCGGATCACAAAAACCCCTCTCGATCAGTTTGTTGAGAAAACCATTTACAAACCATTGGGCCTGGGTTCCATCGGGTTCACCCCCCTGCAACGCTTTGCAAATCCACGTTGCGCTCCCACCGAAAACGACACCTACTATCGCAATACGCTGCTGACGGGCACCGTTCACGACCAAATGGCGGCTGTGCAGGGGGGCGTGTCGGGCCACGCGGGTCTGTTCTCGAACGCCCGCGACGTTGCGGCTCTGCTCCAGATGAACCTGCAACGGGGCGAGTATGGCGGCTACCGGGTGCTGCAACAAGCCACGGTGCCCTATTTTACGCAAACGGTTAGCCCCCGCTCCTACCGCTCCCTCGGCTGGGATCGTCCCAACCCCGAGAGCAACAGCGTCTACCACGCCGAACAAGCCTCCGAACGCTCGTTTGGCCACACGGGCTTCACAGGCAACGTCGTTTGGATCGACCCCACCGACGAACTAGTGTTCGTGTTCCTGTCCAACCGCATCCATCCCACAGCGGCCAACACGTCGATTAATACTACCAAGCTCCGGCGCAAAATTCACGAAGTCATTTACGGGGCAATTGAGTAGGCACGAGGAACATGCGTACAATCCGAACCGTCTCGTCGGGTAGTTCCTCCATTGGCACATGGCCCGCATTGGGCATCACCACGAGCGTATCGTTGGGCAAATCGCGGTGGAATCGCTCGGCATTTTCAACCGGAATCAGGTAGTCTTTAGCTCCCCACAGCACGAGCGTTCGCTGCCGGATAGTCGGAATTTTTAGGTACGTGGAGTCGCTTATGGGGGTCCCCATGCGGGCGATGAATGCCTGCCGATTACCCGTCCGCCGGGCCATATCCATGTACTGATCCACGAGCGCGTCGGTCACACGACTTTGGTCGACATACACGTTACGAAGGCTATTTTCGACAATCGAGCGGGGCGTAATATTCACAAGCAAATCTTTCAGAACGGGCACCCGCGCCAACCGAAACGCAATGGGCACACTCTTCGACTGCATCGGATACCCCCCGGCGTCGACCAGAATCAGATTGCGGACCTCGGTGGGGTAGTTCAGCGCATACCGCCACGAAACACCCCCTCCCAGCGAGTTACCGCCCATGTCGCAACGCGAAACGCCAAGTTTTTGCAGAAATGTGTGCAGAAACTGAGCGTAGTAATCGCCCCCATACGTGTTGGTTTGGTTGGGGCCGGTAAGGCCGTAAGCGGGCAGGTCGAGCCGGATTACGCGGTGATCACGGGCGAGGTCGGTTACCCACGCATTCCAGGTAAGCAACGAGGCCCCCGTGCCGTGAATCAGAACCAGGGGTACTGAGTCGGTGCGGGGGCCTTCGTCGCGGTAATGGACCGACAGATCATCAACCGTCAAAAAACGTGACGCTCCGGTGGCGTATTTTGCCTTGAGCGTTTCTACCGGAATGTCGCTTCGGTAGTTGATAATCAGGTAGCCCGCGAGCAGAACGAGCAACAAGAGCAGGAATAGGCGTACAAGTCGTTTCATGCCGCCAAACCTACCTATTTTACGTCAATCTCTCAAAGCCCGCCCAGCGTCCACTCGTCGACCTTTACCCATTGCCGGGCTTCGGAACGGAACAACGACAGGGCCGTGCCCGTGAATGTTCGCTCGTACGATTGCGCTGAAAAGTGCGCAAAAGCAGCCGGGAAATTGGGGCGTTTAAGGTCTTTCAGGGCTACCGTCATGTGCGGAATATACGGGCGATATTCCGGCTCAATACCCAAATGATAATGGGCGTATAGCTCAAGATCTTTCTGCAACGCCACCAGGGTTTCGTTGGGTTGAACGGCCACAAAAATCACGCGCTGATCGAACTTATCGAACCCGTTTAAAGCAACCTCCATCGGTTGTTTTTGGGCGGCAAATTCGCTCAGTACCGAAAAATCGGTGCGGCTACTTTTAAAGGGTGGCAGCAGGGTAATGTGCGGGGGCGAAGCCAGCGCGTTACCCGCTTTGAACTGGTCCAGAGCTTGTTGCTTAAATACCGTAACTTCTTGCTGTATATCGTCGGGGGGCAAAATTCCAACAAAATAGAGCTGTTCGGCGGGGGCTTTTTTCACGATTTGTTTCTTCATAATACATTGAGTTTGTGGTCTTGGATGTTAGATACTGGATATTGAACGTTGGATCATTCTGTCTGAAAAGTCTAACGTCCAATGTCTAACGTCTTTTCAGGCTGCTTCCGCAACCTTCCAGCGTATCGTTACGTCCTGAATAAGATCGGGATGCAGGCTAACAGCTACCGGGCAGGTATGCGCAATTTTTTCCAGGCGGGCGCGGGTCGCATCGTCGGGCATCATGGGCACACCGTCCTGTTCGGCTTGCAACGTCAGGTCGACAACTATTTTCGTAATCTTTCGGGGCGGTTCAGTGCTCATTAATTTGGTAACGGTCATTTCGCTACCCGCCAACTCAAGGCCATCGCGCCGGGCAAAAATGGCCATTGTGGTCAGAATGCAGGTGCCAAGCGCGTTTGCAACGAGATCGGTGGGCGAAAAAGCCTCTCCCCGCCCCTGATTGTCGGTGGGGGCGTCGGTATTGATGTGTGTACCCGATTGAATATGCACACAGTCGGTGCGCAACTCGCCCAGGTAAGTAATATGTATTGTAGCCATAGTCTATTGGATAACGCTCAAACATAACGCAAGCAATAGCGTTAACCTAAAAACAACGGCACAATTTGTTGTAAGTTCACGGAAATTACCTATTTTTCGTACCAGAAATACACGATCATGCGAAGTATATATAAAACTTGGGGCGTTGGATTAGTCTCGTCGCTGTTGCTGGCGGCTCCGAGCTATGCACAATTAAAATCGAACGCCGATGCCGACGAGGACAATTACAGTTCCGTGACAACGATGGGCGTCACAACAAATACTAACTCTGGTTTGTTGGGTGGATTTGTGTTTCGGCAAAGCAAGCGGCTTGGCGGCACGTTTCTGGGTCGTCCGCAGTTTCGGTATCTGGCCGTTGAGGTTGTGAACGTGAAACACCCGAAAGAAGTGCAGCAGTCGCTTGGTTTTTCGGGGTCGCGCTTTGTTAGTGGTAAAGAGAATTACCTGTTTGTGGTTCGCCCCCAGTATGGCCGCGAAATTTCCCTGTTTCAGCGCAGTGCCGACGAAGGCATTTCGATCAATGCCATTTTTGCCGCCGGGCCTTCGCTGGGCATCGTGAAGCCCTATTATGTTGAAGTTAATGAGGGCAACAACCGTAAACGCACGGTAGCTGCCTCAACGCTTATTACCCGGCCCGGCCAACCCGGCAGCGGGGCACAGCCCATTGGTTCGGGAGGCTTTTTCCGGGGGTTTGGTGAGTCGAAACTCGCGGTGGGAGCCAATATCAAGGCCGCTCTGAATTTTGAACTGAGCGCGTTCCGCAACAACACAACGGGGCTGGAAATTGGGTTCCTGGGCGAGTTGTTCCCCCAAAAAATCACGATTATGTCTGGTGCTGAGGCACGGGCCTTTTATTCATCCGGCTACATCACCTTGTTTTTCGGAACCAAGAAGTAATTGACCTTTAGGTTGTTATCCAATCTAAAATCCTACTCGACCGCGCTCCCGTTTCGCCAGTACTAGGGCTTTTGCCTTCTCCCCGCAACTCCCTCACTATCAAATCAATGAGTGGCTGTTGAACATGATCGGGGAAGGGCACGGTGAGCGTTTCGGAGCCGGTTTCGGTCTCGATTACGATCACAAAATTCTCGAAGAACGAGAACGTAATTTTGCCTTTGGAGCCAATAAGCTGGGTTTGCTCCATGCGCTGTTCGGAGTTCACGGTAAAGCACCAGCTCCCGATTCCCAATACCCCCGATTCAAAGGCAAACGAAGCCACTACGAGGTCGTCGGCTTCGTAAAGTCCTGCCTGATTTCGGGTTAGTCCGCTGGCCGATTGGATGGGACCAAACAGAAATTCGAGCAAATCGAACTGGTGCGAAGCGAGGTCGTGGAAGAGGCCCCCACCAGAAACTTCGGGAGTAACACGCCAGTTGGGGAGCGGCCCTTGGCCCAACTCGCGGTCGGCGGGTTGCCAGTTTAGCTGGACGTTTACGCAACGAATATCGCCAATAATTTTCTGGTCGATCAGCTCTTTTACCTTCAAAAAATAGGGCAAAGCCCGGCGGTAAAACGCCACAAAAAGCGGCATCCCTGTTTCGCGGCTGACCCGATTCATGGCTTCGCATTCGGCCCAATTCAGGGCCATTGGTTTCTCCACATACACAGGTTTTCCGGCCCGCATTGCCCTGATGGCATAGTCGGCATGGCTGTCGGGGGGCGTAGCCACATACACCGCGTTCACCTCAGGGTCGTTTATGAGTGCATCGGCATTCGTGTACCATGTTTCGATGCCGTGCCGTTGGGCATAATCGGCAGCTTTTTCGGCATTGCGTCGCATCACCGCTACCACGGTCGAGTGGGGTACTTTTTTGAAAGCCGGGCCGCTTTTCACTTCGGTCACGTCTCCGCAACCAATGATGCCCCATTTCAGGTCTTGCATAGGGTGATTGGGTCAATAAAATGGACCACAAACATATACAGCCGATCTACACATGTTTAAAATTGGCACGCTTTTTTTTGTGCCTACAATATAGATAATGAAATACATGCAACTAGCTCATATACAAAGAACCTGTTCAGCAAAAAGCGTGCAATTATTTGATACAATGAACATTATATTGTATTATCATTTTATTAAACTATTAAAAATGCCCCACTGAGCGAATGAAGGCTATTTTCTCGATAAAAAAATTTTATACACACGTATATAACACCATACCATCATCTCATAGAGCTTAATTTCTGTTTGAGTTAATTATAGCCTCTTGTTCAGTGTGTTATACGTTTTATTATAGAGTAAGTGCAAAAATTGGAGAAATTATTGGTCGAAATAAGGGGAACGATTGAACGAACAAATCGAATTAACTCTAGCTGAATTGGGTAGTGAATGAGCAAAAAAGGATAAGCCCGTAGTTGCAGCTACAGGCCATCCGGGAACAGTTAGCGCGAATAAGGCACCAACCGATATATACTGCCTGTCGTCTGCGGCATCTTCTCTTCTCTTACTAAACTTCCCGACGTTCTGTTCTGACGAAACGTGGCCCCAAACGGTCACGCGGTTCACTGTATGTCTTTCGCCGGATAGGGCAATCCTATCAACGAAACGGAGCAGTGTTCTCGTATACGAACGGTCTCTCCGCATGCAAGGCTGACAATAGCCTTTTCCTACTTACCTCATTCCATAACGGCACTAGCTCTATGAAGACATTGCTACAGCATTTCGTGCTGCTGCTTAGGGCATTTGGGCACCCGACGCCCCCAAGCTATGCACCATTCGATCCAATCGACAGCGTCACCCGATCCAGACAGGTGAGCAATTGGAAAGCCCACGTCCTAATCTGGTTATTGGTCTGCCTGAGCGCAGGCATTTCCCAAGCCCAGGAAGCCAATTTAGGAGCCTGTAATACCGGCACAACAGTACCCTGGGTTAACGGGGGAGCGGCAGGCTTCACTTCGCTGACCGTGTCGAGCGTAGGATTAGCTAACCCGGACAATGCAACGAATAGTACCCTTACCGATGCCGCTACGGCAAGTTGGGGTGGTTTTTCCAATGGCTCTGTCACGCTTACGGTAGGCCACTCTCATACCTACTCAGCCGGAAACTATGTTGGTTTCAAGGTGAGCGCGTCTGGTGGTACGCTGAACATCACTACGTTCCGCAGTGGTTCCGTGGTTGAATCGCAGAATGTGGGACTGCAAGGAGGGGACTTCGAGGCTGGGTTTGAGGCCACCGCTCCCTACGATGCCATCCGGGTTACGTTCACCAAAGACTTCCTACCCGGTGGAGGCATCAGTGTGTTCCATGCGATTATGAAGCGGAACTGCGCTGGTCCGACCCCGCCCGAGTGTAACTCAGCGGTGGCCCTGACCTCACCAGCCTATCCGGTCGAAGTGAATAATTCGAACGAAGGGTTTCCGATCATCGGCAGTAGTGTTGTGAATCCGACAGCGGTTATTTCAACATCTCTTACCGATTTTGCCGTTCTGAACCTCGGAACGGGTAATGCGTATGTTGGGGTAAAAGACAGATTGACAACGTTCCCGGCAGGGACATTTGCTGGTTTCGATGTAGAGAACATCGATTTTGTGAACGACAAGTTCGGTGGTCTGAAAGTGACCACCTTTCTCAATGGGAATCAACAGGAGCAGTCCGGGGTGTTCAACATACTGCTTCTGGCCAGCTCCGATCAGTCACTGGTCTCGATGGGGGTTGACCCCGTGGGGCGGCAAACGGTGGGTTATGTGACGACTAAACCGTTCGATGAAGTTAGAATAACGTACTCCAAGATCGACAATCCCTTGTCGGGCAACGAGCACGAAACTAAGGTTTACAGTGCCATTCTCGATAAGCGTTGCGCAGGTGCCGAATTTGTTTGTAACACGGCCGCCAACTTCAGCTTTCCGGGTTTTCCCGTAAGTGAATACAGCGGTCAGGCTGGGGGATGTTTGTCCACGATGGGTGGTCAGGGGGCCTTAGTATCTGCCGATACGAGCGACTATATCTCCATTATCGATGGTGCTCAGGTAGGCTGTAATGCGTTTGTTGGCATCCGCAACACGCGCCCCGGCGATGTGTATCCGGCGGGAACGTTTGCTGGTTTTGAGATTAATCAGATTGGTATAATCTCCCTCAGTGCGGCTGATTTTGGCACCGTAACCACCTATCTCGATGGTGTGGAGCAGGAGTCGAACACAGCCGCCAACCTGATTGCTACATCGTTTGTAATCGGTAAGAAGCGGATTGTTGGTTTCAGAACCACGAAGCCGTTCGACGAAGTAAAATACTCTCGATTAGGACTGGTGTCGATTGGATTGACCACCACCCGCATTCACCGGGCGGTGATTGAGAAAATTTGTCCAGGGCCAGCTTTGCCCTGTAACGTGATGACTACGCTGAATAAGCCGACCTTCCCCGTTACAACAACGTCGTACATGGTTCCCTACGGTGTGATTGTGGGTTGCGCCGGTACGGTAACGGGTGAAGACGCGGTGGTATCGCCCGATCCGAACGATTTTGCCCTGATGACGATGGTGCAGTCGCTGGGCTGTAACCGGTTCATCGCAACAAAAGATAACTCGACAACCTTTGCCGCAGGTACTTATGCCGGGGTTGAGATCGAAAACCAATCGCTGATTACAGCGTCTATTGGCGATTTCCAGTTTGTAAAGACTTTCCTGAATGGTCAGTTCCAGGAGCAGTCGATTCGGGGAAGTGCCGTAACGGCCACAATCCTGACGGGCGGACGGCAGATTTTCGGTTTCAAAACCACAAAGCCGTTTGATGAAATCCGCTACGAAGAATTTACGGTGATTACTCCCGCTACACTGGTAGCAACACGGGTGTATGGTATGGTGGTACAGACGTTCTGCCCCGGTACGATTCCGGTTTGTAGCACGCCCAACAACATACCGGGCGACGAAGCCGATTATGCGCGGCTGAACAATCCCGAGTCGTCGACATCGTCGAACACCGGCTTTCCGGTTACGCTTGAGACGAAGGTAAACGACTCATTTTTGGGTGTTTCTGTTTGTACGAACCAGTTGCTCAATCCTGAGCGGGCCATCTCCGCCAGCATCAATGACTACGCTGAGATTGGCCTGACAGGCGTAAACTGTGCGGCCTCGATGTCGTTTGAGTTGAACTCGCAGTCGATGGTTGCTGGCACCTGGGCGGGTATTGAGATTGAAAACACAACCGCCCTGAACATCGACCTCATTAACGGGGTAACGATTCAGACTATGCTGGGTGGTGCCGTGCAGGAGTCCCGCACCGCTGCCGGTTTGATTGATCTCACGGCGGGTGGCAACACGAAGCGGAAACTCGGCTTTGTGACCTCTAAACCGTATGACCGCATCAAATACATACAGGCTAGTCTGATTGGCATTGCGCTTGGCACAACCCGTGTCTATGGTGCGCTGGTGCGCGAACTTTGCGCAGCCCCACCGCTCGTGTGTAACGAAAAGAAGACCCTGAGCGCGCCCGAATACCCGATCAGCACCAACGCTTATCAGGGTGGAGGCTGTATCAGTGGTGTTGCCAATCCTGAAGCACTCGGCACCGCCGACCCGAACGATTATGCGTTCTTCTCGCTAGGCATCAACATTGCCTGCGAGCGGATTCTGGCCGTACGGGATCACAAGACGGTATATCCAGCCGGGACGTATGCGGGTTTCGATGTGCAACTGAATTCATTGGTTGAGATCGCCTTCAATTCCTATAAAATCCGCACGCTGCTAAATGGCGTGCAGCAAGAGGAAATCAATGCTGCTTTCGAGGTAAGTTATGGCCTATATGCAGGCTCGATGAGGCTTCCGGTCGGTATCAAAACGACCATGCCGTTCGATGAGATCCAGTTTGTGATGGGGAGCGGGGTGGCCGTTTCTGTCACAGAGGTCCGAGTGTATAACGCATTCGTGATTAAACCCTGCGAACCGGCTACGGTGGCTTGTAACACCACGTATGAGTTAACGCCGGATCCAACGGGCTTCCCCATTGTGATCGACGGTGCCAAAACGGGCATCACGGGGGCTTGTCTGGGTTGTGGCATTAGCTACACCGAGAATATTCTCTCCCCACAAACCGACGATTATGCCGAGATTGTGATGGTGGCCGCTTTGTTGAACGAAGCTAAGATTGCTGTGAGAAACCCACTTATTTCGTACCCAACCGGTACGCGGGTAGGCTTCACCTATCAGAACGTAGGCGGCATTTTCGACGCGGCTCTGTTCAACGCGACTAAGATTCGGACGTACCTGAATGGCGTGTTACAGGAAGAGAAATCGTCTACTAATCTGCTCGAAATTCCGATTTTGACCGACTGGAATTCGCAACCAGTTAAGAACATTGGCTTCGAGGCCACGAAGGCGTTTGATGAGGTACAGCTTGCCTTTACCAATACTAACGGCACGTTCCGGGTTTATGGCGCGTTTGTAGACACCCGCAACTCAGCCGGTTCTATTGGCTCAACGGCTCTGAGCTGTTCGTGTGCATCGGGTACGGTTTCGCCTGCGCTGACGCTAACGGCCCTGACCAATACTTGCCCAGTCCAAACGGTGGATCTGAACACGGCCTTCACCGGAACGGCCCCAGCCAACACCACACTGGTGTGGGCAACTGGCCCCATTGCTACAACGGGCAACGTGGTAGCCAATCCGGAAACGGCTTCGGCAGGCATTTACTATGCGGCTTTCTACGATCCGAACAATATCTGCTACAGCCCTGGCAGTACCAGTCTGGTCTTTACGCTGACGCCCTGTACGGCTCCCTCGCTGACGGTTCTGTCGCCCGGAAACGGTGCAACAGCCAGCACGAATCCGACCATCAGCGGAACGGCTACACCCGGTAGCGTGGTGACCGTTACGGGTGGCTCAGGTAGTTCGGGTGGTCCAGTATCGGTAACGGCAGGCGTAACAGGCACCTGGTCAACAGCGGGACTGACATTCCCGGCAGGACCGGCCCAGTTCACAGCCGTTGCGGGCAACAGCCTGGGTACTTCGCCCGAAGTGCCGGTTAGCTACTCAGCCGTTGCAATACCATCATCGCTGACCCTGGTTAGTAGTCCGTCCACATTAACGGGTGTTCAAGGGTCAAACCTGACAGGCAGTGTACCGAGTGTGTTAAGCCCAACGGGCGGAACGGCACCCTACGCCTACAAGGTATATGACCCAACGAACCCCAGTAGTGTGCCGGGCAACAGCTCGCCCACAGCGCATGGCACGGTAACGGTTAACCCAACGACGGGTGCGTTCACCTATACACCTGCGCCCGGCTACAGCGGCCCTGACAGTATTGGTATGCGGGTCTGCGATTCGTCGTCGCCCACACCAACCTGCCAAATGAAGACCGTCCCGGTGAACGTGTCGGCTCTCTCGACGAACTGCGCACCCCCAGCGGTGACTATCACGAAATAAGCGTGAATATCTCTAACCCTCTGTGCCTGCTCCAATGGAGTAGGCACAGGTAAAAGGCTTTGATTATGATTTTACCTAACATTCGAGCCACGTGGATAGGAAGCTTATTGGTGGGAATTCTTTGTTTGCTGCTGACAAATGCATGGGCAAAGCCCACCAGTTTTACGACGTGTCCTAATCCGTCAGTAGGCGGAACAGTCAGCTACGGTGGTGGTGCTTTGTGTGCCAGCAGCAACGCAGGTACGCTCCAGTTGAGCGGCCAAACGGGCAACGTTATCAAATGGCAAACTTCTACCAATGGGGGCGGTACCTGGACCGATGTGGCCAGCAACACTGCTACCTATCTGAATTTCGTTAATGCCGCCAACGGGCAACAATACCGGGCGGTGGTCAATAACCGGGACGCCGGACCGGCAAGCAGTTGTACCGATGCCAACTCGACGGCTGTCACGCTGGTGACCAGCAGCACGGCCTGTGCCAGTCCAGCCTGCGACAACGCAGCCGGGGCCATTGTGGTTTCGGTGGCTTCGACAACGGCGTTGGGTATTGAGCAACGTATTCTGGCCACCAACGCCAGCGGCATTATCCAGTACATCGGCAACCCCGGTTCAAGCACGATTTCCAACGTGGCCGGAGGGCAGTACTTGGTGTATGTGGTGAGCTACGACCCCTCGATTCTACCAGCCCCGGCTTTG
>RDXN01000048.1 GCA_004292855.1 Cytophagales bacterium
TGATTTGGCCAGTTTACAAGCGGCTTTGGACAACGTCTGGAATGAGTTCGGAGAAAAATACCGAGTTAATTTTAAATAATTCTGTTCAAGTACTTAATCGGAAAAACGTTAATTTTTATACCCTACAAAGGGAATTTGATTCAGCTACCCGACAAAATTATTACGCGTTGAGTAGCCGGTGGTTGCTGCCTGTTTTACCCTCACTGATTTATCAATTTAAGTTTTGATTTGTGATGAGGAACCTACTCGTATTCATGCTTTTTGCAAGTCTGTTTGGGTGCATCAACGTAGAACAGCTACAACCTGTGGCCCGGTACGCGGTATTTTGCGTGCTTGTTCCAGAGGATTCCGTGGTTGCGGCTTCGGTTGTCCGAATCATACGCGTAGGAGAACGCTTCACAACTGACTCTCTGACCGTTCCTGGTGCCGACGTTTTACTGACAAACGAGATAGGAGATAGGTTACGATTAGTGTACAACGCCCGTCAGCGTCGATACGTAGCCACTAATCAGTCATTTGTGAAGGTTAATCAAAGGTATCGGCTTGTCATATCCTTCAGCGACTCGAAGCCAATGACGGCCTCTTGTACCGTGCCTGACGTTGCGCCGGTTTTGCAGCTAACCGGTCAGGTTATTAATGACGACTATTCATTTTCAGCCCAATGGCAGGACAACCCGAACAGGCGTAATCAGTATAAGCTTTCACCTACACTTAGCGCAGAAGCCAACCCTAATGCAAGCGGTCCACTCGGTGGCACTGCAACAGCCACTCCAACTAGTATGGTTTTATTTGTTAGCTGGGACGATAGCTCAGCCTCTTACCTGTACGTGAATGATGAGTTAACACAAACTGGACAAGTTTTACAGCGGGATGGCACGATTCGGCGATTAAGTGATGTCAAAAAATTAATCCTCACTCTATCACTATTGAATGCAGATAGGCTTTTTCTTGATTATGATCGGCTTTCACTCAAGCAGAATGGAACGGAGGACGATCTTCTAACCCGCTTTAGCGAGCCGATTGAACTCCCCTCCAATATAGAAAATGGCCTGGGGGTTTTCTGTGCGTACAGTCGTAGCACAGTCAAGATTCAAGTAAAATAACCCCCGCCAGAAAACCAATCAAGCCCCCCATCATAACCTCGCTCGACGTGTGTCGTTTCAACACAAGCCGAGAAAGGGCTACGAGAACCGAAAAAACGCCCATCAGTAAGCCCGTTGGTTTATCCAATTCGTATAGGGCACAAGCCAGAAATAGGTTGATAGACGTATGCAGCGATACCTTGAGGAAAAAGTTGGCCACGTACGACACAACCAGTAGCAAAAAGAAACAAATGGCACCCCGGTTGAATGGCTGGTAGAGGTCGGTCAGAAGCAGAAAAAGGATAAATAACCCACTCAGAAGCAATAAGACGTGATAAAAGCCAGACCGTTGGGTTCGGTCAGAGACATCGAAGTTGGTGTATTGCCCCTGTTTTGCTTTGCTGTAATTGTGCCACGTAATGGGCACAATAACTAGTCCTATGAGCACTGCCGAGACTGCTATAGTTTTACTAATTGGTAAACGCCCATAGGTCAAGCTGAGCAAAACTAACGGTAGGCTTACGAGAGGGTGACCGATGATCGAAACCAACCTGGCGGCTCGGTGAAGGTGAGAACTAGTTGCCATACCCGTCGACGGTCAATTGTAGAAGTGTAAAATTGATCGTTTCTGTAGCCACCAAAAAGCAAGAATAACTACAAGAATAAGCGAACCGCTGTATGTAATTAGCTCTGTGTTCAGGATCCCTATTTTTCGACTGGCTACTAACAGTAAATATGGGTTATACGTGAAGTTAGTCAGGTTCACAATCGGTATCCCCACGATGAGAATAACCAACCCAATAGCGAAAGAAATGTACGCTTTGGTGGTTGTTAAACTCAAGAACAAATGGAATGCAATGAGCGGCAGACAATATAAGGTTGCACTACCGTAAATTTGTAATAATCTGATAGTCAATGATAAGGAATCGGCTGGGCCGCCTATAATTAGCCGAAACGTTGCGTTGTTGAGAAGCTCGAAGACGATTGTTAACCCGCCCGCCAGAAAGACAAACGCATAGGCTACAATTACTTTGGCAGTAAAGAACAAAGCCCAGTTTATAGCCGATGATTTGTAATAATTGAGGCTGTTTGTCTCGTGTTCGTAGCCCGCAATCGCCTGCGTAATGAGCATGCAAAGCAGTGGGAATAGAAAGGTAGTCCATGCGCCCAATGCGTTCTCCCGAATCAAATCGGCACTGATTCGGGCACTGATCAACGCTTCGCTTTTGTACAGGATAAAAAGCTGGGTTATCGCAAAAGGTAAAATAGAAAAGATAAGTACCACCAGCAGCAGCCCTCTGAGGTGCAGTTTGTAGTATTCTGCTTGCAGATAGTCAATTGCTCGCATGTTCATTATCTGCGTTTAGTCTGTTAATCAGCATATTCTCTAATGACTCGCCGTATTCGATACGCTTTAACGCAATGCCTGTTTCCTCACAAAACCGAATAATTGGCCAGGCGGGTGAGGTGGCTGAACAAGTGATGCTGATCTGGTTTTGTTGCTTTCTGAAAAGATACTTATTCGCAAGCAGATAACTGCACAATCGGTCGGGTTGCCCGTCCACATAGACGGTAATTGCGAGTGGTTGAGCAACGTTGTTTAACAAACCAAATTGATGAATTACCCGGCCTTTGTTCAGAATAATGCCGCTATCAATCAGATCGTCAATTTCTCGCAGGTGATGCGAGGATATAACGACTGTTTTTTGTTCCGTCGCTACAATTGATTTGATTGAGTTTTTGAGAATCAACATGGTTGGCAAATCGACCGCGTTAAATGGCTCGTCGAGTAGAATGAGTTTTGAAGGGGTCAGAAATGCGCGGGCAATCAGCAAACGCTGTTTTTGACCTTGCGAGTATTCCTTGTATTTTCGGTTTGCCGTCAGGCTGTCAATTTCGACAACCTCCAGGGCTGTGCTAACTTGGTTGGGACTGATCCGGTTGATTTTGCAGAAAAGCTGAAGATTTTCGCGGCCCGTTGCCTCTTTGTACAAGGCGTTGTTTTGCAAAAGCAAGCCCGGCTTTTCAGAGTAAACAAATGTCCCGGAACTAGGCTTGAGAATGCCCGATAGAATTGAGAATAGCGTTGTTTTGCCCGCCCCGTTTGGCCCAATTAACCCAAAAATGGACGGGTTGGGTAACGTGAAACTCACGTCCTGCAATACAAAGCCATTTTTATACCCGAAGCTGACATTCTGTATGTTCATTGGAACAACCCCCAGTCATCCGGCACGTCGTTGGTTTTGTCGAAGCTGTTAATCCAGTCGACAAAGAGCTGGCGGAAGTTTTCGATTTCGTCGCGCAGGAGTCCGATGTAGGCGGGGTCGGAGAGTTTTTCTGATTGGAGATAGTTGGTTTGGGTGAGCAGTTCGCGGGCGTGGATTTTAATGATCACGGCGTTCTCCATACGGAGCGTATAGAGGTCGGCTCCCTCGGCCCCCACTACTTTGGTCGGCAGCATCATGGCGTTGGCCATCATCTGCTCGCTCATCATCAGAATATCGTCTTCCTCGTCAATCGTGCCCACAATCGCCTGGGTGATTTCGAGAATCTCGTTCGCTTTTTTCAGGATGGGAAGGCCCTCGATCCGGCGATTTTCGGCCTCCATTTCGCGCTGGGCCTCAACGGGGTCGTAGTTGCGCTCGAATTCCTCCCAGTCGAAGGTATCGTCGTCGTCGTCATCGAAGTGCATAGCGGCTAGGTATGTTGAACGTTTTCTCCCTACAAAACAACGCAAATACCGATGGACACGCAAGTAGGCACGGGGTCAGTAAGTATAAATTTTAATAGCATCAATAGGCATATCGCCCTAACTTGCCATCTGGTTGTATGGTGTAGAATATAGGTGAAGTAGATAAGAGAAGAGACAACCCTGACCCGCGATTGACTGTCAATACTGGTCAGACAGATCCGATTTGTTTATGATGTGTGTGTGTGCCAACCGTCTTGTACTGTATTTAAGTGTCTTGTTTTTAGGTCTGAGTCCGGTTGCTTTGGCCCAACTCGATGCCACGTTTCCGCTCAACCGCATGGTGTTTCAGCGGAACAACGCCAATCAGGCCACATTTCAGGTCGCCGGTAGCCTTACCACCCCCCTCGACCGGGTGGAGGTACAGGTCGTTAACCGCATCACCTCGGCTACAGTTACGGCCTGGACAACCGTGCAAACCAATCCCACCAACGGGCAGTTTGCGGGCAACCTGACGCTTGCGGGGGGCTGGTATCAACTCAATTTCCGGGGATTCCGCAACAACGCCGTGGTTGGCACCGACATGATCGAGCGGGTGGGTGTGGGCGAGGTGTTTGCCGTTTTGGGCCACTCCAACGCGCAGGGCAGCAGTTGCACCGCCGAAGCCAACGGCTGTTATTATCCGGTCTGCAACGCCTGCCCCACCCTCGACGGAGCTACCGACGACCGGGTGTCCTGCGTCCAACTCAACAATAACAACAACTCGGCGAACTTTCAGAACCCGGCCTTCCAGCAGTACGAAGAAACAGGCGACAACCGTTACCTGCCCGGCGTAACAGGCTTCGCCAAGCTCGAAACCTACGTGGGCGAGTCGCCGTTTGCGCGGTTTGCGTGGTTTTGGGGGAAGATGGGTGACCAATTGGTGCAACAGTTGGGTGTTCCGGTGCTGCTCTACAACGCGGGTTTTGGTGGCTCCAACATGGAGCATGTGTACAAATCAGCCTACGATATTCCATTTTCGCACGGTTGGATTCGGTACGATATCCGAATGCCGTATGTGAACATCCGCAACATTATGAACCTGTACGCGCCCTCAACGGGTCTGCGGGCCATTTTGCTCCAGCATGGGATCAATGACCGGGGTAATCAGTACAACGATATAAAAACGCATTTTCTGGGTGTGATCGACAAAGTCCGGTTGGAATTCAACGCGCCTAATCTAGCGTTCGTGGTGGCCAAAGATTCGTATGCTGATGCACCCTTTCAACACGTGCGCGACGCGCAGGATGACGCTATTTACCGGGGGGAACGCGCCAACCCACGCTATATTGATAATACATTTCTCGGCCCCGACCTGGACCAGGTAACGCGTAACAACCCGGCCTACAGCGCAGAAGATAACTGGAATAATTATAATCTACGTTGGCGACCCGATGGCATTCACTACTCGCCCTCGGGGCAACAGGAGGTGGCTAATCGGTGGGTAAACGTGCTCCGGCAACAGTCGTTGCTCGATAGCATTTCGCCCGTGTTGCCGCAAGCGCAGCCCTTTGCCAACATTGCCTGCCCCGGTAGTCAGACGGGCTTAGCGGTGGGATTTCCCGGCGGCTACAGCGAGTATAACTGGGGCGACGGAACCAGCAACCAAAGCCGCACGCTGAGCGCGGGCACTTACGGCGTTCGGCTTCGGGCTACCAACAACCGGATCTTTTTCCCGCCTGCCGTAACGATTCCGAATTTTACGGCTCCCGCACAGCCCACGGTGTCGGCAGTGGGAGGAACCCCCGATCTTTGTACGACCAACAGCCTTACGCTCACCACAAACGCGAATGGACCGGTTCGTTGGAGTACCAACCAACTAGCACAGAGTATTTCGGTGTCGGCAACGGGCACGTATTCGGCCTCGGCGGTCGACTTGACGTATGGTTGCCTGTCGTTGCCCGGCTCGCTGTCGGTGGGGATGGGGCAATCAGATTTGGCCCTGAGCATGAGCGTCGACAAACGGGTGGCCCGCGTGGGTGAGGACGTGCAGTACGCGCTCACGATCACCAACAAAGGCCCCTGTGACCCCGGCACGCTCACCTGGCAAAACCGGCTCCCCGCCAATGTGCAGTTCGTTTCGACAACCGATGGTCTGTCACTCAGCAACGATATTCTGAGCAAGTCCTTTGCGGGATTAGCCCCCAACACATCGGTGACGCACCGGTTCCGGGCGCGGCTACAGCAACCCGGTTTCTACCTCAATGCGGCCCAAATTCTGGCCTCGGGCAAAACCGACCCCAACTCGGTGCCCGGCTCCGGCACGGGCGATGGGCAGGACGATGCCGCCTTTACCGACGTCAGAACGATGGAGGGCGGAACAGGTGTCTATGCTTCTTCAAACCCCAATCAGACTACGCTGCCCGCCGTGCAGTCGAGCCAACCCACCCCCGACGGAGCCACCGCCGATTTGAGCCTGCAACTGCGCTCCAACGTTCGGGTGGTGCGCGTGGGGCAATCGGTCGCGTTTTCAATCACAGTGAGCAATAGGGGCGGGGCCACGGCAAGCACGGTCTCTGTGTTTCAGACGCTACCTGCCGGATTGCAGTTTGTGTCGTCGGCAGATGGCGTTACGCTCAACAATGGCAACGCACGGGCCATTTTCAGTAGCCTTGCACCGGGGCAGTCGGCCACGATGACGTTTGTGGCTACGGTGACCGCTGTGGGGGGGCAATCGACAGCGGCCCAAATCTCGTTTAGCAGCCCCGCCGACTCCGATTCGACCCCCGGCAACGGCTACGACAACGGCGAAGACGACACCGCCCGGATTGAGGTTCGGGTCGAAAATTGAGGACACAAAAAAAGCCCCGACGATTATTCCGTCGAGGCTTTTTTTGTATTGATTATCAGAGTGGTTTGCCCTGCGACTTAGTCTTTCGGATGACTACTGGCATACAGATTTCTGTTGGACAAATGCAGTTCTCGACCACGGCCACTGTCAGATCGCGCGCACAACTGGGTTGTCCATCAATCAACACCCATACTCGAATCGTATAACTCCCCGGCAGCAAACTTGCGCCAACCACTCCGTTGATTGGCACTGCGGTTGCGGTTCCAGAGACCACCTGAGTCGCGCTGAACGATGTCCCACGAGAAACCTGATAGACATACTGACCTGGAACTGCGCCCAGATTCGCTAGCGTAATCTGCCCGTTGGGTTGTGGGGCACCTCCCACACACGAGGGATTGCGGACCAGAGCCGTGTAGGAGGGTACTTCTACCTCCTCAATAATAACCGGGCAGCAAGAACCATCGGGGCAGGAGCCAATGACGCCCTCATTGACGCGGACCGAATATTCGCCGACCACTGTAGCTGTATATACGCCTGCTGTAGCGGCATTCGCCGAAGTAGCCGTTACGTCCGACACCAGCGTTGTGCCAGCAGACGTAGTCCGATACCATTGGTAGCGATTGTAGCCAGCGGGCGCACTCAATTCAACCGAAATGGGTTCGTTTTTGCAAACCTGCACGGGTACACTGGTGCAAACTTTCACCTCTTGGCCCGGATCGTCGGGGGTTAAGGGCTGACGACGGGCGGTGTTGTAAAGCACGCCTTCGGCCAGTACACTGGCTGAATAGACCAGCGTGGCGGTGGTGTTAACAGGCAGGCTGGGAATGGTCCAGGTGCCTCCCTGGGCACTCGCGCTGAAGCTGCCTAAAGAAGTGACGACCGAACCGGGCACCAGGCTGAGTCCCGATGAGAAGGTATCGCTGACGACCACGCCTGTTGCCGTTATGGGACCCGTGTTGGCTACGGTGACGGTGTAGGTGAGTACTTCGCCCACTTTCGCCTTGGCCTTGCTTATCTGCTTGGTGGTGACGAACGAGGGCTTAAGCGGGGCCGCTGTGCAACTAGCCGGAGCGGTGTAGTTGACCGAGGTCTGCCCACAGGCCGAGGCTGAGGAGATGACCGAAACAGTCTTGGTCAAGCCGTCCGAGGGTAGGCCGGTGAGGGTGTAGCTGGCGGGTCCGTTGCCTGTCAGGGTGACGACCGCGCTGGCTCCGTTGGTGGTCACCGTGAGCGACTGCGTGCCGGGGCCATTAGTGGCCGACACGGTACCCGTCAGGGTGTAGGTGTTTGTGGCTGAGTTACACACACCCGGAGTAACCGTAGCCGTCAGTGAGCAAACCGGATCAGCCGCCGTAGTGATAGTGATCGGAGTGACGGCCGAGCAATTCTTGCTGTCGATCACTTTCACGGTGAAGCTGCTGGTTGTGGCCGAGGTGGGTGTTCCCGAAATGACCCCAGCCGCGTTCAAGTTCAAGCCCGCTGGCAGCGCACCGGCCGTGACCGAATAGGTCAGTGGAGCCGTGCCACCCGTGGCTGCAATGGTCTGACTGTAGGCCGCACCGACTTGTCCATTTGGCAAGCTGGCTGTGATGATGCTCAATGAACAGACTGTGCAGGAAGCTGGCGCGTTGTAGGTGGTGTTGGCCGTTACGGTCACCCCGTTAGCCAATGTGGTGATCACCGTGTGGCTGGCTGTGTTGCTGACCCCCGACACCGAGAAGCTGGCCGAAGTCTGGCCTACCGTTACGCTGACCACGGCAACGGTTGCGCCATTGTCGGTAATGGTCAGGGTTCCTGCCGGAGCGTTGCTGAGTGAGACCGTACCCGTGGTAGTGTAGCTGTTGGTCGCTGAGTTGCAAACCGGCGTGCCAACGACCACGGCCAGCGTAGGTGTACCGGCAACGGGAATGAGACCCGCGTCGATGGTCAGGTTGCTCTCACCAGCTGTCAGACTCACGGCAGGAGTGCTGCCCTTCTGGCCCGTGAGCGAGTTGACGTTACTGTCTGTAGCCGGTGTTGCCGAGCTGGAGTTGGGGATGGTGAAGGTCATACCCTGTGGGGCGGTGAACTTCACCCGGTACGAACCCGGATCGAGGTTGCTAAACAGATACCCGCCGTTGGAGTCGGTGAGGGTGGTGCTGATAGCCGAGCCGGATGTGGCATCGCAGAGCACGACGGTGACGCTTTGCACGCCGGTGTTGCCATCGTCCTGGACGCCGTTCTTGTTGGTATCGAGCCAAACGTAGTTACCCAGGCTGGCCTTGAGGGGGGCCACGGTGCAGCTAGCGGGAGCGGTGTAGGTGACCGAAGTCTGCCCACAAGCTGTGGCCGACGAAAGCACTGTCACGGTTTTTGTCAAGCCATCGGATGTCAGGCCCGTGAGGGTGTAGCTGGCGGGTCCGTTGCCTGTCAGGGTGACGACCGCGCTGGCTCCGTTGGCCGTCACCGTGAGCGACTGGGTGCCGGGGCCATTGGTGGCCGACACGGTACCCGTCAGGGTGTAGGTGTTCGTTGCCGAGTTACACACGCCCGGTGTAGCCGTGGCCGTTAGCGAACAAACGGGCAGAGCCGACGTGGTGATGGTGAGCGGAACGACGGCCGAGCACGATTTGCTGTCGGTCACCTTCACGGTGAAGCTAGCTGTGGTGGCCGATGTAGGTGTTCCTGTAATGACCCCGGCCGTGCTCAGGTTCAGACCGGCTTGCAGCGAACCTGCCGAGAAGGTGAAGGCCAGAGGAGCCGTGCCGTTTGTTGTCGAAATAGTCTGGTTGTAAGCCGTGCCGACTTGTCCGTTGGGCAGACTGGTGGTGGTGATGCTCAACGCACAGGGTGCCACCGAGCACGAAGCAGGAGCCGTGTAGGTGGCCGTTTGCGAGGAACAGCCTGCTAGTGAAGCCGAAACTAGACGGTTGCTGCCATCGGAGGTTAATCCGTTGAAGGTAGCCGTGCCAGTGAAGCTGTTCAGCCCCGATCCAACGGTCAATGTTTGAGTCGTTGCTCCATCGGTGATGGTCAGTACCCCGCCTGCGTTGGTATTGGCAATGCGTACCGCCACCGTTGAAGAGAAGGTGTTGGTAGCCGTGTTGCACACCCCTGCCGTTGGGATGACGGTTAGTGAGCAAATTGGTGCCACCGAGCAGGAGGCTGGAGCCGTGAATTCGGGCGTTGCTGACCCGCAACCGGGCAGATTGACGGTTGCCGAGACGGCCTGACCGTTGCTGGTTAAACCATTGAACACGGCGGTTGCCTGTGCGGTCGTGGCGGTGATCGGCAGAGTGACGGGGCTAGTGGCACCAGGCACGTTGACGGTGAGCGTACCGGCCACAGGATTGGTTAGTGTGGTGACGACGGTGAGCGAGTACGTGTTAGTAGCTATCTGGCAAGGTCCTGCTGTTGCCACCGCTGAGAGCGAGCAGGGGGCCACCGAACAACTGGCCGGGGCCGCATACGTAGCCACTGCCGAGCCACAACCCGCCAGACTCACCGTTACTGTATGCGAACCGGTGCCGGACGTTAAGCCCGTCAGCGAGTAGGCTACCGAAGTAGCCGCAGCCAGCACCGAAACCGTCATGCTGCGAGTGCCGTCCGTCACGGTGGCCGTGCCGCCTGCGGTGTTGTTGGTCAGATCAATCGTGCCGTTCACCGTGTACTGGTTCGTAGCTGAGTTGCAGATGGTTGGCGTGGCCGTGGCCTGGATTGCGCAGGTGAGCGAACAAAGAGCCTGGGGCAACACCGCCGTTACGACTGTATAGCAGCAAGGGCCGTTATACAATACCACTGAGTAGCTCTGGCCCGAAGTTGAAGCAGGGTTGGTCAAGCCCGTGAACGAAGCCGCTGAATTGCTCACGGCTCGGCTGTTAGTGGCGGTGTAGCTCGGCAACGCACTGCCTGCCGTAACCAGGAACACCTTATCCGCACACACAATACCCGTCAAATCAACGCGACCGTTGTTATTAGCGTTGGCTGTTCCCACAATACAAGTGGCGCGGGTAGCCGATACGCTGGCTACCGTCGTGGGGGCGCAGATGAAGCCCGCATCAATCGTATGATTCACCGAACCCGCCGGACCCGTGGTCACACTCGCCGACAGGAACCCGCCCGAAAGTTGGGCATTGCTATCGTTGAGGGTGTTGGCCGTGGGGATCGTTACGAAGGCTGTCGTGACCTTGTACTTGGCTCCATCGACCGTCAGATTACCCGTTGCGTTGTCGTACTGGTTGACTGTTCCGTTGGTGCCAAACCGCACCGTGTAGGCCGTGTTGGGCAGAATAGCCGTGTTGGAGATCGTACCGGCCACGGTGCTGCTGGTGGGGTTGTTGTTGAAATAATACTCCCCGTTGGCCGTAGTGGTGGTGCTGGCGATGCGGGTCGTACCTTGATAAAGTGATACCAGAATGCCCGGCAGCACTTTCTCGCAGGGATCCTGAATACCATCCTTGTCTTCGTCAACCCAAACGCGGTTGCCGACTTCGAGGTAGGTAGGTGGATTACAGATCAGTACGGCATCGCCAAGACCAACCGACTTGCCAAATGTGCCAATATCATCTCGACTATTACCATAAATCTGAAAGGCCGTGTTCAACGTGCCATTGCCATTATTTAGATGTCTTACACCGCCTGAATTAAAGTATAGTCTTCCAACTGCGCCTAATGGAATATTAACGGGATCCATAACCGTCACGAGTACCTCGCCACTTCCGGGAATCAATGCCAAACCTCCTACCACGTTTTCGGCATGCTGTAGCGTTTTATCCTGATTAAAATCATCTTGATAAAACTCACCAAACCCTGGACCCTGATTGTTGCCAGGGCCATAGCCGTTTGCATTACCCGCTTTTGCATTGTTTTCCAGAACAAAAGTAGTACCGTTAGAAAATGCTCTCAAAATATCTCCACCAGCGTTGCCTTCATAAAAGGTACCATCATTTCCATTAGGATTGTAATTCTGATATCCAGATTGAAGGCCCGTGCGATCACCAAAGGCGATCACCATCGAACCATCGATATCAAATTCAAGCGCGGTTAAAACAGGCTGAGGACGTATAATTCTGGCTGAGTTTGGTGGTGATGATAATGGAACTATTTTGGAACTCCAATCATCCGTCCATGGAAACCAACCCTTGATATTTGGTGAACTGGCAGCCACATAGCCTTTGGGATAGGTTAACGGAAAATCAAAGATTGTAGAGACAGCAGTGCCGTTTAACTCCCGTACATAAGCCCGTAAGTCTGATTTGTTCTGCGATGTGCTCGCATCGCATACCATCCCTGCATATACTTTCCCTTTGTAGGCTTTCACCGCCCAGATATGCAGGTTTCCACCTACACAGTTGATGCCCGCGCCCATATCAAAACTCTTTACATTGGCTGCGGTAGGCTTGGTGGTACCATCGGCATTGTAGGCCGTGATGTCTATTTCGTAGAGTTTATTGTCAAACAGGTTTGTCAGGTACAGCTTATTTCCATCTGCCGACAGATCAATACCGCCAATTCCCACCTTCGCTGCCTTCAAATAGCCGTCATTGTCAACGCTTGGATTTGCTTTAGTAGCTGATAAACCTCGGGTAGCGTTAGTAGCTATAGTGCCTACATTGATACCGATGGTACTAACATCAATGAAGTTGCTGTAATTAAATGTACTGCCATTGGCTGGGATGGTTGTGAAATCAGTTACATAGATACCCCCTAAGCCTAATGGCCCAAGACCCGCGTGCCGTTTAACAGTTGCTGACGAAAATACTTTCTTAGTGAATTTGTTATACGCCATTCCCCAAACCGATCCTACCTCTGAGGCAGCGGCATGAGCCATAATGGACATGTTTTTCAGACCTGAAGCATTGTAGTCAAAGGAAACCACCGCATCGCTGGGAGCCGAAGTGCCTGATAACAAAGGGTTACCGTTTACGTAGCAGGGAATAACTAACTTGGGATTTGCCTGACAATAATCGGTGGGGTCTAATACACCCAGGTCCACGCTGCAATCGGCAGCATTCACAAACTGAACCGTTGTACGACCGTCGCTACCATTGATTGTTCCCTGTGCTGCAAAGGCTGGCAAATTGGAAAACTCGACCCGAATTGGGTAGGCTGATGCGGCAATGTTTGGTGAAAAGACGTATTTTCCAAAAACATCGGTTGTGGCTGTTCCCACCAAATTACCTGCACAGTCATAGGCTCTTACCGTTACGCCCAAAAGCCCTGTAGTTTCACCCGATTGTTTGATACCATCAGCGTTGAAATCGTTCCAAACAGTACCCCCTGTTTGGCCAGCTACACAGGCTGTTGGCGGGCAAGCGGCTGGCAAAACTACCCCCGTTTGTTCCATTTTGCAGGTTGAGGCTGTGTAGGTGGCCCCAAAAAATGCCTGAATGGTTTGTGTTGTAGCATTGGCATCTACTTCAAACGACACCACCTGCGGGCTTACAATAACATCCTGAGTAGCCTCGACTTCTAAAGTGGGTGTATTAATTGCAGGAGTAGAAAATAGTCCAGGATTAATGGTTCGAGTTTGGCCCGCAAACGTTACCGTAATTAAATCGGAGGTATTATTGGCAATTGGGCTAACGGTAGCATTGTTCCAGGCGACCTCTACGCTTACCGTCGCTTTGCTTTGCCCACCCGACTGGTAGCAACCTGAAATAGTGGTTTTGAGCGAAATGGAGCACGTCTGCGCCTGTAACGCATGTCCCAGTAACACCAAACAAAAAGCGATTATTGACCGGATGGGGGGTAGTGTTTTTTTCATGAGAAAGACCCTGTAGAACATGATTTTTTTTGCCCTGCCTTTGCGAGGAAATAGCCATAGCAGACACAAAACATTCATCAACTATCATACAAGATGCTTTGGGAGCGATCAGGAAAGGTGACCATGTTAATTTTTTTGTACGTTACCGTGTGGGGAACCGGAATAGGTAAGGGCCGAAAAGCGGGCCTAATGACTTTTTGAAAGCATACCGAAATCGCTGTGTCCAACGAATTGGCTATCTTTACCACAATTCCAGCTAATGACATCTCCTGATAGCCTGGGGTAACTGCAACGCTTTTTAAGCGATTGTTTATCGTTGTTGGGGATTTAGACGAAACAGAACAGATAGCCCATACGGCCATGAGTGTACTGGAAATAGACCTGAGGAATCCCGATCAACTCAACTATGTGGTGGAGTTACTGCGGTCACTGAAGTTTGTAGAGGATGTGCGGGTGCGATCCGAGACGCTGGAGGAGCCGGTGGCTGCCGAACCTCAACAATTCTTGTCGGCCAAACATTGGGGAAGCTGGCAACAAAATCCACTAACCATCGAAAAGATTGATTATGAGATTCGTAAAATGCGAGATGAATGGGATCGAGATATTTATCGACCATAGTGGGATTGCCTTCTCCGTAATTACCCAGATTGAATTGCTTGGTTTTCGATTTCCTTCTAATGTTGAACAAGTAGCCACCGAATTGTTTGTCAACGACGCACTCATTCTGGCCTTAGATGAAAGGGTAGTGGCAAGTGCTATCCTGATTCGACGACAACACAAAATCAAATTGCCTGATGCCATCATAGCGGCCACAGCATCAGCCCATAACCTGACGTTAGTCACCCGCAACACGAGCGATTTTGCCTCTATCGAAGGTCTTTCGGTTGTTGACCCATTTGCTGGCCTTGATGCTGCGAATAATTCCTGACCGAAGTTTGTGCCTGAGACAAAATCAGGGTTCCTTACTTGTGCAAAATCTTCCTCTCCCCCTTATGACTGTTGCGCTGAATCGATTTGTTTTTGCACTACTGTTTGTCGGTGGCCTGTTTTTGACCCCTACCAGCAGCTTTTCGCAGTCATTTACCTTCGCCGATGCCCACCCCGTCAACAATCCCGACAGTCTGGAACAATGGCTGGTTGCCAACTCGAAAGCCCCCGCCCTGGTAAGGCTCAAAAACCTGATTGCTCTCGAACGAACCCGCTACTGGCTGGGCAAAGGCAAAGACAAAATGAGCCGTCACCTGCCCCAAATCCACGCATTGGCGACCCAAACCCAAAACCCCACGGCTCTGGCGGCTTACGAATTTCTGAAAGCTCAGGAAGCGTATAGATCCAACGACTTATACAGTGCAAGCCTATACGGTTCTCATACCCTGAGCCAATTCGAAAAACTCAATGATGTGTCGGGGTTGATTAATACCCATTGTTTGCTTTTTTCAATACAATTCAATACCTACAACGATCTTACAGCCGCCGATTCGACCCTGACCGAAGCTCACTGGCACCAAATGCGACAATTACTGGCTGCACATCCTAATCCACACGATCTTGTTTTTACGAATTATATAGCCATCCATCGGGCTAATATTCAGGCTGGTGAAGCCCGTGCAAAACAACTCATCATCAGTACACTCCGCCACATGGCCACAACACCTGCCTGCTGCTATGCCCAACGCGCTTTTGAACTCATGAAGCGAGGAGCATATTATAATGCCGGGGATTTTAAAACCTCCTATGCAGAAAACAAAAAGGCACTATCGCAAACGACCGATGTTTACGAATTGGCCGTGCTATATAATAATTTGGGTAACGACTGCCTGCAACTGAACCGACTGAACGAAGGGCTTATTTATTATGACCGGGCTACTCAGTTTGCGTTGGCCTGCTCATCACCCCGCTTCAACGTTCTGGTTTCGGCCAATGAAGATGCCAGCAAACTGGCAGCCAAAAATGGCTTATTTAAAAAAGCATATGCCTATTTGGAACAAGCGAGAATTTATGAACGGAAAGCGAATGCTCAGGCGAATAATCAACGAATGCAGGAGTTTCAGGCTCGGTATGAATCGGCTCGCCGTCAGCGTCAGATTGATTTGCTCCAGAAAGAACAAGCCATTGCTCAGTTGCGGAGTAACGTCTATGTAGCTGTTATTGGGGTGGCTGTTCTGGTTCTTGCTGCCATTAGCCTGCTGGCCTGGCGGCTGTATCGGAATCGGCAAAAATTGGAGCACACCAATCAGCAGCTAAACGTGGCTCTGGCCGAAGTGCAGCAACTCAACAAAGCCCGCGAGCACTTTATTGGCATTATTGCCCATGACATGCGCAAACCCCTAATCTCGTTTCGTGGTATGGCCGACCTGGTCAGCAACCGGCTCAAACAACGCGCCTACGCCGATATTCAGCGCATCTCGCAAGCCATTGATCTGGCTAGTGTTCAGATCGAAACCATGCTCGATAACCTGCTCCGCTGGGCACTGGCGCAACGCGAGATCATTCCCTATCAGCCCCAAAACCTACACCTGAACTGCCTGCTACACCGTGTGGCCGATCTGTACCAGCACCTGATTCAGTTTCAGGATACGCATATCCGCATTGACTGCCCCGATACACTGCACGTTTGGGCCGACGATAACGGCCTGCAACTCATGGTCCGCAACCTGCTCGACAATGCGCTTAAAAGCATGGGGCCGGTGGGCGAGGTGGGAATCACGGCCTCTGTAGTGGCTAATGAACAGGTGCAGATTCAGCTAGAAGATACGGGCGAGGGCATGGAACCCGACCAACTGACTTTTTTGCAGGAATTGTTTGCCGGCCATACCGAGGGGCAGGTTGGCGAAAAAGGCTTAGGGCTAGGCTTGTTGCTCGTGCGTGATTTTGCCACCCGCAATCACGGGCACGTGGAGGTCGTTGGCCTTCCTGAACATGGCACCCGCTTTACCATATACATGCCCCTCAGTGCGAAACAACCCGTGTCAATGCCGCTCGAAAGTGCGTTATCAACTGGAGAGATCGTTGTTTAGTCGTGCGGTCATCACCTTTTTCTTGCCTTTAATCATCCAAGAGCATGAAAAGAACACGGGAGGGCGCACTTTGCGCTATCAACCTACTGCACGCTAACCATTCATGACGAGTGTTCTAATTATTGAAGACGACCTGCTGGAACAGGTTCGGTTAAGAATCATCTTGGAAGAACTTGGGTATGCACAAATCGAATCGGTATCATCGGTGAAGCAGGCACACAACGCCCTCCAAAAAGCTACTCCCTCCCTGCTGATTGCCGATATCTTCCTGCACGAGGAAACCTCCTTCGACTTGCTGGATACCATTCAGGAGCAGCGTATTCCTACCATTTTTATTACCGTCTCGACCGACGAAAGGCTGTATCAGCAACTAGAGTTGGGGCCGTCGGCCTACGGCTATCTGGTTAAGCCTTTTGACAAGCTAACGCTATTCTCTACCATCCGGCTCGTTACCGCCAATCGGCCCCCCTCAGCAAAGCTTACCGACAATTTTTTGATGGTTCGTACCCAAAAAGGACAGAAAAAAATTGCTCACGATGAGATTCTCTGGATCGAAGCAGCAGGAAATTACTCGCTGGTAGTGACGGCTTCGGAGAAGTTTGCTATGAAGCAATCACTGGTTCGGTTTTCGGAAACGTTGGGCGACTCGTTCCTGCGGGTGCATAAGCAGTTTTGTGTAAACATTTTAAAAATTACACACCTGAACGCCCACTCAATAGTGATTAACAACCAGGAGATTCCCGTTAGTCATCGGCGGAAACCCGCTCTTCTGGAAAAATTGAATCAGCAGTAGGGAACAGCAAAAACCGAGCTTCACTTAACACCCTTTTGACGCAGTTGATCACCTTTTTTGGCGAAAAAGAAGAGTTAAGCATGAATATTGCCTGTGTTTACGATAATAAATATTGCTTATGACTCAGCATTGAAAAGCCGCTTTCGTTATGAGAAGCGGCTTTTTTGTTGGTTCGTTGTTTGGTAAAGTTTGGCTTTTGCCGACGGACTTCCGACTTTTGAGCTTCGACTTCCGACTCGCAAGTAATGACGTATTGTTTAGGAATCAAGGTCCGCACGGGTCTGGTAGCCATTGCCGATACCCGCCTGACCTCTGGCACTGAGGTGTCGAGCAACCGGAAAATCACCGTTCACGAGGTTGAGAACCATTCTTTATTCGTAATGACCTCCGGCCTGCGGTCGGTTCGCGATAAAGCCATTATCTACTTCAATGAAGTTCTGGCCGAACAAGACCGGTCGTTCAACAAGCTCTACAAAGCCGTTAACGCCTTTGGCGAACAGGTGAAGCGCGTGGCGCGTGAAGACAAAGAGTCGATCAATGCCAGCGGACTGAACTTTAATCTGAACGCCATTGTGGGCGGGCAACTCGAAGACGACGACGAACACAAGCTGTTTCTGCTTTACCCCGAAGGCAACTGGGTAGAGGTCGACAGTGGGTCGCTGTTCAAGGTAATTGGTAATTCGGGATACGGTAAACCTCTGCTATTCCGAAACCTGACCTACGAAACAAGCCTGGCTGAAGCCCTCAAAATTGGGTTTCTGGCCTTCGATGCGACCCGGGTTAGTGCCAACGATGTCGACTATCCGCTCGATGTGGTCATTTACCCGAATAGTAGCTTCCACATGACCGAACATCGGCTCGAAAAGGAGGATATGGACGAGATTTCGCACCAATGGAGCGCATTACTGAACAATTCGGTTCGCAAACTGCCTACCTATTGGATGGACCCTATCTTCGAGAAAGTCAAAACATGAATCTACACGTTCGCCATACCTCCACCTATACCTACAGTGGCCCGGTAGCTCTGAGTCCGCACACACTCTATCTGTACCCTCGTACGTATCCGTATCAGCGATTGCTTGCCTATGAACTCCAAATCGACCCGATGCCCTCGAAAGTGGTGCGTAATGTCGACGCCGAGGGAAATATTCAGCAGGTGGTTTTCTTTCAGCATCCAACCCGCCATTTAATTATCACTGCCGATCTGAGTGTGCATTCGGACGATTTCAATTCGTTCGATTTTGTGCTTTATCCGTTCGACAGCAAGCGACTGCCGGGATTCCGCTATCAGCAAGGTGTTGAGGCTCTCCTACACCCGTATCTGGACCGGGCCACAGTAACCGCCGAGATCGAATTGTGGGCGCGTCGGATGGCGGCTGCCAACAATTGGGAAACCATTCCGTTTCTGACGACCCTGAATCAGACTATTCGGACGTTCACCTACGAAACCCGCGATCAGGGTGCGCCCCATGCCCCCGAACAAACGCTCTCGGATCGGCGCGGCTCCTGCCGCGACTACACGGTGCTGTTTATGGCCGCTTGCCGGAGCCTGGGGCTTGCCGCTCGGTTTGTAAGCGGCTACCTATTCGGGAATCCGCAACAGGAACACGAATTACACGCCTGGGCCGAGGTGTATTTACCCGGGGCAGGCTGGCGCGGCTACGACCCCACCGAAGGCTCTGTGGTGAACAACCGCCATATTTTCCTCACCAGCACGGCCCGCCCCGAACTAGCCGCGCCCATCACGGGCAGCTACAGCGGCTCGGCTTCGAGCCTCTTTACCAACGAGGTGGTGATACAGAGCGACCTAACGACGGAGAACCCGATTCCGTGAAATTAATCCTGCTACGGCGCATTTTTCTGACCAACGGTACGTTCACAACCATACCCGATGGTTATCTTTGTCGGATTACTTTACGTTTTTTTAACCGAGTCACGTGGCATTAATTAAATCTATCTCCGGTATTCGTGGTACGATTGGGGGGCGTAGTGGAGAGGGTCTGACGCCGTTGGACGTTGTAAAATTTTCAGCAGCATTTGGTCAATGGGTTCGCCAGCGAGCCACCGAACAGGGGGCTACTTCTATTCCATCTGTAGTGATCGGGCGCGACGCCCGGTTGTCGGGCGATATGGTCTCCCGGCTCGTGTCGGCTACCTTGCAGGGACTGGGTATTAACGTTGTTGATCTCGGTTTATCGACCACGCCAACCGTCGAAATAGCGGTTCCTGCCGAGGGAGCTGCCGGGGGGATTATCCTGACGGCAAGCCACAACCCCATTCAGTGGAACGCGCTCAAACTGTTGAATGAGAAAGGTGAGTTTATCTCAGGCGACGATGGGGCCGAGGTGCTGGCCATTGCCGAGGCCGAGGCCATTGATTTTGCGGAAGTGCGTAAACTAGGCACTTACCGCACCGATGATACCTATCTGCAAAAACACATCGACCTAATTTTGGCCCTCCCCCTTGTGGATCGTGAGGCTATTGCCGCCCGCAACTTCCGCATCGTGGTCGACGCTGTGAATTCAACTGGAGGCATCGCCGTGCCTATGTTGCTTGAGGCTTTGGGTGTGGAGCAGATCACCAAACTGCACTGCGACCCCACCGGCAACTTTGCCCACAACCCCGAACCGTTGCCCGAAAACCTGACCGACATTATCAACGTCGCTAAAAAAGACAACATTGATCTCGGTATCGTGGTCGACCCCGACGTTGACCGGCTGGCCCTGATTTGTGAAGATGGCTCGCCCTTCGGCGAAGAATATACGCTGGTAGCCGTGGCCGATTATGTCCTTAAAAATCGCTCAGAATCAGCCACATCGGCCAATACTGTCTCGAACTTGTCGAGTACCGTAGCCCTGCGCGATGTAACACGCAAAGCAGGTGGTGAGCATTTTGCCTCGGCTGTGGGTGAGGTTAATGTGGTTGAGATGATGAAAGAGCAGGGTGCGCTCATCGGGGGCGAAGGCAACGGCGGTATTATTTACCCCGAATTGCACTACGGTCGCGACGCGCTCGTGGGCATTGCCTTATTCCTGACCCATCTGGCCAAGTTTGGCAAATCAGTTTCGATGCTACGCCGAACCTACCCAAACTATTACATCTCGAAGAATAAGATTGAGCTAACGCCTACTATCGATGTCGACGCGGTGCTGGAACGCATCAAGGCAAAATATGCCCGCAATCCGATCAACAGTATCGACGGGGTGAAAATCGAGTTTGACCGGGAGTGGGTACACCTGCGTAAGTCCAACACCGAGCCGATCATCCGTATTTATTCGGAGTCGGATACGCTCTCAACGGCTGAACACCTCGCCAGCAAAATCATCTCCGATATTAAAGAGGTTCTTGCTGAGAAGCGTTGATAAAAAGCACTGGTGGCATGAACTAGCGTATGACACACCCCACTCCTGAATTGCGGACGGTGACCGTCACGCGCTACGTTACGCCCCTTCGCGAGGGTGGTTCCTTACCCGCACTCGCCGAAGCCGACGACGACTTTTTATATGTCCTCAAATTCATAGGAGCCGGGCAGGGAACGAGAGCGTTGATTGCTGAACTCATTGCCGGTGAAACCGCCCGATTGCTTGGCCTGCGTATTCCCGAGCTTGTATTCGCCAATCTCAACGAGGCCTTTGGCCGCACCGAACCCGACGAGGAAATTCAGGACCTACTGAAAGCCAGTACCGGCCTCAATTTGGCCCTGCACTACCTGTCTGGAGCCATTACGTTCGATCCGCTTGTGAACCCGGTCGATGCGCGGCTTGCCTCGCAAATCGTGTGGCTCGACTGCCTGATGACCAACGTAGACCGAACGGCCCGAAATACCAACATGCTCATCTGGCACAAGGAACTGTGGCTGATCGATCATGGTGCCTCGCTCTATTTCCATCATACAGGCCAACCCTGGCAGGACCACGCCACGCGCCCGTTTGTGCAGGTAAAAGACCATGTTTTGCTGGCGCGGGCCTCGGAACTCCAAACCGTCGATGCTGATTTTAAGGCCATTTTGACCCCCGACTGGATTGAGGCCATTGTTGCTCTGATACCCGATGATTGGCTCACCGACGCGTCGGAGGAGGTCTCGCCTGCCGAACGACGCCAGATGTATGTTCAATTCCTGACCACGCGGCTGGCCCACTCAGCCGTTTTTGTTAACGCAGCCGACCATGCCCGACAAACACTTGTTTGAGTACGCCGTGATTCGGGTGGTACCGCGTGTGGAACGGGAGGAGTTTATCAACGTGGGTGTTATCTTGTATTGCTCAGCCCAAGGATTTTTAGAGGTCCGGTACGAACTGAATGAAGCCCGCCTTCGGGCTTTCGCGCCCACTCTCGATACCGACGAACTTCACGAACGACTGCGGGCCTTCGAGCGCATTTGTGCCGGTCGGCGAGAGGGTGGCCCCATCGGGCAGTTGGCGGTTGCATCGCGGTTTCGGTGGCTCACAGCCACTCGCAGCACGATTGTGCAAACGTCGGCGGTGCATCCGGGCTTGTGCGCCGATGCAGGCGAAACCCTCGCCCGATTGTTTGAGCAACTGGTACAGTAGATAGGGCTAAATTTTTCGCATGCTGGGCAAACTAATTACCTGCCTAAATGCGTACTTTAGGTAAAACCAGCCTCAAGGAATTTTACTATGTTACTACCCGCTGAATACAAGCGATACCAAAAACACCTGAACCTGCCCGAAGTGGGTGTGGAGGGTCAACTCAAACTTAAAAGTGCCTCTGTGTTGGTAATCGGGGCTGGTGGTCTCGGCTGCCCGGTTTTGCTGTATCTGACAGCCGCCGGGGTGGGCACCATTGGCATCGTCGACCCCGACGTGGTGGACATTACCAACCTTCAGCGACAGGTCTTATACACGACAAACGAACTAGACAAGTCGAAAGCAAAAGCCGCCGTTGCGCATCTGCAAAAGCTGAACCCCGAAACCACGTTCGACACCTATGCCTTTGCGTTCGATGTAGACAACGCCCGGTCTATTGCGGGCGAATACGATATTATTGTCGATTGTACGGATAACTTCAGGACACGCTATCTCATCAATGACGTGTGTGTTACACTTGGAAAACCGTTTGTGTACGGGGCCATTCACCGGTTTGAGGGGCAGGTGGCGGTGCTGAATCACCAAAACGGCCCCACGTATCGTTGCCTGTTCCCAGAATTTCCGAATGAAATAGAAATTCCCAATTGCAACGACACGGGCGTACTGGGTGTGTTGCCGGGTGTTATCGGTACGTATCAGGCAACGGAGGTGCTCAAGCTCATCACAGGTTTGGGCGAGCCGCTGAATGAACACCTGTTGATGGTCGATTTGCTGGCTATGACGTTCCAGAAAATCAAAACGAAACGCCGGGCCGACGCTGAAACCTTGGCGCAGGCAGGACTATCGTCGGGTTACCGGCCCGCAACCCAGGCAACGACCGGGCCGCAGAAAATCTCCCCTACAGACTTGGCTAATCGACTTTCGTCTGGTCAGGACCTGTTCCTTCTCGACGTGCGCGACCGCCCCGAATTTGACATCTGCCACCTCGACGGGGCCGTGCTCATTCCGGTGGAAATGATCCCCAACAATACCAAGCGTATCCCTACCGATAAGCCCGTTGTGGTCTATTGTCATCACGGTATCCGCTCGGCCAACGTAGCGAACTATTTGCACACGCAGTTTGGCCTCACAAACCTCTATAACCTCGAAGGCGGTATTCATGCCTGGGCACGGGATGTTCAGCCGGAAATGGAGGTTTATTAAACAGGAGAAAGGAGGAAAGGAAGCTGACTCATGTGAAAAACTTTTGCGTCAGCCCCTTTCCTCCCTTCTCCTCTTATTCAACAATCCTGAACAGCATCATTGCCTTTTTGCGGGAGAGGGCGTTGAAGTGCCACCATTCGTATTCGATGGAGGAGAATCCGCCCTGCCGCATAACCGACCGGAGCAATTGCCGGTTCGCTACCTGCTGTTTGGTCAATTTGCCTTCTTTGAGCAGACGTCCTTCCTGCGAAGGGTAGGCCATAACGCCAAAGAAATCGTAAATTGTGCCCATGTCTAGGGCTTCGTAGCGGGTGCCGCTCACGCGGGCCACGGTCAGATCGACAGCGCAACCGTAGTTGTGAATGGACCCTTCGCGAGGGTCGGCCACGTATTTTCGGCGTTCGCGTTCGGGGTATTGAGGTAAGGCCTGCCAAAGTTTCCACTGAGCCGCACGGGGCCGGGCCGCGTCGTATATAAGTAGCCGTAAGTCGGGGTGTTCACGTTTGAGGAGGGCATTGGCTTTGGCAAGCTTTTGGGCGGCCATCGGCTGCATATACGCACGAGTTAGCTCGCCATATACGTCTTTTTTGACGAAATTATCCGTCGTTGAATATTTAAGTTCAACGAGTAAAGATGGGTCCACCTGCTGAATATCGACGAGTTTCTGAGCTTGCAGGGAGTTTTCGAGGTTCTGAGCGTAGGACTTTTGGACACAGAGGACCACCAAGATGCACGGAGTTACACAGAGAAAATGGATAATTTTACTACGAAATCTCTGTGCAACTCCGTGCATCTTGGTGGTCCTCTGTGTCCAAATCTTTTTTTGCATGATGCCAAACATTTGTCGCATATTGAAGCGCAAATTACCAACCGAATCTTAACCGATGGCTTTAAATTATATCTGGGTCGCTTTTTTCGTGATTGCCTTTTTGGTTGCGCTGGTCAAATTGATTTTTCTGGGCGACACCGAAATTTTCAAAATCATTGTCGAAGGTCTGTTCGATTCCTCAAAAGTAGCTGTGATGGACATTGCCCTGCCGTTAGCAGGTGTGATGACGTTCTTTCTGGGCCTGCTCAATATCGCCGAAAAAATTGGGGCCATCAACGCTATTGCGCGGGTTATCGGCCCGTTCTTCAATAAGCTCTTTCCCGAAGTACCGAAAGATCACCCCGCCAACGGGCAAATGATCATGAACTTCTCGGCCAACATGCTCGGCCTCGACAACGCAGCCACCCCCTTCGGCCTGAAAGCCATGCAGAGCCTACAGGAACTGAACCCCGTAAAAGACACGGCAAGCAACGCGCAGATTATGTTTCTGGTGTTGCACACGTCGGGTTTGACCATTATTCCGCTCAGTATCATGGCGCAACGGGCTATTTTGGGTGCCGCCGACCCCTCCGATATTTTCATTCCCTGCCTGATCGGAACCTACGTGACTACGGTGGTCAGTATCCTGATCGTAGGTATTAAACAACGGCTAAACCTGCTCAACAGCACGGTTCTGGGCGGCATCGGCGGCTTGACCGCTTTTTTAGGACTGGTGCTATGGTATTTGTCGGGATTGCCAAAAGAAGAGATCGAGCAGGTATCGAAGGTAGTGGGAAACGTGTTGTTGCTAACCATTATCGTTACGTTTCTGGTGGGGGCAATTCGGGCTAAAATCGACGTGTTCGACACATTCATCGAGGGAGCCAAAGCTGGCTTTGAGACCTCCGTGCGCATTATTCCGTATCTGGTGGGCATGTTGGTCGCTATTGGGGCGTTTCGCAACGCCGGGGCCATGACGTATCTGGTTGAGGGCCTGAAGTATATCATTGGCCTCACGGGCGTTAACACCGACTTCACCGACGCCCTACCCGTGGCCCTAATGAAACCTCTGAGCGGTTCCGGGGCGCGCGCTCTCATGATCGACGCCATGAAGCAGTTTGGTCCCGATTCGTTTGTGGGGCGGCTCGTTTGTATATTTCAGGGGTCGGCCGATACAACATTTTACATCGTTGCGTTGTATTTTGGATCAGTAGGCATCAAAAAAACGCGCTACGCCATCGTGGCTGGGTTAATAGCCGATTTTGTGGGCGTACTGGCTGGCATTGGCCTGGGGTATCTGTTTTTTTATTAGTGTAGCGTGGTTGTTCACAACCGAGCGGTAAATAAGTATCGGCATGGTTGTGGATAACCACGCTACGTAAACTGCGGTTGAGGACAACCGCGATACGTTATGAAAATCGGACTTGTTTTATCGGGTGGTGGAGCGCGGGGCATCGCACATTTGGGCGTGTTAAAAGCCCTGACAGAGATGGGTGTAACCGTCGACCGGATTGCCGGGACGAGCGCGGGAGCCGTAGCGGGGGCTTTATTTGCTAATGGTTATACCCCCGATGAGATCTTGAAAATCATCGAATCGTCATCATTTATGAAGTATTTACGCCCAGCCTGGAACCGTATGGGCCTGCTCCGAATCGACACCGTGGCCGATCTGTGCCGTACCTACCTGCCTCACGACCGATTTGAGAGTCTCCATATCCCCTTGCACATAGCTGCTGTTGATTTGAACGAGGGCGACCTCGACGTGTTCGAGTCAGGCGAGTTGATCCGGCCCATGTTGGCATCGTGTTGTTTGCCGGGTGTGTTTGAACCGCTCGTTATCAACAAACGGCAGTACGTCGATGGTGGCGTGCTGAGTAACCTGCCGGTCGAACTAATCGAAACCAAAGTCGATTTTCTGATTGGATCACACTGCAACCCGTTTGGTCTGACCAAGCCAATTTCGTCGATGCGAGGGGTGATTGAACGGAGCTTAATTTTAGCTGTTCAAAGCAAAACCAAAGAGCGGTTTACGAAATGTACTATCCTGATTGAACCACCTGAACTGGCGAACTATGGTGTTTCGGATGTGAAACGCTCCCGGGAGTTGTTTAGGATTGGCTATCAGCATACAAAAACATTGAGCAGGCAGATTGAGAAAAACCTCAACCAATAACGTGACGTGTAGAAGACGGTTGATAAATTTTTTTATGCCATTTCTCGTACCAACAAAGCGGTTGAGATACTTATCATTCAATCTACTTATTTACTATAGAGGATAGTTGTTATTGGGAAAGTACAAAATTCGCCCTTGTTTTTGCTCACTTCCAACCGTCAATCTGCAAAAATGAAACAGTTACTTTAAGTATTTCTACAGTTCTATATTTTTAATTAATATCGTCTAAATGCCGTTTATCAGAATAAAATTTTGAATTGCACATTCGCATTAAAACTTTATTAACTCCTAAATTTAGATTGCTCCTCTATTGTATTGTTATAGCCACGCGTTAATTTTGTGGTAATTCTACTTGTTATTAGCAACCTAAAAATCACAAACCTACATGAGGAAAACTCTACTAGTGAGCTTACTGATGTTGTGCTCACTCTGGGGAATGGCCCAGGAGAGAAAGGTGTCGGGTAAAGTCACGTCCGCTGAGGACAATGGTGGCATGCCCGGCGTATCGGTCGTACTGAAGGGTACAGCCAAAGGAACCAACACCGATGCCGATGGTAACTACACCATCATGGTGCCCGAAAAAGGCGGTAAACTGGTGTTCAGTTTCGTAGGGTCCGAGACACAGGAGATGGAGGTGGGCAACCGCGCTTCACTCAACGTAACCCTGAAGAACGACTCCAAGCAATTGGGTGAAGTTGTGGTAACGGCTGTCGGTATTCAGCGCGACAAGAAAGCTCTCGCCTATGCCGTAACGAACGTAAAAGGACAAGACCTCCAGCAGCGTTCGGAGCCGGACCCCCTGCGGGCGTTGTCGGGTAAGGTGCCGGGTGTGAACATCACGGCGGGTAACGGTGCGCCGGGTGCCGGTACGCGGATCACGATCCGGGGTAACAACTCGTTTACGGGCAGCAACCAACCTCTGTTCGTTGTCGATGGTATTCCTTTCGACAACTCGGTGAACGCAGGTGGAGGTGGAACTGGGCAACAGGGGTATAACCAAAACACGGTTAGCTCAAACCGGGCCTATGACATCGACCCCAACAACATCGAAACCATGACGGTGTTGAAGGGTGCGGCTGCTTCAGCTCTTTACGGCTCACGGGCTGCTAACGGTGTAATCGTGATCACGACCAAGTCGGGTAGCAAGTCGGCCCGGAAAGGATTGGAGATCAACGTAAACTCGTCGTACTCGGTAGAGAACGTTTCGACCGTTCCTGATTACCAGAACACCTACACACAGGGATCGAACCAAACCTACAACGGTGGTTTTATCGGTAACTGGGGTACGGTATTCCCGGCTGAGGTTGACCGGATCAACGGTATCCTGGGTTTTGAGCGGTATTCAAAAATTATTGATCCGGCTTTCCCGGAGGGAACAATTCCTCACCCATTGGTCGACCAAACAGTGGCTTTCGGTGCGGCTCGTTACCAAACGGCTTTCCCGCAGTTGTTGCAGGCCAACGGTCGGGGTATTGCGGTGCCACTCGTTCCTCACGACATCATCGGCGGTTTCTTCCGTCAGGGCAAAGTGTTAGAAAACGGCATTCAGATTAATTCAACTGGCGACAAGACCTCGTTGAACGCGTCGATGTCGCGGATGAAAAACGATGGTATCATCCCGAACTCATCTATTGACCGGACCACACTGAGCTTTGGCGGTAACGCTACGCTGACCAACAAGGTGAACGTAGGTGGTAGCGTAGCCTACACGAACACGAATCAGCAAAGCCCACAGTCGGGTGCTGGTTACTACGCCGACTACGGCGGACTGGCCTCAGCCGGTTCGATCTACGGTCGTTTGTTCTACCTGCCCCGTAACTACAACCTGAACGAATATCCGTTCGAGAACCCTGTCGATGGGTCGAACGTATTTTATCGGGCGTTGGACAATCCACTCTGGACCGCTAAATACAACCTGTATAACTCAAGCGTAAACCGGGTGTATGGCAACATGACCCTGAGCTACGACGTAACAAACTGGTTGAACGTGACAGCTCGTGGTGGTTTGAATACCTACTCAGAAATTCGTAAGAACGTATTGCGTCCGGGTGGTACATTCCAGCCGCTGGGTCAGGTACTGCGTCAGGACTTGACTAACACCGAAGTTGACTTTACGTTCCTGGCAACGGCACAGCACGATTTCTCGGAGAAATTCAACGCTAAGGTGTTGGTCGGTTTCAACCCCAACCAACGTACGTACTCTGAGTCTGGTACAGTAGGCGCACCCGTGATCGACCCGAACGTGTTGACCATCGGTGGTACATTGAACCAAACGTCAGGTGATTATCAGCGGCAACGTCGTTTGTACGGTGTATTTGGCGAAATGACGCTGGGCTACAACAATATGGCTTTTGTAACGGCATCGGTTCGTCGTGACCGTTCGTCAACCCTGCCGGTAGCCAACAACGCGTATTACTACCCAGCCGTTTCGGCCTCGTTGATCTTTACCGAGTTCCTGAACCTGCCCAAGAATATCATCAACATGGGTAAGTTGCGGGCTAACTACGCGAAAGTAGGTAAAGATGCTGACCCCTATCAGGTGGCTACGGCCTATAACCTGGGTCGTACGTTCTACAACGCTACGGCAATTTCAACGGCTAACCTACCCGGTCAGTTGAACAACGCGAACCTGAAGCCCGAATTTACGGCAGAGGTAGAGTTGGGTACTGAACTGCAATTCTTCAATAATCGGATTGGTCTGGACGTGGCTTACTTCAACCGTGTCTCGACTGACCTGATCGTAACCCGCGAATTACCCCGGACATCAGGCTTTGCCGCCGAGATCACCAACGCTGGTAAAATTTCAAACAAAGGTTGGGAAGTTGGTTTGACACTTGTTCCGGTTCGGACAGCAAGTGGCTTCACCTGGACTTCGTTCGGAGCGTTTACCCGCATCCTCTCGAAAGTTGAAGACGCTGGCCCGGCGGGAGAAATCTTCCTGGGTGGTACCGGTCTCTCGGCACTCGGAACCATCTTCCGTACGGGCTTGCCTTACGGTCAGATCTACGGTTCGGTGAATGCCCGAGACGATGCAGGCAACCTGCTCATCAACCCGAACACAGGCTTGCCAATCCGCGCCCCAAAGGCAACAGTTATTGGCGATCCCAACACGAAATTTACATTTGGCTGGACCAACACGCTGGCGTACAAGAACTTCAACCTGAGCGTTCTGGTCGACTACAAGGCGGGTGGTGCGCTGTTCTCAAGCACGGCGGCTTCGTTGCTGTTGCGTGGTCAATTGAAGAACTCAGAAGATCGTGAAGGTATGCGGGTAATCCCCGGCGTATTGGGCGATCCTGCCACATTCAAGCCGCTGTTAGGCGACAATGGTCAGCCAATCAAGAATACAATTGGTATGTCGGCGTTCCAGTATCACTTCTCTGATGGCTACGGTGCCTACGGTGCCGATGAGGTGAACATCTACGATTCGTCGGTGTTGCGTCTGCGCGAAATTTCGTTGGGCTACTCGGTGCCAAAGGCATTCCTGCAAAAGTACACGAAGATCTTCGGGAGCCTGCGCGTGTCGGCATCGGGTCGTAACCTGTGGTTCTACGCCCCCAACATGCTGCCCGGCCTGAACTTCGACCCCGAAGTATTGTCGAACTTTGCTGACTCGAACATCCAAGGTTTTGACTTGGGTGCGTCGCCGTCAACACGCCGTTTCGGTATCAACCTGAACGCTTCATTCTAATTCAGAGCGGTCCCGTCTGCCGTAACGACGGGACCGCACTCAACACTTATTACTCTAAAGAAGTACATGATCAACATCAAAAACGGGTTCAGAACACTAGCGTTGACTGGACTCATCGGTGTCGTCAGTTCGTGTAATTTGACCGAACTGGACATCAATACGGACCCAAACCGGCCTGCAACGGGTTCATTGGGCCTGCTGTTGCCCGTAGCGGAGAATGCAGCCCGTGACGCCTTTAATAACGTAAACGGCAATGCCATGGGCTTTGCCGGCTTGTGGAGCGTTTCGGATGCGTACAACCTCAACAACACTAGTTTTCAGGGCACCTGGAACGCGGCTTATCAGCAAATGCAAAGCATCGAAATGATGCTGCGGGCTACGGAAGACGGCAAAAACCCACGCTATCGGGGTATTGCTCAGGTACTCAAGGCCTATTGCATGGGCAACTACGTCGATATGTTCGGCGATATGCCTTACACGGAGGCATGGAAAGGAAATGCGGAAGCGCAGAACACGTCGCCTAAGTTTGACAAGGATTCGGAGATTTACGAAGACCTGTTGAAACTGTGTGATCAGGCTGTTGTCGAATTGGCTAAACCACAACCTGTAGCTGTAATCAACGACTATATGGGCGGTGGAAACGCGGCAACCTGGACTCGGATTGCCAAATCCGTGAAACTGCGCCTGTTGCTCAATGCACGCAAAGGTCGGCCTAATGGCAACGCCGAGTTGAAGGCTGCCTTCGATGCGGGTGGATACATTACGGCGGCTGCCAACAACTGGACGTATTTATACTCGACGCAGATTTCACCTGTCGACAACCGTCACCCCTGGTATGGCACGTATGCCGGTTTGGGTGATCCAAACTACATTAGCCATCAGTTGATGGGCGAAATGATCCTGAACAAAGACCCCCGCCTGCCTTTCTATTTTTACCGGCAAACCACGCGGATTCTGGATCAGAACAACCCAACTGATCGGGGTACTACTCCCTTCGGTGGTTCGTATCTGCCTCTTCGGGAATCGTTCTTAGCCGATTATAAAAAGGCGTTTAATATTGCAGGAGCTCTCTCAACTGCTGATCTCGGCTACATCGCAGGCTTCTTTGGTCGCGACCGTGCCGACGTATCGGGTGCCCCTGCCGACGGTCCGCTGCGGGCCACGCCAGGCACGTATCCTGCCGGTGGTGTGTATTCAGACAAAGGTACGGCTGCCGTTGCCCTGACGGGTCAGGCTGCGTTGAACTATGGGGGTAACGGACAGTGGCCGTTGATCAATAGCTGGAACACGAAGTTCTGGCAGGTTGAAGCCATCCTGGACGGAACAGGCGTGACGGGCGATGCCAAAGCCTTGTTCGAGGCTGCTATTCGTGAGCAAGTTGCCGTTGTGGTAGCTCAGGGCCTGAAATCAGATCCTTCAAAAGCCAAAGCACCAGCCGCTGCTGAAACGGATGCCTATGTAAAAGAGTGGATGACGTTATATGATGCCGCTCCAACCAATCAGGGCAAACTGAACGTGGTTGCCAAGCAAATTTGGTTCTGCTCGTGGGGACAGGGTATGGAAATCTGGAACCTGCAACGCCGGACGGGTTATCCTGTTCAGAGCCAGTTTAAGCAGTTCTCCGTTGGTATTCAGTCACCAATATCAAAGCCACCCCGTCAGTACGCGCTCCGTTTGCCGTACCCACAAGGTGAAGGTGCTTTGAACCCAAATGCGACGAAGTATATCACGGACATCGTATTTGACCGTGACCCAATTTTCTGGGACAAGACTAAAGTGAAGTGGGAGTTCTAAGACAATACGCGACGCCGAACCCCGCTTTTAAACAAGAAAGGGTTCGGCTGAACCAACCGATATACTGATAATGAAACAACTTTTTTCAATTGCTCTGGCGGTTTCTGTATCGCTGCTGATGAGCTGCCGGGATGAATCGCTCAACCCGAACAAAGCCTGGGAGCCGGCCGTACATGGCTGGGGGGCTTTTGATGGCATCGCCGAAGCCGGCAAAGCCAACATTGCCGCCAACGCACTTAATTTCCCGTTGACTGGTCAGGATGCGGCTAAAATCCCATTCAAGATCCGCTGGGTATCGCTCGACAATAAGTTGACGGTTAGCAAAATAGTCGTTAAAGTTGACATGATCGAGTCGTACACTGATCCCGACGGAAACCCAAAGACGGTTTCGCTTGGTAGCGGTGGCAAAGTGGTGAAGACTATCGACTCGCCTGCTGGCAACCGTCAATGGAACAGCTTTACGATTACCCCCGCCGAAATTTACAATCTGTATAAAGATGCGACTGTAAAGTATGACAAGGTAAATGCCGTGTCTGTGTTCAACAACCCGGCTCGTCCTCGTCCCGCAACGGCTCGTTTGCAGGGTGCTGCTGCGAAAGCTGCGGCTGATGCATTCGTTGTAACCTGGGAATTGACCACTTCGGACGGGCTGGTGTTTAAGGTATGGAACGAAGACTCGATCTGTCTTGACCCAACGCCAGTGTCGCAGGCTAACGCCAACTGCCGGTTAAACTTCACAGTGAAGTAACAAAATTTAGTATCCAGTGGAGGCAGCAGCGGGGCAACTCGTTGCTGCTTTTTTGTTATATTTGGTGAGATGAACACCGTAACGAATCTGTTTCTGCTGCTTTCACTAGGGCTGGGGACTTCCTGCCTAATGGCCCAAACGCCTACCTACACCCAGCATATTCAACCCATTATCATGAAAAACTGCGCCACTCCCTGCCATCATCCGGGGGGCGTTGGTCCGTTCTCACTGCTTACTTACGAAGACGTAACCAAGCGAGGCAAGTTCGTGGCGAAGGTGACACAGATACGTTATATGCCGCCCTTCCCCGCTGACCGCCAGTTCCAGCACTATGCCAATGAGCGCGGCCTTAGCGATAGCGAGATTGCACTCATCGGTAAGTGGGTGAGCGGAGGGATGGCAGTCGGCAGTAAGCAGTCGGCGGTTAGCGGTAAGCCCTCGGTAAACTCACTGCCGACTGCTCACTGGCAACTGCCGACTAAAAACCCCGACCTCGTTCTCCGCATGACCAAACCTTACGCTATTCCAGGCGATGGGCGGGAGGATTTTCGGTATTTTCATATTCCTACGAAGCTCAAAGAGGACGTTTGGCTGGAGGCCATCGAGTTTGTGCCGGGCAACCGTAAACTACTGCACCACAGCCGCCTGATGGTCGATACGACCGGAACGATGGCGGGCATCGACGGGATGGCCGAAGACGACCCCCGCGTGGCCCAGTTTCAGCGAACGCCGTTGGCCGACGAGTTTCTGTACGGGTGGGTGCCCGGCAACGACCGGGTAGTGTTCCCGGCTGGCTCGGCCAAGCGGCTCCGGGCGGGTTCGGACCTGATCGTGAACATCCACTATGCCCCCTCCGGCAAGCCCGACACCGACCTGTCGGAGGTTCGGTTGTATTTTGCGAAGAAGCCCGTGACAAAGCCGGTGCGTACACTTACGCTCACGGAGAATAACATATCGAATCAACCATTTCTGATTCCGGCAAACCAGAAAAAATCGTTCTTTATTCAATACGGGCCTCTACCCGATACCGTTCGGCTGCTGTCGGTGTTGCCACACATGCATTGGCTTGGCAAAACCGTGCGGGCCTTTGCCGTAACGCCCGAGGGCGACGCCATCAACCTAATCAAGATTGACGATTGGAACTACAATTGGCAGATGACCTACTTTTTCAGGCAACCGCTGGTGCTGCCCCCCGGCACGGTGATCTTAGCCGAAGCCAATTACGACAACACCCCCGACAACCCGCTCAACCCCAACCGCCCCCCGCGCGATGTGCCATACGGCTGGAATTCGACTAACGAGATGATGAATTTGGTGTTTTATTTCACTCAATGAAGCAGCCAACAGCCTCTGTTTTGGGAATGGCTACCGGTCGCCCGTCGAGAAGGGCCATGAGCGCGTTGCGGAGGTAGGGTTGCGTGGGTTCAGGGCGGTGTTTGCCGAGATCGACGTACCAATCGTCGATAGCTCCCTGATAGACAACGGTTCCGGTTTGATCCTGCACCACCACTTCGGGGATGATGGTGGCCCGAAACCAACGAACCTGACGATGTTCAGTGTCGGGCAGGGTGGGGAAGGGGAGTGGGTAGTCGCGCCGAAAACGAGTGAGCATACGGGCATTGTCGGTTCTCAACGGGAAATAAGCCCTGAAATCAACGCCCCGGCCCGAAAACTCGCGGTGTAATTTCCGTATCTGGGGCAAATATTGCTGGCTAATCGGGCATTCGGTCGACAGGAAAAACGTGACCCGAACACGGGCTGGTGGGGGTGTGCTGGCCTGGGCGAAAAAAATAGTCGCAAGCAGAAAAATTGAGGAGAGTAAGCGTGTTGGCATATTCTATTTTGTCGCGTAGCGACCCAATGTTTGTAGGCAAATAGTGATTCTTCAATCCACTTCCGTCGCGTAGCGACCTAACGACCATGACTTTTGTTGGGTCGCTACGCGACGAACATGCAATTAACGTCTTGAATTTCACTACAAACATCAGGTCGATATGCGACGAGTAGTTATGTACAGAAGGTAGTCCTTAATTCAATCCCCATTAAACCTTGCACTATCAACCGTGTTCTAATCGTTAACCAATGTTGGTAAATACAAAGATGATGAAATCTCGACTGCTTTTGAGCGTATTCGTGCTAATTGCTTTGCAGGCAAACGTCTGGGCGCAAGTGCAGTACTCGACCGAACGCCCCCGCGTTGAGGAAACGCACGACAAGTCGGTGACGATACAACGCGTGGATTTGACTGATCAGTACACGGTTATTTACATGACGTTTGTGGCCGAGAAAGTGGCGTCGGGGCAGGGGCGAGGACGCATTACGTTGTCCGATATTCTCCGTATACCCCTGCCAAATGGGCGTGGTGAACCAAACCGGGACGGAAAAGACGGTTCAGCTATATCGTTCGTACAGACTGCCCGTTTGTATGTGAATCAGGGCGAGAAATCATTCAAGTTTGTTCGCGCCGAGAATATCCCTGTTACAGAAGTGCTTGGCAAAAAGAGCCGTGATGTAGAGTCGGGGGAACGAGTTGATTTTGTGGCGTATTTTGAGCGTATAACGCCTGGCTTTGAGGTGTTTGACTTGTTTGAATGCAGCGATAGAAACTTGCAAAATCAAACCTGCTTCAACTTCTGGGGCGTTCACATAACAAACCCGGACCGTAAAAAACGCACCCCTGCACCCCGCCAGCCCGATGTGCAGGCCCGTCGTACCCCGACGCCATCGACAACGCCCCGGAACATGCCACGCCCTGAACCCCGCGAAGTTCCGGCGGAGCAGCCCGAACCAACAACGCCCTATGAACCCGTAGCCCCCGCCCCGGCCATTTCGATGAAGGGCACCGTGCGCGATGCCAAGACGCAGAAACCCGTAGTGGCTACGATCACATACCGCCTGATTTCGGGAGCTGAAACCACTGGCGATGCCCCCGCTGACTCGGTACTGAGTGGCCGACTCGCGGGCAATTACCAGATCAGTGCCGAACCGCTGTCGATTTATGCCGTGTCGGTTAAGGCGAAGGGGTATTTTGGGCAAAGTGACACGCTGACCATAAGCCGCATTGATAAACTGCGTGATTTTGACTTGGTGCCCATCGAGACCGGCACGAAAGTGACGTTGAAGAACATTTATTTCAATGTCTCGAAGTACGATCTGAAAACTGAATCGTTCCCCGAACTCGACCGATTAGCGCAGGTTATGCGCGAGAATCCGGGTATGAACATCCGGCTCGAAGGCCATACCGATACCGTGGGTGAGTTCGATGCCAACGTTGAACTGTCGCGCAACCGGGTAAACGAGGTAAAACGGTATATGGTCAGCAAAGGCATCCGTGCCGACCGAATCGAGACCATTGGCTACGGCCCCTCGCGGCCCATCAACACGAACAAAAGCCTTAAAGAAAGACCTGAAAACCGGCGCGTCGAAATGGTGGTTACGAAGTCATGAAACCAGACTTCGACCTCGACGTTATCTTGAGCCGCATTGATGAAACTATACGCCCGTACCCCAAAGCCGCCATGTTCGAGTTGGCCGAGCGGGGGTACGGGAGCCTGTTCGAGCAATTGATTTCCTGCATTGTCTCAATCCGTACGCTTGATGAAACGACCATCCCGGTGTCGTTACGGTTGTTTGCCGTGGCTCGCACCCCCGACCAACTAGCCGCTCTCACCCCTGAAAAACTCACCGAAATCCTCTACGGCACCACCTACCCCGACCAGAAGGCATATACCATGCTGGGGATTGCCCGGAAAATATTGGACGAATTTGGCGGGCAACTCCCTGCCGATTACGACACACTAACCTCGCTGAAAGGCGTGGGGCCGAAGTGCGCGAATCTGGCGTTGGGGGTGGCAACGGGGCAGGCAGCTATCAGCGTCGATGTACACGTGCATCGGGTGGTGAACCGATGGGGCTACGTGCTGGCCAAACAACCTGAACAAACCCTGAAAGTGCTCGAAACGATGGTCCCCCGCGAACGATGGGTCGATATAAACCGGCTGCTGATGCCGTTTGGCAAGCACATTTGTACGGGAACGTTGCCCAAATGCTTAACCTGCCCGGTGTTGGAATTTTGTGAGCAGGTAGGCGTGGAGCGGCACCGGTAATCAGGCAGTTACCTGCTCAGACTGGTTTGTGAAGGCGGGCCGACCGGGGATGTAATGGCGGAAAAACGAGCCAATTTTCATTTGCAATACACCAAAAACAGCCTCCTTGAAGATTTTTGAGGACATTTTAGACGTGCCCTTCGTGCGATCAGTGAAGATAATAGGCACTTCAGCCAGCCGGAACCCGTATTTCCAGCAGGTGAATTTCATCTCGATCTGGAAGGCATAGCCCACGAAACGGATGCGATTTTGCATGATCGTTTCGAGTACCCGGCGCGTGTAGCACACAAACCCGGCGGTAGGGTCCATGATGGGCATACCCGTTACGAAGCGCACGTACACCCCGGCAAAATACGACATCAACACCCGCCCCATTGGCCAATTGACCACGTTGACGCCCTTGATGTAGCGCGACCCAACCGCAACGTCGGCGGGGGGGAGCGGCCGACCTTCGTCGTCGGGGAGGCCTTGGGCGCAGGCGTGGTGGAGCCGGATCAGATCGTTGGGGTTGTGCGAAAAGTCGGCGTCCATCTCGAAGAAATACTCGTAACCCCGCGCCATGCCCCATTTGAATCCATCGAGATAGGCCGTGCCGAGGCCCAGTTTACCCCGCCGTTCGAGCAGATTCAGACGCACGGAGCCGTTGCCCAGCTCAGCCTGTAGGTCGCGTACGACCTGCGCCGTACCGTCGGGCGAGCCATCGTCGACAATTAGCAGGTCGAATGGGCAGTCGGGGCCATCGTCGCGCAGGGAAAACACCTTGCGGATAATGGCTTCAATATTCTCGATTTCGTTATAGGTCGGGATGACCACTAAGCACTCTCTCACGACGGTAGGGGCTTTTCTACTTAAACAGAACCCGCCCCAAAGTTCGTCTATTTGTCGTGTTAAAAATTGTTAGAGACTACTTTTTTGCCACCACCATCGCCCGGCCCGGAATAGTGCGGTAGTTTATGACTTTGCCTGTTTTTAGCCCGGCCGCTTGCTGCCAGCTTTGAATCTCTGCCACAGAATAGTTGCCAGCCGTACTCGTCATACCGTAAAACAGGTCCGTAGAGCCGCCAACGAGTTCGGGTTTAGCGTCGGGGTCGGGGCGGATAAACTCGTTGACGATATACGCGCCCCCCGGTTTCAATGCCCGCGCTACACGTTGAGCCACCGTGCGATTTTGTTCGTCGTTAAAATGGTGCGCCAGGCTCGACATCAGCACCACGTCGTACGTTGCCGTGCCGAAATCGTCGGTGAGGGCGTTGCCGGGTTTGTGTTGTACACGGTCGCCCAGACCTAGCCGGGCAAGCAGGGGGGCGGCCTGTTCGATGGCTTCGGGTAGGTCGAGGATGGTCGATTGGAGCGTGGGAATCCGGCGGCAGAGGGCCACCGAATGTTGCCCGTGCGAGCCGCCAATGTCGAGCATGGTGGTGGCCGTTTTCGGCACCGGTGCCCGCCGACCAAACTCTTTGGCTTCGGTGCCGGTCGCGGCCAACATGGCATTCTGGTAATAGTGCCACTGCTCGGCAGTCAGGTGGTCGTGGTAATGGATGCCCTTGCCGGTCTGGAGGTACTCGCCCATATGGTCGAGCCATTGCCACATTACGCGGTTGTTGAACAACATCATACCATAGACAGACTCCGGGTTGTCGCGTAACACCCATTTGCGGGCCGATGCGGTGAGCGCGAACCGTCCGTTCGCAAACCGAAAATAATGCATGGCCGTGAGCAGGCCCATCAGTTCGCGGGTCGCTTTGGGGTGCAGCTTGCAGGTTTCGGCAACGCCCTCAACGGTGTCGACTCCAGTGGCAACGGCCTCGAACACACCTTTGTCGGCGGCTTCGAGCACGGCTTTGCTCATCACGGGCATGATTTGGGCATGGAGCAGGGGCCAGGGAACGATGTCGGCGCGGAGGGCCAGCCATTCGAGGGCATTATCGGGCGAGATAGAGAGTTGCATTGCTCATACAACCCGAAAAGTAGGGGTTTAGGTTTTACCTCACCACTCTATTTAACCCCTGCCAGGCCCAGTCGAGTTGTTGCTCCATGCGTTCCCAGGCGGCCTCTTTTACAAACGGCCCCGGCTGTTTGGTGGCCTCGTCGTATTGCCGGATCGCCTGAGCGCGGAGCGTGCCGAAGTCCGAGAAGCGGTCGGGTGGGAGGTTGTAGAGCGCGCTTGCCCAGGCCGCCAGGGCGCGGGCTAGTTCGTCGCCGGTTTTTTTCTGTTGACGAAGCTTCCAGATAGTTAGCTCAGCGCGGGCCACTTTCTGAGGATCGAACGTCTCGGTGGTGAGGTTCTGCAAGCCGGTATAAAAGTCGACCAGAAGCGGAAGAGCTGTTTCCAGTTCTGCCGGGGATTTGGCCTCCCGAATCTGTGTTGCCGCCCGACTTGCCGCAAACGCCAGCCCATACGACCGCCAGAAGGAGAGGTCTAACTGTGCCCGAAGTCCACCCGCCACGCGCCGGTACAACTGAAATGAGCTACCCGACTGGTACGACCGCCAGATGGAGGTTTCGATACTCGCCACGCGGACCGGCTCGAATTGCCGAATGTTCAGCTTCTGGGGGGTAAGCAGGTCCGTGGCAATCCAGATAAGCAGGGCCGAAAGGGTCAGGAGCCAAAACAGGCGGGATGTTTTCATGTTATATCTTTGTACGCACAAAAATATGCTTACCAACGACATTCTCTCCGTCAATTTTCGCCCGCAGGGGGCCGAACTAACGTCGATCATCCACAAACCGACAAACACGGAGCACCTCTGGCAGGGCGACCCCGCCGTTTGGGGGTGGCACGCGCCCAACCTGTTTCCGGTGGTGGGTGGTTGTTTGAACAATCAGATTGTGGTCGACGGGGTGGCCTACCCGATGGGGCGGCACGGGTTCGCGCGGCAGTCGACGTTCGCGCTTGTCGAACAAACCGACACCCGTGCCCTGTTTGCGCTGACCAGTTCCGACGAGACCCGAACCGCCTACCCCTACGCGTTTGTGTTCGAGATCGACTACGCCTTAGAAGGTAATTCCTTGTCTGTAACCTACCGCGTGCGCAACACCGATACCCGAACGGTCTATTTTTCGGTGGGCGCACACCCCGCGTTCAACGTGCCGTTTGGCCCCGGCGAAGCCTACGAGACGTACTACCTCGAATTTGAGGAGACCGAGCCGCTTATGACCCATCTGCTCTCCAAAGGCGGCTATTTCACGGGCGAGACCCAACCCGTCCCGACGGAAGAGAATCGCTTGCCCCTTACCAAACACCTGTTTGATCAGGACGCGCTGGTGTTGAAAAACTTGCGCTCACGGCAGGTGCGTATTCGTAGCCGAAACCATGACCACAGCGTAACGGTCGCGTTCGACGGATTTCCGTATCTGGGCTTGTGGGCCAAACCCGGTGCCCCGTTCGTGTGTATCGAACCCTGGCTCGGTTGCGCCGACTCGGTGGGGGAGCCGGTCGAGTTTTCACAGAAAGAACTGATTCAGTCGGTAGCCGTGGGGGCCGTGTTCGAGGCTACGTTTCGGGTTACGGTTGGGTAGTAAACTCGACTGTCGGCAAAACAAAAAGCTCCCCCTTGTCGGAGGAGCTTTCGGGAAGTACACACAATCACATTGCCGGTAGGGTAGGGAACCGCTGCTATCGAACATGTACGAACAAGCGCAGTTGTAACAGCGAATATATAGACAACGAGGATGGAAACCAAACCTAGCGTTGTAGCATCACCTTCGCGGCCTTTGTGCCACTCGTTGTCTGTAGCCGAATCAGATACAGGCCGTTAGCCTGATTGCCCAATTCGAGCGTTTCACGCTGCGCTTTACCCGTGCCCACAACGCCCCGCGACTGGAGAGCCTGCCCGGCGGTGTTCACCACCGACAACGTGGCGCATTGCCCCTCGGTTAGCGTAAACCGGGCAACCACCTGCCCCGATGTGGGGTTGGGACTTACCCAAAGACCATCCGTAGCGTCCTCGGCTTGCGTAGCTACCCGGCCACCACCACAGTTGGTGGTGTAGTTTGTGTTGGTTTCGTTGTTACCGGCCTGCCGGGCGAAAAACGTGAAGCCTGTGTTGTTGCGCTGCCAACTGGGAATCACGAGTTGATTGGTGCTCCAATCCTGCAAGCCGGGTGCCCGGTACTCGATAGCGTTACCATTGCTGCCGTTGACATTCATGGTCACGGTGCCCGTGCCACAGTTGAGGTTGACGCTCGCAATGCTCAGGCCCGACGACGAGCCACCACCCCCGCCTGACGGTGGTGGCGGTGTTGGCGACCCGCTACCGCCCAGGCAAATGCGATCATACGTAAAATTACCTTGTTCGCTGCCTTGGATGCGGATGGTATTGGTGCCCTGAACGAGGTTGATTGTTCTGGATGCCTCGATGCTGGGTGTCCAGCTTGCCGTACCCGCCGGACGCATGGAGTAGGGTGTTCCGTTGACAACCAAATCGATGCCCGCCGTACCATCGCCCGACGCGTAACGAATAGAGAAGGTGGTGTTGCCTGCCGTTTGGCCCGTGAACGTGTACTCCATAAACTCGTTACTGTTGCCGAAACCACCGACGGTTGCACCGTTGGGGGTGCGGTTGCCCCCGCTGTTCTCGTTGCCATTTTTGCACTGCGACGAACCAGAGGGGGGAGTTGGATCTTCTGGGTATTGAGTGTTGTCAACAACAGAAAATGGGAGATTGACAGCTTGCGTTAAAATGTAATTTCCCTGGCTGTTACGGAGAACTCCTCTTCGTTGGCCTGAAAGACTTGTCGATATCTCCTGTGTAAAGTTGACAGGATCATTGAGGTCGGCGAAATCACCATCATCTCTGACCCATTGGTATGACTGTGCCTGGGGTGCGCGGATTACTCCAGACAAGACATCAGCGCATACAGGCAACGTACCCAATTGTTGTGGGGTAATGGCAGGGCTGCTCAAACTGCCGTTGTCGCGAATCGCTTCAAACCAACGGTTCCCTACAGCAACTAACCCTAAGCCTTTAAAATGCACAGGTTCACCCGCTCCAGTTCTGTGGTACACAGTGTTGTTTGAATTGATAGCTTCGTTGCTATCCTTAATGTCATCCGTTGAAGGGCCACCGTAGACTTTATTAGACGCATTTACAACCGCACTTTGACCGCCTGTTACAAAGGCACTTTCTGAACCCGTGTAGTAGGAGGTGCTGGATACCACCCAGGGAATGCTTAGGTTTTGAATCTTTTGCCTCGTAGCATTAATTACAATGTTGAGCCGGTTAGCATAATCTGGAGCAGAAAACACCTGCCACTGATTTTCAAGATTATCATCAAGTTTTCCCCAGTTGCTCACTATTGCTCTAGTATCAGTCTCCCCCTGCATCCAGAGGATCGCTTTTAGACCGTAAATACTTGAATAATAGTTAACAGCATTTCCCAATAATCCGAATGGCGCACCTGTGCCGAATCTTACCCACCCTCCAGGAAAAGAAGGATCAAAAACTTTATCCGCTAAAGGAGATTTCGTGTTATTTGTCGAAGCCGCCCATTGTGTGATTGTCGTACCACCCCAGGCGACATTGTGGAAGGCAATGGGTACGTCGCTTAACTGTGCTAATTGTTGCCCTACCAGAGCCCAGTACCACAGTGAGTTACCTGTTGGTCCAATAAATGAAGAATTGGACTGAGCCGATACCATGTTAGAAATAAACATCTGCTTGTTGTTAGGCAGTACTTTTGGATCTGATATCGAAAACTCAGCCTCCTGAAAACGTCGGGGGGACACTCGGACACCATCCCATGACTCCGTACCTGAAGCTACATCATTAGGTAAGCCTTGAGCGTTCGATTGCCCAGCAATCAAATAAACATCGCCAACTCCTACTCTGTACTTTAAACTTTGTGCCCTTGTTCGGTTGGGCCGGTTGGGGGCTTCGTAGTTGTTCGTGGCTATCACTGTTATTTCGTACCACCCGGCTTCAACCTCTGCTTCACCTTGAAAACAAACTCCTGACTGTTGCATGGGAATGGGGATAATGGCTGAACCGGTGGGAGTTCCTTCTTTCACCCTTAACCGCCGTAGAGATACATCGAGGTCCGTATCGCCATTAATCATAGTTCTGGCGTTGTAAGTGCCAATGACACGAATAACGGCTTTGTTGTTGGCGTTTCGCTGATAAACTGCCCCTCTCAAAGGATGTGATACGTTAAGTATCTGGGCAGAGATATGCTGTGCTATTAGGCATAGCAATAGCAATAGACGTAGTTTCATCGTCGTAGAGTTTAAAATGAACAGGAAAAGTTGTGTTATTCGTTAAGGCGCGTACTCGTAATAGTAGATTCCAACGTGACCTTGGTCGAAGAGTTGCCCCCAATGTGGATTCAGCGGTTTACCCGATTGGAAGCGTCGGGTGATGCGACCGTATTTATCGAAAAGATAGCTTACATCAATGGTATACAGATCTCCGTTGTAGCCATCTGAGTTGTTTAGCCCTGAAAGCAAATGTTTAGTGAAGAGGTTTTTGCTAATGGTGCCATTGTAAGGCTCTAAGTTAGGCTGGTAGTTAGGATAGATAGGCTGATAGTCAAGGATGACTCTTCGTTGCCCTATCGGAGCACCTAAATCGGACGAATACTGCATCAAGTTCTCATTTTGAATAATTCTGCTCTGAACATAAGCTGAGTTGACGAGACGTACGGCAAATCCATTTGCATCATACTCAGCAGTAGTCCGGTCTTCTTGCCTGATGGCTAACCCCTGTTGATTCAATATAAGCGTATCACGCCGGGTAGAACTGCGATTGCTGGTTGTACGAAGCAGTATGCGGCTAGCTTCATACGTGTAATAGGTATTGGTCGTGTCCGTCGGGTATTCAGCTTGGTACACAGCCCTACGAGCAACCCGCCCCTGTTGATCATAATAATAGGTTGTGATCCTGTCTGTGAAGACATCGACAATGCCACGGTACGATTCAACAGATTCCCGGTCCAGTAGTAACCCCCCAACACGCGCCGTTTTGTAGACAATACGCGTAATGCGGTTGATGGCTGGTAAAGGGGCGTACGTTGGAAGGGGCGTTGCGGTCGTCGCACTTGGCGGAGTAGTTGTACTCTGCGGGGTGGTTGTTGAAACAGGGGGAGTAATCGGCGGAATCACCGGTTCCACCGGCTTCCTACACCCCAACCCCAACAGCCCCACAAGTGCCAGCACCGATAACAAAGACGACGTTTTCATACAACGAATGGATAGTTAAACGAACAAGACAAAGTTGAGAAGGTAATGCGAATATAATCTACCTACAAAATAGGTATTTACTAGGTAGTTTATAGGTAGAATGAGAAAAGATGTGTCAAACCGGCGGTAGATACGTTGCCGCATAGGGCCGGATAATGGCCATCATTTCGCGGGCGGCCCGCTTGCCGGTATGTATCGTCACGTAGGCAATGTGCCATTTGGTCATAATATTGCGCCGGTGCGTGTCGACCGTACATTTTACAATGCTCAGTTTATTACCAATCTCATTGCTGCGCCATCCCTGTAGCGCGAGGGCCAAAATGTAGGCTTCCTGGCCGGTGAGACTGTGGAAAAATGTCACTACTTCGGAGGGGGAGGCACTTGGTAGAGTTAAGGCCATGTTTGTGATGTGTGTAGTTGCTAGTAAATCGGTGGGCAATATATGGAATCATGTTGTCAATAGCATGAAGGCTTTATGTGAATGGTAAATAAATAATATTGGCCGTATGGGATCGCTAATGCCCAATTGTAGCCCACAAAAAAACCACAAGCAAACGGAACAATATCCGTTTGCTTGTGGTTTCAGTATCAGATAGTTAGAGGTGTATTTTCGCGAAGCCTGATTGGGGTTACCCGGTCGGGCTTCGGTGTGTAGTGGCAAAACTCGCTCAGCGGCCCCCGCCCTTGGCGTCGTCGTTGCTGATTTTCTTGCTCTGCTTGCCGCCCCCCGCGCTCATTTGCCCAAACTTGTAGCTGAATGTGAGTCGTGCGGCCCGGTTCACATAGGCCCCCCGGTTCACCGACGTGAAGCTCGGTGCCTCCGACTCGGCCCTGATCCGCACCTCCCGGTTGAAGGGGTTATTCACGTTCAGCGTGAGCGTGGCTTTCTTTTTCATGAACTCCTTCTTGGCGGCAAACCCGTAATAATACCAGCCCGTTTGCCGGAACTGTAGCCCAAGCCAGCCCGTGTTGGTATAGCCGTTAAACTGCACGGTCCAGTCTTTGGGGAGTTTGTAGCTCACATCCGGCCCAATGCCGAAAACCCAACCCGCGTTGCTCTGTTGCAGGGCTACGCTCGACAGCGAGAGGTAGGTGAGTTCGGTGTTGATGCTCACGTTCATGTTCTTGTTGGGCTGCGCACTCACGTTCAGATTGATGCCGTAGCTGCCGTTGCGCCCAATGTTGAGCGGGGTTGTGAGGGCCACCCCGTCGGCATCCACGGTTGTGAGCCATTCAATCGAGTTGTTGGTTTGCCGCCAGAACAGCGAGGTGTTTAGCGAGAAACCTTTGTCGTTGAATGTGCTGTACGAAAACTCGGTTGCGTGGGTCAGTTCGGGGCGCAGAAACGGGTTGCCGGTCTGTATGTTTTTCGCATCGCTGTAGTTACGGAACGGGTTTAGAAACCAGATCAATGGGCGCGAGATGCGTTGGGTGTAGGCTACCTTAAACGTGTGGCTTTTGTTTACCGTTTTAGCAATCGTCAGGCTCGGTACGAAGTTGTTAAAGTGCGTGCGAAACTGGGTTTGGTCGGTAATAAAATTGCCGTCGATGTTGGTGCGCTCAAACCGGAGGCCGGTCGTGATGGCCCACTTTTTCTTGTTGTCGTACCGTAGCGACGTATAGCCTGCCAACACGCGCTGAATGTAGCTAAACTCGCTCGACCGCGCCGGAATGCGTACATAGTCGGCTTCGAGGCCCGTTGTCGATTCGTCGGTTACGAACTCGCTGCCAATAAACCGCTGAATGGTTTTGGCCCCGGTTTCCCACTTCAAACTGGCCGAATCGCGTAGTTTATAAGGGTTTGTGAAGTCGGCCTGAAACGTAAACTCATTGTTGCGGCTCAGGTTGGTGCTACGTTCGAGGTAACTTGCCCGCTCGGCCCCGGTGTTCACCTGATCGAGGTCGTAGAAATAGTTATCGGGCATGTAGCTATACTGCGACAGGAACGAGAATTCTTTATCGGGCTTTTTGAACGTGCGGGTCCAGCCGAGGTTAAATTCGGCGTTGCCGTAGGGGTTACGGAACCGGATGTCGCGCCGGTAGTCTTCCAACACCCGGCCATCCGTGGCCACAAGGCGGTTTGTTAGTTGGCTGTTGTTGGGGAAGTCGCCCCCCCAGATGTTGGCCGAAAAGTTAACCCGATTGAGCGAATCGGGGTCGTAATCAAGGCTCAGCTCACTGTGACCCCCCACCCCGTTATTGTCGGCAGAGCTGCCCTGAGTGAGCGTGTTGAGGGGTTGTCCGTTGGCGAGGGTTGTACGAATGGTCTCGCCCTCACGGATATTACGGTAGTTATATACGTTGCCCGAAGCGGCCAACCCAATCTTGCCTTTTTTGACGTTGATGTTGCCACCCAGCGAGTTGTTAAAATTGCCCAGGGTCGCGTTTACGGTGCCGTTGGTGCCCTGTAACTGTTTTTTGGTGATGATGTTGATGACCCCCGCCGACCCCTCGGCATCGTACTTAGCCCCCGGACTCGTAATTACCTCCACCGACTTGATAATGTTAGCAGGCATCTGCTTCAGGGCGTCGGCCAAATTGCGGGCCATTATACTCGACGGTTTGCCGTTGACCAGTACTTTCAAATTGCCACTGCCCCGCATTTTCACGTTGCCGTCCAAGTCGACCGTGAGCATGGGCACCTTGCGCAACACGTCGGCAGCGGTGCCGCCCGTGTTGGTTGCGTCTATTTCGGCGTTGTACACGAGCTTATCGCCCTTATCCTCAACCAACGGGCGACGCCCGGCCACGGTGACCTCTTTCAAATTCTTGGCATCGGGGGCAACCACAATCGTACCCAAATCGACAGCGGGTTTCTCGGCGGTGAACACGACTTTGTTGAGGGTTTTAGATTGATACCCCACAAACGAGACCACGACCTGATACGTACCGAGGGGAATGTTGTCGAGCGCGAACGCGCCTTTATCGTCGGTGGTGCCGCCCGATTGGATTTTCTTGTCGGCGTTCAAAACTGCCACCGTGGCGTAGGGAACGGCCTTAGTTGTTGTAGAATCGGTAACAATTCCGGTCAATTTACCAGCGTTGACCGATTGAGCAACTAGAATGCGTGGTAAAAACCAAAGGAGAAGAAGGCAAGCGTATAGTTTGTTCATGAGGGAGTTCAGTGGAACCGTGTGTTCGTACAAAAGTAGGGCGTTGCTCACATGCGCCGACGTTGTTACGATTCTTTAACAATCTTTTACGATTAAACGAACCACGCCCATGCCCAATTCCCATTCTGCTGGCAGAAAGATGCCCTGTTCCCCCGGAACGTTGCATGAGCTAACGACATTATTCGTCTTCGGCTCCTAAAACCTGCCAGATCAGATCAGACTCGTAGCCCTTGCTCAGGGCGTAGCGAACTAGTTTTTGCTTGACCACAAGCGGGTTATCGTCACGGATAGTCAGGCGTTTCTTGTCGAGCAACTGCGCGAGGGTGGCGCGGTAATCGTCGGGGGCGATTTCTTTCAGGGCCTGATCGAGGTTGATACCCGTAATGCCGCGCTGTTGCAGGTGCTGCCGGATTTTGCGTTTACCCCAGTGCTTCACCCGAAACTTACCCCCCGCAAAGGTCTTGGCAAACCGCCCCTCGTTCAGGTAGTTCTGGCTAATCAGCTCCGCGATGATCTCCTCAGCATCGTCGCCGTAGATATCCCAATCGTCCAGCCGGTCGCGGACTTCCTGCTGGGTTCGTTCCTGATACGCGCAAAATGAAGCGGCTTTGCGGAGAGCGTCTTTGAGGTATTCGGTCATGGAATCATGTAGCGGGATCGGTCCGGCGTTCCGGTTCCAAATCCGCGCGTTTTGGAGAGCAGGGCTATTTCAGAACAAAAATAGCCACCGAAAGGCTCCTCACCCCTCAAAACTTCAAGCCCAATTCCAAACTGACCAGCCGGTTACGTACGGTGAGATCTTTGGGGCGGGCAATTTCGAGCAGGCCGCGTTGGTAGCTAACCCCGATGTTGAGCGCGTTGGTCCGGTTCAGGCGGTATTGGATGCCCCCACCCAGGAGCCATGCCGCATCGGCAAAACCAAACTGACGTCGGGTTCCGTCGCGTTGGGCCACCTGATAATACACGTTGGTGGTCTCCTGCAAGGCTTTTTCGGCCAGTTTTACGTCGAGTACCCCACCTGTTTGGATGTATAGCCGCGAGGTTGGGAAGAGGTTGTTGGCAAACAACTTCACCGTCAAGGGTACCTGCACGTACTGCAAGTTATAGACGCCCTCTTTCACCGGCGCACCGGGGTTCCAGATGCGCTCGCCGTAGGAGCCGGGAATCCGGTAGCCCACGCGTTTGATCGTGTACCACGCCCCCGTGCTGAAGGCGTACCGATCCTTGAAAAAGAAGTAGTCCAGACTCACACCCACGCTGGGCCGCACGGCGGTGCCATTGGGCGCGAAACCCTGATAATTACCTGAACCCCCAACCACATTGGCTGATACGTTGGGTGCAAACCGCAAACTCATCTCGATCAGGCGGCTTGGCCGCTCATAGTCAGGGCCGGAATAATCGGGTTCGGGCGTGCGCCGGTCTCGCGTCCGGCGAGCCTGCTCGTACTCACGATCCACCTCCGACGAACCAGTTGATTTCTTGCGCCGTTTGCGGATGGGTTTTTCGTCGTACACGGGCACGTCCCAGCGCGACGAGCGGGTCTGTGTGGGTTGCGCGTAACCCTCGCCCAGGATTTTGCGGAAACGCCGTTCGGTTACGCGGGCGGTGGCGTATTCGTGAGTGGCCGTCTGTTGCGTTTGCGCCCACGAGGCCGCTGTCAGGAGGGTAAGGACTAAAATCAGACCGGGGGCTGCAACTTTTTTCATTATTTCGTGCGTTTTGGAAAGTGGGGCCGCGTTATACGTCTATGACACAAGACAGCCGTAATGGATTAATCCCTCGCGTAAACCATTCTTTTTACAGCCCAATGCGTTTTTCTGCCGCCCTATGTGGGCTTTTTACGATTCTCCTGCTCAACTCGTGTGCCAAAACCGACGAGGTTCCGCTCGACCGGCTCGATCAGGCTCTGTTTGCGGCAAAATCCCCCGACCAAATCAGGGAATTTCTCTCGAAAAACCCCACCCTCACCGAGTTGTACCTGCGCCCCGACCCAACCGTTTCGATGGATAGCCTGGTGGCGGATTTACACCATCGGGTTAACGACCCCGAACTGAACGTATTGTATGAGCAGGTTCAGGACGAGTTTCCGGCCAAAGGTAATCTGCTTGCCCGTCAACTGGGCGAGGCTTTTGCGAACATTCAGAAAACATACCCCGATTTCAAGGCTCCCCGCGTGGTGACTATAGCCACCGGGTTTATGGGACCCGACCTGCTTGTGACGGATAGCCTGGTGGTGATCGGGTTGGATTACTTCGTAGGACCGAAAGCAAAATACCGCCCTCGCGGACCGGAGTTTCCGCAATATATTTTGCGTCGGTATGCTCCCGGTTATGTGGCCCCCTCCATCGTATTTTCGCTGGCTGATCGCTATAATATAAGTGACAAGGGCGACCAAACGATGCTGGCCGATATGGTCTATTACGGCAAAGGCTACGTGTTTGCCAAAACCATGATGCCCGAAATAGCCGACAGCCTGTTGATCGGGTATTCCGACACGCAGTTGACCGAAACCTACAACGCGCAAGACATGGTCTGGGCGCATTTTATTGATAATCAGTTGCTCTACGAAGCCCGACCCGATGTGAAGGCCCGCTACATGAATGAGCGGCCATTCACGTCGGAAATTGGGTCGCGCTGCCCCGGTGCCATTGGTCGCTGGGTAGGTTGGCGCATTGTGGGGCGATATGTTGACAAACAAACCAGCCCCGATATTAAGGCACTGATGGCCGAGACTGATGCCAAAAAACTATTTCAGGCATCAGGGTATAAGGGGCAGAAGGACGAGTAATGCCGGATAGTATCCGGCATAGCCGTAAGGCTAATAAGGGCACAAAAATGGACTTGGGCTGAACTGCAACGTAGTTTCTCATCTCCAAAAGTTAAGATTTAGTAGAAAATTGGCCTTACGGCCATGCCGGTTAGTAACCGGCACTACAAAATGTATGGCAAAAGGACGACGAAATTTTGGCGATGACGCCAACCCGGAAGACAAAAAGCCCCTGACTCGTGAGAGCTTCAAACGGGCAGTGAGCATTTTTCGATTCATAAAACCCTACACTGGTCTTTACGTGTTGGGATTCATTTTTTTGATTTTGTCGACGGGGACAACCCTCAGTTTCGGGTTGCTCATTGGCCAGATCACGAGTGTAATTCAGGGCAAATCGGCTTTTACTCTTAATCAGGTAACGCTGTTTTTTGTGGGCGTGCTGATTGCGCAGGCGGTTTTCTCGTTTTTTCGCATCTGGTTTTTCTCGCAAGTTAGCGAGCGGGCGATGGCCGATGTGCGCAAGGCTACATACAGCAAAATCGTGACGTTGCCCATTCCATTTTTTGAGCAACGGCGCGTGGGTGAACTTACGAGCCGGATCTCTGCCGATGTTTCGCAATTACAGGACGTACTGACACTCACGTTGGCCGAACTATTCCGGCAGATCGCCACGCTCACTATCGGCACGGGCATTATTTTGTACGTTTCCTGGAAACTGACCCTGTTTATGCTGGGCACGTTCCCGGTCATCATCATTGCCGCGATGGTATTTGGGCGGTTTATCCGAAAACTGTCGAAACAGGCGCAGGACCAACTGGCCGACGCCAACGTGGTGGTTGAAGAAACGCTCCAGTCGATTAATGTGGTGAAGGCGTTCACGAACGAACGCTACGAGATCGGTCGGTACAGCACGGCTCTGGCCAAGGTGGTTAACACGGCTCTGCGGGCGGCTAAGTTCCGGGGTGGGTTTGTGTCGTTTGTGATTTTCGCCCTGTTTGGGGGGATCATCGGCGTAGTTTGGTATGGAGGTACGCTTGTGCAAGGGGGCGAAATGCCCTTTGCCGACCTGCTCACGTTTATTGTGTACACGATGTTTATCGGTGGCTCGGTGGCGGGCATGGGCGATTTGTACGCCCAATTGCAAAAGACAATCGGAGCTTCGGAGCGGATTCTGGAGATTATCGGCGAAACCTCGGAGGTCGATGCCGAATACCAGGCTCCCGCGTTGACCGTACCCATTCAGGGCCACGTGGCGTTTGAGAACGTCCGGTTCTCCTACCCCTCCCGGACCGACATGGAAGTGCTGAAGGGCATTTCGTTGCAGGTTGAAGCGGGCCGCAAGATTGCGTTGGTTGGGCAAAGTGGCGCGGGTAAATCGACCATCGTGCAACTGCTCATGCGCTATTACCAAACCGATAAAGGGCGCATTACGGTCGATGGGCGTAACCTGATCGATTACAACATTACGAACCTCCGGCAAAACATAGCCGTAGTGCCCCAGGAGGTGATGCTGTTTGGCGGGACCATCCTCGAAAACATTCAATACGGTCGGCCTGGAGCCACCGAAGCGGAGGTGCGCGAGGCTGCTCGCAAAGCCAACGCACTGGAGTTTGTCGACTCGTTTCCTGATGGTTTTCAGACCGTTGTGGGCGAACGTGGCGTAAAACTATCGGGGGGGCAGCGGCAACGCATTGCCATCGCCCGCGCCATCCTGAAAGACCCGGCTATCCTGATTCTGGACGAAGCAACCAGCTCGCTCGATGCCGAATCGGAAAAGCTGGTACAGGACGCGCTCGACATTCTGATGCAGGACCGCACCACGATCATTATTGCCCACCGATTGGCCACCATCCGCAAGGTCGATACGATCTATGTGTTGCGCGAGGGGCAGATTGCCGAGCAGGGCACCCACGACGAACTCGCCCACCTCGAAGACGGTCTCTACGCGAATCTGGTTAAATTGCAGTTTGAAACCATTGATTCATGACAGCCGCACAGACCTTACGAAATGCCGACTTGCGCCATACAAATGGCCGTGAGGAGGTATTGAATTTATTTTTGGACGCCGACCACGCTCTATCGCACAGCGACATTGAGAATGGCCTCGGGCCCGACCACGACCGGGTGACGATTTACCGGACTCTACGCACGTTCGTGGACAAAGGCCTGTTACATAAGGTATTGGACGATGGTGGTAACCCCAAATACGCGCTCTGCCGCGATACGTGCGCGTCGGGGCATCATCACCACGAACACGTGCATTTCAAGTGCGACAACTGCGGGCAAACCACTTGCCTCGATCAGGTGCATATTCCGGCCGTTGCCCTGCCCGAAGGCTACAACCGCAAAGAGATGAACCTGTTGATTCAGGGCGTTTGCCTGGAGTGTAACAAGTGATGTTATTATACTCCAAACAAACGTCCAGTTATTCTTTAAGCTGATTAAACGTTCAAAAATGAGATCAACATGCGCTTTTGTCATCCCGACGCAGGAGGGATCTAGCTTGCTGACACACAAATTGAGCGTTGCCCGAGTAGATCCCTCATTCTTCGGGATGACAAAAAAAGCATTCGAACGAATATCTACAGGGGTTTTTCTTCTCATACTCATTGTTCTGAACGCTAACGCCCAAACAAAAGCTAAAACCGGCTTTGGCTTGCCTGTCGACAAGTCGGAGTTTCAAGTATTTATTGATGGCTTATCAACAAAAGTGCAGGGCCGGATTGGCATGTCGGCGTTGCTAATCGAAACCGGCGAGACGGTCGGCTACAAAGCCGACGAACGCTTCCCGATGCAGAGCGTTTATAAATTCCCTATTGGGATGGCCGCGCTCTATGCCGTCGATCAGGGCATTTTGAAGCTGGACAAATCGGTGAAAGTCGCGAATGAGGAATACGTGTCAGCAGCACAGCACAGCCCCCTGCGTGATGGAAACCCCGATGGGGCGATGGTTACCGTGAAGGAGTTACTGCGGTTAGCTGTTTCGGAAAGCGATGGCACGGCAAGCGACGTGCTGATGCGATTGGTGGGCGGTGCTCAGTCGGTTATGAACTACCTTCAGGCCATTGGGATCACGGGTGTGATTGTGAAAAACACTGAGAAGGAACTGGGCGCGACCAATTCAGTGCAGTACGACAACTGGGCAACCCCCATACAGGCCACCCTTTTGTTGAAGCAATTTCAATTAGGTAAAGGCTTGTCGGTTAGCAGCCGGGCGTTGCTGATGCAGTTGATGACCGATACCCAAACAGGCCTGCAACGACTGAAAGGCAACCTGCCTCCGGGTACGGTGGTGGCTCACAAAACAGGCACATCAGGCACCCGCGAGGGCATCACGGCAGCCACCAACGATATCGGCATTATCACCCTTCCTAACGGGCGACACATAGCCATCGCCGTTTTTGTGACCGACGCCAAAGCCGACCAAACCACCCGCGAAGGGGCAATTGCTCAGATCGCCAGGAAGGTTTGGGAGAAGTACCAGCTTTAACCCTGGCAGTGGTCTGCAAAACCCTGGCAGTGGTTTTTTTTATAATGCGCCCTGCTTCAAACCACTGCCAGGGTTAAAGCTGGTGCCATTTTAATTTAACGCGCAGTACCGCCAACCCCCAATGATCGAAACCTTCTCTTCTCGCCAACAGCAGTTTCTACAAGCCGAACAAGTCGCCCAACGTCAGTATAACCAGATGGCATTTTGGCGGCTCATGTGGTTTGTCGGGGCTATTCTGGTTGTTTGGGGCCTGCACCGGGCCGATCAGGTCATTGCTACGTTGGTCGTGGCGTTGGTCGGAGTCGTCGGTTTCTTGTGGATGCTCAAACACCACACCCGCATCCGTCGCGAACGCGATCTGAATCACCATCTGGCCTATATCAACGAAGATGAAGCCGCTCGGCTCGACCGCAAATTCCTGCGCCCCGAAACAGGCGACGGTTTCGCCAACCCCACCCATCCCTACGCGGGCGACCTGGATTTGTTCGGCAAACTTTCGCTCTTCCGGCTCCTCAACCGGACCCACACCCACGAGGGCACCCGCCGACTAGCCGACTGGCTGTTGGCCCCGGCTTCCCCCAAAACGATCTTTTTCCGCCAACAAGCCGTTGCCGACCTACTGCCCCAGCTCGACTGGCGGCAAACGTTCGAGGCCCACGCGTATTTGAACGAAGCTGTTTCGCGCCCGACTTCGGCCCTGCGCCAATGGGCCGCTGCCGAGCCGATTCCGGTGCCACTTTATCTGAATCTGGCTCGTTTTGGATTACCCTTGCTCACATTTACCCTGCTCATGGCCTGGCTGTTGGGGTTTGTGTCGGGCTGGGCGGTGGTGGGGTCGCTGGCCGTGACGGGCGCGTTGCTGGGACGTACCAACGAGCGGGCCAAACAGGTTGCCGACCAAACGTCCGACATCACGGCGGCTCTCGACACGTTCCGCGATTTACTGGCCGATGCTGAGCAAGTGGATGGTCGGGCCGAGCGGCTCCGGGTTATTCGCGAGACGTTGAGAGGTGGAAAAGAGTCGGGGCAGGCGCAACCGGCGTCGGTGCTGGTGGGGCGGTTGTCCAATTTGGCGCAGAACTTTAACTTTCGGAGTAATCCGTATTTTTACCTGTTTGTGGGACTGCCCGTTCTGTGGGACGTGCATTACCTGATTCGGCTCGAACGGTGGCGTACCCAACACGGCCCCCACCTCGAACGCTGGTTTGCAGCCCTCGCCGAACTCGAAGCTCTCAACAGCCTAGTCGGGTTCGCCCACGCCCACCCGACTTACGTGCAACCCGACCTGGTTGAGACAGAACACCTCACGCTCGACGCCAAACAGGCCGCCCACCCGCTGCTAGCCCCCGGCAAGGGCGTAGCTAACTCGCTGGCTCTGGCCGGTAACGGGCAAACGATCCTGATTACAGGCTCAAATATGTCGGGGAAGAGTACGTTTTTGCGGACGCTCGGAGCTAACGTCGTGCTGGCTCTGGCCGGGGCGGTGGTCAGTGCCGAGCGGTTCGTAGTGTCGCCCGTGCGCTTGTTTACGAGTATGCGTACGCAGGATTCGCTCGAAGAAAGCACATCGTCGTTTTATGCCGAACTGAAGCGGCTACAGACACTGATTCAGTTGTCGGGAGAAGCCAAAAATTGGCCAGTCTTGTACTTTCTGGACGAGATTCTGAAGGGGACCAACTCTGCCGACCGGCATCGGGGGGCTGAAGCACTGATTCGACAACTGCACCAGACAACGGCCTCGGGTTTTGTCTCGACCCACGACCTCGAACTGGGCCAACTAGCCGACGCGCAGGGCCAACCGCTCGACTTTGTGCGTAACTTTCACTTTCAATCCGACGTCTGCGATGGCCAACTCCTGTTCGATTACCGGCTCCGCGACGGAATTTGCCAAAGTTTCAACGCCAGCCAGTTGATGCGGTCCATCGGCATCAATGTCTAGAAGCTGTCTGAACTTTTGGTGATAGTTTGGCAGCGGTTTGTCATCCCGACGAAGGAGGGATCTACTCGATTAACGCGCAGTTGATGACAAACTGAGTAGATCCCTCCTTCGTCGGGATGACAAAAAACGTTGCTCAACAGAAGTTTAAACAGGTTCTTGCGTCCTTAAAAATGAACTCACGCTACTTCCCAATCCTGATAGCCGTGCTGGGCATGGTTTTCTTTCTCCCGTTTTTAGGCCGGGTTCACCTGTTCGATTGGGACGAGATCAACTTTGCCGAATCGGCACGGGAGATGCTGGTATCGGGCAACTATGCGCGGGTGCAGATCAACTTTCAACCCTTCTGGCAAAAACCGCCCCTGTTTTTCTGGCTTCAGGCCGGGGCCATGCACCTGTTTGGCGTCAACGAATATGCGGCCCGCTTTCCAAACGCCGTCATAGGCGTGACAACGCTGGTGGTTCTATTTGGGATCGGTCGGCGGTTGCACGATGCGCGGTTCGGGTTGCTCTGGGCGTTAGGCTATCTCGGGTCCATAACGCCCCATTTTTACTTCAAAACGGCCATTATCGACCCTACATTTAACTTTTTCATCTTTGTAGGGGTGTGGTTTTTGTACAACCTCACCCCCCAGCCCCCTCTCCTTCGCAAGGAGAGGGGGGGAGTTAATCGCGACGCCGTTCTTGCTGGCCTGTTCCTCGGCCTTGCCGTGCTTACGAAGGGGCCGGTGGGGGCAATGCTGCCGGGTCTAACGTTGGGCGTTGTTTGGACGTTGAACCGATTTCGACCGCTGCTATCCTGGAAAGCGTTGGGCGTGATGGTGTTGGTCGGGTTGGTTGTAACATCGGCCTGGTTCGGGCTGGAGGTGATTCAGAACGGCCCGTGGTTTTTGGTCGAGTTCTTCAAGTATCAGATCGTCCTGCTCACGACACCCGATGCTGGCCACGAGCAACCGTTTTACTACCATTTTCTAGTTCTATTGCTGGGGGCGTTTCCGGTTTCGGTATTGGCTGTGCGGTATCTCGCGCGGTTCCGGGCCGACGCGCCTTTTCTGCCCTGGATGGTCGCTCTGTTCTGGGTTGTGATGATCGTGTTTTCGTTGGTTCGTACCAAAATCGTGCATTACTCGTCGCTGGCGTGGTTTCCGGTGTCTTATCTGGCCGCTTATCACCTGCATCAGGTTATCACGAGGCAAGTGAGATGGAGTCGAGCTACCACCGTCAGCCTGCTTGTCGTAGGTGGTTTATTGGGATTGGTGCTGACAGCCGCCCCCCTCGTCGGGATGCACAAAGACGTGCTGATTCCGTACATCAACGACCCGTTTGCAGTCGCCAATCTGGAAGCGAAAGTCAGTTGGGGCGGCTGGGAATGGCTCATCGGTGCGTTGTGGCTCGTGGCGTTGGTGGCTTGTGTGTTGCGCCTGCGCCAAGACCCACTTCGGGCGGCAACGGGGCTGTTCCTGAGCACGGCCACCATGCTATTTTTCTACGCATCCGTTGTCGTGCCTAAGATTGAGCAAATTGTGCAGGGAACCGTAATTGAGTTCTACCAGTCCAAGCAAGGGCAGGACGTGTACGTGGAGCCGATTGGCTACAAAAGTTACGCCCAGTATTTCTATTTTCAGAAAAAGCCGCCCATCAACCCCCGCACTACCGACGAGAACTACCTGCTCAACGGCCCTGTCGACAAGCCCACGTTCCTGATCGCCAAGATCAATAACGCCGACGATTACCGCAAAAACCCCAATCTAGAGGTGGTGAAGGAGGAGAACGGGTTTGTGTTTTTTAAACGGAGGTAGCGGTGCAGCACCCGACCTGACATCACCGCAGCATCCCTCCCCAAACATACCCGTCAAATGTCCTGACCGGATGCCTGCCGACTACACAGGTCTGCTTTAATGCCAGATTCTGGGCCAGTGATTGCACATTTCGCAAATCGCCCTCGGCGGCTGTCTCTTTTACCTCGATTCCTATGGTTTTGTCAAGTACAAAATCAATTTCACGACCTGTTTTGAGCTGATAATAGGCCAACTCCCCCCGGTGAAGCAGTTGATTGAAAACAGCATTCTCAAATTTAGCCCCGCTTCCTGCATCGCCCACGGTTGCGGCTATGCCATTGTCTAGAAAGTACAGTTTCCGGGCCTTCACGATCTCGCGGTCAGGGCTGGTAGATAGCACGGGCAAGGTGCGGATCAGGTAGCTCTGTTCCAGCAATGTCAGGTAGTTTTCGACGGTTTGTCGCGAGAGACCAATCAAACTGGTTAGTTTGGAAACGTCGAGTTTAGTGCCGATACGAACAGCGAGCAGTTTGATAAGCTTATACAGGTTAGCCGGATCACGAATATCGGCTAGCGTCCGAATGTCGAAGTTGATATACGAACTCAGAATATCCTGAATCAGGTCTTTCTTGTCGTCAACGGCGTCTGACAGTACCACCTCCGGGAATCCACCGTAATCAATGTATTGTTCGTAATAGCCTTTGAGTCGTTCATATTCCGAACGGACAAATTGACTAGCCCCAGTCCAGTCTAACGGTGTAGCCCGAACACCTTTAAATTGCAATAACTCCCCAAAACTAAGCGGATAAACGTCGAACACCTTTTTCCGACCCGCCAGCGACTCCGTAAACTGGTTCTTCATGTAGTAGGCACTCGATCCTGCCACAACAAACTTGATCGAGTACGTATCATACAGGTATTTCAGCACGCTCGGCAGATTAGGCACCAATTGAATCTCGTCCAGCACGAGCAACACGGGTTCATCAAACCGCAAGCCTTGTTGTGTGAATGCCTGAATGATGACTTCATAATTTGCTTCGCTCCACAAGATCCGATTATCAATTCGTTCCAGATCAATGTACAGTTTTTGAGAGATGGTCGAATCGGCCATCAACTGTTTGCAAAGTGTCGTCTTGCCCGTTCGGCGCATACCGGTCAGCACCGTAATTTGCGGTCGGTCTAGATGAGCCTTGAGAGCTGGATAAACAGTACGAGGGAAGAACATTGTTTACTATTTTACAGGTACGCTGTAAAAATAGTAAAACTATTTTAGAGTTTAAAGCTCGACTGCCGGACTGAGTGTTGTGTAACATTCCGATGTAATAACCTCAGTAAATACCGCAAGAAACGGGTTGGGGGGGGCTCAGGCTACGGGTAGTTTTGCCCTATAAACCAACTGATTTCTTATGCGCTTCGCTCTACTGCTCCTCGTGCTGTTACCAATCGGCGCGTTTGCTCAACAAACGTTCAAAGCTCCAGTTACGCCCAAATCGGCCTCGGTTGTTTCCACCAGCGAACCCATTCGTTTGGATGGTTTGCTCGACGAACCTGACTGGCAAAAAGCCTCTCTGCTGAGTAACTTCACCCAAATAGAACCCAATCAGGGCGAGCAATCGGCGTTCCGAACCGAGGTTAGAGTATTAACCGATGCTGACCATGTCTATGTAGGAATAATCTGTTTTGATACGGTCGGGCGGGCAAACTACAAAACGCCCGATCTCAAGCGCGATTTCGCCTGGCGTTCGTTCGATATGGTGGCCGTTGCATTCGACGGTTTCCACGACCGGCGTAACAGCATGACTTTCGCCACTAACGCCTACGGTGCCCAGAAAGACTATCTGAGTTTCGACGATCTACTTTTCGATGGCGACTGGAATGGCCTGTGGCGCGTCCGAACCTCACGCGCTGACTCTGCCTGGGTAGCCGAATTTGCCATTCCCTGGAAAACACTCCGCTATAGCTCTGTTGAAGATCTGCAAACATGGGGTTTTAACGTGTTGCGGCTCCGGCGACACAGCAACGAAATTGCTACGTGGGCACCTTACCCACGAGTGTTTGGCTTTAACCGAATGGAATATGCCGGAAATCTTACCGGAGTAAAACCGCCAAAAGCAGCCACTAATCTGCAAGTCAATCCCTATATCCTTCACACACAACAGCAAGCAGTTGGAAAAGACCCACTTAGAACACCCAAATTGGGGGGAGAGCTAAAGTGGGCGATTCGACAGAGTGCTGTATTGGATTTGACCCTGAACACTGATTTTGCCCAAACCGATGCCGACGTTCAGGTAAACAACCTCACGCGCTTTTCGGTGTTCTTTCCCGAAAAACGGCAATTTTTTCTAGAAAATGCGTCCCTATTCGGGGCTAACCTGGAACCTAATGCTGCCGATAATGCGGGGGGCGATATGGTAATTCAACCGTTTTTTAGTCGTCGAATCGGCCTGGATGGAGCCGGAAACCCAATTCCTATCGAAATGGGTGCGCGCTACGTGGACCGGTCGTTGCGCAGAAGCCTGGGGGCCATGTTGATTCGGCAAAGAGCATCCGCCCAAACCCCACTGACCCATTTTTTCGTCAGCCGGTTCTCGCAAAATATCGGTCAGCCGAGCCGAGTCGGTGGGATGCTGACGCTGAAACAACAAGCCGACTTTCACCAAAAACCGGGTTATACGAACGTAGTGGGCATGGTTGATGGGTTTTTCAGGCTTTCGGCCTCGAATAGCCTGTACACCATGATGATCCCATCGGCCAACTCCGACGGAACCGGGAAGGGAATGGCGGGCTTCCTGCAATTCATCCACAGCACGAACAAACTAAAATGGTGGGCAACCGAAGCTGTGGTGACACCACAATTTTCGGCAGAAACTGGATTTGTGTCTCGTCAAAACGTGCTGGCATCCAGTTTGGGCGGGTACATGTATATTCGGGATAAGCGATTGCCGCGAGAACTGCGGGCTTACGAACCGGGGCTGCTAACCGGGTTTTATCATCAGGCAGCTACCGGGCGACTCACCGAGCGGAACCTGACACTAATTCCTCTTGGTCTGAATTTTCAAAACGGCGGACTTTTACAGATTAGCGTGACCAACACATATCAATCTCTGATCGAACCGTTTAGCCCGCTTGGCCTGACCATCCGACCGGGCACCTATCACTACACCCGCTATGGGCTGTTGGTTGCCAACAATCCTTCCCGGCGCGTTTCGTACCGGCTCCGCTACGAGACGGGTGCGTTTTTCGGGGGAAGCATGAACGCCGTCGATGCTCAGTTGACCCTCGTACCCATGCCGCATATGTCCTTTAAAACGAGGCTATTCAATACCGATTTTGACCAGGTTGGTGAGCAGCAGGGACGCGAGCGCGTTACGCTGTTTAATCTGGAAAGTCGGCTTGCTTTGAATCCGCGCGTGCAACTCACCGGTCTGTTCCAGCACAATACTCAAAGTAATGTCAATGCGTGGAACGTCCGCTTTTCGTGGGAATATCGCCCCTTGTCATTCATTTATTTTATCTGGAACAATCGGGTGTTCGACCAACCCACGAATGGCTCGTTGACCCAGGTAACCGAGCAGGCCATCTTCGGTAAAATATCGTTGTTAAAGCAGTTCTAATGGGCAAGGCCACATCCCCTGCAGATCAATGCGTTCGTCAGCCAATACGGTACGCAGGGGGGACTTTAGGCCCGTCAAAACGTAGTTAACCCAAAAGTTTGTGTCAACGATGACGCGCATGATGGCCTTTTTCGTAACGTTCTTGCCGAACGGACTCTACCTCGGCTTGAATCTCCGAGTCGGTTAGATTAGAAGAAGTAGCTTCCGAGAGGGGTGTTTCAAGTAAAGCACGACGAGCTAGCCAGCGCGTTTCCTGAACCGATAGAGCCTGCGTTTTAAACCCCATCTTCTTAGCCAACGCCACCAGCAGTTCCCGGTCGGTTGGGTTTTCTACGCTAATCAGTACCGATTCCATGTTCTTCGCTCGTTGCTGTTGATATATCACAAAGATAAACAATTACCCCCTACACCAGCCCCTCCCGCAGCAGATCGTGCAGATGCACAAAACCCACTAACGCCCCCTCCTCCAGTACCAGCAGTTGCGTGATGTTGCGGTCCTGCATGATTTCGAGAGCCTGCACGGCGTAGTCGTCCGGTCCAATGTGGAGCGGGTTGGCGGTCATGATGTCGCGGGCGGTCAAATGGCGATAGTCGTCGTGGCGGCTCACCATCCGGCGTACGTCGCCGTCTGTGATGACCCCTATTACCTGCCCGGTTTCATCAACCACCGCCGTGGCCCCCAACCGCCCCGCCGACATCGTCAGCATGGCATCGTGGATGGTCGCATCGGGGCTAATGGCCGGGCATTGGTTGTGCGGATACAGATCACACACTTTCAGGTAGAGCTTTTTGCCGAGCGCACCGCCCGGATGGTAGCGGGCAAAGTCGTGCCGGGTGAAGTCACGGGCTACGAGCAGGGCAATCGCCAGCGCGTCACCAACGGCCAGGGCAACTGTGGTGCTCGTCGTGGGGGCGAGGTTGAGCGGGTCGGCCTCGCGCTCGGCGTGGGCGTGCAACACACAGTCGGCATGTTGGGCGAGGTGTGAGTCAGCATCGCTCACGAGGGCGATGAGTTTAGCACCTGTGCGGTGAATTAGTGGCACCAGTACTTTTATTTCGGGCGTATTGCCGCTCTTTGAGATAGCCAGCACCACATCGTCGGGCTGAATCATACCCAAATCGCCGTGGATAGCATCGGCAGCGTGCATAAACAGGGCTGGGGTGCCGGTCGAGTTGAGCGTGGCCACGATTTTCTGCCCGATAATTGCACTCTTGCCAATGCCCGTCACAACCACCCGCCCACGAGCCGCCAACACGACCTCCACGCAATGATCGAAGCGATGATCCAGAAATTGAGCGGCCTTTTCAATGGCCCCGGCTTCGGCTCGAAGCACCTCGCGGGCAATAGCCTGCGGATTTTTTGTCCTTTTCACGTTCAGAATTGTATGACCACAACCGAATTGGCCTTAAATTCGCTAACTTTAGAAACTAGTTGTAGCGGTATAGGATTTTCAACGACCAATCTTAGACTTATCCGGTACGGGGGGCTATTCGATTGACAAAGATACAGCACAGCAAAGCTACCCCTCCGTTGGGTAGTTTCACAAATCACCAGTACCAGTAACTTTTTGTACGACGCGCACGCAATGATGCAGGTTGACCAGTTCATACAGGTAACCCTTAAGGAACGATTAAAGGAGATTTTTGGCTATAGCCAGTTCCGGGGCGACCAGGAAGCCATTATTCACAATATTCTGGCCGGTCAGAATACATTCGTTATCATGCCCACAGGTGCGGGCAAATCACTCTGCTACCAGTTGCCCGCCATTGTAAGTGGGGGAACGGCCATCGTGATTTCGCCCCTGATTGCCCTGATGAAAAACCAGGTCGATCAGCTCAACGCCTTTGGCATCAACGCCCAGTTTCTGAATTCGACCCTCTCGAAGGCCGAGATGACCAAAGTCAAGAAAGATACCCTCAATGGGAATCTGAAACTGCTCTACATTGCCCCGGAGTCGTTGACGAAAGAGGAAAATCTGGACTTCCTGAAAAAAGCGAATATCTCGTTCGTGGCCATCGACGAAGCCCACTGTATCTCGGAGTGGGGACACGATTTCCGGCCCGAATACCGCAAAATTCGCGGTATCGTCGACAACATCGGCAACCTGCCCGTAATTGCCCTCACGGCTACGGCGACCCCCAAGGTTCAACTAGACATCCAGAAGAACCTGCAAATGGAGGACGCCCACATTTACAAGACGTCGTTCAACCGGAAGAACCTGTACTACGAGATTAAGCCAAAGGTCGACGCCAAAAAGGCCCTCATCAAGTACATCAAGAACAACAAGGGCAAGTCGGGTATCGTGTATTGCCTGAGCCGCAAAACCGTCGAGGACATTGCCGAGTTGCTGAACGTTAACGACGTGAAGGCGTTGCCCTACCACGCCGGGTTGGACCCCCTCACGCGGATGAACAATCAGGATGCGTTTCTGAACGAGGAGGTCGATGTGGTTTGTGCTACGATTGCCTTCGGAATGGGGATCGACAAACCCGACGTTCGATTCGTGATCCACTACGACGCACCTAAATCGCTCGAAGGGTATTACCAGGAAACGGGCCGGTCGGGGCGCGATGGACTGGAGGGTAATTGCGTGATGTTCTACAGCCACGATGATATTGTGAAGCTGGAGAAGTTCAACAAAGACAAACCCGTTACCGAGCGCGACAACGCCCGACACCTCCTCGGCGAAATGGTGTCGTATGCCAATTTGGGGTCTTGTCGGCGTCGGCAACTGCTGGGGTATTTTGGTGAGTATGTCGATAAAGACTGCGGTTTTTGCGACAATTGCCTCAAGCCTACACACAAATTTAAGGTACAGGACGAGGTTGTGTTGGCTCTGCAAACGGTGTTGCAAACCGATCAGCGGTTCGATGTAAATCACCTTTCGCATGTGCTGACGGCCACTGACAACCAGTATATTACGAGCTACGAACACAATCGGCTGGCGGTGTATGGTAAGGGTAAGGAGTTCAACGAAAGCCCCGAACACTGGTGCTCGCTGATCCGGCAGGTGACAATTTTGGGTTTGCTCGAAAAAGACGTCGACAATTACGGCGTGTTGCGGGTGTCGCAGAAGGGGATGAACTACATCGAAGACCCGTACCCGATCACGCTTGCCACCGACCACAACTATGATCAGCAAATTGCCGATGGCAAAGCCGACGACGATAAGGACGTGCAACCCTCGAACGGCGGAAACGCCTACGACGAAGAGCTGCTTGGCCTGCTGAAAGCCCTCCGCAAGAAGGTCGCCAAAGAGAAAGGCCTGCCTCCATACGTTATTTTTCAGGACCCTTCGCTCGAAGAAATGGCCACCACCTACCCCGTCACGCGGGAGGAAATGGCTCAGATCAACGGTGTTGGTATGGGGAAGGTACAGAAGTTCGGGCGGCAGTTTATCGACCTGATTACCAAATATGTAGATGATAACGAGATCGAGACGGCGAAAGACGTGGTCGTAAAGTCGACCGTCAACAAGTCGAAGATCAAAATTTTTATCATTCAGCAGATCGACCGTAAGGTTGACCTCGACGAGATTGCCGAGGCCAAAGATCTGACGATGGAAGACTTGGTTGAAGAAATTGAACACATCTGTTACTCCGGCACCCGTCTGACCCTCGATTATTACATTGATCAGATTATTGACGAAGAGAGGCAGGAAGAGATTTTTGATTATTTCATGGTTGCTGAAACCGACAACATTGCGGTGGCCATGAAACAATTTACAGGCGACGACTTTACTGAACAGGAGCTTCGCCTGATGAGGATCAAATTCCTGTCGGAAGTAGCGAATTAAAAAATGAATATACTAATTCTTGGGTCGGGTGGGCGTGAACACGCATTTGCGTGGAAATTGAGCCAAAGCCCGCTGTGCGATACGCTGTTTGTTGCCCCCGGAAATGCCGGTACGGCTCAGGTAGCCACAAATTTGCCCCTTGCTTTCACCGATTTTGGGGGAATTGCACAGGCCATTCGCGAACACACCATCGACCTGCTGCTGGTTGGCCCGGAAGAGCCATTGGTAAAAGGCGTAGTTGACTATTTGCGCCAACAACCCGACCTGACCAGGCTCCGCATCGTTGGCCCCGACGCGCAGGGTGCCCAACTCGAAGGCAGCAAAGATTTCTCAAAGGCGTTTATGCAGCGGCACGGCATCCCAACGGCTGCTTCGCAAACGTTTACCCTCGATACGCTGAACGAAGGCCTGACTTATCTCGAAACACACGCGCTCCCGATTGTGCTTAAAGCTGATGGCTTGGCCGCTGGCAAGGGCGTGATTATTGCCGAGACCGTGGCCGAGGCCCAGAGTACCCTTCGCGACATGCTTTCGGCGGGGCGGTTTGGCGAGGCAGGCCACAAGGTAGTTGTGGAGCAATTTTTGCGCGGTATCGAACTGTCGGTGTTTGTGTTGTCGGACGGGGTTAATTACAAGATTTTGCCCGAAGCCAAAGATTATAAACGCATTGGCGAAGGCGATACTGGCCCCAATACGGGGGGCATGGGGGCTGTTTCGCCGGTGGTATTTGCCACGGACTCGTTTATGCGTAAGGTTGAAGACAAGGTGGTGAAACCTACGTTGGCCGGCTTGCAGCAGGAAGGTATTCAGTACGTTGGGTTCATTTTTATTGGGTTGATGAATATGAACGGTTCGCCGTTCGTTATCGAATACAACGCCCGCATGGGCGACCCCGAAACCGAAGTGGTGTTGCCGCGCATTCAGACTGACCTGGTTGAACTGCTGGTAGCTGCCGCCGATGGCGAATTGGATAAAGTGCCTATGCAGGTGTCGCCCCAAACGGCGGTGACGACCATGCTGGTGTCGGGCGGATACCCCGATGCCTACGAAAAAGGAAAAGCAATTACGGGGCTAGACCAACTGGATGAGGTAATGCCGTTCCATGCGGGAACAGTCTCACAAAACGATCTGGTCATAACCAATGGCGGGCGGGTATTGGCCATTACGGCCATCGCCAACTCGCTCGAAAATGCCGTCAGGAAGTCGCAGGAAGCGGCCCGGGCGGTGCAGTTTGACGGAAAACAGTACCGAAAAGACATCGGGCTTGACCTGATTCGGTACTCTGATTAACGAAGTTGTAAAGCAATGAAGTTATATAGTTGTAGAGTTGTAAAGTTGGCTGGCGCATACTCATTGCTTTTGCGTCAGCCAACTTTACAACTCTACAACTCTTCAACTTTACAACTCATAACTATAAAGCTATGAGTTGCAAATCATGTACAACCGGTGGATGCGGCTCGCGGCCCTCGACCGATGCTACCGGAACAGCGGTGGTGTCGGGATGTGGCAGTAGCGGAGGCTGCTCAACTGGTGGATGTAATAAACTGAACTCGTTCGACTGGTTGAGCGATATGGCCCAGCCGGGTGCGAAATCAGACGTTGTCGAGGTGAAATTTAAGGGGGGGCGCAAGGAATATTACCGAAACGTTCACCAACTCGACATCACAACGGGCGACTACGTGGTGGTCGAAATGCCATCGGGTTTCCACATGGGGGCCGTGTCGATGCAGGGCGAACTGGTGCGGCTTCAACTGAAAAAGAAGAACATCAAGGCCAACGACGACATGAAGGTGATTCACCGGATTGCCAACGCTCGCGACCTCGAAAAGCACGAGCAGGCCATCGCTCGTGACCTGCCCACGATGTACCGCGCCCGCGAGGTGATCCGCGAACAGAAACTGAACATGAAGCTGTCGGACGTTGAGTATCAGTCTGATAACACAAAGGCCACGTTCTTTTATTCGTCGGAGGAGCGGGTCGATTTTCGGGAGTTGATTAAGGCTCTGGCGGGGGAGTTCAAGATCCGGGTCGAGATGCGGCAGATTAGCCTGCGGCAGGAAGCCGGGCGTTTGGGCGGTATCGGCTCGTGCGGGCGGGAGCTTTGTTGCTCCACCTGGCTCACCGATTTCAAGAACATTACGACATCGGCGGCCCGGTATCAGAACCTGTCGTTGAACCCGGCCAAACTGTCGGGGCAGTGCGGGCGACTCAAGTGCTGCCTCAACTACGAGCTAGACACCTACGTAGATGCCCTGCGCGACATCCCGACGATTGAGAAGCCCCTCGAAACCCAAAAGGGACGTGCTTACCTCCAAAAAACCGACATTTTCCGCAAGATCATGTGGTTTGGTTACAGTTCCGAAAGCACTTGGCACCCGTTGCCGATCAAGCGGGTTCTGGAAATTGTGGAGTTAAACAAGCAGGGCGTTACCCCCGAATCGTTCGACGTGCTAACGCCGATTGGTGTGAAAGAAGTCGTCCCCGTTGCCGAGCTCAACAGTGATCTCGACCAACTCGACAAGAAATACGCCATCAAAACCGGCGGCAAGAAGAAAAAGAAAAAGCCGACCCGGAAGGGGTAAACGGCTGGATGAGCATAGTAAAATCGGGCTTTCACGATTGGAGTGGAAGTCCGCTTTTTGCTTATTTTGTCATTCCGACGCAGGAGGAATCTAGCGTCCTTGTGATAATGTTGAGAGAAGAAGAGCTAGATTCCTCCTGCGTCGGAATGACAAAAATCACTTACAGACTGGTATCATACCAGTGGTAAAAAATCTCCAAAAAACTTTTTCCCTTCAACCACTTGCAAATGACATATCGACTCTATTTACTTTGTAATTCAAAGTACTTTATAAATGGAAACGCAATCAAACTCCCCCCGGCCACTATCGCTGTTTGAGCAGTTCAACAACTGGCTCCGTACGTCTACAATGCTGAAAATCTTCGTGATTGGTTTTCTGACTCTTTTGCTTCTAATCCCTACGGCTATGGTCAAAGAGTTGATTCGGGAGCGCGAAACAAACCGCGACGAAGCTGTTCAGGAAGTGAGCGGAAAGTGGGGTAACGCGCAAACCATTGCGGGGCCGGTGCTGTCGGTCCCGATGCGGTCGGTGCTAACCGACGATAAGGGAAAACAAACGGTGTCGACCTATTACGCCAATTTCCTGCCCGATGAACTGGGCATTGATGGGGCTGTGCAGCCCGAACAACGTCACCGGGGCATTTATAACGTGATGTTGTACAACACCCGTCTGAAACTTAAGGGGCAGTTTCCGAAGCCTGATCTGGAAAAACTGAACACCGGACCTCGGAACGCCGAACCGGATCAACCGCAGTGGGACAAGGCGTTTTTGTCGCTGGGAATCACCGACATGAAGGGTATCAAAGAAGAGATTCGGTTTCGGATAAACGGTACGGCAGTTCCCGTTAGCCCGGGTATCCCAACGAGCGAGTGGTTTCCGGTGGGGGTAAGCATTCCGATAGCTCTGAATGCGGGCGCGGGCGGTTTCTCGTTCGACTGCGATTTGAACGTAAACGGCAGCACCGAACTGAGTTTTGTGCCGCTTGGCAAGGAAACTAACGTGAACCTGACCTCGCTCTGGGCCACGCCGAGCTTCACGGGGGCGTTTTTGCCCGATGGTCGCACCGTAACGGACAAAGGATTTAAGGCGTCATGGAAGATTTTACAGTATAACCGCAACTTCCCGCAACAGGGGACTGGGGCCTTTTTCGTACAGGTTCCCAACGAGGAGACCGAAAAAAGTACGGTGGTTCCGGCTACGAATTTTGGGGTGAAATTGCTGTTGCCCGTTGATGAGTACCAGAAAACGACGCGTTCGGCCAAGTACGCGGTGATGTTCATTATCATCACGTTTTCGGTGTTTTTCTTTGTCGAAATCCTCAACAAAAAGCGCATTCACCCCATCCAGTATTTGCTGGTTGGCTTCGCCGTTTGCCTGTTCTACCTGTTGCTGTTGGCCATTTCAGAACACCTGAGCTTCGATTGGGCGTACCTGATTGGGATGATCGTGGTGCTGACGCTGGTCACGTTCTATGTACGCTACGTGTTCCAGAACGCCCGGCTGACGGTCCTGTTCAGTGGGGTGTTGGCCTTGCTCTACGGCTTCTTTTACTCGCTGTTGCAATTGGAAGATTACTCGCTGTTGCTCGGTACGCTGGGTCTTGTGCTGATTTTGGGCACGGTGATGTACCTGACGCGCAACGTGAATTGGTACAGGGCGTATGAGCCAGCGAACCCGTAGTTAAGATATCAAACTAGTTTAGTACACTGTAATGGAAATTGTATGTTACTTCAGCGTATGACTAAAAAATACGTTGAACTCACCCCGAAGAGCACCTGGCCAGCAAAGCCGTTGAACTCGAATACTGTGCCCATCTCTCTCATAATCAGGCTGGTATTATCTTAAAAAAACGAACTCAAACTCCACCTCAAACGCCAGTGGTGCATCGGAACGGTGAACACAGACTACATTGCCCGCATGGAAAACCTGCTACGGCTTTATGCGCTGCCCTATGATGCCCGCTACCCTGTCGTCTGTTTCGATGAGCGGCCTTGCTTTCTGATCGACGAGTCCGTCGAAGGTTTAGCCCCCCAACCGGGCCAGGTAGCCAAAGAACACTATGCTTATAGCAAGCACGGTTCATGCCTAGTCCTGGCCGCTGTGGAACCCTTGACAGGCCAACGGTTGATGGGGGTTTACAGCCAGCGGACACAAAAAGAGTACACTACGTTCATGCAGGAATTGGCCGCTCCTTACCCGGATGCGGTCAAGATCCAGCTTGTGCAAGACAATTTGAACACGCATAAACCGAACTCATTTTACAGTCAACTTAATGCTAACGAAGCATTTACGTTGAGTCACCGTTTCGACTGGCATTACACTCCTAAGTCTGCTTCCTGGCTTAACATGATTGAATTGGACCGGGCTGCCGTCGCAGTTTTCGGCCTTGGCCCGTCAATGTTTGAATCGGCGTATTTCCAGCCAGCTTGAGTTAGAGAAGCAGCCGGGCCGCCGGAGCGGTTTTGACCTGGGCCACTGCGCGCAACAAACAGGCCATAAAAATCAACTGGCAGTTCAGTGTGAAACAGGCACGGGAAATACTGAACTCGCAATACGTCAAGGTAAACCCCATTAACAGTGACTACAAGAAAACTTAAATTACGGTGTAGTAAGCGTTGTAGCTTGCTTTCCAAAGCCGTCTTCGGTTTGGGTTCTTGCATCTTTTGGTGGTTTAGATGCTACAAAAGTGCAAGAACTTTTTTGTTTAACTGGATAACCTACCCGATGGGGCTTTAGTCATGCGCACAGGCGAATTGTTTCTATTGACATGCCGCCCCGATGGGGTTATGGCATAAATAGTTTGAGCATCAGTAAAAAATTAAACAAGTCCCACTCCCTCAAACTGTGCGAGACAAAATCGCCTACTTTTTTGTTATACTTGCAACGGGTACTTGACCCAATCGGTGGTCAATGTGCCCCGACAAACCCGGAACAAATAGACTTTACAACAATGGGAGGAGCTTATTTAATTGGTATCATCGTTCTCGCCGTCAGCGGCCTTGTAAGCTGGCGATTGCGGAGCAAGTTTAACGAATATTCGCAGATTGGCCTGAGCAACGGCCTGAGCGGGGCCGAAATTGCCGAGCGGATGCTCAATGAAAACGGCATCTACGATGTAAAAGTGCTGTCGGTGGAGGGTATGCTGACCGACCATTATAACCCGCAGGACAAAACCGTGAACCTGAGTGCCGACGTGTTTTATGGGCGAAGTGTGGCGGCTGCGGCTGTGGCGGCTCACGAGTGCGGACACGCCGTGCAACATAAAGTAGCCTACGGGCCGTTGCAGTTTCGGTCGGCTATTGTGCCGTTCGTGTCGGTATCGTCGCAATACATGCAGTGGGTGATTTTGGCGGGCGTTCTGCTCATTAACACCTCTATTATTCCGCTCACGATTGGCGTGGGTTTGTTTGCCGTAACAACCCTGTTCAGCTTCATCACGCTGCCCGTTGAGTTCGACGCGAGCAAGCGGGCCTTGGCGTGGGTGCAAACGCGGGGCATCGTAAATCCTCGTGAGTACGACTACGCAAAAGATGCCCTTTGGTGGGCCGCTATGACCTACGTGGTGGCGGCTATCGGCTCGCTGGCGACCCTGCTTTATTACGTCACTATTTTAATGGGTGCGCGTAGAAACAACTAAGTAAGTTAATATTTCGTTATAATCTATCGGTTTAATAGCCGATTGGTAAGTGGCAGGCTTTTTGCATGCCACTTTTTTTATATATTGCCCGGTCGTTATTGACAGATGTATGTAGTTTTCTAGGTGCGTTGGAGCAATATATATCCCCATCGTAACCCATTGATATGCCCTATTTAGACCTATTCACAACTCCCCTGACAGCCAAAACGGCGGCCCATTTGCTTCGGCGGGCCACGTTTGGGCCAACGCAGGGGGAGATAACCGCTTTTACCGGCCAAACGGCCACCCAAGCTGTGCAAACGCTGATCACAAATAGCAATTACAACCCGCCCCAACCGGTCGATCTGGATAGTACCAGGCCAACCGCAGGGCAACCGTATTTGCGAAACAGCAGCACACCTGCCGGACAGTACCTTCCGTTCGACGGCGACCGGAACTTCGATTACGGTCTATATATTAAATATTGGTGGATCGGTCAGATGATTGGACAGTCTGGCACGCCAAATTTGCTCGATAAACTGACCCTTTTCTGGCAAAACCATTTTGTAACGACTCGCGAGACCGTTGATGATTACCGATTTGTGTGGAGCTACCTAATTTTAATCCGCAACAACGCACTGGGTAACTTTCGCGATTTGGTCACGAAGATGACCAAAGAACCGGCCATGCTTCGCTTCCTCAACGGCGACATGAACGAGGTGGGCGCGGGCAAGGCCAATGAGAACTACGCCCGCGAGTTGCAGGAGTTGTTCACGATGGGCACTGTGGACCCCGACGGTAACGCCAACTACACCGAAGACGACGTGAAGGCTGCCGCCCGTGTGCTCACGGGATGGAAATATACGAACCACTGGAACACAGGTTCTACCACCTTTACCACCACGTTCACCGCCAACAAGCACGACACGGGTACGAAAACCTTCTCGGGTAAATACAACGGTAAGATTATCAGCACCCCCACAACAGTGCCTGCGGGCTTTGCCAATGTGGGCGAGTATGAGCTGAATGAGTTGATTACGATGATGCTGGCGCACCCCCAAACGTCGCGGTTTATTTGCCGGAAACTCTACCGCTGGTATGTGAACGCCAACGTAACGCCCGACATCGAAACGAACGTCGTAATTCCGTTAGGCGCATTGCTGGTCAGCAGCAACTGGAACATCCGGCCCGTGGTTGAAAAACTGCTCACGAGTCAGATTTTCTTCGACGCGGCCAACATTGGGGCGATGGTTAAATCGCCCGCCGATTTGTTGCTGGGCACAACCCGGTTTTTCAACCAACCCCTGCCCGCGCTGCCTGCGAGTGTGGCCCCCTATAAAACGCTGTCCGATTTTCTGCACTGGCGCATGCGCGACCTGCAACTCGATCTGATGGATCAGCCGACGGTGTTTGGCTACGATGCGTTTTACCAGACGGGCTACTCGCGCAACTGGATCAACACGACCACAATGGCCCTGCGCAACGACTTCACCGACGCGCTCATCTGGCGTTGGCTCACCGTCGATGCAGCCACGAATTACAAATACGGCATCGACCTGCTAGCCTGGGTAACCGGGCTGCAATCGGGCTTTGGCAATATTACTACCACAACCAGCACACCCCCCGGCACCCCGCCCATTACCTGCGTGGTGGTGCTCGACGCCTTCCTCCTTAACCTGTTTGCAACCGACCTGGCCCAAACCCAGAAGGATTTTCTGATCGACAAAATCATGATGATGGATCAGTCGCCCCGAACCACCTGGGAATTTGAATGGAATCAGTACCGACGAACAGTAACTTATCCGGCGAGCTACTCGGCTACGCAGATCAAAAACGCCCGCGATACCATCAACTGGCGTTTGCAGACGCTCATGCGCTATTTGCTGCGCATGGCCGAGTACCACCTAGTTTAATCGTATGCCATACCTCGACCTGTACACAACTCCGTTGACCGCCAAAACAGCCGCGCATTTGCTGCGCCGGGCTACGTTTGGCCCTACCCAAGCCGAAATCACGGCGTTTACGGGTAGAACAGCCACCGAAGCTGTGCAATTACTTCTATCCAACAGCAACTACAACCCACCACCCCCGGTCGACCTCGACACCACGCGGGCCACGGTGGGCAAGCCTTTTCTGCGCGACAACACCACCCCGGCGGGCGAATACAAACCCTACGACGGGGAGCGTAATTTTGAGTATAACTTATATATCAAGTTCTGGTGGCTGGGCGTGATGGCGAACCAAACCGCCCCGCCAAGTTTGCTTGATAAACTGACCCTGTTCTGGCAAAATCATTTCGTAACGTCGACGCTGGTTGTTGACGATTACCGGTTCGTGTGGAGCTACCTTAAACTCCTGCGTGACAACGCGTTAGGTAACTTCCGCACGTTGGTAACCAAGGTGACTATCGAACCCGCCATGTTGCGGTTTCTGAACGGGGCCGTGAATGAGGTGGGCGCGTTGAACGAAAATTACGGACGCGAACTACAGGAGTTGTTTACGGTGGGGGGCGTCGATCTGGTCGGCGGTAAAAACTATACCGAAGACGACGTAAAAGCGGCCGCTCGTGTGCTGACCGGCTGGAACTACACCAACTACGGTGTATATGCATCGAAAACGTTTACTACGGTTTTCAACGCCAACAAGCACGATACCACGCCCAAGGTATTCTCGGCGAAGTACGGCAGCAAGACCATCTCGACCCCCGCGACGGTGCCTGCGGGCTTCGCCAATGTGGGCGAATATGAGTTGAGCGAATTGATTTCGATGTTGCTGGCCCACACACACACGGCCAAATATATTTGCCGCAAGCTCTACCGCTGGTACGTGAATCCCAACGTGACGCCCAAGATCGAAAGCAACGTGATTGGCCCGTTGGCAACCCTGTTTATCAGCAGCAATTGGGACGTCCGGCCCGTAATTGAGCGGCTGCTGACCTGCCAGAGTTTCTTTGATGATGGCAGCATCGGGTCCATGATCAAATCGCCCGCCGACATGTTGATCGGGGCTACGCGGTTCTTCAATCAGCCCGTGCCCGTGCCCGATGTGTCGGCCAACGTAACGGCTTTTAAAAACCTGACTGACTTCCTGTACTGGCGTATGCGCGAACTCCAACTCGATTTGCTCGATCAGCCGGGGGTGTTGGGATACGATGCCTATTACCAGAAAGGTTACTCGCGCAATTGGTTGAATACGAGTACAATAACACTCCGAAATGATTTTTCGGGCGCATTGGTCTGGCGATGGTTGAGCATCAGCCCCACCTACACGTACGGGATTGATCTGGTGGCCTGGGTCACGAGTTTGCAGACAGGCTTCGGGCAGATAACCACCAACACGGCAACGCCCCCCGGTACGCCCTCTATTACCTGCGTGGTGGTACTCGATGCTCTCCAGAACAACCTGTTTGCCACCGGACTGGCGCAGACACAGAAAGATTTTTTGATTGATAAGATTATGATGATGGACCAGGCCCCACGCCTTGCCTGGGAATTTGAATGGAACCAATACCGACGAACCGTAACCCACTCAGCCACCTATACAGCAGCACAGATCAAGAACGCAAGGGACATCGTCAACTGGCGATTGACCACGCTCATGAACTACCTGCTACGGATGGCCGAGTACCATCTAGTGTGAGAATTTATGCCCTATCTCGACCTGTACACAACCCCCCTGACCGCCCAAACGGCCGCGCACCTGTTGCGCCGGACCACCTTTGGCCCTACTCCCGCCGAGATCACGGCATTTGTAGGGCAAACGGCTACACAAGCCGTACAAACGCTGATTGCTAACGTAAATTATAACCCGTCCCCGCCCGTCAATCTCGACGAAACCCATGCCGGAGCAGGGCAACCGTATTTGCGAAACGCCACTACACCCCCCGGCGAATACCTGCCCTTTGTGTCGGCAGATAACTCGGAATATAGGCGCGACATTGCATTCTGGTGGCTCAATCTGATGGTGAAGCCGGGGCCGGTAAACCTGCTCGAACGCCTGGCGTTGTTCTGGCAGAACCACTTTGTAACGACTCGGCAGGTTGCCAACGATCACCGATTTGTCTGGAGTTACCTGAATTTAATCCGCAACAGTGCGCTGGGTAATTTTCGGGACTTGGTTACCAAAATGACCAAAGAACCTGCCATGCTACGCTACCTCAACGGCGACATGAATGAGGTAGGCACGGGCAAAGCCAACGAAAACTATGCCCGCGAGTTGCAGGAGTTGTTTACGATGGGCACCATCGACCCCGACGGCAACGCCAACTACACCGAAGACGACGTGAAAGCGGCCGCCCGCGTGTTGACGGGTTGGAAATACACCAACTATTTTAAGGAAGGCAGTACTAACTTCTCGACTACGTTCACACCTAACAAGCACGACACGGGCACCAAAACGTTTTCGGGTAAATACGGTGGCAAGATTATCTCAACGCCCACGGCGGTGCCTGCCGGTTTTGCCAATGTGGGGGAGTATGAGTTGAGTGAATTGGTTACGATGCTGCTGGCCCACCCCCAAACGTCGCGGTTTATTTGCCGAAAGCTCTACCGCTGGTACGTAAATGCCAACGTAACGCCCGACATCGAGACCAGCGTGATTATTCCGTTGGGGGCCTTACTGGTGAGTAGCAACTGGAACATTCAGCCCGTGATTGAGAAACTGCTCACGAGCCAGATTTTCTTCGATACGGCCAACATTGGGGCGATGGTGAAATCGCCGGCGGAGTTTGTGCTGGGCATGATGCGGTTTTACGAGTTGCCCGTGCCAACCATTACGGGCACGGACACGGTGCCGTATCGGAAAGTGATCGACTTTTTGTACAACCGAATGGAAGATCAGCAACTGGAAATTTTAGAGCAACCGAGCGTGTTTGGCTACGATGCCTACTACCAAACGGGTTATTCGCGGCTGTGGATCAACACGACCACGATGGCTATCCGCAACGAGTTTAGCGACCGTCTGACCAATTCGACCACCATCACCGGCACCACCGTGCTGAACATTAACCCGTTGGCACGAGTGCAGGCCTTGCAACCCAACTTTGGTGATATTCAGTTAATTACCAGCGTGCCACCGGGCACCCCGCCGGTCACGTGTGTGCAGGTGCTCAACCTGTTTCTGACTAACCTATTCAGTATCGAATTGGCTCAAAGTCAGAAAGATTTTCTGATCGATACCATCATGATGCAGTTGGTGCCCCGCACCTCCTGGGAGTTTGAATGGAATACCTACCGCCGTACCGTAACGTATCCGGGCAGCTATACCACATCGGCCATCAACAACGCTAGAAACGCGGTGAACAACCGCCTGAGAAACCTGATGAAGTACCTGTTCCGCATGGCGGAGTACCATATTTTCTAAAGCTATGAATCGTAGAAAATTTTTGATGAACGCGTCGTCGATGGCGTTGCCACTGGCCCTCAATGGGTTCGGTATGAAGGCTTTGGCCGGGAACTCGACGCTTGTGCAGTCACTGTTGGCCGCTAACGTGCCTGTGACGGACCGGATTCTGGTGATTATTAACCTCAGCGGGGGTAACGACGGCTTCAACACGGTGATCCCGCTCGACCAAATGTCGGCCTACACCGCGCTGAGGAGCAACGTGGCTATCCCCGAAAATAAGGTGCTACGCCTGAGTGGAACCCTTACTACGGGCTTTCACCCCGCCATGACCGGCATGCGCGACCTGTATAACGACGGCAAATTGAGCCTCATTCACTCGGTTAGCTACCCCAACCCCGATCAGTCGCACTTCCGCTCGTCGGATATCTGGATGACCGGGCAGGACGCAACCCAATACAACGAGTCGGGGTGGGCGGGCCGTTATCTCAACGACCGATATCCGGGCTACCCGGCCAATTACCCGAACGCGCAGATGGAAGACCCGCTCGCGATTCAGATTGGCTATTTGACCTCGACCACCTTGCTCGGCCCGTCGCAGTCGATGGGAATTGCGATCAACGACCCCAACAGTTTTTACTCGCTCGTGGGGGCCACCTCGTCTATCTCGCCCGACTACCTGCCCTGCTGCGACGCGGGCGATCTGATTGCGTTTATCCGCAAACAGCAGGCTCTCTCGGTGGGTTACGCAACCGAAATCAAGACCGCCTACGACGCGGGCCGAACCCTGGCAACCTACCCCACATCGGGGCAGAATCCGCTGGCCGATCAGTTGAAAATTGTGGCCCGGCTCATTCACGGAGGCCTCAAAACAAAGATCTATTTTGTCTCAATCGGCGGCTTCGATACGCACTCGGCGCAGGTCGACACGAGCGATAATACGCTGGGCGTACACGCCAATTTGCTGGGACGGTTATCGTCGGGGATCAAGCTATTTCAGGACGACATCACGGCGCAGGGTATCGCCGACAAGGTGGTGGGTATGACGTTCTCGGAGTTTGGTCGGCGGGCCAACTCGAACAACTCGAAGGGCACCGATCACGGCATTGCAGCCCCCATGTTTGTGTTCGGCAACGCCGTAAAACGCTCCGTAATCGGCACCAACCCCGATTTGGCCACGCTGACCACGAGTTCGGGCGGCAACAAAGACGTGCCGATGCAGATCGACTTCCGGCGGGTGTACACCGACGTGCTCAACGACTGGTTTGGTGCGGGCGTCCCCAAAACGAACTCGCTTCTTTACCGGGCCTCCCCCTCCACGCTCGACTTCCCGACGGTCTCGTTGTTCCGTAATGAGGTCGAAACGGTGGCGTCGGGTCCGTGGACGAACAAGGCCGTCTGGACGGTGGGCCGTCAACCCCTGCCCGGCGAGTTTGTGAAGGTGAACCCCGGCCACACGGTTACGGTCTCGCAGGACGTGACGATCAAGAACATACGGCTCGAAGGCAAGCTACAGTTTACGGGCAACTTCAAGGTGAAATTGACGGGGTAGGGGACTTGTTTTGTACCTTGCCGTTATGATTCGATGGATACTCAAAATTGTCTTTTGCGTCGGGATTGTAGCGGCAGCGCAAGCACAGCAATCCCCGTCCAGCTATAAACTCGATGCGGGCGACTTGTTCGGTGGCAAAAAGTGGGTTTTTAAGGCCGGGAACGACCCCCGCTGGGCACGCCCCGACCTGAAAACTACCGATTGGGAAGAGCATCGCCCACAAGACGACATTTCCGAACAGACCGCTTTGTGGAAAGGGGGCGAAGGTTGGTTTAGGGTGTGGGTGCAGGCCAATATAGACAACGTTGGTAAGCCGTTTACGTTGGTTGTCAGGCAGTTTGGTCAGTCCGAATTCTTTCTGGATGGGAAGCCATTTGCCACGGTGAAGCCCGCCCGCATCGATTCGGGTGGTTCGCAACGGATCACCCGGTTGGTGCCGTTTGAACTGAACGACACCAACCGCCACCTCGTCGCGGTGCATTACAAGTTTCGTAAACACTTCGTAGTGTATCAGAATCTGAGCCAACACGCCATGAAGATCTGGACGGAGGAACCCGATACGGCGGCTAATTTTCTGGATGATCCCGTCGACAGTGGCAATCGGTTTTTGTTTGCGGGTATTTTTGGCATCCTGAGCCTGTTGCACCTGCTTTTCTTTCGGGTCAATCAGAACAAAACACTCAACCGTACCCTCGCCCTCATGTCGCTGGGTTTCGGCTTGAATTATATACTGAGGCCTATTCAGGAAACGACCTATTCTCTGACCACCGCTTCGTTTCTGAACCTGACGGGTAGTTTGAGTAACCACCTGGCCCTGGGCCTGATGTTGCTGGCTGTTTACCAATACACCCACCGAAAACTGACCTACTGGTTTTGGGTTCCTATTGGTTTGTTGGCCCTTGAATTCCTGTACCAAACGTTGATAGGAACCTTGCCCGGCTGGATGAATGTCATACCCGAATGTGCCGTTGTTGTGGAGTACATCCGGGTGAGTCATCTGGCCCGCAAATCGGGTGATCCTGAGCAACGCCTTCCCTGGAATTCGCTTCGTTTTTCTGTGATGACGTTTGTGGCCTTGATTGTAATCGCCATACTTATGGCAATTGTGGCTTCCCTGCTTAATACGGGTTATGAGTACATCAATTATCCATCGAACATACTGTCGTCTATAATGCTCCTGAGCGTTCCTGTGGGGCTATCGCTCACGATGGTGCGCGAGTATGCCCAGACGCAGAAAGACTTGGCTACTAAGCTCCGCGAGGTGGAAGAACTTTCGGCCCGCACGCTGGCGCAGGAAGGGGAGAAGCAGCAGATTCTGGCCCGCCAAAACGAGGTTCTCGAACAGCAGGTGGGCGAACGAACTGCCGCCCTGAATCAATCGCTCGATGATCTCCGAACCACGCAGGCGCAACTCGTGCAACGCGAGAAACTGGCCGCCCTGGGCGAGCTGACGGCGGGCATTGCCCACGAAATTCAGAACCCGCTCAACTTCGTTAACAATTTTGCCGAGGTGAGCGTTGAACTGGTGGACGAGATTGAGGAGGAGCGTAAGCGCAGCGACGCCGACCGCGACGAAGGCCTGATCGACGAACTCCTGACCGACCTGGGGCAGAACACCCGCAAGATTGGTGAACACGGCAAACGGGCGTCGAGCATCGTTCGGGGCATGTTACAGCACAGCCGGTCGAGTTCGGGGCAAAAAGGGCCAACTGATCTCAACGCCCTTATTGATGAGTACCTGAAACTGGCGTATCATGGGCTGAGAGCCAAAGACAAGTCGTTTAATGCAACGTTCAAAACCGAGTATGACCCTGAGCTTCCCCCGGTTGACATCGTCCCCGACGAAGTTGGTCGCGTGTTTTTGAACTTGTTCAACAACGCGTTCTACGCGGTTCAGCAACGGGGCAAGGCCGAACCGGGCCACACACCTACGGTTTGGGTGCAAACGGAGCAGGCGGGTAATCGGGTTCGCATTCGGGTTCGCGACAACGGTACCGGGATGCCCGACGAGGTGAAACAGAAAATATTCCAGCCGTTTTTTACGACCAAACCCACCGGCGAGGGCACCGGCCTCGGCCTGTCGCTCAGTTACGACATCATTACCAAGGGCCACGGCGGAACGCTCCACGTAACCTCCGAACCAGGCGAATTCACGGAGTTTTTAATCGAACTGCCCATGTAGCAATGCCTTACCTCGACCTCCACTCAACGCCTTTAACTGCCCAAACTGCCGCCCACTTGTTGCGCCGGACTACGTTTGGGCCTACTCCCGACGACATCACGGCCTTCACGGGGCTAACGGCTTCGCAGGCCGTTACGCTACTTATGGGCAATGGCAACTACGCCCTCGCCCCGGTCGATGTGAACGACGCTAAACCCACTGTTGGGCAACCCGTGGCCACAATCCCGTGGGACGGCGACCGTAACTCCGAACTGGGCTATTTTGTGGCCTACTGGTGGTTGGGCGTCATGCTCGGCCAAAACCAGCCTGCTACCCTGCTCGACAAACTGACCCTGTTCTGGCAAAATCATTTCGTGACGAGCCGGACCGAGGTCGATGACTACCGGTTTATCTGGAAGTACCTGAAGCTGTTGCGCGACAACGCGCTGGGCAACTACCGCACCCTGCTCATTGAGGTGACCAAAGACCCGGCCATGCTCAAGTACCTCAACGGCAACGAGAACGAAGCCGGATCGCCCAACGAGAACTACGGGCGCGAGCTACAGGAGTTGTTCACGGTGGGCCTGCGCGACCTCGCCGGAACCACCAACTTCACCGAAGACGATGTTCGGGCTGCCTCGCGGGTGCTTACCGGCTGGAAGTTCACCAACCTCTGGCAACCCGGCTCCACCACCGTCGGCATGGTGTTCGATGCCATCAAGCACGACACAACGGACAAGGTGTTTTCGGCGAAATACGGCACCCAAATCATTACGGGTCGCAGCGGCCCAACAGCGGGCGACCTGGAACTGAACGACCTTGTCGCGATGCTCCTCAACCGGCCCGAAACGCCCCTGTTTTTGTGTCGGAAGCTCTACCGCTGGTTTGTGAACCCCATTATCACGCCCGACGTGGAAACGAACGTGATTACCCCGTTGGCAGCTCTGTTGGCCTCGCCCGCCAACAACTGGAACATCCGGCCTGTAGTCGAAAAGTTGCTCACAAGTCAGGTGTTTTTCGACCTTGCCAACCGGGGGGCAATCGTCAAATCGTCGGCCGAGTTGATGCTGGGGATTCTGCGCTGGTTCGGGGTGGTGCCGCGCGATATGGTTACGCAACCTGCCGCTTTCCGCAAGTACATGGACTTTGTGTATCTGCGTCTGCGCGACCTGCAACAGCCCATTCTGGACCAACTGACGGTGTTTGGCTACGATCCCTACTACCAGCCGGGCCTCTCGAAACTCTGGATCAACACGAACACAATTGTGCTGCGGGGCGAGTTTATCGACTATCTCGTGCAGGGTTGGTATGAGGTGCAACCGGGCTACCGGCTCCAGATTCCACTGGTCGAGATGGTCGAGGCCATTCAACCGAACTTCGCCGATGTGCCGCCCCTGCCTCCAACTACCCCGCCCACCGGAACCCCCGCCGTGACGGCCGTGCAGGTAGTTGACATGTTCCTCAAAAATCTGTTTGCTACGGACATCTCGCCCGAGCAGAAAGACTTTTTGATCGACAAAATCCTGATGCAGGAACTCCCTCGCCTGTCCTGGGAATTTGAGTGGAACGATTACCGACGTGCCCCCACCGACTCCTACCGGCGCAACATCATTCACTGGCGTTTGCAGGGCTTTATGAAATTTCTCTTGCGGATGCCGGAGTACCAGATCATGTAACGATTGGGTCATGAGCACTCATGACCCAATCGTTACCCCATAGATTGAATAACTCTGTCTTTTTAATTCACAAGATCAGGTATTGAAACGTTTTTATTTCTATACTTGTATTGGAAAGGCACCCCGCCATCACTGACGAGGTGCCCGGATTAGCTATCGTGTCGATGGTAATTCATCAACATCGAAAAGCTTGTCCGTACCAGTGTACTGATTGTTTGTATCAGTGGCTGGTATTTCTTGAGGAAGCGTAAAGATTTGCTCTCGACGTTCCCTCGTGTTTGTTTTCCTCTCGACATAGTTGTGTATGTTTTGAGTGTGAAATGGTCCGCGCACGACAGCGGGCCGAATTGTTTGTTCCCGCAAACAACCGACTCGCAAATCTAGATTCTTTTTGCCAGTAAAAAGCCCTAGTCTCTTGAGACTAGGGCTTCTGGTTTGTATCCTTATTTATATAGAGTTTTTTCAACGATTGAAATTTATTAATAGACTACAGAGTACGTATCGTCGCTACAACTGCGCTAGCAAATACAGCACGGCCATACGGACCGCAACACCGTTTTCGACCTGGTCAAGAATGATACTGTGGTGCGAGTCGGCGGCATCGGAGGTTAGCTCCACGCCCCGATTGATGGGGCCGGGGTGCATCAGCACGATGGGCCGGTCGAGTTCGTCGAGCATCTGTTTCGAGATGCCGAAATACAGGGAATATTCGCGGAGCGAGGGGAAGTATTTGATCTGTTGCCGCTCCAACTGAATGCGCAACACGTTGGCTACGTCGCACCAGTCGAGGGCTTCGCGCACGTTATGGCTGATTCGCACGCCCAGTGCGGCCATGTGCTTTGGGATGAGTGTGGCGGGGCCGCACACCATCACCTCGGCACCCTGTTTCTGTAAGCAAAAAATGTTGGACAGGGCCACCCGCGAGTGCGTAATATCGCCGATGATCGCGACGCGCTTCCCGGCCACATCGCCGAGTTTTTGGTGAATCGAAAACGAGTCGAGCAGGGCCTGGGTGGGGTGCTCGTGGGTGCCATCGCCCGCGTTGACCACGTTGGCGGGGATATGTTTGGCGAGGTAGTGCGGGGCACCGGGGCTGCTGTGGCGCATCACAATCATATCGACCTTCATGGCCAGAATGTTGTTGACGGTATCGAGCAGGGTTTCGCCTTTTTTGACCGAACTGCCTGATGCTGAGAAGTTAACTACATCGGCAGAGAGCCGCTTTTCGGCCAGTTCGAACGACAGGCGCGTGCGGGTTGAGTTCTCGAAAAAGACGTTGGCAATCGTAATGTCGCGCAGGGAGGGGACTTTTTTGATCGGTCGGTTAATGACGTCCTTGAACTCGCGGGCGGTGTCGAGAATGAGGTGAATGTCCGATTCGGTGAGGTCTTTGATTCCCAGCAGATGGCGCGTACTGAGCGATTGCATAGTAGAAAACGATTTGGCAAAGATAGACCCATAAAACGAAAAAACCGGAGCCATCAGGTTCCGGTTTCTCGTTCTATGGGCGCGGGTAATGTGGTTTATGGGACCAAAACCCCTTTACTCTTTGTTTTCTTAATCACAACCGGCATACAAACCTCAACCGGGCAGGCACAATTGGCTACCGGCACCACAAACGTTTGATCGCGGGTGCAACCGAATGCGTTCGTCACCCGAACGGTGTAGGTTTGACCACCCACCAGGCCCGTCGCGCTCGTGCCAATGGTCAGCGTGCCCGACGCCGTGGCCGAGTTAAACGTGCTTCCCCTCGAATACTGATAGGTATATCCGGCGAGGGCCGTGCCGCTCGTAGCCGACACACTTACCCCAAACGAACCGTTTGCCTGGGGCGTCGTGCCTACGCAGGTGGGAGCCTGTGGTACAACCGTAATGGTTGGCAACTCCTCTTCGATGACGATAATGGGGCAACACGAGGCCGTGGGGCACAGGCCCGTCAGGCTGCTACCGGCATTGATCACCACCCGGTACTCGCCCGGCCCCACAATGGTCAGGCTGCGGGTAGTGCCCACGATCTGATCGGTGCCGTTCAGGAAGCGGTGCCAGGTATAGGTTGTGTAGCCCGTCGGCACATCAATTTCCAGGCTGTAATCGACCCCTTTGCAAACTCGGAAGGGCACGGTGGTACAGACCTGCACCTGCTGCCCCGGAATGGAGGCCGTGTTGTAGGCGATGCCTTCTTCGGTCGGTCGGGCGGCAAATACGAGGGTAGCGGTGGCGTTCGCGGGCAGACTGGCAAGGGTCCAGGTACCGCCGGATGCTCCGGGGGTAAATGTCCCGCTCGATGCCACCGACGACCCAGCTACCAAACTCAAGCCCGCCGAGAACGTATCGCTCACCACGACGCTCGTGGCCGCTACAGGGCCGGTGTTGGTGAGGGTAATCGTGTACGACACCGTATCGCCCAGCTCAGCCTTCGACTTGTCGACCTGTTTGGTCAGCACGAGTTGAGGGGTTGGTGCCAGTGTTACCGTGAAGGACGTTGTGCCACTATTATCCGATGGGTCGGTATCGAAGCCTGGTGTTCCGTTTCGGTCTGTTGTCGACGTAAAACGGGTGATGGTGGCCCCATTGGCCACGCTGCTGCCGCTGCTGACGGAGTTGTTCACTTGTGCCGTTAGCGTGAGCGATGTGGTGCCGCCCGATGCCGCGATTGGTCCGGCGATGAGCGCACTGACGGCGTTTGTACCCGTTGCCGTAAATCCGGTTCCACCCACAAAACTGAGGCTTGCCGGTAGTTGATCGGTCAGTTCGACGTTGTAAGCTGGCCGAATCGAGTTGTTCGTTACGGTCAGTTGATAGGTGACCAGGCTACCGGGTAGATACGGTCCGCTACTCAATACGCTCTTAGTCAGTTTTAGATTAAAGAGGGGCACAAAGCCCGCGTCGAGCGTTGGGTTATTTTCGCCTGCTGTGAGTGTAACGGGTGCGGTAACACCGCCCACGGGGTCGGAGTCGCTCGCGTCGTTGCCTGTGTTGGCGGTGGTGGCCGTAAAATTCGCTGGTGTTGTAAAGCTAACGGAGTAGGGGATACCGGGTGTGAGACCCGTGAAACTGTAGAGACCCGAAACCGAGGTTGTTGTTGTGGCTACTGCCGATCCGTTCTGAATCAACGTTACCGTCACGCCCTCAATGCTGGGTTCACCCGCGTCCTGTTGTCCGTTTCCGTCGGTGTCTTCCCAGACGAAATTACCCAGGCTAGCGATCACAGGCTTTACTATAAAGCCCGCGTCGAAGGTGTGGTTTACGCTGCCCGCCGGTCCGGTCGTGACCGAGATCGTCGGGGCCGTAAGTCCACCCACGGTGGCTAATTGGGCGTCGGAGTCGTTTTGATCGTTCAGATTGCCCCCGGTGGCGTTGTCGATGGTGAGTTGATAGGCATTGCCGGAATGGGTGAGCGCGTTGTTAGCGAATTGCCCGCCCGTGCCAAATACAATCTGGTAGGCAGTGTTGGGCAACAGAGCCGTAGTGGAACCGGGCACGGTGCTCGACGTGGGCGAATAGGTGAAATAATACTCACCATTGGCATCGGTTTGGGTGGTCGTAATGAGTGAGCCATTCTGGTAGAGCGACACGTTGACGCCCGCCAGTGGTATCTCACAGGCATCCTGCTCGCCGTCGCCATCATCGAGCCAAACGCGGTTGCCAACCTGGAGGTAGGTGGGCACATCGCAACGGAGTGAGAGATCGCCCAGGCCCGTTGCCTTCATGACCGAGGCCCCCGGACTATACACCTGATACGCTTTTACATATGCTCCGGTGGTGTTGTTTACATAGCGCACGCCCCCAGAGTTTTTGTTCGCATTTCCTTGACCTTCAACGGCGTCCATCGCGTTGGAAACTACCTCGCCCGAACCCGGGCGTAGGGCCAGGCCACCCTGGAACACCTCGGCATGGTCCAGAACGCCAACGCCGAATCCGTTACCGTACAGGTCGTCGTTGTAAAACTCACCGAAGCCTGGTCCCTGCCAGTTGTTTGCCCCAAACCCAACGTGTGGTCCTGCTTTGGCGTTGTTTTCCAGAATATAGCTGTTCCCCGATTTGTAAGCCCGGAGCATGTCGCCCCCCGACGTGCCGAAATATTCGGTACCAACCGGGGGCGTAAGGTCGGAGTTAGCCGCACCTGTCTGGAAACCCGTCCGGTCGCCAAAGCCCAGCACCATCGACCCGTCGATGTCGAACTCAATATCGGTAAGCATCGGTTCCGGGCGCATTAAAAACCGGGATGTGCTGTAGGTGGCCGTCCATTTCAACGGAAAGTCGTCGGTCCAGGCATACCACACGCTGACGTTCCGGTTGCCCTGCCAGGGGAAGCCTTTGGGGTAGGTTAGCGGAAAATCGAAGACAGGAGCCGAAGCAAACTGCCCGTTTGCCGGGTCAAATTCGTACACGAAGGCCCGCAGGTTGGAGCGGTTCTGCGAGTCTTGAGCGTCGCACACGGCCCCCACATACACCTTGCCTTTGTAGACTTTCAGGCCCCACGGGCGCAATTGTCCGCCCGTGCAACCGGGGTTGGGAATAGACACGCCAGTGGCCGAAGTGGGTAAGTTGGCTGTGTTGCTGTTGAAAGCTGTGAGGTCGGTCCGGTATAGTTTCTTGTCGTACAGATTCACGAAATACAGGCTGTTGCCATCCTCGCTCAAATCAATGTCGCCCAGACCCACTTTGCCCGTAAGCGACCAGGCTTCGGGGTCGGTGCTGTTGCCATTACCACCCAGCGCACGGTCCGTGTTCGAGGGCACCAAACTCGACCCTACCGGCACACCGAGGTCGGCTTCCACGTCCCACGAAGCCACCACTTTGTTCGGGGCTGTGCTGAATGGGTTGATCACGTAGATACCCCCTAACCCTTTTGGCCCCAGGCCAGAGTGCCGCCGAAGCACGGCCCCGGTGAACACCTGCCGGGTGTTACGGTTATAATCGACCCCCCAAACCGACCCCACCTGAATGGCGGTTGCCAATTGAGTCATCGCTGCGGCTTGTTTCAGACCCGACAGCGCGTAGTCGAACATCACCAGCACATCGTCGTTCGAGACGGCGGAGTTGGCCGGGTCGCCCCCAGTGTAGCAGGGAACAATTACTTTGGGGTTGGTTTGGCAGTAATCGGTATTGTCCAGAACACCTAAGTCGACGGTGCAGTTGGCGGCATTCACAAACTGGACCGTAGTGCGCCCATCGGCCCCGTTGGACGTGCCTTGTCCGGCAAAGGCCGGCAAGCCCGTGAACTCAATCCGAACGGGATATTTGTCTGCCGGAATCAGGTTTGCCCCGCTGAATACGTAGCGGCCGAACCCGTCGGTTGTGGTGGTGTAGCGGGTGCCATCGCAGGCAATGGCCACTACCGTTACAGCGGGTACACCTGTTGTCTCACCCGAATTTTTCACGCCATCAGCACTGTAATCGTTGAACACGGTTCCGCCGGTTTCGCCGGTTGTGCAGGCGGTGGGAGGGCAGGGGGTGGGTAGCGTGAAGGCATCGATAGCGACGCACGTAGGATTGAAACCCGCACTCACCGTGCTTGCGTTGGCGGCACTCAGATCAACCTCGAAGGCCACCACTTGGGGCGAAACGACCGTCGTACTGCCCACGGCACCGTCGCTGTAAGTAATCGACTGAACACCCGTCGCAATCGTCCGCGACTGAGTGCCCGACGTGACCACAATTCGGTTAGTGGGCGCGTTTTTCCAGGCCACCTCCACACTAACCGTTGCCCGGCTCGTGCTACTGACCGAGTAGCAACCCGACACCGTCGACTGAAGCGATATTGAACAAACCGGCGAGGTATATCCCGCATCATAACTGAAGTTGTTTTGCCCGGCCTGCCCCAACGTAAAGCCGACAACCCCCGCCGAATTAGCGTCCGTGTCGATCAGGTCGGCGTTGGTCCCGGTGAGGGCGTCAGGCTTGCTGCTCAGTGTCAACGTACCTGATGTTGTCGGGAAAACGAGCGAGTAAGCACTACCCGCTGTTAAGCCCGTCAGGCTATACAAATACCCAGTTGTGTTTGCTCCGGCAGCACTCGAAAAATAGTACTCGCCGTTGGAGCCGGTCAATACAGTTGTGTTGGCCGGCACACCGGGGCCAACGAGCCGCACCACAACCCCGGCTAGAGCAGGTTCGTCTGCATCTTGCATACCATCGTTATCGAGGTCGTTCCACACACGGTTGCCAATCTGGATGGGGGCAACTACACCCCCAAGCTCCATATCACCAAAACCATTTCCTTTACCTTGATTACCAGCAACGCCACCGCTTATTAGTTCAACGGCCTTGTCGCGGCTTCCTGTGTTATTGTTAAACCAGGCTATACCACCTGAATAGGCACCAAACGGGTCCATGACGGGAACTGTCAATTGACCAGCACCCGGTAGCAAGGCTAATCCACCCGTAACCGTCTCTTGGTGAGTGTCTGGTCCATAGCTTTCCTGCCAATAGAACTCACCACCCCCCGGCCCCTGATTATTAATCTGGTTGCTGGTGGCCGTGTAAGGCCCAGCCCCATCTTTGTCACCTCTGCTTTCGAGGGTAAACGACGTGCAGGAAGCGTTTGGATAGGCCCTCAGAATATCACCCCCGATCTCTATTCGATAATTTCGTTTGGGGTCAGCGGCTGAAATTCCCGCTTGCAACTCACCGATCTGGTGGCCAGATCGGTCATTAAAACCGACGATAATTGATCCGTCTACGTCAAATTCTATATCGGCCAGGATGGGTTGTGGGCGGACGTTGCCATCAATACCCACCGAGAGCGGATAAAATGGAATTTCTGAGAAAACATCTGTCCAGCGTTGCCAGAACGTGCCTATGCCACTATCAACATGGCCTTTGGTGTAGTTCAGGGGGATGCTCAAAAGCGGGGTTGTATTCCAGGCACCTGCCCCCGTGGGGTCAAACTCAAATACGTAAGCCCCTAAATTGGTATTTGGTGAAGCCTCCTGAGCCGATGTAGTTGGATTGTCGGCAACGCTGCCGTCGTTTTCTGCCGTACACACGACGCCCACATACACTTTACCTCGGTGAAATTTGACTGCCCAAGGGCGTAATACACCACCTGTACACGTTACCAGCGGTGTACCGTTGGTAAGACCGTTGGTTGTTAAGTACCATTGCTTGAGTTGGCCGACAGCGGGCGTTACAGGACTTGCCGCGCTTTGTAAATCAATCATAGTCAGCGACCGTTGGTAGAGATTGGTCGTAAACAAATATCGGGCATCGTCCGAAATTTCTAAATCGCCAAGACCCGTCTTGCCTACCTGACCAAACGCTGTGGGGTCGTAGCTTGCGTCGTTGGGGTCTCCGGTAAGGCCACGAGCTGTATTTGAGCGAACATTGAAGGTGGCCCCTGCCGTATGGTCGTGTGTTTCAAAGCCTGCGAACGCATCTAAACTGAATAAAAAGGCCCCCGATGCTGCCCCCGAAGTATTCATGGCATAAATAGAGCCGGGTGCATTAGTCGCATTTTGTGAACCACTTGCGGCACCTAAACCTAGACCTACGTGGCGTCTGACAAAGGCCGATGCATATAATTTCTGATTGACCCGATTAAGAGCTAACCCCCAGGTAGCTCCAACCTGAAGGGCCATAGCCGCATAGGTCGCATTTGCGGACGTAGCGTTGTTATTGGTTGTAGCATAGTTGATGCCTACAATAGCCCCGGTTGCCGAGGCTGCACCTACCAGCGGATCACCACTGATGTAACAGGGAGAATACAGGCGAGGGTTTGTGTTCGCAGTATAGTCGGCGGGGTTGTTGAGGGCGAGGTTCACGTTGGTTGCACCACCCGATACAAACTGCACCGACGAGCCAAACGCACTGCCTGCAACCGAGACATATTCCACACTGTTGCTGACACCACACACGCCTGCGGGTATCACAAACTCCAGGCGTACGTTGGTGCCACTCGGCACAAAGCCCGTATTGGAGCCTGCTGTGCCGGTAAAAACCGTACCCGTTGCCGGCATACTGTAACTACCTGTTGCCGTGGTCGTGTACGAGGCAATGAGCGCGTTAGTAGCGTCGTAGGCGTTCACCAGTATACGGGCAACCCCAGGCTCGGTGTTGGCCGCAGTCGCGCCTTTTGTACCGTTCCCGTTGTAGTCTCGGAAAACCGTACCGGAAATCTGGGCGAAACTCGCATTGGCCCAAATGGCAAAAACGACCAGAAAGACGGCGAACCGCTCGTAGCGTCGTGGAATTGTTCTATCAAAAAATCTCATGATCCGAAAAAGAATATATCAGATGGGTTGCTCGTTGGCAATTAGGCCATATGAAGCAAGGTTTGAGCCATTAAAAAGGCGTTTCATGTGGTCAGAGACCCTGTTTGATTACTATTTGCTATTTTCAATGCGATAACTTACTGACATTCAATGAAATTTTTTTCATGTGTTAATAGTATGAAAAATTGGTTAATTAATGATCATTTAATTGTGTCTAAATCAGTAGATTAAGTATTTGGAGTAACTATTGGGTAAAATAAAACACGTTGCCAACAACTATGCCACACAAATAAAAAACCGCCGACTCCATTGGAATCGACGGTTTTTTAATCGGTAATCGGTACGCGCCTGCGCCTAAGGCCGGGTGATCTTACGAACCAAAACAGGTACGCAAACGGGTTTACAAACGCAGTTGGCAGTTAGCGTTACGGTCAGGTCGCGGGGGCAACTGAGCGTGCCGTTTATCATAACCCAAACTCGCACCGTGTAGCTACCCTCGGCCAGGTTACTTGCCAGAATACCATTGGCCGGAACTGTTGTGGCCGTTGCGGGCGTGGCTGTGGCTGCCGAGAAACTGCCGCCCGGCGAAATCTGGTAGTAATACCCACTCGGATCAGCCCCCAGGTTGGTTAGCGTGATCTGCCCGTTGGCTTGTGGGGTCGTGCCGGTACAGGTGGGTTGCCGGGTTAGAGCCGTGTACGACGGAACTTCGGTTTCTTCGACCGTAATCGGGCAGCACGAAAGCTCGGCGCAGCGGCTCCCTATTCCATCGTTAACAACCAGTTCGTAGTCGCCCGCCTGCGTGGCGGTGTAGCTGTTGAGGGTGCCGTCGGACACCTGCACGCTGCTTGCCGAGCCGGGGGCCGTGAAGTACCACTGGTAGCGGTCGAAACCGGCAGGGGCACTCAACTCAACCGCAAATGCAGTTCCCTTACAAACCGTAAAGGGCACGGTGGTACAAACTTGCACTTCCAGGTCGGGTTGGTCGGGGTTGGGAGAGCGCGTGCGGGCCGAGTTGTACACGATGCCTTCGGCCAACACACTCGCCGAGAACGTCAGCGTGGCAGTTGCACCGGCGGGCAGGCTCGCAATGGCCCACATACCGCCCCGGAAGTCGGGCGTGAAACTACCCGTCGACGTGGTGGCCGAGTTCGGTACGATGCTGATGCCTGCTGAGTACGTGTCGCTCACCACAATGCTCGTAGCCGCTACGGGACCCGTGTTTACCAGCGTTACGGTGTATGAAATCACCTGCCCCACTTTCGCTTTCCGGGCACTTACGGCCTTGAAAAGAGCCAGTTCGGGGCCAACCGAACACGAGGTCGGGGCCGAATAATTCGCGAGGGTCGATGAGCAACCCGGCAGCGTGGCCGTTACGGTACGACCAAGCCCGTTGCTCGGTAGTCCATTAAAAATTGCGGTAGCCGTAAAGCTGCTGAATCCGGCACCAATAGCCGTTGTTTGGCTCAGGGGGCCATCGGTGATAGTCAGCGTGCCGCCACTGTTCGTATTCTGAATCACCACAACCACCGTCGAACTGTACGTTCCCGTGGTCGTTTGGCACACGCCAGCCGAGGCCGTTGCCGACACCGAGCAAATCGGGGCCACCGAACACGAAGCCGGGGCCGTGTAGGTGGTGGTCATCGACGAGCAACCCGGCAACGTTGCCGTAACCGTGCGGCTCGTGCCATTGCTGGGCAAGTTGTTGAACGTGGCCGTGCCGGTAAATGAGCCTAGCCCTGCCGGAACGGCGAGCGTCAGGCTGCTGCTGCCATCCGTCACGGTGAGCACGCCCCCCGCACCCGTGGTCGAGATTTGCACAACTACCGTCGAGCTAAACGTGTTTGCGGCCGTTTGGCAAAGACCCGCCGTTGGCGTAGCCATCAACGAGCAAACCGTACAGGCTAACGGGGCCGCAAACGTAGTGCTGGTTTGCCCACAAGCCGTGCCCGAGAACAGAGCCGTGGCTGTTTTGGTCAGTCCGTCGGAGTTCAGGTTGTTTGCCACGAAGCCAATAGTGTTGGAGGCCCCCGCCGTCAGGCTGAACACCTGCGACTGACCCGCCACCGTAAGCGTGACCGACCCTGTTGCCGGGTTCGTAACCGTTAAGGTGGCCGTTGCCGAATAGGTGTTGGTGACGGAGTTGCAAACGCCTTTCGTAACCACTAAACTAGCTGAACAGAGCGGAGCTACCGAACACGCGACCGGAGCCGAATAGGTTGAACTGACTTGCCCGCAGGCCGTGCCGGAGAAGAGTACGGTTGCTGTTTTTGCCGCCCCGTCTGCTATCAGCCCATTTGCCTCAAACGTAACCGAAGCCGTGCCTGCCGAGAGGGTAATGGGTTGGCTGCTTAAGCCACCAACCGTAATGGTTACCGTTTGGGGGACTGTGCCGTTTTGAACGAGCAGGGTAGCCGTAGCCGAATAGGTATTTGTAGCCGACACACACAAGCCCGCCGTAACTGTCAAACTAGCCGAACAAGGCAAAGCCACCGAACACGCAACCGGGGCCGAGTAGGTTGCCGATGAACTTCCGCAACCCGCCAAACTAACCGACACGATTCGGGTGCTGCCATCCGAAGGTAACCCACCAAAAATGGCGGCCACACTCGTGAAGTTGCTTGCCACAGCCACGGTTTGGCTCGACGCGCCGTCGCTAATCGTGGCAACACCTGCTACCGCGTTGGTCAAACGCACCGTAACGGTTGAACTGTAGGTGTTGGCGGCCGGCGTTCCGGGGGCTGTTTGGCAAATACCCGCCGTGGGGACCACCGTGAGCGAGCAAACCGGGGCCACCGAACACGAGGCCGGGGCCGCGTAAGTTTGGGTAACGGGCGCACAGGCCGTGTTGGAGAACGAGGCCGTTACACTGAACGTTTGGCCGTTGCTCACCAACCCGCTGAAACTGAACGTACCACTACTTGTACCGGCTGGCAGTGTGCGGGTAAAGGCGGGCGAGAACGCCACCGAACTCACCGTTAAGGTGCCACTGCCAGGCACGTTGGTGGCCGACACCTGCCCGCTCAGGGTGTAGGTGTTATTCGCCGACTGACACAGCCCCGGTGTAACGGTCATGCTAAGGCCACAAACGGGTGGGGGCGTGGCTGTCAGGCAGAAGTTGTCCACCTTCGACCAGTAATCAGATCCGGTGCCCGCCGATGAACTCACTGCACACACCCGTACCTGCGTGGTGCCTGCCGGTGCCACGCCCGACAGGGTGTATGGCCCACCAAACATATTGTTGCTGGTGAAAAGATGCGTGATGGTTTGTGTTTGGGGTGAGCCAAGAACGGCACTGCTGCTGTTCAGGAAAGACAACGTAACGGTTTGCCCGTTGGCCACGTGAACACCCGCGAAGAACTGGAGTGTGTAGCTTCCGCCCGCCGTTGCCGACACCGACTGACACATGGAATTATTGTCGCCCGAGAAACCAAAGGCGTACCCGTCGGGGGCTGCGAAGTCTGCCGTTGGGTTATTGTCGCCAGTGCCGCCTGTCCAGCCCGGTGGAGGCACCAGAAACTGCTGACCAGTGGGCGGCACGGGGAATCCCTGCTCAAACGACGGGTTTTGCAACAAGTTGGTGCCCAGGCAGGGAACCGCCGTGCAACTCACAGGCGATAGGTACGTAAGGCTCACCGCCCCGCAAACCGCGTTCGAGAGGGTGGTTGTGAGCGTGTGCGAACGCCCTCCGCTCACCAACCCGGTCAAGGTAAAGCTCACACTCGACGCGTTGGCTGGTACACTTATCGTTGTGCTTGCCAACGATGTGTTGGTGCCTTCGTCGTTGATGATCAGTGTGCCGCCGGGGGTGGCCGTAAACCGGACCGTTCCCGTTACCACATACGAGTTCGTGGCCGACTGACAGGTGCCGGGGGTGGCACTCAAACTAACCAGACAAGGTTGGGCGGGTGTGTAGCCCGCGTCGAAGGTATGGACGTTGTTGCCGGAGCCGTCGGTGGTGAGCGAGGACACGCCCGCTGCCGAGGGGTCGGAGTCGGTGGCCGTATTGCTGCCTGTTTTGGTGGTGGTCAGCGTTCGGCCAGCCGCCAAAATGGTCGGGAATTTTACCTGATAAGCCGTGTTTGGTTGCAGGGCGGTTGTGCTTGCGCTGCTAAACACATACTGCCCGTTGGTGTCGGTGGTGGTGGTGGCAATCAGTACACCCGCCCCCGTGCAGAGCGAAACGCTGATGCCGCCCAGGCCGGGTTCGCCCGCGTCCTGCTGCCCGTCGCGGTCGGTGTCGAGCCACACGCGGTTACCAATCTCGATAGGTGGGTTGGTGAGGGCTGCTTCCAGATCGCCCAACCCAAAGGCTTTTCCGTACAGTTGTTGCCAGCCGCTTCCGTAAAGTTTAACGGTCTGCGACCAGGTGCCGGTGGTGGTGTTGTACCAATGAACGCCCCCCGTTGAGAAGTAGCCTTCGCCGGGTGTGCCGCCGTACGGGAAGGGGTCAACCATTGGGGCGAGCATGTTGCCCGTACCCATTACTTTAGCCAGTGCCCCCATCACGGACTCGTCCGACCCGTCGCCACCGGCGTCCTGGTAAAACTCGCCCGGGGCTGTGGTTGATGTAGCATCACTAGTGTAACCCTGTCGCGTATTTTGTCCCCCGGTAAAGTTGGGGCCGCAGTCTCCCATGGTGTTTTCGAGCGACCAACTCCGGCTCGCCGGGTTGTAGCAGGCATGCAGCATGTCGCCGTGGGTAATGGGCACAATAAGTGTCCGACGTCCGTCAGTAACGGGCAGGTAATTACCGAAGCCCAGCTTGTGACCGGCCAGGTTGCCCATAGCAATCACCATGTTGTTATTCTCGTCGAACTCAATATCGCTCACCACTGGCTCCGAAAATGCTACGTTCATGATGAACTGGTTGACGTCGGCGGGGAGAGCCACGCCCGTTTGCGAGAAGGACGTCGACCAGGGCCGCCATTCCTGAGTGAAGTCGCGGTAACTGGTGTTGATGGTCAGCACGGGCGAGAGACCTGCCGAGACATTGGCCGGGTCGAACCGCATGACGTAGGCCCGGAGGTCGGCCTTGTTTTGACTACCACTGGCGTCGCATACTAGCCCGATGTAGCCTTGCTCTTTGTAGATTTTCAACGCCCACGGGCGCAAAATGCCGTTAGGACACGTTGGTGCTCCACTCAACGCGCTCAGTGTGTATGACTTCACTTTGCTGCCCAGGGCCGCTGCCGACAGGGTCGAGAGGTCGGACGAGGCATCGATTTCGAGCAGTGAACGCTGGAACAGGTTGGTGGCAAATAACTTCTGAGTGCTTTCCTGAAAATCAATATCGCCGTAGCTCATTCGGCCCACTTTGGCATAGGCGTCGAGGTCGTAGGAGGGGCTGTTTGGGGTATCGGCAATATAGTTGAGGCTGCTCGAACTGGTGGTTCGGGTAATGGTGCCGAAATTGAGCACCCCGCCCTGAGCCGCCGTAACGCCTTCCAGATTAAAAAAGGCTTTGTTGCTGAACGTAGCCGTGGTGTTGAGGTTGCTCACCCGCACCGTGAAGATAGCCCCGAAACCCTGCGGCCCCACGCCCGAATGGCGTTTGGCAAACGTAGACATGTAATACGTTTGCGCCTTCTTGTTGAACGCCACGCCCCACACCGTACCCAGTTCGTTTACCTGATAGGGCATGCTCTTATCGGTCGGGACATCGAGGCTTGGGAACATCGCACCGCTCCCGTTCGTGAATGTGCCCGTGGGGGAGTTGGCACTCTGCTTGAAGGCCACCAGTGCAGGGTCGGCATTATAAGCCCCCGTGATCGTTCCCTGCACGTAACAGGGAATCACATACGTAGGATCGGGAATGTTGGTGCGGTCCCAGTAGTCGTCAGGGGAGTTTACGGCCAGATTTTGGGTGGCCGTTGTGGGAAACATCAGGAGCGTGCCCCCGGTGGCGGCATTGGCCGCAAAGGTGTAGCCGTCGGGCAGAATAAACTCCAGGCGAACCTGCCCCGTGGTGCCGCTGCTAACCGAGTACGAACCACTCGATGTAGTGGCGGTGTTGCTGCCGCCATACGAAACCGTAAGCAAGGTTCCGGCGGGGTCGGTAGCCACTACCCGAACGCCCGGCATGCCGGGTTCGTTGTAGGTTGCGGTGTTTTCTTTGGAGCCGTTGGCGTTGAAATCTTTAAACACCGTTCCCGACACGCTCTGCCCAACCGAAAGCGAAGGAATCAGAAACAATAGAGCAATAACAAACTTGTAGTATGAGGAGGGAACGCATCCGCTGCCCCTAATGGCAAGGACGTAGAAATGTTTCATGACTCTATAATTTATGATACGGGCAGGCGTTTCGCCGAATACCCTAAAATCATGCAACTATAAAGCCATCCTCTCAGCAGCTAGCGCGAAGAGATGGATTATATATGAGAAAAAATTGATGTAAATACTTGATTGTGAATTGATTGCACAAGGTTGGGTAGAAAATTTGTTATGCACACAGTATGAATAAATTAGCCCTGTTCTCAAGGCAAATCTCCCTCCATGTATGCAACAGGATGTGAACTAAATTGAACAAAAACTGTGCCACTTATCGGATGCGCTCACTGCTAACGGGTACGCAGCCACTTTCGGGTAGGGCGGGTTCGCGCAGGGCCGCCAATGCACCATAGGCCACAATGCTCCAGAGTTGACTTTGGTGAATCGTAAACTCCCCGGTTAGCGGGGCCGACCGTTGCGAGAACCACCGCTCGTGGCCCGGCCAAACGGTAATATCGGTGGGGTAAATGGTGGGGGCGTTGGCCCGATAAGGCCAATTGAGGTTCCAAGGACCCATAGCTCCAAAATCCTGCACCCGCCACGGACCATACGGAACAACGCCCGTACGCACGGTGCCGGGAGCCGACAGACTGAACCACGAGTCGAGGTGAAAAATCTGGCTTGGGGGGCGTTCGCCCAAACCCGTTACCCATGTCTGATTCAGGGGGTTATTGCCCAAAAAATAATCGGCGGTGGTGCCAAAGTAGGGGAGGTATTGAGAGGCTTTGGCGGGTTTGCGGTCGCGCAGAATCCGGTAGCCCAGCACGCCCTCGGTAAGCATAGGCGAAGTCGATTGACCCACGAGCATCGGAAAATACCAATTGCCTCCCCAGCGGGCGGCCCGTTTATTAGCGGTTTCGAACGTGCTGAAATCGGCTTGCGCTTCAACGGCTGCGAGCACCTGCGTCAGTGCGGTAGGGTCGGGGATGCGGGTGCTGGGGAGCAACGCGTACAACCATGCTCCGTATTTGGCATCGCTGTCGGCCGCCCGTTCGTTGCGGGTGCCGAGGGTGGCCCAGTCGCTCAGAAATTGGCTGTGGTACGATTGCTCCCCCGTCAGCCGGAAGAGAGCCGCAGAAGCATACAGGCGCGTGTGGTACAGGTTCAGCGCACCGTCGAACCTGGGGTTCAGATCGCCTGAGCGGATGTTGGCGGTGGCCCAGGCATAGGCTTCGGTGGCTTCCTGTTGCCAGTTGATGCCTTCGGGGTCGGCTACGCCCGCCAGGGTTAGGCAATAGGCAAACTGAGCCGCCAACCCGGCATACCGGTAGGTCATAAACGGGTCTTCGCCCGACACGTACCAGTCGCGGGTGGTATCTTGCCAGGAGCCGCGCCCGCTGCCGTCCGGCGCGGCATCGGCCCCCCACAAGTCGCCCATCACGCGGGCACCACCCACCCCGCCGGTGCCGTAGCCCGCATCGAGAATGGCGTGGCGCGTGCGGTGGTAAAACCGAATGAGCCAACGGGCTTCGTCGAGAAGGTCGGGGCGGCCGTTGGCCTGTTCGGGGAGGTTCAACTGCCCATCGTTGAAGCGGTCAGGAAAACTCTCGAACAAGGCCATAAGCGTGGCAGGCACACTCGCGTGACTAAAATACGCGTCCCAATCGCCCGCGTCCTGATACCACCCCCAGGTGTCGATTGTCCCTTTCAGGCCAGCCTCCCACGCGGCTTTGTCGCCCGGTGTAGCATCGCTGTTGGTCACGTCCGGGTAGCGGGTCGTGGTGTATTTTAAGCGATTGGCGAAGCCGGGTGTCAGGGTGGGGTTATGCGGGGCTGGTCGGGGCTGATCGCTGTAGGGAGTCATGAGTTCAATCCCGCTACGTTGTTTGTATAACCCGTTCATAACCAGCCGAAAAGGCTCGTTGTACACCGCGTTGCCAATGTCGAATGGAAACGAGCAGCCCACCTCGTCGACGGCCAGTCGATAGGTGCCTGGCTGACGGAAACACGAGAAATCGCATTCATACACCGTGGCCCCGCTGAAGTTTCCATTCGGGGTGTCGGTCTGTCCGGTCTCGGCCAGCGTTGGCGTGGCCCGAAACGCGAGGGTGCCGCTGAAGGCCACCTGGTTGGTGCGTACATCGATAAGTTGAAAGGCCTTGCCCTGATACCCATTGAACGGCACGCTGCCACCGTCGCCTGCCCATTGGTACACATATCCGAACTTCAGCGGGGCATTGGGCTTGTAACCCACCTGATTAACGTGTACGGCCTCGGACCGGCTTGTGTGCGTATCGAACGTAAATGCCCACACATTGCCATTATTGGCGAGCGAACCTGTCGTGAGTGTGTACGATTTGCCTGGCTGTAGCGGTTGCGGCAGATTTAAATAGATCCAGTGTTCTTTGGTATGGTCGGGGCGGCTGTTGATGCAGCCCAGCGTGTTGTCCCAACCGTCGCAAAACCAGGCAAAGGCGGTCCCCTTCGATTTCCGATTGATGCTCAGCGGTTGTTGTGGCAATGTGTAAGTGGGGTCATCGGAACTTTGGAGGGCGTAACTGCCCGTTTGTCCTGCGGCAGTGGTGTTTAACGGCGCACCCTGAAATACCACCACGTCGTTACTGTTTTGCTGCCCGTTTCCGTGATACTGAACATACCCTTCGTTGACGTGAACCAGAACAACACGGCTGTTTAGCGGGGCAACGTCGGCTTGCTGCCCAAAACTGTTCGACTGGATGAATGCAAAGAGAATGAAAACAAGAACCCGCATTTGTTTATCTGTTTAGAAGGGCCGAGCAACAATGGTGCCGCTAATGCTTAATAAAGAAGGTTCACCAGCCTGATGCTGATGAACCTTCTGGAAATTATCAGGACAATTATGGTTTTACAATCGGCTTCTTCTGACCGTTACCGGCACACAAACCGGGGCCGGACAGGCACAGTTAGCCACCAGGGAGACCGTTACGTCGCGGGGGCAACTGGGCACCCCGTTGATCAACACCCACACCCGTACCGTGTAACTGCCCTGGGCCAGGCTCGTGCCCACCACACCACTTGGTAAAATGCCCGTTGGCGAAGCTGGCGTGGCCGTGGCGGCTGAGAAACTGCTGCCGGGGCTGATCTGGTAGACGTACTGGGCCAGTGCCGTGCCGCTGCCCAGATTGGTGATGCGGATCTGTCCGTTAGCCTGGGGCGTCGTGCCCGTACAGGTAGGGCTTTGCGCCACCAGCGAGAAAGAAGGCACCTCCACGGCTTCGATAATGACCGGGCAACATGACCCATCGGGGCAGGCACCCACTTGCCCTGCATTGACCGCCACGCTATACGAGCCAACCTGTGTGGCCGTGAACATATTGGCCGAACTGGCATTGGCCGACGTGCTCGTTACGTCCGCGACCAGGCTGGTGCCCGTGGGAGTGGTCAGATACCACTGGTAGCGGCTGTAGCCCGTGGGCGCACTCAGCGCAAAGGCAAACGATTCGTCTTTGCAAACCAAGTGCGGGATAGTTGTACACACCGTTGCCTGCCCCCCCGGATCGTCGGGGAAGAGGGGTTGGCGACGGGCCGTGTTGGTCAGCACGCCCTCGGCCAGCACGCTCGCCGAATAAACCAGCGTAGCGGTGGTATTGGTGGGCAAATTGGCGATGGTCCAGGTGCCGCCACTAAAGTTACCCAGAGAGGCTACTGCCGAGCCAGGCACAATACTCAATCCTGATGAAACAGTGTCGCTTACCACCACACCTGTGGCTGTTATTGGCCCCGTGTTAGTTACGGTGATCGTGTAGGTGAGTACCTCGCCCACTTTGGCTTTACTCTTGCTGACCCGCTTAGTAATATCTACGGCTGGCTTGAGCGGAGTCAGACCCGCATCAACGGTGAGATCCTGCTGACCTGTCGTCAGGCTATAGACACCCGTGCTGCCGGTGTTGCCCGTCAGGCTGGCCACGTCCGAGTCAAAGACATCGTTGCCCTGGTTGGCAGCGGTGAAGGTCATACCTGCCGGGGCGGTGAACTTGACGCGGTAAGTGCCCGGATCAAGATTCGAGAAGAGGTAGCCGCCGTTGGCGTCGGTAACGGTAGTGGAGAGAGCCGAGCCAGAG
>RDXN01000108.1 GCA_004292855.1 Cytophagales bacterium
AGAGGGTTGCTGTTTGCTCATTATTTGAGTTGGTTGAGTAAAGACCCCTCCTTAAAAATTGGTTAACAAATTGGTTTCAAGTTTCATCATGTCGAGTAAGTCTTACCACCAATTTATAGTTTTGAAGCTAGTTAAACGTAGCCGCAAGCAAAATTGGTTAGTCTCACGGCTGGCGTCTTTTGTAACCCTACACCTGTTTCATTCGTTATACCAGAAGCCTGACCAACAGGCCCTACCACCAACCAACTCCCTCCTGTTCTACCATGACGCATAAACCCCGCCTGCTGGTTGTCGAAGACGAAGCCAAAGTAGCTACGTTCATCAAAAAAGGTCTCGAAACACAGTCGTATCAGGTCGACGTGGGAGCCGACGGGCGCGAGGGCAAACGGCTCTTTGGCTCAACCAACTACGATCTCGTCATTCTCGATGTGAACCTGCCCTTTGTGAGTGGGCTGGAACTAGCCGAGTATATCCGCACCAAAAACGAGACGGTGCCCATTCTGATGCTAACCGCTCTCGACACCACCACCGACAAACTGCTAGGGTTTGAGGCCGGGGCCGACGATTATTTGGTAAAACCCTTTGAATTTCTTGAGTTGATGGCTCGTGTGCGGGCGTTGCTCCGGCGCGGTGGCCCACCCGAGACCCGTGAGGCCAGCCTGCGCTTTGCTGATCTCGAATTGGATTTGATGCAGAAAGTAGCCCGTCGGCAGGGGGCCACCATCGACCTCACGGCCCGCGAGTTTGCCCTGCTGGAGTTTTTTCTCCGCAGCCCGAACCGCGTGGTGTCGCGGGTCGATATTGCCGAGAAAGTCTGGGACATCAACTTCGATACCGGCACCAACGTAATCGACGTGTATGTGAATTACCTCCGCAACAAGGTCGATAAGCCATTTGAGCCGAAACTGATTCACACGGTGGTGGGCATGGGCTACATCATGAAGGAAAAGTAGGCCATGAACATCCGCACCCGCCTGACGCTACTGTTTACCGTGGTGGTGTCGCTGCTGTTGTTGCTGTTTTGCGTCTCGCTCTACATGGTGTCGGCGGAGTTTCGGCAGCGCGAATACCGCGAACGGCTCCGGGCCGAGGCCACCACCTCGGTCGAACTCCTTTTTGGCCGCGAAACTCTCAGCCCCGAACTCTTCAAACTCCTCGACCGAAACCACATGACGGTGCTCAACGACGAGGAGATCATTATTTACAACTACCAGAACAAAATCATCTATGAAAGCGGCACCGACTTCCTTAACGTCCGCAAGGCCGACCTCGACCGCGTGCGGCTCACGGGTGAGGCTTTCTGGCGCGAGGGCGACCGCGAAATTATA
>RDXN01000088.1 GCA_004292855.1 Cytophagales bacterium
GAAAGCCGAGTGTTGATAAATAAGCCCGACGCAGCCAGTTGGCAGTTCTGGTCGGCTAGGGCGGCTTAACTAACCTAAACAACTGCTCGGACTATTGACAGATAGGAGTCGAAATAAAGGTAAAGGGTTGGAATGAAACGCCCTAACTTTTTCATGAACGTTGTAACTCTGATCACGATATGAATGCAAAGTCGATTGTTTGAAAATCATAATTTTTAAATCGAATTTTATTTCTCAATTGGCTGATAGACAACGAATTTTGCACCATAATTCCGTAGCAAAGCAATTAATGAACGCAATTTTTCATAACCTCCTCCTGGTCAGTCTTCTGCTGCTCGCTCATTTTTCTTTTTCACACCCCCCCGACAGTACACAAACACCTTTACGCATTGGCGGGGGCGTGACCCTCACCAACAATGGCATCTCGCTCATTCCCACGTTCACACTGGGCAAACCCGCTGTGATGTTCGATCTGGCGGTGAGTGGCAAACGCCATAGTTTTGAACCCCAATTTCGGTTTTCGCTCGAAGGCAAGCCCTGGACGTTGCTGTTCTAGTGGCGGTATAAACTGGTTGAGGGCAAGCGATTTCGGGTGGGCATCGGGGCGCACCCGGCTATGGCGTTTTTCAAGGTGGTGCCCTCGGCGGTTGAACCGGGCGTTGAGATGATGGTGGCCAAACGGGCAGTGGCAGCAGAGGTTTCGCCCCATTACCAACTCACCAAACACCTGAACGTGGGCCTGTATTACCTCACTGCCTATGGCTTTGATCCGGGCCTGTCGAAAACCCTGCACTTCTTGTCGCTCCGAAGTACGATCTCAAACATCGGCCTAACCAACGGGGTATCGCTTCAGGCGTCGCCCCAGGTGTACTACCTCCGCATGGACGACAAAGGCGGCTTTTACGTAACGTCGACGTTTGGGTTGGCTAAGAAAGGGTTTCCGGTTTCGCTACAGGCTATTGTGAATCAACGCATAAAAACGCAGATTGTAAGCAAGCCAACCCTCTGGAATGTTAGTTTGGTGTATTGGTTCGATAAGAAGTTTAAGAGTGAAAAATAGTAACCCCGGAGCACACAGATTTTTTGTCATCCCGACGAAGGAGGGATCTACTTCGTTAACGCCTAAGTTGATTGTAGGCAAACTAGATCCCTCGTTCTTCAGGATGACAAAAATCTGTGGTTAAAAACTCATTATGCAAAAAGTCAAACCCGCAATCGCATTTTATAAGCGTGATCCTGGTCCCTTCCTCACGATCAGCTTGTTGCTCCTCTTTTTCATCAACACCTCATTTGCCCAGGACAAAAAGCCAATGGTCCGGCTGGCGAAGCTCGTTGTTGATGCTCCGCAACTGGAAGCCTACAAAGCCCTGCTGAAAGAAGAAATCGAGGCTTCGGTGCGGCTGGAACCGGGTGTCAAAACGCTCTATGCCGTGTCGGAGAAGGCCCGGCCAACACACTTCACGATTTTGGAGATTTATGCGGACTCAGCCGCGTATCAGGCGCACATTAAAACGTCCCATTTCCTGAAATACAAGACCGGCACCGCAGGCATGGTTAAGGCACTGGAATTGGTGGAGACCAATCCGCTGGTGCCGGGTATGAAGATAAAGTAGAGGGCTAGGCTACTGTTTGGTAACGGTCAAATCGGCGAAGTATCCCTCCGTACCCACATCGACCCACAGGCCAATGCCACCCGATGCGTCGGGGCCAAGTTTGAGGTCGTTCACAATGAGCGAAGGCTGTTTGTTGTTATTCAGGTAAAGTTGAGCCTGTTTGCCCTGCACCACGATTTTCAGGGCAATCCACTCGTTCAAGCCCATGTCCGCGTAGGATTCGTAGCGTTCGGGGGCTTCCTTTCGCAGTCGGTCGAACTTATAATCGGGGTACGAGTAATATTGGGTGGAATGATTGCGTCGAACCTGATCGTCGGCGCGGCCATTGGTGGGGCGAATGTAGAAATTCTCAAAGCTGGAATTGGTTTCACTGACCCGAAAGGCAACGCCAATGAATCCCCGTGCGGTTGGGGTGGCTGTTTTCAGCAACCGACTCAACACCTTTACTTCAATGGTGCCATTCGTGAAATTAACGCCCTTGATTTTGACGAACGTTGGCTCGTCCACCTTTTGCAGGGTAGAGTCTTTCACGACTTTCAGGGCCGTTTTGCCCATCACCCGCTCAAACGACATCGACACCTGATTGGGTATCAGTTTGTCTTTTTCGAGTTTGATGGCTTGTGCGAACAAATCCGAAGCACAAAGGAGTAAACCGCTTACGAGAGAGAATAGAATCCGTTTCATTCGCTTAGTTATCAATACTATAAGCTGTTTTTTTTGTCAATAATGCTTCTTTCTCAGCCAGAGAAAAACCGAGTTCACCTAGTAAATCGTTCGTATCCCAGCCGCGTGGAACAGCAGTAGAACCCGCCGATGGATACTGCCCATCTACCCGAACAGTAGAGCGAATTACGGCGGTTTTTCCTTCGGTCGGGTGGGCTTCATGATCCAGCAACCCAACCGCTTTCAGGTGTGGGTCTTCCACCAGAGTTTGGAGCGTGTGGCAGGGCATAGCGGGCAGGTCGGCCTCCCGAAACAAGGCAAGCCATTCGTCGGTCGTTCTAGTTTCGAGCGGTGCCCCCCGAACGGCAAACCACTCCGACACGTAGTTAGCCCGACTAGCAACGGTGCTAAAACGGGCATCGTTGAGCAACTCTTCCCGGTTCGTCACGGTCAGAAAAGCCCGCACCTGCGCGTCGGTGTTAATGGTGAAGGAGATGTAGCCGTCCTTCGTTTTCACGGGCTGATTATGCGGACTCAGCAAACGCAGGTCTCCGGCGGGGCCAACCGGCGGGTCGAAACTTTGTTGGGCCAGATGCTCCTGCAACACAAAAGCGGCCATTGTCTCGAACATCGGAATCTCCAGGCTCGCCCCCTCGCCTGTTCGTTGCCGTTGCATCAGGGCGGCCATAACCGCCCCCGCCGTAATCTCGCCCACTACGTGATCGCAAATGAGCATGGGCACGTAAGCCGGTTTGCCATCACGGGCGGTCGACAAACCAGCAATGCCCGACGCCCCCTGCAACACACTGTCGTAGGTGGGGAGTCCGGCATAGGGGCCATCGGTGCCGTAACCCGTTATCAGGCAGTAGATTTTGTCAGGATATTTCGCCCGAATCGAGTCAGAATCCAGCCCCAACCGGGCCAAGGCGTCGGGGCGCATGTTGGCCACAATCACGTCGGCCCAACGGATCAACCGTTCGCAAACCTCCTTGCCGCCTGGGGTTTTGAGATCAAGGCAAATGTTGCGCTTACCCCGGTTCAGGTGCAGGTACGCGCCCGAATGTTGGCCCGTTGGCGAGGAGCCACCCAACCCGCGCATAAGGTCGCCAGAGGGGTGTTCGACCTTGACAATATTGGCCCCGTACTGCCCCAATCGCCAGGTAGCTACCGGGCCGACCACAACGGCGGTCAGGTCGAGTACGTTGATTTCGTTGAGCGGCTCAAACATGATGATTTCGGATTTGGGATTTGGGATTAGCTCTGCCAAATCACAATCATATTTTGGCTTCCATTAGTATAGCAATCCGGTTCGTGTTGTCCAATATCGACAATTGCCAGCCGGTTTCGTTTTGGTTGGCCGTTAGGGTCATGGGGCGATTACAGAACAGGGGGGCCATGTGTTTAACGGTCAGTTCGGTCGGTGCAAACCCCAACTCCGTTCGGATAAACTCGGTTAGCAGCAGGGTCGATAAGCCGCCGTTTACGACCAAATCCGGGAGTCCTTCTACGGTTCGGGCATAGTCGCGGTCGAGGTGAATTTTGTGCGAATTAAACCCCAGGGCCGAATACTGAAACAGTAGCGTTTCGTCCGGTATAACCTGCTTCTGGCAGTGGGCCTGAATTGGCTCAATCGGGGTTTGCGCGGCTTTAGCCTGTCCAGTTGCACCACTCAGGAGGATGTAGGTCTGCGTCTCGATTATTGCCGGTGATGGGTCAAAAACCGGGCGTAGTTCATGCTGAACTGTCACAATAGCCATTGGGCCAGATGAGGTCGTTTTCTCAGAAATGCTCTTGACAAAACTCGTTCGCTCAACCTCCGATCCAATCACAATTGACCCCTGATAGGACACCGTTCTGCCGCCCAACAGCAAGCGCGGCAAGCCGAGGTCGGGGATGGGAACGCCCAAACCGGGGAATCCATCTGAGCGCAGGGCAGACCGTTGGGTGTCGCCAGCGAGCATAAAAAAGTGCCAACTGAGTGGCAATGCATCGCCTTCCGAAAACGTATCGGGGTTCAAATCCAGCATAGCGGCCACCCGGCGCACCATAGTTAGGCTACAGTGATCTCTTCGGCGGGTCGGCTGATGGGCTGATGACACGTTCATGGTTTGATTGAGGATTGCTGATTTTTGTCATCCCGAGGCACGAGGGATCTAGTTACCTGACCCCCAATTGGTGATAAGCAATCCAGATCCCTCGTGCCTCGGGATGACAAAACCTCTCTCAGCTTCCTGTCAAAAATAGAGTATTTATTTTATATTTGAAAAATACTTTTCACATTTGCAAAGGAATAATCAAATTAGACATGACCTTCAACTATCACCACATGAATCTCTGCACGGAGGATGTGCAGCGAACCTCGGCCTTCTACCAATCCGTGTTTGGGCTTACGCGGGTGACGGATGATGAACACAAACTGGCAGGCGAGGATACCGCTGATCGGTTTACGGGCGCGGTCGATTTTTTGACCGATGGCACCGTCGAGTTTCACATTACGCGCAAAGACGCTAACCTCGGCTTTCGGATGAAACAGTTCATCAATCCAGTGGAACGGGGCCATTTCTGTTTCCGCACCGACGACATCGAGGGCTTCAAAAAGCGGCTCGAAGAACAGGGAATTCCCTATGCCGACTATGGCAAATGGGCGTTGGCGGGTTGGTATCAGATCTTTTTTCACGACCCCGATGGCAACATCATTGAGGTTCATCAAACGGGCCTGTGACGCATGAAAGCGGTTGAAGCAGACGAGGCATCGGAAAAGACCAACGGGTATTCGGCCCCGGCGTTGGAAAAAGGGCTGGACATTCTGGAAGTGCTGTGCCAAAGCGAAAATGGCCTGACGCAACAGGAAATTGCGGCTCGGCTGGGCCGGAACCTGGGCGAGATTTACCGGATGCTCACCTGTTTGGTTCGTCGGGATTACGTAGCCAACTACGGCAATACCTACACCCTCACTACGAAGCTGTTTCAGTTATCGCATTTTCACCCGCCCACCTATCGGTTGCTGACCGAGGCTATGCCGGTCATGGAAGCCCTCTCGCGCGACATCGCGTTTCCCTGCGATTTGCGGGTGTATAACAAAGGCGTTCAGACGGTTATAGCGTCCATTCAACCACCAGACGGCCTGGGTTTTATGACCCGTGTGGGGTCCGAAATTGCCGTAGCCCCCTCGGCATCAGGGTTGGTGTTGGTGGCATTTCAAAATCCGGTTATTCGGGAGTTCCGCATTCGGGAAAGTCTGCCGAACCAATCAGAAATTGCAGCAGAGCAGTTTCGTCTTGCGCTAAACGAGGTGGCTACCAAAGGGTTTGCCTCGATTCAGAGTAATCAGTATGCGGGACTGCACGCGATTTCGTTTCCCATTCTCGACATGAATCGGAACGCCCTTGCCGCCATCACCGTCCCGATGTTGGCCCGTATCGACGGACAGCAACAGACCACGCTGGCCGAGGTCGAAGAAAAACTCCGAAACAGTGCGTCAAGTCTCAGCAGCCGCATTAACCCCCGTTAGGTTCCTCGAACACGTCCTATGCAGAACAGCGTTAACGTCCTTCTGAAAACCCTCAACCAACACGCTTTCACCATCGGGGCAGTGGCTGCGGTGGTGGTTGGGATGTGCTTCCCGCAGTACTTCCGGCAAATCGGTGATTTCAAGTTCACGAGTCTGATTGTGCCGCTCATTCAGCTCATCATGTTCACGATGGGCACCGAAATGAGCCTGAAGGACTTTGAGGGCGTGGTAAAAATGCCCAAAGCGGTGATTATTGGCCTGATTAGTCACTTCACCATCATGCCGCTGGTGGGTTTTTCGCTGGCCAAAGGGTTTGGCTTTGACCCCGAAATAGCCGCCGGGATCATCCTGATCGGTTCGGTGCCAAGCGGTGTCACCTCCAACGTGCTGGCCTTTATTGCCAAAGCCAACATGCCGCTGTCGGTGACTATCGCGACCATATCGACGCTAATTGCTCCCGTCATGACGCCGTTTTTGATGAAAATCCTGGCGGGGCAATTTGTGCAGATCGACTTTGTAGCCATGATGTTGCACGTTATCCAGATCATCCTGCTCCCCATTGCGCTGGGGCTGGTCATCAACCGGCTCATCCGCAACGGCATGAAATGGTTGCAAACGGTCATGCCTATTATATCCATGATGGGAGTGCTGATGATGCTGATCGTGATTGTTTCGTCGGGGCGCGATGCCCTGCTAAACATTGGCCCGATGCTGTTTCTGGCGTCGGTCATTCACCATTCAACGGGCTATCTGCTGGGCTATTGGAGCGGGCGGCTCATGGGCCTCGACGAACCAACCTGCCGAACGATTTCGCTGGAGGTGGGAATGCAAAATGGCGGGCTGGCATCGGGGATTGCCCTGCAAATGGGCAAAGTGGCAACCATCGGGCTTGCTTCGGCGATTTCGGTGCCGTGGATGACCATTTCGGGTTCGCTGCTGGCAAACTGGTGGCGGAATCGGCAGAGCGAGGCAGATGTAAAATTGGAATCAGTCACAACCTAATTTGAGAACGTTTTTTGTCATCCCGAAGCATGAGGGATCTACTTCTGTTGTAGTCAAATTGAGGATTGATAAAGTAGATCCCTCATGCTTCGGGATGACAAAAATCAGCTTTCCAATAAGTCATGAACATCACCAACATCGCCATCATCGGAGCGGGCAATATGGGCCATCAGATTGCCGTTTGTGCGGCTCTGGCGGGCTTTCGGGTACGATGTACGGATACCAACGGGGCCATTCTGGATCAGGCCATTGCGTTCGCTGATACCTACCTGACCGGACGCGTGACTAAAGGCAAGCTGACCCAGGAAGCCGCCGATCAGGCCCGCGCACGGCTGGCGTTTGTGCCAATGCTGGAGGAAGCCGTTGCCGATGTCGACCTTGTGATTGAAGCGATTATTGAAAAGTTGGACGTCAAAAGAGCATTGTTTGCCCAGCTAGACAAGCTCTGCCCGGCCCACACCATTCTGGCAACGAACAGTTCCTACATTGTTAGCTCCAAAATCGCCGATGCTACGTCCCGGCCCGATAAGGTGTGTAACATGCACTTTTTCAACCCGGCCCTAGTCATGAAACTGGTGGAGGTCGTGAAAGGTCCGCATGTGTCGCAAGAGACGGTCGATACCGTGATGACTGCCGCCCGAACGATGGGAAAGACGCCCGTTTTGCTCCATAAAGAAATCTACGGATTCCTGGTCAACCGGTTTTTGCAGGCCACCCGGCAGGAAGCCCTCAAACTCCTCGACATGGGCGTAGCCTCGCACGAGGACATCGACACGGCGGTCATGAACGGCCTGGGCTACCCGATGGGACCGTTTCAACTGCTGGACCTGACGGGCCTAGATCTCGCCTATCACGTGGGCATGGAGAAATACCGCGAGACCGGCGACCCTGCCGACCGACCTTCGCCCACGGTGGTCGAAAAATTCACCAAAGGCGAGTGGGGCAAAAAAGTCGGAAAGGGTTTCTACGACTACGAATCTTGACTAAATGACACCTACCTAACTGACCAGTACGATGTATTCAAAACTTCTTTTAGTCCTCTCATTTCTTCTCATAACCAGCACGATGCAGGCACAACAACCGTTACGAAGGGCGTTTCAGCCCGCCAACGAGGTGAGTAAAACCGTGTATGGGGCCAATGCAAAGGCCGGGCGTTTTGTGCAGGCCAACGATGCCAAAATCTATTACGAAGTCTATGGCAAAGGGCAACCCATTGTGTTGCTCCATGGCGGGTTATTTGGCTCCATCACCGAAATGGCCGACCTCATCGACAAGCTGAAAGGAACGTTTCAGGTGATCGCGGTCTCGACGCGAGGGCATGGAAAATCAGAAGTTGGCCGGGAACCCCTCACCCTCGAACAACGCGCCAACGATGCGATGGCGGTGATCAACGCTGTTACGAAGGATAGCGTGATTGTGCTGGGCTTCAGCGATGGGGGCTATTCGGCCTACAAGTTGGGCGCGATGTTCCCCGCACGCGTGAAGAAAATGATTGTGATTGGAGCCGGAGAACTGCGTCCGGGCCTCCGGGAATTCAACTTCACGGCCAAGATGGCGTTAGGGATGGACAAACCGTACTGGGATCAGCAGCTAAAACTCATGCCCGAGCCCAATCGGCTCGATGAAATGTTCGCGCAGGTTTCCAACTGTTATACGAACGCAATCGTGAGCAAAGACCTGCTGAGTAAGATCAAATGCCCGGTTCTGGTGATGTCGGGTGACCGCGACGAGGGCAACCCCGTTGAGCGGGTTGTGAGTGCCGCCCGGTTCATCCCGAACCACCAGATCAGTATCATTTCCAATACGGGCCACGGCTGTTTTCTGGAGAACAGAGAGGCTTCCTGGGCCAGTATCAAACCGTTTCTAAACCAATGATCCAAAAAATCGCCACCGTAACCGGAGCCGCCCGTGGCATCGGGCTTGCCACCACCAAATTGTTTCTGGCCAATGGCTGGCAAGTTGTCCTGATCGACCGTGACGAAGCCGAGTTGCAAGCGGCCTCGGCGCAACTCCCCGGCACCCTCGCGGTTTGCTGCGACGTTTCGGTGCCTGAACAGGTAGACGCAATGGTGGCCACCGTACTGGCTCACTTCGGGCGGATCGACGCGCTGGTGAACAACGCTGGAGTTGCCATTTTCCAACCCCTCGACCAAACCGATTTCAATGCCTGGCGCACCGTCATGGCCACGAATCTCGATGGGGTTTTCCTGTGTTCGCAAGCCGTATTGCCCGCCCTGAAACAAAGCCGGGGAGCCATTGTGAACATTGCCTCTATTTCGGGACTGCGGGCGAGCACGTTGCGGGTCGCCTACGGAACCTCCAAAGCCGCCGTAATTCACCTGACCAAACAATTCGCTATTGAACTGGGCGATTATGGGGTGCGGGTCAATTGCGTGTCGCCGGGGCCGGTGAAAACCAAACTCGCTGAGGCTGTCCACTCACCTGAAATTATTCAGGCATACTACGACGGGATTCCGTTGGGGCGGTCGGCAACGGAAGGGGACATTGCCGAGGCCATCGTGTTTCTGTGTTCTGATAAGGCCGGGTTCATTACCGGGCAAATGCTGGCTGTCGATGGTGGTTTCGATGCAAGCGGCATTGGGTTGCCTGCCTTACGGGCGTCGCGGGGGTAGCAATTTAGTTGTAAATGTCTTTCCGGTGTCCGACCGTAATAATATCAATCACCAGTTCTGTATCAAAGATTTCATAGATGATACGGTAGTTTCCAGCCCTGATTCGATAACCATCTCGTCCTTTTAACTTTTTGTATCCGTTAGGGCGAGGGTCCTCCCCTAAGTCAGCAATTGCTATCAGAACAGGTGATGCGATGTGATCGGAGAGGTTGTCTAATTGTTTCCGAGCTTTGGAAGATAAAATGACTGTGTAGTTAGCCATTCTTTGCTTTTCTACTGGTCAGATAGTCAGAAAACAGCATTCGTTCGCCAGTGTCTTCCTTCTTTGCTTCATCGTACAAGCGAACGTCTTCCAAATCTTCTAGTTCCTCCATCAGTAAGTTGAACTCCTGAGCCGGAAGGATTACAAATGACGGGTTGCCATTGGTGTCTTTGATGTATTGGGGATGTACGGCTAACATGGTGCATTCTTTTTACAAAGATAACGCAACATTCTTTCTGCGGAACCCGCGTTAGCCAATTTGCCTTGTATAAAGAATGAACAAACCAAACCGTACGTTACTCATTGTCATTTTAGGGCTGCTGTCGGCTACCGGGCCATTCTCGGTCGACATGTACCTGCCCGGCTTCCCGGCCATTGCCGCCGACCTGCACACGACCATCGAAACGGTCAGCTACTCGCTGTCTAGTTTTTTTATTGGCATCTGTGTGGGGCAAATTGCCGTTGGCCCTTTGCTCGACCGCTTTGGCCGCAAAAGGCCCCTGCTTATTGGATTGACCCTTTACGGGCTGGCCTCGGTGGGTTGCGCCCTCTCGACCAGCATCGAGAGCCTGATCGCGTTTCGGTTTCTGCAAGCCCTGGGCGGGTGCGTGTGCAGCGTGGCTCCTAACGCCATCGTGCGCGACACCTTTCCCGCCGACGAAACGGCCCGTGTGCTCTCGTGGCTGGTGCTGATTCTGGGTGCGTCGCCTATTCTGGCCCCTACTGCCGGGAGCTACGTGGTGGCCCATTTTGGTTGGAAAGCCGTTTTTGTGGTCTCAACGTTGTTTGCCGTGGGGCTGTTCGGGCTGGTGGCGCGGTGGCTACCCGCCCAACCGGCCAATGCCAGTTACTCGCTCCGGCCCGGTGCCGTGATCCGGGGGTTTGTGCAAGTCCTGCGCGTGCCGACCTTCACGGTACACATGTGGATCACGGCCCTGGCATCGGCGGGTGTGTTTGCCTACGTAGCCGGTTCGCCTATTGTGTTCATGAAACTCTACGGTGTAAGCGAGAAACAGTTTGGGGGCATTTTCGCGCTGGTGGCCGGGGGGCTAATCGCCTGTAGTCAACTGAACGCCCGACTGTTGCAATGGTACAGCAGCGAACAACTACTGCGGGTGTCGGTGTGGGTGCAAATGCTGTGTGGTCTGGCTCTGTTGGGCGGTACAGCCTTTAACGCGCTGGGCCTATACGGCACCATTGGGTTACTGGTGATTTTTGCCAGTTCGCACGGATTCATCGGACCAAACGGCACGGCTTTGGCCATGACCTCTATCCGGGAGGGCGTAGGCAGTGCGGCAGCCTTGCTGGGGGCTATGCGGATGGGCGCGGGCGCAGTGGCATCAGCTCTGGTCGGGTTGTTTTTCGACGGTACGGCTCTACCGATGGCGGCTGTTATGGCGTTGGGGGCCGTGTTGAGCTTGGCCGTTTTGCTTGGTGGGCGCGGGCGGGTAGTGGCTGAGCCTCTTACTCCCGCCCACAAATCCGCTTAAAATCGCAGTAGGTGCAGGTTTCGAGCTTGTCGGTTTTGCGGAAGGCCTCAGCGGGGTCGAGCAATCGGCGGAGCATTTGGCGGAGCAACTCTTCGGAGGATTCGATAAATTGGGCGGGGGTTTCGTCGGGGCCGTGGAAATGAACGGTGTTCACTTTAAGCCCCCCTTCGATGTCGCGGAACGAATAGAACCCCGCTGTAACGGGCAGATTCTGCGGATTTTTGTCCTTGCTATCCTTCAAAAACAGGTATTTGTAAAGCCACAACTGCCGCGCCTTGCCCCATTTCGGGCCAGTTTCGAGCGGCAGTCGGGCCACCATATCCGCGCTTTGGCTGGGCAGCTCGACCTTGCCCGTTTTGTAGTCGATAATGCGGATGGTTTGCCCCACTTGCTCCACCCGGTCAATTTTGCCACCGAGCCGCACCCGTATTACCTCGCCATTGTTCAGCGGCACGTCGAGTTGGGTAGTGTAGCGTTCTTCGGTGCTAATTACGCGCAGGTCGGTCAGGCGGGCTTGCCGTTCCTGAAAATCGAGCATGAGCCGTTGGGCCACATCGTAGAGCAGCAGGTTGATGCCCGACTCCATCACGCGGCCTTTCATGACTTCTTTGAATGTCTCTTCCAACTCCGTTTGCACCTGATCGAGCGTGACAGGTAAGCCGGGAATCAGGTACTTTTTATCGACGTTCTCAAGTGTTTTGTGGAGCCAATCGCCAAACTCGGCGGCCCCCATTTTCTCCTCCACCTCGTCTTCCTCCGCAATGCCCGCCACCCGGCTGAAATAGAAACTAAGTGAGCAGTCGACATACTGATTCAGGGCCGTGGGATACAACCCCTTACCCGTCAACATGCTCTTCAATTTATCCAGCACCTCCGGCGATTTGGCCACCTCCCACGTCTGCGCCACCGTCTCGCGGTCGTTTGCCCGCCCGAATCGTACCAACGGTTTCGAGACGGTAATGGCCCCGTTGCTTGCCGGAATCAACTCATGTTCGATCTGCCGGATGAACCGACTGGGTTCGCCCTTGCCGTTCCCGTAGGCATCGGGCGAGGTTGTGTAAATGAGCACTACTTCTTTGGCCCGTTGCAACAGTCGGTAGAAGTGATACGCCATCACGGCCTCCTGCTCGCGGTAGGTGGGCAGTTTGAGTTCGGTGCTGATGTCGAACGGAATCAACGAGTTAAGGCGTCGGGTTTGGGGTAGCATACCCTCGTTTACCGACACCACAATAACCCGGTCAAAGTCGATGGCCCGCGTTTCGAGCATACCCATCACCTGCAAGTTGCTGTTGCCCTCGCTCGTAAACGGGATGCTTGTTTGCCGCACCAGTTCGTACAAAAACTGCCGCAAACTACGGAGCGTCACGGGCACCCCGGCGGTCTGAATCTGCCGTTCGAGCGTGCTTTCGAGTTGTTGCAGAATGGTGTAAAATACGTACAGGTACTCAATCTCGACGGCGTCCTGCGTGTCGCGGTACACGTAACGCAGGAGGTCGATCAAACGGTAGAGCGTCCCGATAATCTCAATCGGTGCATCGGGCGACCAGCGGGTGAACAAGGTTTTCAGCAGCGGGTCATTTTGGCCCAACTCTTTCAGGTCGCGCTCGGAAAGATAGATCCACTGCCGGGTCAGAATCGTCTCCTGAATATGCACCAGCAGGGGCCGGGTTTGCGCCCCGATTTCGAGCTGCCCCGACGCCCCGCCCCCATCCGGCCCGTCGACAACGGCCTGTAGGTTTTTGATACGGGCATAATGTTGCACAAACGGATGATTGAGCACCTTCACCACGTGCCGGTAGTGGAATTTCGGGATGCGCAGGTCACGCCCGTCGCGGGTCCGAAACTCGTGTACGGTCCGCTGCATCTCGAACAGGGTATCGATCAGCGTAAACAACAGCGAGTTGCGCAACGAGAGGCCCATCGTCACGTTCAAATCCGTCACCGACTCGTCCAAGGCATACAGCATCGGAACCAGCAACGACTCGTCCGCCAGGACGATAGCGGTCTTTATCTCCTCACTCCGACCCGTCGGACCGCTCCATTCCTTGTAAATCTGCCCGGCCACTTTGGTTTGCATGCTGGCATTGGGCACGCCCACCAGGCGGATGTGCTTGGGCAACGTAGTGAGGTCGCGGCCCAACTGCTCGCGGTTCTCTTTGGTAAACAACCAGCCGTTGTCCATGTATCGGCGCAAAAACAGACCAGCCTCCTGCTTTTTATCGTCGATGTAATAGCGGTCAATATCCCAGATCATCCGCGCTTTTTTGGCCCGGAGCAGGCTCTCCATAATCTCCGACTCGGCCTTGCTGAGCGCGTTGAACCCCACAAAATAGATCATCTCATAGGCCGGATTGTCGCGCACGCGCTCATCGACCTGCTCGGCCAGTTGTCGATAGGCCATGCCCCGGTAAGCCAGTCCCTGAGCGGTCAGGCGTTCGTGCAGGCCGTGGTAGGCTGCCTTGAGGTTTTCAAACAACCGAAAATAGCGCGAGGTGCCGGGGGTTGTGTAGAGTGTTTTGGCACCGGGGGGCAGGTCGAGTTGCCAGCGTTCGAGGGCTTTTGCTTCGGTCAAATATTCAAACAGATATTCAGGCCGGACAAGATGTTGGTCGATCCGGTCGAAGTCGGCGAGCAGCACCGACGCCCAACCAATAAACTGCTCAAACTCCACCTCCGGGTCGATCTCGCGAAACACCTCGAACAACTCAAACAGCAACCCCACCTGATCGATCAACTGCACCCCGGCGGCCTCGGTCACAAAATCGTCGATGGCCGTCGCGTGTGGAGCGAGAAACGGCTTCTCGGAGTGCTTGCCCAGTTCATCCAGAAACACCGAAACGGCCCGACGCGTGGGCAAAATCACCCACACATGGTCGAATCCGTTGGGGTGGTTGTCAAAGATTTTCTGGGCTGTTTGTTGAAGAAACGTCACGGTATGGGGCCAGGTCGGTTAATGCTAACCTGACTATATAAACTTGGTTTCCGAATACTTCGTGCAGAAATCGGCGATTAGTTTGAGATAGTTGGGGGCAGCCTCTTGTCGTTGCAGTGCCTGCTGATGAATTACGTCCCATTTTTGACTGTACTCCGTCGCTGATAACAGCGGCTGGCGAGTTTGGCTGAACAAGGCACTAAAATCTACCTCTTCCCCTTTTGTTGCTACCTGAGTCGGTTGAAGAGCATCTGTTTTATCCCGGCGATACACGCAAATCCGATCAAACAATTGTTGCTCATTCGCCTTTTGCAGGTTACCCGGTATGCTGTGATAGGCTTCGTCGTGTGTATGCAACGGCGAAAAGCGTCCGTGTCCGTAAAAAGCCATTTCTCCTTCGTAGCGTTGAAAGATTCCCAGATAGCTATCGTCTGAATGAACGGCGAGTACGTGAGCTTCTACCAGAAAACCGTGTTCATGGGCTTGTTTGGCCGTTGATTCAATCACGCCAAAAGTCCGCATCATGCCTTCAATTATAAAACTCAGTTTCCGCCGAAGGCACTCCTCTTTCATAAATTCGACCAGCGAGTTGGAGAAGGGTTGTGTTTTATTCGGTGCATCCTGCCCATAATAAGCCTGAATCTGCTCGTAGCGTGGATGTAATTCTCTGTATGTATCGCCGTTGATAATGATAAAATCAGTAGGGGTATTTGAGTTTAAATGAGCAATTAGTCTGGTTTTACCTGAGGCAGGTTGCCCTCCCAGTAGAACTGCTTTGGGCTGGTCATGGAATTTTTTATTAGAAAAGTATCTACTGGCCAGCAGTTGTTTCTTATTCTCCAACTCACCTGGAAACAATCCAGCATAAGGGGGTTTCGCTAATAAATCCACTTCCATATTTTTCAAACTATAAACGGATTTAAACGCCTACTGGCTTTTGCGCAACACCATAGCGTTCTCGGATTGCAGGAGCGTACTCATTTTTTACTTTATCAAATATGCACTCCAGGTTTTTACCTTTATAAATCATATCTATCTCGTCAAATAACTCATTCATGCGCGCCGTGTATCGAATATAATCTTCATCAAATTGGACTTCCTCATCCGTCTCAACAAAACCTGAAATCGAGTAATTAAACACCAAATCATCCCGCAACCGATTCTGCTCCGCAATCATCTTGCCGATCACCGCAATAGCGACGTCATATTCGACCCATGAATTGTGATTATCCGCTGCCATAGCTTAGTTCATTTATCGTTCCTGATGTAACGTATTCCAAAGGTCAATAATTTCAACGGGCGAAGCAAGCGACTTTGTGTACATACAGTCTCCGCAAATTGCCCTCAATCAGTGCTCTTTAAGGTTGGCCTCTTCCATAAGTTCGAGGCCGTAATTTCGAATAACGTTGATAATGTCGATAGCCCGAACGCCCTTTGGGGTGAGCGTATATTCCACTTTGGGGGGCACGGTAGGGTACGCCACCCGCTGCACAAATCCGGTCTCCTCCAATTCGCGGAGTTGCGTCGTCAGCATTTTGTGGGTGATGTGCGGGATGGCCTTTTTAATTTCCGTGTACCGCATTACCCCTTTCCGAAGTCGCCACAATACAGGCATTTTCCAGGTTCCACCGATGTGGTGCATCGCATAATCAACCGGATTGTAATACACACGTCCATTCTCAACAAAATCAGGCATACGATTAACGGTCTGGTTATCAACAACTACCTCAAAGGAGAGTGACACTCGAAAACGTGCCCGTGTGGGAATTTGACACGGTAGGGTTCACTTTTGTTCTGGCTAACGAACGCTAAAAATACCGAAAAACAACCAGATCATGAGCCTTAAAAATCCAAACCGTGTCCGATCAACAAATCCCAAACGTGTTGCTATCGTGATTGCTAATCCTGCCGTGTCGAGCGTGACGGGCTGGCCCGTTGGTTTCTGGTGGAGCGAGCTAACTCACCCCTACCACGAGTTTGCCGAAAAAGGCTACGAAGTTACCGTTTTCAGCCCCAACGGAGGCCCCTGCGAAGCCGATGCCATGAGCGACCCGAACGACCCAAGCGGCTACTCTTCGAGCGACCTTATCAGTCAGGGATTCATGCACACGCCGTCTCTACGCGCCCTAATCGACGACACCAAAGCCATAGCCGACCTAAACATTGCCGACTTCGACGCACTCGTCGTGGCGGGTGGACAGGCACCGATGTTTTCGTTTGAATCGGCTACCGATTTGCACGCCAAGTTTGTCGAATTCTACCAGAGCGGCAAAGTAACAGCAGCACTTTGCCACGGAACGGCCATTTTGCGCTACGCCAAATTGCCCAATGGAGAGTATCTGGCCAAAGGAAAAACCGTGACAGGCTTCGCGAATGTAGAGGAAGACTTTGCCGACAATGCCGTGTGGGACTACGGCCTGCTTTCGCGCGATAAGCATCTGATGCCCTGGCGCATCGAAGACGAGTTAAAAGCCCTTGGAGCCAACTTCGTGCAGGCCGGGCTATGGCGTGGGTTCGCTATTCGCGACGGTAACCTTATTACGGGTCAGCAGAATTTCAGCGGAGCCGAAACCGCTAAAGCTATTATCGAGGCTCTCGGCGAATAAACATGAATCAACAACAGAACCAAACACTTACCATGAATCAACCTATTATTCTTGTACACGGGGCCTGGATGGATGCCTCCGCCTGGGCACAGGTAACGCCCCTTTTGGAGCAAGAAGGTCATTCTGTCACAACCGTGAACCTCCCCGGCCACGGAGCCGACAATACGCCGTATGAACAAATTCAGTTGGCGAGTTATGTCGAAGTCGTTAAAAATGTCATTGGTGGCCAAACCAACGTGATTTTGGTAGGGCATAGCATGGCGGGCATGGTGATCTCGCAGGTGGCCGAGGCAATCCCCACACAACTAAATCGGCTGGTGTATGTGGCCGCCTACCTCCCCCAAAACGGCGAAAGTTTGTATGGCCTGAGCCAACAGGATAAAGATAGTCACATTGGGAAGTTCTGGCGGCAGGACGATCCCGCTCACTACTCGCCTGCTTATATTGCCGCCGAGGGCATCGCCGAATGTTTTTGCGCCGACTGCGATGAGGCAACAGCACAACACCTGATCGATACCCACAAACCCGATGCCCTGGCTCCTCTGGCCACGCCCGTTTCGCTGACCGACGATGCGTTTGGGTCCGTCAAAAAGGTGTATATCCATACCGAGCAGGACAACGCCGTGAGTTTCTACCTGCAACAACTGATGGTGAGTCGCTCCAATGTCGGCACAGTGTTTTCGTTGCCTACATCGCACAGCCCCTTTTTCAGCCAGCCCACTGCTCTGGCCAACCTGATTTTGACGGAGTAAGGGTGTACTTTAGCGGTTTACTTCTTTATCAGGATGATCGTCAAACGAAATTTCAATTTACTCAAGGTGTTGAGTTATGTGTGGCCGGGCGTACTGGCGGCCACACTTCTTTCATTAATTGGCTGGGGGTGGTTTGTGCAAACCGGCGGTAAAAGTCTGGTTATACCGTTCGCTCCGTTGGGGGTGATGGGTACCGCGCTGGCTATTTTTCTGGGCTTTCGGAACAACAACGCCTATGCAAGATGGTGGGAAGCCCGTACGGCCTGGGGCAATATCCTGATTATGTCGCGGGTGCTGGCCCGGCAAATCGGAGCCAGTATCGGTAACGCCCAAGCCGTTGGCAAGGTTGATGCCCAGAAACTCACTCATTTTCAGCGCGAGATGGTACTGCGTCAGATCGCCTTCGCCCACGCCCTGCGCCTGCATCTGCGCAATCAAACCGACTGGCACACGCTACAACCGTTGCTGTCGGGCGACGAATATGCCGCCCTTCTGGCTCGCATCAACAAGCCCAACGCCCTTCTTCAAACACAGAGCAACCGACTCAAAGACGGTGTTCGCGAGGAGATGCTGGGCGCGTTCGACCCGATCAGTCTGGAACCCAGTCTGGTCGCGTTGAATAACCAGCAGGGGGCGGTCGAACGCCTGAAAACCACGCCCTTACCCCGGCAATACGAGTATTTCACGCGGGTATTTCTGTGGGCGTTCCTCATTCTGCTACCGTTTTCGCTGTTGAGCCTTTTCAACACCATCCAAACCGCCTGGCTTACAGTGCCGGTTTCGTTGGTGCTCGGCTTTGTGTATACGGTCGTGAATGAGACCGGCGCAGCGTTGGAAAATCCCTTTGAGAACACCATCAACGATGTGCCGATGACAACCCTCTGCAACACCATCGAACGCGATCTGCGGGACATGCTCGGCGATACCGACCTCCCCCCCGCACTCAGCCCGCAGAACGGCTATCTGTTCTAACCACCACGCAATGACCAAATATGCCCTTTTATTCTGGCTCATGCTGGCCGGAGGTCACCTTGCAAACGCCCAACTCAACGAGAGCGATAGCATTCCGTTACAGATGAAGTTCACCACCACCGGCTCCTATCTCGACGGTGTGGTGAATCGTCTTTTGCTCGTAAACCGGGCCGAAATTGCCTACTCCCGACCAACCTGGGGCTTCAGTAGCCGCAACGATTACCAGTTTGGACGGACCTTCTACCGGCAAACCGAAAACGACGTTTTATCGTATAACTTTCTGTATCTCAAACCAATGCGTCGGTCGTACCCGTATCTGATGCTGCTGGTCGAGACTCATTACCGGCGGAAGATCAATTTTCGCTATCAGCCGGGTATTGGCATAAGCTACAATCTCATCCAGACTCCACATAACCTGCTCAAGGTTTCGCTCACGGGCAGTTTTGAGCACTCCAAATTTGGCGGCACCAACTTCGACAACTATCAGAATACCGACCCTACCAACGACGTAATCGAAACCTGGCGAGCAACGGGTCGCGTATTTGGGCGGCATCGACTGCTCAATAACCGGCTCCGATTGCTCTACGAAGTTTGGTTTCAGCAATCCGTCCTCGACGGAGCCAATTTCCGCTACCACACCGACGATGCCCTGGAGTTTCCACTCTCAAAGAAAGTCGCCTTTCGTCTGGGTTTCCGGTATACATTTGAAAACGTCAAGTTAGTTGGCAACAAACCTTACGACCTATTTTTGACCTATGGAATTACCCTCGCAAACTTCTAACCGAATGAACATCGCCATAGTTGGAACAGGTAACGTGGGCGGAGCCTTAGCCGAACGCTGGGCACAGGCCGGGCACACCATCCGGCTGGGCGTTCGCGACACGGCCAACTTCAAAGGAAAAGCCGAACTCGAAGCTCTTCCCAACATCAGCACCCACTCAATTGCCGAAGCCGTTGTCGCTTCAGACGTCATTCTCATTGCCGCCGTTCCGCAAGCCACTCACGATATTACCCTTGCTCTCGGCGACGTGAGCCAGAAAATCATTATCGATGCAATGAACGGCGTGCGCTTCAAACCAGAGCCATTTCAGGATACAACCGAAGCCCTCCGCCACTGGACCAACTGCCCCAATGTGGTCAAATGCTTTAACAGCACTGGTTTTGAAAACCTGAAAAATCCGGTTTACAACAGTGTGGGGATCGACATGTTTATGGCTGGCAACAGCACAACCGGCAAGGCTGTGGCCCGGCAGTTGGCTCTAGATGTTGGGTTTGCGGAGTGTTACGATTTTGGGGGCGACGACAAAGTGCTACTCCTTGAACAGTTTGCCTTCGCCTGGATCAACCTGGCCATTATGCAGGGCCACGGGCGCGGGATGGCGTTTAGAGTCTTGAAGCGGTAAGAAACTCCCGCATTACACCCACAACCGTGTCCACTTCTTCGTCAGTATTATAGTAGTGGGGCGAGAAACGCACGGCCCATTCCACCCCTTTGCGTTCCCAGTCGATGAGGGCGAAGTTGGTGTAGCTCATCGAGAAATTAATGGCCTGCTGTTTCAGGGCAGCCATCACCGGCGCAGGGGTTGGGTGGTCGGGCAGGGTGAACAGGAGCAAACTGGCTAGTCGGTCGCCGGTGTCGAGCAGGCGCAGGCCGGGTAAGTCGGCCAGGCCCGCTTGTAGCCGTTCGCGCAGGACTGCATTCCGGTTTTGGATATACGACAACCCCACCTCATTGGCGTACCGAATTGCTTCAGCAAGACCGAGTTGCAGAGCCGGGGCCGACTCCCACTGCTCGAACCGGCGGGCGGTGGGCTGCGGGGTGTAGGTGTCGGTGGTAGCCCAGTCGGCACCACGCATGTCGATAAAGAGGGGTTCCAACTCCGACTCCAGCACCCGGTCCGACACGTACAGCAGGCCCGTTCCGCGCGGACCACGCAAGAACTTACGCCCCGTTGCGCATAAAAAGTCGGCCCCAATCCCCACGGCATCCACCGGCATCTGCCCTACCGACTGGCAGGCATCAACCAGATACCAGGCCCCAATCTCCCGCGCTACCGGCCCGAACGCTTCCACGGGTTGAATCCGGCCCGCGTTGGTTGGCACGTGCGTTACGGCCAACAGCACAGGCCGAAGTTGGCGGGCGAGTTGGATGAAGTGATCAGCATCGACACCCCCACCCGGCTTGTCGTTGGCACGAACGAGCCGAATGCCAAACCGTTTTTGCAGGGAAAGGAACGCCGTTTGGTTCGAGATATAATCGTCATTGGTGGTCAAAATGACGTCGCCTGCCCGAAACGGAATCGACGACAACGCCCGTGCGTACGCATCGGTCGAGCTATACGTAAAGGCAATATTGGCGGGCTGGGTATTGAGCAGTTGGGCCGTGTTTGTGTAAAAAGCGGCCAGTTCGTTGGCGTAAGCGGCCTGCGTTTCGTAGCCGCCGGTTTCTTCTTCCGTAGTTAAATACCCATTTACGGCCTGCGAAACAGATCGAGGCATCAGCGATGCACCTGCATTGTTAAAATGAATCATATACTCAAGTCGTTAGCCTTCAATCTCCTTCGCCTTTACCTCAATCTGACTCTGGTGATACACGAGCGAATACGGCTCCACACTGCTCGTGAGCCACACGTTACCGCCAATCACGGAGTCGTGTCCCACTACGGTTTTGCCACCAAGAATAGTTGCGTTGGCGTAGATCACCACGTTGTCTTCGATGGTTGGGTGGCGTTTTTTCTGGGCCATCGTTTTAGCCACGTGGGTCGCGCCGAGCGTAACGCCCTGGTAAATTTTCACGTTCTCACCGATAATCGTCGTTTCGCCGATGACCACCCCCGTGCCGTGGTCGATGAAAAACGAGCGGCCAATTTGAGCCGCCGGGTGGATGTCGATGCCTGTTTGGCTATGCGCATATTCGGTGAGCATACGCGGCAGCAGCGGCACGTCGAGTTGCAGCAGCGCGTGGGCAAACCGGTACACGGCAATGGCATAAAACCCCGGATACACGGCAATCACCTCTTCAAATCCCTGCGAGGCCGGGTCATTGTCGGCAATGGCGCGGGCGTCGTAGAGCAGGTCGTCGTAGATCGTGCGGAGCCGGTCGAAGAAGCGGGTGGCGAGCGCGTCGGGCGAGTCGTGAAGGTGTTGATTAAGCGGTTGCAGTAAACACACCAATTGATCGTTCAGTAATTGATAGGTCTGCTCCATGTCGCGGGTGGCCGACTGGCAATCCTGTGTAACGGGAAACAACAACCGCATGAGTTGGTCGATAAATCGGCCCGCATCAGGGCGCGAGGGCAACTTAAAACGGAACAGGTTTCGCTGTTGGTGCAGGTGGGCAAGCAGGGTGTTCGTTTGTTCGGAGCTAATCATGACGCGTACAAGTAGGGGAATCGACACCCCGGTCTGAGGAAGTTTGCCAACAGGAGTTCGACAACCTAACGTACCAAACGGGAACGGCTGTTCCTGAGAACACTACGATTTTCTAACGAATACGCCTTTGTAAACCTGTGTACTCAAGATTGGCCTCTTTTTTGTCAATTCAAACATAGGCAAAAGTATGCCTAATCCAAACAGAGCCATGCTTTATAAAACCATAATCACCTTGCTTCTGTCGTTGGCCGCAACAGCCGGGGTCTCCTCGCTCATAGCAATGGCCTGCGGAGGCACCCCCGCCGACACGCCGAGTTCCTCCACGGAGGCTCCGGTAAAGGCTGTAGAGACCGTTAAGGTTGTCAATGCATTCCCAAAACTGAGTTTTTCGCAACCCGTTGAGTTCACGCACGCGGGCGACGGTAGCAACCGAGTCTTTGTACTTGAGCAGGAAGGGCGTATCCGGGTGTTTGAGAACAATGCGCAAACGGCCTCGGCAGGCACGTATCTGGATATCAAAAAGCGGGTGGCATCAGGTGGTGAGATGGGCCTGCTGGGTTTAGCGTTCCACCCTAAATTTGAGCAGAACGGCTATTTATTCGTTAATTATACCAAGAACAATCCCAGCGAAACCGTCATCAGCCGGTTCAAAGCAGCTTCGGCTAATGCCAACACGGTCGATCCCACAACAGAAACTATTCTGTTCAAATTCCAGCAACCGTATTCCAATCACAACGGGGGTAAAATTCTGTTTGGACCGGATGGGTATCTCTACATCGCCACGGGTGATGGCGGCAGCGCGGGCGACCCGCAAAACAACGGGCAGAATACCGGTTCGTATCTGGGCAAGGTCCTGCGCGTGGATGTGGACGCGACCGACAAGGGTAACTATGGCATTCCGAAAGATAACCCCTTTGCCAACGTGGGCGATGGCAAACTAGCCGAAATTTACGCCTACGGTCTGCGTAACCCCTGGCGCATGAGCTTCGACGACCGGGGCCGGCTTTGGACTGGCGACGTGGGTCAGAACAAACTCGAAGAGATTGACATTATCCGCAAAGGCGGCAACTACGGCTGGCGACTGAAAGAAGGTCGGGCCAGCTACGAGGGTTCGGCACAAGGAGCCTCGGTGATTGATCCGATCTGGCAATATAGCCACGACAATGGCGACGTCTCGGTGACGGGCGGGGCAGTCTATCGGGGTTCCTCAAACGCATCGTTGAAAGGCAAATACATCTACGCCGACTACGCCAGCGGGCGCGTTTGGGCACTTACCACCGACGCTAGCCCTACGGGTGGCAAGGCCTCGAACGAGTTGTTGGTGAACCGGGCGGGAACCATCTCGGCCTTCGGCGAGGATGCCCGAAACGAATTATATTTGTGCGATCACGCTGAAGGAAAAATCTTGAGACTTACATCGAAGTAAAAAATAGCGTCCGAGAGTCACTTCGATTTATTTACTCAAACGAGGTCGTTTGAGTAGGTAGATATACTGAAAAAACGACATTGTCCCCATATGTAACGGGCCAAACGTGCTTAACTTTGCGCCCGCTCCAACAGGCCATTACCCCATACCCACTCTCCTATTTGTTTTGTACAATGACTGTATCGAAACCCATACGCTGCATTCTTTTAGTTGACGATGACCCCGACGATAATTTTCTCCACCGAATGATTATCGAGGATTCTGGTTACTGTGATCGGGTTGAGATCGCGGAAAATGGTCAGCAGGCACTCCAATACCTACTCGATAAATCGGCCACTGGGCACTGTCATCCCGATGTTATTTTGCTCGACATCAATATGCCGGGCATGAATGGGTTCGAGTTTCTGGCTGAATACGAGAAATTAGATCCTATTTATCAGGCAAAAGTGGTATTGATGATGCTAACCACCTCGCTCAACCCCGACGACGAACGGCGGGCCAATCAACATGGCGTTGTAACTGGCTATAAAAGCAAGCCGTTGACCCGGCAAATGCTCGACGAAATTGTAAAAGAGCACTTTGCGTAGTGCCTTTGCGGGCAATTGCTTACCTTCGTCTCGTAGCAATTCAGCCCTCCGTCATGATTCGTTTTGCTTTATTAACCGTTTTGGTAATCTCGTTAACCGGCTGTTTCCGGCGGTTCACCATGACCGAGCGCGAAATCCGGGCGCACTACGCGGGTAAGCCCACTCGTCCTACGTTTTATACGGTTGAAGACGACAGCTCGAAACTGTTTGTGGCCACACTGGGGGCCGACACGCTCCCCCCGCTCCTGCTCATTCATGGCGCACCGGGCAACTGGTATGGCTACCTGCGCACGATGGACGACACGTTGCTCCAAAAACGGTTTCACATGCTGGTGGTTGAACGGCCCGGTTACGGAAAATCGCGGCATCCCCGTTCGCCCCTGCGCCTGAAGTCTCGGATGAGCATTGATTTTCAGGCCCGGAGCATCGCCAAAGCTCTTTCGCTTAATCATTCAGGAAAGCCCGCAATGGTATTGGGGCGATCATTTGGGGCACCCATCGCCGTGCGACTGGCTACGCTGGTGCCCCAAAAAGTGGGACACTTGTTTCTAGTCTCGCCCGCCATTGATCCCGACCGCGAGAAGTTCTGGTGGTTTTCAAAATGGGGTCGTTTTCCGTTGATTCAGGCGTTTTTGCCGCGTTCGCTGAATCTGGCCACGTACGAAAAATACCAGCACGCGGCCCAACTACGGGGGCTTCTGCCCTACTGGTCGCAGGTGCAAATGCCCGTGACCGTGTTGCAGGGAGCGCAGGATTGGCTCATTGACCAAGGGAATCTGGCCTTTGCCAAACGGATGCTAAAAGGTAAGTCGGCCCGTTTCCAGCTCCTGCCCGACGCGGGTCATCTCATCACTAACTCGCACGCCCAACTCGTGAGTGGTTTGATCTGCCACGCAGCCGATAGCCTGTATCAGGCCCGGCTTACTAATGCGCTTGGGCATTCGGGTGGGGGGCGGTAACGTTCATCGAACGCATAAAGCAAGAAAAACCCGCCAGAGAGGACGGATTTGACAGTCTTTGACCACCCCCTGCCCCCTCCTAAAACAGGAGGGGGTGGACTCCAGAGGAACTTTGTATAGCACCCCCTCCCGTTTTAGGAGGGGGCAGGGGGTGCTAGATCACCCTTTCACCTTCAACACCACGGCTCCCAGCGGGGGAATATTGATACGGATCGAGTTGGCCTTGCCGTGCCAGGGCTGTGCTTCTGAAGCTGTTGGCTCGGCATTGACAACCCCACTGCCGTAGAACTCACGGGCATCGGAATTGAACAACTCGGTGTAGGTACCCGCTGCCGGAACGCCAATACGGTAGTCTCCACGCGGAATAGGCGTCATATTCAACACTACGATCACGGTTTCTTCGGGCGTGTTGCCTTTGCGGGCGTAGGTCACGATGCTGTTTTCGCGGTCGGTGGTGTCGATCCACTCGAAGCCATCGGCCTGGAATGTTTTCTCAAAAAGGGCCGGTTCAGAGCGGTAGAGGTGGTTCAGGGCTTTCACGCAGGCCGCCATGCCTTTGTGGGGTGCGTGGTCGAGCAGGTGCCAATCGAGGCTACGCTCGAAGTTCCACTCGGCGATTTGGCCAAATTCACCACCCATGAATAGGAGCTTGGTGCCGGAGTGCGTGAACATATACGAGAACAGCAAGCGCAGGTTGGCAAACCGTTGCCACTCGTCGCCGGGCATTTTACCAACCAGCGATTTTTTGCCGTACACCACCTCGTCGTGCGAGAGGGGCAGCATAAAGTTTTCCGTGAAGCCATACACCGTGCTGAACGTGAATTCGTCCAGGTGGTACTTGCGGAAGGCCGGGTCGCGCTCGAAATACCGGAGAGAGTCGTTCATCCAGCCCATCATCCACTTCATACCGAAGCCCAAACCACCCGTATACACCGGCCTCGACACACCGGGAAAAGCCGTCGACTCTTCGGCAATGATCTGTATATCAGGATACTCTCGGTAGATAGCTTCGTTCAGTTCTTTAAAAAGCGAAATGGCGTCCAGGTTTTCACGGCCACCAAATAGGTTCGGTTCCCATTCGCCTGCATTGCGCGAGTAATCAAGATAAAGCATCGACGCTACGGCATCGACCCGCAGGCCGTCGGCGTGGCAACGGTCGAGCCAGAACAGGGCATTAGAAAGCAAAAACGAGCGAACCTCGGGCCGACCGTAGTTGAAAATATACGATTTCCAGTCGGGGTGGTAGCCCTTGCGCGGGTCGGGGTGCTCGTACAGGTGCGACCCGTCGAACTCATACAAACCGTGGGCATCGCCGGGGAAATGCGAGGGCACCCAGTCGAGAATCACGCCCACGCCCGCCTGATGGAGCCGTTCTATGAGCTTCATAAAATCCTGGGGCGACCCAAACCGGCTGCTTGGGGCATAATATCCCGTAATTTGGTAGCCCCACGAGGGTGCATACGGGTACTGCATGATAGGCATGAACTCGACGTGCGTAAAGCCCATCTCCTGCACGTACGGCACGAGGGCGTCGGCGATTTCGCCGTAACTCAGTTCGCGGTCGGGGTTGGCGGGGTCGCGCTTCCACGACGCCAGATGGACCTCATAGACCGAAACGGGCGCGTTGAGGGCATTTTTAGCGGCCCGGTTTTGCATCCACTCGCTGTCGTTCCACTCGTAATAGGTATCCCAGATTTTTGAGGCCGTCAGGGGTGGCACCTCCCACAAATGCGCGTACGGATCGCCTTTCTCAACTTCGCGACCGCCCTCATGTACAATGAAATATTTGTAGGTCTGTCCGTTGCCGATGCTCGGCACGAACACTTCCCAAATGCCCGACGAGTCCCAACGGACGTTCAAGGGGTGGCTACCTTTGTCCCAGCCGTTGAAATCGCCGATCACCGACACATACTTGGCCGAAGGTGCCCAAACGGCGAAATACGTGCCCTGCACGCCGTTGTGTTCGACCACGTGCGATCCGAATTTCTCGTACAATTTCAGATGCTTACCCGCCCGAAACAAGTGTACGTCGAAGTCGGTGAAGCGGGAGTAGGGGCCTGCGGGGGTTGCCGGTATGGTCGGTTGGGGTTCGGGGGCCGCCTGGGTTTTGCGGGTTGTTTTTTTAGGTTGGTCCGAGTCGGATGCAGCAGTACGTTTTGCCATAATTGCGAAAATCAGCGATGAATGATAGAGTCATTTTTTGGCATGACCTGCGTTCTATCAACCGCGAAAGATAGTAAAATTTCAGGCGCGAGTCTCTTTTGCTCAAAACCCCGCCTTGTAATGCCGAACACCGAGTTGCTCCTTTTGTTTGTGGCAGCCATTGCCATTCTTCTTTTCGCCATCATTCGGCTTAAAATAAATCCATTTCTGGTTCTGCCGGGCGTCGGGCTGCTCACAGGCATTGCCTCGGGTCTGCCGCTGGCCACCGTTGCCAAATTACTCGGCGACGGGTTCGGGCAAACCCTGGGCAGCATCGGCATGGTGATTGGCCTGGGCATTATTCTGGGCAATCTCCTGGCCGACGCCCGCGCTACTGAGCAAATTGCGGCTTTGTTACTCCGGGTGGTGGGGGTTCGGCGGGCACCACTCGCCGTGAACATCACGGGCTATCTGGTGAGCATCCCGGTGTTCCTGAATGCGGCCTTTATCGTGTTCATGCCCCTGCTGCGCGACCTGAGCCGCACCACTCGCCTGCCGCTCGTGACGCTCGTGACGGCCTACCTGGTGGCAGGCATCGGTACGCACTGCATTGTGCCGCCTACACCCGGCCCGTTGGCCGTGATGGGTGCCCTAAAGCTCGACCCTGGTCCGTTTATTGGCTGGGGGATGCTCGTGGCCCTGCTCCCGATGGTGGTGGGCCTCATCGCGGGCAACTATTTCGGTAAACAACCGGCCATGCAAATTGCCGAAGATGAACAGACCGCAACCGCGCTCACACCCGCTGCCGACACCCAACCGCGCCCGTCGGGCGGTTTGTCGTTGTTCCTGCTGCTGTTTCCGATCCTGTTGATCTTGGTGGGGAGCCTGACCGCCCAATTCCTGCCCGAAACAAGCCAAGCCCGCAAGGTGCTGGCGTTTGTGGGCGACAAAAACGTGGCGATGCTTGTTGGCCTGGCGTTGGCGGGCGTAATGCTGAGTAACTATCGCCGGAAGAGTTTTGAAGAAATTGTAGCCGATGGCGGGGCCAATGCCGGTTTGCTCATCCTGATTGTGGGCGCGGGTGGCTCGTTTGGGGCCATTATCAACGGCTCCGGCATTGCCGACGCGCTCGTGGGAGCGTTGCAGGCCCTTAACCTCTCGATGTTGTGGCTGGCCTTTTTGCTCACGGCCATTTTGCGGGCAGCTCAAGGGTCGGCCACGGTGTCGGCGGTCACAACGGCCTCGTTGTTGGCCCCCATGATTGCGCCCGCCGGAGCCTCTCCGCTCATGGTGGGGCTGGCTATTTGTTGTGGGAGCATGTGTTGCTCATTCCCCAACGATTCGGGCTTTTGGGTAATCTCGCGCTTTTCGGGCCTGAACGTGAATCAGATGCTCCGCGTGTGGACGCTCACAAGCTCCGTTGCGGGCATTGCCGGATTTGTGGTGGTGCTGATACTGAACGCGTTGCTGGGGTAGGCAGCAACCTATTTCTCCATTTACTCAATAGACAAAATTTAATGTAAGGTATTCCAACTGTTTGATTCAACTTAGACTCCATCTAGTAGAACCAAACAAACACATCGGTTTACCTTATGAAACAAAACTACTACCTCCGCTTATTGTGGTGCCTTACGCTGCTGTGGATCAGCACGCTTGCATCTGTCTATGCTCAAACTTCAGGCTCCACGATAGTTAAAAATATCGTTTTAGAAACTGAAGGCACAATTCTGCCAATCATTGCAACTTCTGACGGAGGAGTTGGCCTTTTAACAGTTGGGGCCCCAAATCAGCCCATTATCCTCAATAAGATAAATGAAGAAGGCCAAATACTATGGCGTAAAAATATCACCCGCTTTGGTCGGGAGTCAGGATTTACAAGCAATCGCAGGGTCATTCAGATGATAGGCACTTCCGACGGAGGTTTTGCCCTCATCGGAACGTATCAGGAACCCGCTGTTTCGTCCTCTGACTATTCCGTAGTTGTCAAGTTTAATGCCGACGGAAATCAGGCATGGTACAAGGAAATTCTGATTCAGACCGGCCCTGTACCTAGCCGTCCCGCGCAAATCATCGAAACTGGAGATGGCGGTTATCTGGTGACCATCGATACCAACATGCCAAAAATCGTATCTGGGGTGGGTGTAGTGAAGCTAAATGCAGGTGGGAATATAGCCTTCTCTCGATATTACGATTTACCGGGTAGTAATCCTCTGGCTATGGCTAGCATACATGGCGTAGTTGAGATGAGTCCCGGCTTTGCGCTGATTGGCAGTTACCTGCCAAACTATGCTACAAACCGGACATTTGAAGAAGGCGCGATATTTCAGCTTATTACCAACAACGGTGATTTATATAAAACAAAAACCTTTTACCCGGCTGACCAACGCTTTACCGACGTTCGATACGATCCCCTCGCCAATGCGTTACTGCTTAAAACGACGAAATCAGGTTCAGGCAATCAGTCCGTTATAAAATCTGACCTGGACGGCAATATCCTGTTTCGGTATGACCTTACAGAATCTGAAGAGTCGTCGCTAACCACCGCCAAAATCAATCTTGCTCCTTTTTCACATGACGGCTTTATCATTACCGACTCGAAAAATGGCGTTGATTTTCGTTTAACTCATTTGAATCAAAATGGGGCAGTAGTCACCAGCCAAACATTCGGTGGGAGTGGTCGAGAGTTGTTGTATGACACCCGCGTTCTTCGAGATAGTAAAATTTTACTGACAGGTCTGACGAATTCACGCGATGGCGACCTCGCCAATAGAATGCCCTCGCCCTTTAATGAACGGGTTTGGATGTTGACCTTAAATTTCCCTAGCTTCTCCACGCCAACTACCCCGCCCCCCCCTCCTACCCCAACGCCTTCCGGCTTTGCCCTCACCACCCCCACCTACGATTGCAACACTGGTCAACTCGTGCTGAACACATCGGGTGGCAACGGCTCAACCATCGAGTACCGCATCATCGGTAACCGCGATTGGTCAACGAGCAACGTGTTCAGTATTCCCGCCCACCAACGGCAGGGAACCACGTTTACGCTCGACGCCCGGCAATCGGGGCAAGTTATGTCTATCGGCTTCACATCGGCTTGCGGCACAACGCCCCCGCCAACGACAGCACCACCAACAAACCCACCCCCAACGACAGGCCCTCCTTTTGTTGTACAGTCAGCCACTTTCGACTGCAATACCGGGATATTGACGCCGGTCTATAGAAACGAAACTGGCCTATCTATTGAATTCCAAGTGGCAGGCATTCGCGGTTGGGGACCATCATCAGCCTTTGTTGTGCCAACCTGGCAACGCAATGGTACTACTTTTGAGCTAGTGGCACGTCTTTCAAACGGACATGTTTCCTCTATCCAATTCACAACCAACTGCCCCAACGCCCGCCTGGCTAGCACCGAATCAACTGCTCAACTAGACGCCCTCGTGCTGCCCAACCCCGTTTCGGGCAACGAGTTGGTTGTTGAAGTGACAGGAGCCAACGGCCAACCCGTCGATTTTGCTCTAAGCGACATGAGCGGCAAAGTACTGACAATCCAACGGGCCGAAGCCATTTCAGACCGGCACCGGCAGACCTTGCCTGCGGGTAATTTAATTGAGGGCGTATATCTCTTGCGCGTATCGACGGGTACGCAGAGCAAAACGGTGAAAGTTTTGAAGCGGTGATTTCAGCAAACGGTTGACCAAGACAGCCCCGTCGGGGCGACATGTCAATAGAGATCAAACAATTTAGGGGGCTTTGTCTATCCCTACCAGCTGTTGTTTCTATTGACATGCCGTCCCGATGGGACTACATAGCGTCGTTTCGTCGGTAAAACGGGTCTGTTCATCTATACTCTTGTCAAAATGAGCTAGTTTGGTGCAACGCTCACTACAAATTTCGTTTCTTTTGTATCATGAACTACCAACACTACATCATAGCCGCCGGATGCCTATTGCTTACTGGCGCAGTATCAGCCCAGGACGCCAACACATCGGGCGAAATCAAGTATGAGGTCACGCGCCGAATCGACATGTCGCAGGTGCGGGTGAATATCAACGGACAGGAGGTGCGGCCCGGGGGCACCATGCCCGACGGTCGGACCTTCGACGTACCTCAGACCACTACGTACGGGCAATCGCTCTTATTTGCCAACGGCATGGGGAGCGAAAAACGCGATGCACCGGGGGCTATCGTGAGCACCATGACCTTTGGTAGTGGTCCGGGCGGTCCGGGTGGTGGCTCTCCCCGTGGCGAGGGCGACCGTGGCCCCGATGGCGGTCGAATGCGTGAACGTCGCATTAATTCGCCCTTCCAAAATAATGTCTATATCGACATGGCCGCTCAGAACCAGATCACGGTTTTGGGTATCAAAAAAGATTCCCTCACCACCGAATACTACCGTAACGACAGCCCGATTGTGCGCGACTCAACTTGGAAAGAAGACGACAAGACCAAGAAAATTTTGGGTTATAAGTGCCAGCGTGCCACGGCAAACCTGAAAAACACGCCCTACACCATCTGGTACACCACCGAACTGCCCCTTACCTATTCGCCGGTAGCCAGCCTGACACCCGAGAAAGGGGTAGTACTCCAAATCGAAAGTGATCAGGAAGCCTACAAGGCCACCAAATTTGAAGCCAAAGCAATTGACGCGGCTGCACTTCAACCCAATGCAACGGCCAAGCTCGTCTCGAAAAAGCAACTCGACGACCAACGCCGGAAGGCAATGGCGAGCTTCCGCCAGCGCATGATGTCCGAAAATCGCAACTAACTCCGTTGGCTGAAGCCAACGGCAATGGGCGAAAAGTCCCTGCGGGACTAAACTGTACACGCAGTCCCGCAGGGACTTTTGACCTATTGCCGTTGGCTTCAGCCAACGGTTGACGAAGAACCCTTACCATGCGCCAACTACTCCTACTCCTGCTCCTTCTCCCTTTTTCAGCCCTTGCCCAGCAACGCGGCATTGGCACCATTCGCGGGTCTTTGGTCGACTCCACCACCAAAGAGGGGTTGGCCGAGGGGACTATCTCGCTATTGCGTAGCCGCGACTCGTCGCTCGTGACGTTTCAGATTACGGGGGGCGAGGGCGAGTTTCTGTTTCGGAACGTAGCCGAGGGGTCGTATCAGTTGATGGTGACGTATGTGGGCTACCAGACTATCCGCAAACCCGTAACCATTGCTCCCGATAAACCCGACCAAAATCTGGGGCAGGTATGGGCTAAACCCGAAACCAAATCACTCAACGAGGTGACAGTGCAGGGCGCACCCGTGACAATCAAAGGCGATACGGTCGAGTTCAACGCGGGGTCGTTCAAAACGCAACCCAACGCCGTTGTCGAGGACCTCTTTAAACGACTGCCCGGTGTGGAGGTCGACCGCGATGGGACCGTGAAGGCGCAGGGTCAGGAGGTAAAACGAATACTGGTGGACGGAAAACCCTTTTTTGGGAACGACCCCAAAATGGCTACCCGCAACCTGCCCGCTGAGATTGTCGATAAGGTGCAGTTGTACGATAAACAGTCGGACCAGTCGCAGTTTTCGGGTGTGGATGATGGCGACCGTGAAAAAACCATCAACATTACCACCAAACGCGACCGACGTAAGGGCGTGTTTGGGCGGCAATCGCTCGGTTACGGGCAGGAAACGCCCGACGGTCCCACACGCTACCAGGCGCAGGCGGGCATCAACCAGTTCAACAACGGGCGGCAACTGTCGGCCCTGGTGTCGGGTAACAACATTAACCAGCAGAATTTTTCGGCAGAGGGGCTTGGTAGTGGTGGCGGATTGGGTGGCTTCGGCGGAGGGGGTGGCAACATGAACATCAGCATGGGCGGGGGAGGTGGTGGCGGCAACCGGGGTGGCGGTGGGAACGGCCAACAGGGCGGCAACAGCGGCCTGCCAACCGGACAGCAAACCAACCTCACGCGGGCGTTGTCGGGCGGGTTGAACTTTTCGGATGGACTGAGCAAAAAGGTCGACTTTAGTGCCAGCTATTTCTACAACAACACCCGCACCCAAACCGAGCAAACGTCTCTCCGCGAGAACATTTTGCCCAGTTTCAGCCGCAACGGAGCCTCAACCCCAACCGACTCGACCAACATTACTAGTCGCCGTTCGGCTTCGGTCAACACGTTTGGTAACCACCGAATTAGCTCTCAACTTGTGTGGCGCATCGATTCTATGAACACGCTGCGCGTGATACCCAACGTGGTGTTCACGCACAATAACCTGAGCAGCCTAAGCGACTCCCGCACTCAATCGAACCGGGGCACGCCCCTGAACACCAGCCTGACCAAGTACGATACGGATGGCAACGGTGTATCGGGCAACAACACGATACTCTGGACCCACAAGTTTGCCCGACGGGGTCGCACATTCTCGGCCAATCTTGTCAGCACGATCAACGCACAAAACACGGAGGGTTTTAACCGCTCCGAAAATGAGTATTTTCAGTCGGTGGCGACCGCGCCCATTGCGGGTTCGCTCACGGGCGGGCAATCGCTCACGGGCGTGGGGGGCCTGTTCGCGCCACGTATCAACCAACAAAACCGGCAGCGAACCGACGCCCTCACCAACAACCTGACGCTCTCATACACGGAGCCGCTTTCTCTCGCCAAAACGCTTGAATTTCGGTACGCGCTCAACACCAACGACAACACCTCCGACCGGCGCGTATTCGATTTCAACGAGCAAGCCGGGCAATACAATCTGGCTAACACCCGGTTAACCAACCAGTTCGACAACATTTTCCGCACGCAACGGGCGGGCCTCTCGCTCCAAACCCGCCGACTCAATTACAACTACACCTTTGGTTTTGACGTGCAGGACGCTCTACTTCGCTCTGACAACCAGACGCAGGACACCGAGATTAGCCGCCGGTACTTCAACCTGTTGCCCAATGCCTTGTTTACCTACAATGTCTCGCGGAATAAGCGGCTCATGATTACCTACCGAAGCCGGATTCAGCCGCCGTCGGTGAATCAGTTGCAACCGGTCGTCAACAATACCAACCCACTCAATATTCAAACCGGCAACGAGAACCTGAAACCTGAATTTGGCAACAACCTAAACCTGAACTTCAACAACTTCAACCCAACCTCGTTCAAGAGCCTGTTTGCCAGCCTCAACGTGAATCAGGTAAGTCGACGGATTGTGAACGCCACCACGTACAACCCCGCAGGTGGGCAGCTAACCAAACCCATAAATGCGGATGGATTCTACTCGGTCAACGGGTTTGTGAGCGTAGGGCGTTCGCTCACGTGGCAGGGGCAACGCGTAAACCTCAACTGGACCACCAACGGCAACTTCACCAATAACATCAGCTTCGTGAACGACGTACTGAACAAAGGCCGCAACCTGAGCGTGGGGCAGGGCGTGAGTGTGAATACATTCTGGAAAGAGAAATTGGACCTGAATTTGGGCGGCAACGTCACGTATCAGTCGGCACAGTACTCGCTTCAACCCCAACAGAATAGCAGCTTTTTGTTCTCGTCGGTGAGTTTTCGGGTATTCTACCAGCTTCCGGGTCGTTTCAACGCGACATCGGATTTGATGTACAACGCCAATTCGGGCCGGGCCGCAGGCTTCAATCAGCGGTTCGCGCTCTGGAACGTGGGAGTAGCCCGCCAGCTATTCAAAAACAAACAGGGCGAACTTCGACTGGCAGTCTACGACCTCTTGAACCAGAATCGCAGTATCGTTCGGAACGTAACCGACACCTATATCGAAGACGTGCAGAGCATGGTGTTGCGCCGGTACGTGATGCTCACCTTCACCTACAACGTCCGCAAGTTTGGCATGATGTCGGCAAAGCGGTAGCGTCAGCAAATCTCAGTAAATAAGTTTTGTGCTAATCAACAGGTTCAAAGGTTATAGTACGATTTTCTCCTTTCAACACCAATCCGGTAGCATCAACCCGGTCGATCTGCCAGGCATCACCCACAACCAAAACGGTTGCAAGACACCCTACATTGGCGCAAAACGAGGGTACAGGGTCGACATTAACCAATTTCAACTGATTACCGACTAGTGTAAAGTTATTGGGCGTACAACACCCGCCCGCCGACTTGTTCGACCCATAAAGCAACTTACCCGACCGAGCGAACTCTACCGTAAGCGTGATTGGCGTTAATGGGTGGAAACCTGTTGCCGAGACAACCCGCCACGTTCTGAAAAACGAGTCGGACACGGTAAGACTAGTCCTCAGTCTCCCTTCGCGCAACCGCGTCCGCTCGTTCGCGCCGGGCGTTACCACCCGCAACTCCAGCGACTGACAACCAACCAGAAGCCAGAGTAAGTGTCTTGAACCCCTAAAAGTGAGCCAGTGAAAAATAGAGTAAAAACCTTACTTTTCACGGTAAACAAAAGGGAAATGAAAGCGAACCGATTCACCGAA
>RDXN01000049.1 GCA_004292855.1 Cytophagales bacterium
GTTGGGTAAATTTGGCCATTGGTTTGTTTGGATTCGACACCCAAAAATAAGCCAGGACCATCTATTCGGCTGACTCTTTTTTGTTTCTCTGTTTGGGGGTGCCCCCAAACAGAGAAACAAAAAAGAACTTTAAGTGAATTGCACTTCAAAGTTGAATTCAAGCAATAAATTGTATTTTTGACAAGTCTCAGATCCAAAAACTCACGATCTTGTTTAAAACATTGGATCAAAAAGGGCAAATCATAGGCCCTGAACAAATCCAAGGCGTGTTAGAGTATAAACTATTACCTGGAGATTCGGTAATTGAAAACAACCGCCCCATGTTGAATAATATAAAGGAGCTTTATTCACTTGATAGAAAAGGGTTTGTGAAGTCCAGACGAAGCGATAAAGGACAACTCTATCAGGAGTATATTCGTGACAAATCCGATAATGTTATCACCTTACGCTCGATTGGGGGAGATAATAGCTATTACCTCTACCTTAAAGAGATGCAATACGATATGCATCCCAATCCGTTTTACGGTCTACCTTTGTTCAACGATTTAGCTGTCGAATCAAGCCTCAATAACCGCACTCAATACACGGACGCTGCCAGTAAGATTACCCGAATCACCTATCAATATCGTCCAGACGGCTACCCCTCCAGAGCAGTCGTAACAGATCCTGATGGTTCTACCACGGTTACTACGTATGAGTATGATCGGTGAAGTGTTGATTGGTGACGCGGTAAGTGCAGCTTAAAATAGAAACGTACATGTCGAATAAGAAGATTTCATCGAAAACCGTTCGATAAGAGCATATTATGATTTCGTGAACCGACGACTGAAGTCTTCACAGAGGGTTGACATATAGAAAATACTCAGGTAAAAGTGCCGGTATAGCTTTGTGGTGATTCTCACGAATACATACTACAAACATTATGGTTAAAGAACTTTTACTTACCACTAAGCCATTTCGTTCGGTTCTGCACCGCTGCGGAATGACTTTCTTAATTGGCCTATTGGGTATGAGCATGGCTATGGCTCAGACCATTAAGGGCCGCATTACCTCCGGCGACGATAACCAACCCATTGCCGGGGCATCGGTGGTGTTGAAGAACACAACCACCGGCACAACCACCAACGCCGATGGTACGTATACGCTCAACGCGCCCGCCAACGGGGTGTTAGTCGTGTCGTTTATTGGTTTTGAAACGCAGGAGTTGAACATCGGTAACCGTACGACGGTCGATGTTATGCTGAAGTCGGGCGCGATCCAGTTGATGGAAACCACGGTAGTGGGTGCCTTGGGTATCAAGAAAAATATCCGACAAACGGGCGTTTCGATTCAGTCGGTGCAGGGCGCGGATCTGATTAAGGCCCGCGAACCGAACCCGATCAACTCGCTGGTGGGTAAAATTGCTGGTCTGACCATCGGGTCGAGTGCCGAACTGCTGGGTCGCCCACGAGTGGTTTTGCGCGGCAATACCGACGTGCTGTATGTGGTTGACGGTGTGCCGGTTAACTCCGACACCTGGAACATTTCAGCCGACGATATCGAGACGTATTCGATTCTGAAAGGAGCCTCGGCGTCGGCCCTGTACGGGTTCCGGGGTAAGAACGGGGCCATCCTGATCACGACCAAGCGCGGTTCGAAAGACAAGCGCGGGTTCTCGGTAGAGGTGAACACGAGCCAAATGTTCGACGAAGGCTTCGTGGCGATCCCGAAGGTGCAGGATCTGTACGGTCCCGGCGACCACGGTAAATACTCGTTTGTCGACGGACGTGGGGGTGGCCTGAACGATGGCGACTACGATGTGTGGGGACCCCGTTTCGACGGTCAGCTAATTGCGCAATACGACAGCCCCATCGACCCTGCCACGGGCAAGCGGACGCCAACGCCCTGGACAGCGCGCGGTGCCGATAACCTCTCCCGATTCATCCAGACGGGTATGCTGTCGACCAACAACATCGCCGTATCATCGACGGGGGAGAAGCACGATATTCGGTTCTCGATGTCGCACAATTACCAGCGCGGTATTGTGCCAAACACCCGGTTGAACATCACGAACTTCAACGTGACGACCGGCTATAACTTCACCAAAAAGTTACGATTTGAGTCGGGATTGCAGTTTAACCGGCAATACACGCCGAATTTCCCTGATGTGATTTATGGGCCTAACTCGCTCATCTACAACATCATCATCTGGGGCGGTGCCGATTGGAACGTCGACGATATGAAGAACTACTGGCAACCCGGCAAAGAGGGTATCCAGCAGATTTACGCCGAATACCAGCGCTACAACAACCCCTGGTTCCTGGCCAAAGAGTGGTTGCGGGGGCACTACAAAAACGACGTGATTGGGCAGGCCTCGATGCGTTACCAGATTGCCGAAGGTCTCGACGCTACCGTTCGTACGCAGGTGTCGACCTACGGCTTGCTGCGGAATGAAAAGCTGCCGTATTCGGCCACGACCTATGGCCGCGAGGAAGCCATGGGCGACTATCGCGAAGACCGGCGCAACCTGTTCGACAGCAACACCGACGTTCTCATCAAATACAACCGGAAGGTGGGTAATCTGCTCGACGTAAGCGCGTTGGCGGGGGGCAACCTGCGGGTGTTTAACTACAATTCGAACTTTGCCACGACCAACTACCTCAACGTGCCGGGCGTGTACAACTTCGCCAACTCGGCCCGCCCCGGTGTGATGGCCAACTACGCTGCCGACATGCGCGTGAATTCGGCCTATTACTCGGCTGATATTACGGTGAAAGATTTCGTGACGCTCTCGACAACGGGCCGCGTTGACCAACTCTCGACCCTGCCCAAAGGCAACAACACCTACTTCTATCCGTCGGTGGCCCTGAGCACGGTGATCTCGGATTACGTGACCCTGCCCCGCGCCATTTCATTCCTGAAAGTACGCGGTAGCTACGCCAACGTGAAAGACGGTTTGACCCGCTCGACCATCGGTGCTACGCCGGGCCTCTCATTCCCAATCGGTTACGGCGACAATTATTTGTCGTCATACGACGGGCCGACCTACCAGAACTCGGCGGTGTACTCAACGCCCCTGGTGTATAACAACCAGCCTGCGGCCTATTTCACCAACACGTTGAACAACCCGAACATCCAGCCTGCGGCAACGTCGCAATTTGAGGCCGGTTTGGATGCCCGGTTCATAAACAACCGCCTGATGTTCGACGCGGCTTACTTCGTAGCCAACGACGGCCCGCAAATTTTTACCCTGCCGATCTCGGAGGGTAGCGGTTACACGGGCGCGTTGCAGAACGGTCTGCGTACGCAGAAGCGGGGCATTGAACTTTCGTTGACGGGGCAAGTGTTGCGTCGTCCGTCGGGCCTGAACTGGGACGTACTGGCCAACTGGTCAACATTTAAGGAGAAGCTGACCGAGATTTACGGAACCCAGACGACCTTCAACAACTTCTTTAAAGTAGGTGATCGCGTCGATAAATACTACGATCAGACGTTCTATACCACGCAGGACGGGCAGCTTATCAACGATGCCAGCGGTCGGCCCATCATCAACCCGGTGAACCAGTTCCTGGGTCACCTGAACCCCGACTTTGTGTGGGGGGTGAACAACCGGTTCCGCTACCGTGATTTCACGTTTAGCTTTCAGTTCGACGGTCGGCAGGGGGGCGTCATTGCCAACTATATCCAGCGGCAGACGTTCCGGGGTGGTCGGCACATTGCCACTATCGAAGGGGCCATGGGTGATGCCCGCTACCAGGACACGCAGGGTGTTCGTTCGTACCTGGGCGATGGCGTGCAGTTGGTCGCTGGTACGATCAAGCCTGATGTCGACGGGAACATCGTGAACTACAGCGAGCTGCAATTCAAGCCAAACGAAACCCGACAGTTTTTGCAGGATTACATCAGCCGTCGCTACGGCCCCAACGGAGGCAATATCATGGACCGTTCGTTTGCCAAACTGCGCGAGGTGGTCATCGGCTACTCGTTGCCGCAGAAACTGGTTAGCCGGTTAGGCATTCGGCAGGCCAACGTGTCGCTGGTGGGTCGTAACCTGATTTATTTTGCCCAGAAGCGCGACATCGACCTCGATCAGTTTACGGGCGGTAACGTGTTCGTGGGTGGTGGCCGCTCCGACCTGCAATCGCCAACAACCCGGCGTTTTGGTGTGAACTTGAATCTGGTATTTTAAACAAAAAAACTATTCCGCAGAGATTCACAGAGAAAAATGGAGATACGCAGAGACATCTCTCTTCCTCTGCGAACCTCATTTGTCCTCTGCGAATCTCTGCCGGTCCGCCGGTGCGGAAACAATCCTTCAATCATGAAACGATATCTTATTATTCTCTTTTCGCTGGTAGCCCTCACAGGCTGCGAGAAGCCATTTGCCGAATTGGAGCAAGATCCAAACCGGGCCACGTCGGCCCCGGCATCACTCGTGTTTCAGGGTGTCCTGAACGACATGTACGGCGTGACCGGCTCGCCCTGGGGCGGGGAGCAACGCTGGAATCAGTTCTATTGCTCGAACTACAACTACTACGCTACCAACGAGTATAGCTGGACCACCACGAGCCTCAACTTTACAACCCTCAAAAACGTGGTGAAGATGGAGGAGGAAGCCCGCCGGGCCGGTGGTGCCGAGGTGAACCCCTACTCCGCGTTGGGCAAGCTTTTCCGGGCATTTTATTTCGACAACATGACCCGGCGCGTGGGCGATGTTCCGATGACCGATGCCCTCAAAGGACTTGACAACACGACGCCAAAGTACGATTCGCAGAAGGCGGTGTATGTGCAGGTTCTGAAGTGGCTGGATGATGCCAACGCCGACCTTACGGCCCTGATCGCCAAAGGCGACCGGACGTTGGCGGGTGATATTTACCTGGCCAACGACCTGCGTAAGTGGCAAAAAGTGGTCAACACGTTCAAGATGCGCGTGTTGGTGAGCTTGAGCGCGAAAGATACAGACAGCGACCTGAACGTGAAGGCTCGTTTTGCCGAGGTGCTCAACAACCCCGCTAAATTTCCCCTGATGGAAAGCACGTCGGACGATTTGCAGTACACCCACAACACGATCAACAAGTACTCGCGCAACCCGTCGAACTTCGGATTCAACGCAACCCGCGAGAACATGGCCAAAACGTACGTTGACCTGCTTGTGGCCCGCAAAGACCCCCGCATTTTCGTGGTGGCCGAACCCGCCGAAGCCCAATTGAAAGCCGGTAAGAAACACACCGATTATGATGCCTTTGTGGGCGCAAGTTCGGGCGAAGACCTGGCCGACATGTCGACGAAGGTGTTGAAAGGTGATTATTCGTACCAGAACCGCAAACGCTACTACACGAGCGACATCGGCGAATTGGTCGATATGGTGGGCTACACCGAATTGCAGTTCAACCTGGCCGAGGGCATCAGCCGGGGGTGGGCCGCTGGCAATGCCGAGACCTACTACAACCGGGGAATCCTGACGTCGATGACATTTTACGGCCTCAAAGACGGCGACAACACCGTGACGTTCTCGCGCGACGGAGGAGCCGCCAACTTCGATAACTACACTGTGAAAATTAGCACCGCCGATTACCTGGCGCAACCGCTGGTGAAGTACGCAGGCAACACGGCGGCTGGCCTGAACCAGATTCTGACCCAGAAATACATTGCGTTTTTCCAGAACTCAGGCATGGAAGCCTGGTACAATCAGCGTCGGACGGGCGTTCCTACGTTCCTGACGGGCGTTGGAACGGGCAACTCAAACCGGATTCCGAAGCGGTGGTTGTACCCCACCAACGAGCGAGTGTATAACGCCGACAATTACAAAGCCGCCGTTGCGGGCCAATTTGGGGCCGATGCCACCGGCGAAACGGTGAACGCCCTGATGTGGGTGCTTAAATAAGTGACTAAGACAGCTAAAGGAAGGGAAGCGAGCCACAACTCGCTTCCCTTTTTTTTACGCTATGCGCTGATATTATGTTTCTGTTACCATTTGCGGGAATGGCTTCTTAAAGCGTTGACAATGAGCTAATCATGGCATAACAGTGGGGGGCTAGCTTTGCGGCCTAAATACACCTGTAATCAATCTCAAACTGTCTATGTATCAACGAACTTTACGAACAAAATTAGGAGTGTTCCGTGTCTTAATAGCTCTACTTCTGAGCTTCAGCACAACACTTGCTGCCTTTGCCCAAACGATTAGCGGTCGCGTCACGTCCGACGATAATCAACCTCTCGCGGGTGTTTCAATCGTCATGAAGGGCACCAACAGTGGCACCACCACCCGTGCCGATGGATCGTATAACCTCAACGTGAATGCCAATAGTGTTCTGATTTTCTCGTTTATCGGGTTTCAGTCGCAGGAGGTGACGGTGGGAAACCGCACGACCATCGATGTAGCCCTGAAAACAGATGCCCAAACCCTGGGCGAAGTGGTGGTGACGGCGTTGGGTATTCAGCGCGAGAAGAAAGCACTCGGCTATGCCACGCAGGAATTGCAGGGAACGGCCCTGACCGTGGCCCGCGAGACGAACGTGACCAACCAACTCGCCGGTAAAATAGCGGGTGTCACGGTGGTGGGTAGCCCGTCGGGCATTGGTGGTTCGGCGCGGGTAACCATCCGGGGCGAACGCTCGGTGGACCTGAACAAAAACCAACCCCTGTACGTGATTGATGGGGTGCCCATCTCGAACGGTTTCACGGGCGCGTCGGGACGGAGCAACCTCGAAGTGGACTTCGGTAACGGGGCGAGTTTCGTGAACCCCGACGACATCGAAAGCATGAACGTGCTGAAGGGGGCGGCTGCATCGGCCCTGTACGGCTCGCGGGCCGCCAACGGCGTGATTGTTATCACCACAAAATCGGGCAAAGGCTCGAAAGGAATTGGCGTTGAACTGAACCTGAACCAGACGTTTGAGACGCCCCTGCGCCTACCCGAATACCAGACGGTTTATGGGCAAGGCAACGGCAACGGGGGCGATTTTGCGTTTGTGAACGGCGGGGGCGCGGGCCTCACCGACGGCACCGACGAGGGCTGGGGACCGGCGTTCTCGCTCAACCGGAGCTTCCCACAATACAACTCACCCCGGACCCTGAACGGTCAGGCGACTAACTTCCGGGGTGGCGATTTGAATGCCCCCGCCGGGAGCGTGATTACGCCCACAGTTTGGGAACCCGAAACCGATAACCTCCGCAAGTTTCTGCAAACGGGGCAAACCAACACCATCAACGTGGCCGTAACGGGCAGCAACGATGCGGGTAATTTCCGGTTAGCCCACACGGCCCTGAACCAAACCGGGATCGTGCCAAACACCGACCTGAAACGCTACACGACCTCGCTCAGCGGAGGATATAAACTGACGCCCAAGTTCACGGCCAATGCCTTTATGAGCTATGTAAAGGGCATCAGCGGCAACCGTCCGTCGATCAGCTACGGCACCGAGAGCATCATGTACCTCTTCAATTGCTGGTTGCCCGCGTCGGTACAGATGGAACCCATGCAGGAGTACTGGATGCGTGGTGCCGAGGGAACCCGGCAGTTTGGCTGGAACTACAATTACCACGACAACCCGTATTTTACGGTTTACGAAAACACCAACGGGCAGTTGTATGACCGCATCATCGGCAATGCGTCGCTCAAGTATGACTTCACGAATTGGTTGAGCTTGCAGGTTCGGACGGCCCTCGACTACACGAGCGAGAAACGCGAATACCGCCGGGCGTTCAGCACGCAGCGGTTCCCGTTCGGGCAGTTCCGCGACGCCCGGATCATCACCGAAGAGCGCAACACGGATTTCCTTTTGACGGCCAACAAAGACCTGACGCAGGACTGGACCGTTTCGGCCTCGGTTGGGGGTAACCAACTCCGGCAGAAATCAGATTTTCTGGAAAACAACGCCGGGCAGTTGAACATCCCCGGTATTTATAACCTGACCAACTCGCGGGTGCCGATTCAAACGGCACAAAGCATCGTGGGTAAGCACGTGAATTCGCTCTATGGCTCGGCGCAGGTGGCCTTCCGCGACTACCTGTTCCTGGACATGACCGTCCGCAACGACTGGTCGAGCGCACTTACGCTACCCACGTACGCACAGGCCCTGGGGACGCAGGATAACTCGTATTTCTATCCTTCGGCGGCCCTGAGCATGGTGTTGAGCGACATGTTTACGTTGCCCCAGCCGATCTCGTTCATGAAGGCCCGCATCAACTATGCCTCGGTGGGTAACGATACGGATGCTTACACATTCACCCAAGCCTACAACCCAAGCGACCCGTTTGGAACGAGTCAGATCTACGGCGAAACCGACCGCCTAGCCAACTTCAACCTGAAACCCGAAATCAGCACATCGTTTGAGGCTGGCCTGGAAATGAAGTTTTTCAAGCGTCGGATTGGGTTGGACGTATCCTATTATAACACCAACACCCGCAACCAAATTTTGAATATCCCGCTGTCGATCACGAGCGGCTTCAACGCCCGGGCGATCAACGCCGGTCTGATTCGGAACAATGGTGTCGAAGTGGCTCTGAACCTCGTGCCCATCGACAAGCCACGCAGCCTGCGCTGGGATGTTGATTTGAACTTCTCGGCGAACCGCAGCCGGGTTATCAGCCTGGCCGATGGCTTGCAGAACTTCGTGATGGGGTCGCGCCGGGTAACCATCGAAGCCCGCGTGGGCGAGCGCATGGGCGACATGTACGGCCTGGGCTTCGCCCGCGTGCAAAACACCGACCCCAACCGGCCCTACTACGACGCATCGGGTCAATTTGTGGGTCAGATGATCTACAACAACGGTCGGCCCGTTCCCACCACCGACCTCGTGAAACTGGGTAACTACAACCCTGATTTCCTGCTAGGTATCAACAACTCATTGACGTATAAAGGCTTGCGGTTGAGCTTCCTGTTCGACATCCGGCAGGGGGGGGGGTTGTATTCTGAAACTCAAACGGTTGGTCGTGAGGGCGGTATCATCATCGAAACCCTCGAAGGTCGCGCCAATGGCTACGACCTGACGCTGCCCGGCAACGGCGTAATCGGCGAAGGTGTGAAAATTGTAAGCACTGGGGCCGATGGTCGGTCGGTGTTTGCCACGAACGACATCAAGGTGAACTCGCGGCAGTGGCACACCGCCTGGACTGGTGGCCGCAACATCGACGAGGGTGTGATGTTCGATGCCTCGTTTGCCAAACTGCGCGAGGTGCAACTGGGCTTCACCATTCCCGACCGCATCTGGGGTAAAGTGCCCTTGCGGGGCGTGACGTTCTCGCTCGTGGGCCGGAACCTGGCTCTCTGGACAAAAGTGCCCCACGTTGATCCCGAAACGCTGTCGTACACAGGCGGTACGGCTCTGCCCGGGATCGAATTTATGTCGATCCCATCGAGCCGGAGCTTTGGTTTTAACCTGGGTTTGAAACTGTAAAAAAGACCCCACCCCCGGCCCCTCCCCATTAGGGAGGGGAGCAATGCTCCGCCAATGAGACTTTCCGTTTCTCCCCTCCCTAATGGGGAGGGGCTGGGGGTGGGGTTAAACAGATACATCATGAAATCTATCAACTACATTCTTTCGATTCTGACCCTACTGGTTGTTACCTCGTGCGACAACAACTTCGAGGTTGTCAATAATAATACGAACGTGCCTACGCAGGTATCGCCCGATTTGCTTTTGTCGGGCGTGTTGCGCAACACGATCAACGATCAGGTTAGCGAGGCCTGGGGTATTGGCAACATTGTGGTGCAACACACGGCCAAAATCCAGTTCGTGAACGAAGACCGCTACCTCTGGGGCGAGCGCAACGGCGTTTGGAACAGCGTGTACGGAAACATGCGTAACGTGCAGAATATCATCGATTTGGCTACGGCAAACAAGCAGAACAACTACCTCGGCATTGCCCTGATCTGGAAGTCGTGGTTGTTCTCGCTGGCTACCGATGCTTACGGCGACATCCCCTACACAGATGCCATCAAGGCCAAGTCGGAGGGTGTTTACACGCCCAAATACGACACACAAGAGGTTGTTTACAACGGTATTTTGGCCGATTTAGCGCGGGCAAACGAACTGCTTGGCACGAGCAACGAGGTTGTGTCGGGCGATATTCTGTTCGGTGGTGGCGTGGCGAGCATTGCCCGCTGGCGTCGATTGGCCAACTCGTTGCGGGTTCGGTCGCTGATGCGTATCTCGAACCGCCGTTCGGTTGCCGCCGACTTACAGGCCATCCTGAGCGATGCAACGAAGTTCCCGCTCATGGCCGCCAACGCCGACAATGCCGCGCTGACGTATCTGGCCGCAGCCCCCAACCAATGGCCGCTGTATGGCTCGCGGGTTGGTTCGTTCGATGAGTTCCGGGCCAGTAAATCACTGGTTGATAGGTTAGTCGCTGTGAATGACCCACGTTTGCCCGTGTTTGCCCGGCCCGTGGAGCGGCCTACGCAGGCTGGCCGGACCGAGTATGTGGGTATCCCGAACGGTTTGGGCGACACCCCCGCGCTGAACTTCAACGGTGGCCCGCAGGGGGTGTCGCGGGTGGGTTTGTCGTTTGCTTGCCTGGTGTGTAGCTCACCGGCCCCAGTGCCCAACGTGGCGCGTGGATTGGTCATGACCTACGCCGAACTCCAGTTTTTGCTGGCCGAAGCCCGCGAGAAAAACCTCATCAGCACGGGTAGTGCCGAGACGTATTACCTGAATGGCATCCGGGCCAATATGGACTTTTACCGCGCCATTGTACCTGCCGAATACGGGGTCAACCTGAATCCACCGGCGGAGTATTTCACGCAGGCGGGCGTCGCCTACACGGGTAGCAGTGCTGAAAAACTCCAGAAAATTGGCACACAGAAATGGATTGCTCTTATGTTCAACGGCCTTGAAGGCTGGTTCGACTGGCGTCGGACGGGTATCCCGACGGTGACGCCCGGCCCCGACAACCTGAATAACAACCGGGTGCCGGTGCGCTATCCGTATCCGCGTAGCGAGCAGTCGCTCAACGGCGCGAACCGGCAAGAGGCCGTGACGCGGCAAGGAACCGACGATCTGAACACGGCAGTTTGGTGGGATAAATAAACGTTGTATAGTGTGTAGTTTTGCCCTAACCCATCCCTGCAAGGCCTCAAAACCTTGCAGGGTTATTCGTCTGCTATGCGTTCCTTAGCCTTTCTATCGCTGCTTTCTATCTTGTGGCTGTCGGCGCAAGCCCAACCCAAACCGGCTCCACCGAAATTTGTCATTTCGGCTCCGGCTGGTAACGAGTACACCCGCATTGACCGGGGTACGTCAACGCAGCCCGGAAAAACGGTGCTACCCAACGGGCGATTCATCACGCCACGGGGGCGGCAGATCGAAACGGCTCCTCACCCGTATGGCCTGACGCTCTCACCCGACCGGGGCGATGGCACGGGCCAAACGATCATCACGGCCAACTCCGGCACGGCCCCGTTTTCCATTGCCATTATCCGCAACGCGTTTGGGGCCGAACCAACGGTGCAACAAGTGCCCGAAGGAGCCAAAAACGACAAGGGAATCCTGGAAGCCTGCTTTATGGGGCTGGCCGTTTCATCGAATACGTCGTCGCCCCAACTGGTCTATGTGGCCGGTGGCGAGACCAATAAAATATTCCTGTTTGACTTGGCAACGGGTAAACCTGCCGGGAGTATCAATTGCGCCCTCAAAACGGCCACCAACAACTACGAACACGGCTACATTGGCGACATGGTCCTGAGCCGTGACGGAAAAACCCTCTATGCCCTCGATCAGATTGGCTTTCGGATGTTGGTGATCGACGTGGCTACCCGCAAGGTTCTAAACAACGTGCCAACGGGCCGCTATCCGTTCGGAATTACGCTCTCGCCCGATGAACAAACGGCCTACGTGGCGAACGTGGGCGTGTTTGAGTATAAACGCTTTACGGACCTCGACAGCAAAGACCTCAAAAAAACGGCACACAACTTCCCGTCCTCGAAATACGGCTCAAAAGAAATGCGCGACGGGATTCCCGAACAGGGTGTTCCGGCCCTCGGCGATCCCAACGCCCCCGAAGCCTTCTCGGTCTGGAGCATTCGGGTGGATGGCGCGACGCCTACCGTGACGGCTAAAATCAAAACGGGCTTTTTGGTGGGTCAGATGGTTGAGGATTTTCCGGCAGTGGGCGGAAGCAGCCCCAACTCAGTGGTGGCTACGGATGGATACGTGTTTGTGAGCAACGGCAACAACGACTGCGTGTCGGTGATTGATGTGAAAACCAACATGGTTGTCAAGAATATCATGCTCTCCCCCGACGAACGTCTAGGTAAACTTCGGGGCATAATTCCGTTTGGCATGGCCATCTCGCCGGACAGCAAACGTCTCTACGTGGCTGAAGCGGGCATTAACGCCGTGGCCGTGATCGACGTGCCGACGCTCGCCGTGGTGGGGCACCTGCCAACAGGCTGGTTTCCATCGAAGCTGAAAGTAAGTGCCGATGGACAGAAGTTGGTCGTCGCCAACGCGAAAGGGTTTGGCAGCGGTCCGAACGGCGGTAAAAACTTCAAGCTTGGCCCCAAAGGCAGCTACGTGGGCAACCTGATGAACGGCACGGTCTCGGTCATGGACATCCCGACTGATACGCAACTCCCCGCCGAAACCAGGCAGGTCATCGCCAACAATTTCGTGTTCAAACCCGTAGCCGAGATCAAACCTGGCCTCAACCCGATTCCCGCTTATTCAGGGCAGAAAGAATCCCCGATCAAGCATATCGTGTTCATTGCCAAGGAGAACCGGACCTACGACGAGATCTTTGGGCAAAACACGAACGGCCTGGGCGACGCCACCCTGGCTCGATACGGAGCCGGAAAACCCGTGCGAGCGCAAAAGGGAAGTCCCGCCCTCGACAAAGCCGACATTATGCCCAACCACCTGGCTCTGGCGCGTCGGTTCGGGATGTCCGACAACTTTTACTGCGACTCTGACCACTCGGCAGATGGTCACCGCTGGATGGTCAATACGTATCCGAACGAGTGGGTTGAGACGGGGACGGCGGCAGCGTACGGCGGTCGGCGGTCCATGCGCGACACGTCGGCGGCACCGGGTAACCTGAGTTTTTACGGGGCGGCAGGCTCCATCTACCCCGAAGATTACAACGAGGGCGGCTCGCTCTGGGATCACCTCGAACGCTGGAAAATTCCGTTCTTCAACTTCGGATTTGGGGTTGAAATGGCCGGGGCCTACAGCGACAGTACAATGAAGTACACTGGCGAAAAATACACGATCAATTACCCGTTACCAGCCCCCCTGTTCGACCGAACCTCACGTATCTTCCCAACCTACAACACGGCCATACCCGATCAATTCCGGGTCGACATGTTTATCAAAGAATACGGCGAGAAATGGGACCCCTCCCTTGTGGGGAGGGGCAGGGGTGGGGTTGGGGGCTTCCCGAATATGGTCACGCTCATGATTCCGAACGACCACGGCTCGGGGCAACGTGCCAAAGCGGGGTTCCCCTACACGGAGAGCTACATGGCTGATAACGACCTGGCTCTGGGCCGGGCGGTGGAGTTTCTAAGCCAAACGCCCTACTGGAAAAACATGATGATCGTGGTGATCGAAGACGATCCGCAAGGAGGCATCGACCACATAGATGCCCACCGCAGCCCGCTGCTGGTGATTTCGCCCTACGCAAAACGCGACTACGTCAGTCATGTACACTACAGCTTCGGGAGTTTGTTTAAGACATTCTGGAACGTGCTGGGCATTCCCTGCCTGAATCAGTACGACGCGGGCGCAACGGACCTGAGCGACTTTTTTACGGAGAAGCCCGATTTCTCGCCGTATCGTGCGGTGCCCGTGGATGCCCGCCTTTTCGACCCACAAAAAGCCCTCGACCCGTTCGATGAGAAGTTCGACTGGAAAGCCTTTTCCCAGTCGGAGGAACTCGACCGGACCGAAACCATGCAGAAACGCCGGGCCGAAGAAGATGCCCTGATTAGAAAGAAAAAACCAAGCCCAAAAAAGCGATGAACCGCCGAAGTCTGCTTAAAAAAGCGTCGTTGTTACCCCTCGCTCTGGCGACGCCTGCTGCGATTACAAACGATAACCAAACAGCCGTTCGGACACGTTCGGTACGGTTTGCGTACATGGGCGACACGCACATTACGCCCGACGCGAAACCCGCAGAAGGGATCGCCAAGGCGTTTCGGCATCTGCAAAATCAGACCGACAAGCCCACGTTCATTCTGCACGGGGGCGATGTGATCATGGATGCGCTGGTGATGGACAAAGGGGCCGTGCAAAAACAATGGGACGCTTGGCAACAGGTGGTCAAGGCCGAGTGTTCGCTGCCCATTCAGTATGCCATTGGCAACCACGATATTTGGGGGATCGATGCGGCAAAAAGTGACGGTCAGTACGGCAAAGCCTGGGCGATGGAGATGTTTGGGCTGAAAAACCGGTACTACAGCTTCGACCGGCACGGATGGCATTTTGTGGTTCTAGACAGCATTCAGACCAAGCCCGATGGCAAATGGTACCGGGCGTTGATGGATGCCGAGCAACTCGACTGGCTCAAAAAAGATCTTCAACAAACCAAGCCGAACACGCCGGTGCTGTTGTTGTCGCACGTGCCGATTCTGACCGTGACGGGCCTGACCTTTGTGGACCCACCGGCTGATTATCCGAACCTACAGATTCTGGGCGGACTGTTTCATGCCGACGCGGGTAGCCTGATCGAATTGTTCTACCAGTTCCCGAACGTGAAAGCAGCCCTGAGCGGTCACACGCACCTGGTCGACCACTCGACGTACAACAATGTGCAGTATTTCTGCAACGGTGCCATCAGCGGAAACTGGTGGAAAACGGATACCCATCGCCAAACCAAGGCCGGTTACGCCCTCTTCGACCTGTACGACGACGGGACCGTGGAGCGGACCTACGTATCATACTAAGACTTCTTCTATCTCATGCAACCTCCCTCAATTGACGCAGCCATTGACCAGATTACCACCCTGTTTACACAGCGCGGTGACGACCAATACCACGGCGAACCCGTTACCCAACACGAACACGCCCTGCAATGTGCGCAACTGGCCGAACAGGCCGGAGCCGAGGCCGAAACGGTTATTGCCGCCTATCTACACGACATCGGGCACTTGCTGGTTTCCGACGATGCAACCGACCACATGGACGGGTATGGCCGGATTGACCACGAACGGCTAGGGGCTAATTTTCTGCGAAATCTGGGGTTTTCGGAGCGGGTGGCTATCCTGATCGAAAACCACGTGAACGCCAAGCGGTATCTGGTCGCTAAAAATCCGACATACGGGCAAAATTTGTCGGAGGCCAGTCAGCAAACGCTCGCGTTCCAAGGCGGCCCCATGACCCCCGCCGAATGCATGGAATTTGAGCAGTACCCTGATTTTACGACTATCTTGCGGTTGCGCACCTGGGACGAGCGGGCTAAGTTGACCAATCACATTTCTCCCGACCCCGCCCGATACATAGCCCTTTGCCGGACGCATCTGGCGCGGCCTGCCCGTGGTCGGTCGTCGAAACCTTATATTCTAACTGAATGAGGTGGAAGTTTTTTGTCATTCCGAGGTACGAGGAATCTAGCTCCATCACCGTCAACTTGACCAATACAGAACTAGATTCCTCGTGCCTCGGAATGACAAAAATAAACGCGCCCGAAACCCTATGAGATCTAAAATTCTACTGCTGTTAGCGTTCTTAAATAATTTCGCTTTCGCTCAAAAAACCTACACCACGTTGCAGGTGCCGGGCCGGGCGGAGTTTTGCCTAATTGACACCGTTAACCATCGGGCGGTGTTGCCAAGTGGTCGCTATGTAACGCCAGCAGGCAAAGTCACGCGCATCACGAGCGACCCGTTCGGTCTGGCTATCTCGCCCGACGGAAGCCGTGCCATTACCCTTCACGAAAATGTGGTGACGGTACTTGACCTACGAATAAATCGGGCGACCCGTGTGCCTGCCTACGACAGCAAGATCGTTTCGCCCCTCGCGAAGGGGAGTTTTCTGGGCGTGGCTTTCGGACCAGACAGTCGCACGGCCTACCTCAGCAACGGTGATGCTGGCCGCGTGCTGGTGTTCGACACCGAAACCCGCACCGTAACGGACAGCATTGACCTCGATGGGAATGGCTATGCCGACAGTTTTACGTCCGATCTGTGTTTGCTGCCGGGTACGAACGAACTACTTGCTCTCGACCGGGCCAATTTTCGGCTGGTGCGCATTAATCTAACCACCAAACAGGTGATTGCGTCCGTCAAGGTGGGACGGCAACCGTTCGGGCTGGCTATCTCGCCCGACCAACGCATGGCGTTTGTGGCCAACGTGGGGTTGTACGAATATCCGCTGTTGCCGGGCGTAACAAAGACGAACAAAGACACGATGATGCTCCAGTTTCCGGCGTATGGAGCACACACGAAAGAATCTCGTGAGGGCGTGACGATCAACGGACGCAAAATTCCCGGCCTGGGCGACCCGCTCGACGAGCAGGCCATGAGCGTCTGGACAGTTGACCTGAGTACCAATAATGTGGTTGCCAAACACAAAACGGGCGTACAGATCGGCGAGATGATCGAAGAGGCCGAGGTAGTAGGAGGGAGCAGCCCAAACTCTGTTGCGGTCGGCAAGAGGTACGCGTATGTTTCTAACGCCACCAACGACAACATCTCCATAATCGACTACCAACCGGGGGGGCGTTTCCCGCACAAACAGGTCGGTACGATCCCGTTGCGCGTCGACACACGATTGGACCGGCATCGGGGCCTGATGCCCTTTGGCCTGACGCTCTCTAAAGACGAAAAAACGCTGTATGTGGCCCTGCTTGCCTTCAACGCGGTGGCCGTGGTCGATGTCGAAACGCGACGGGTTAAGGGCCTGATCCCCACTGGCTGGGGACCAACCAAAGTAGCCCTCTCGCCCGATGAGAAAAGCCTTTATGTGGTCTCTGCGCGGGGTTACGGGGCTGGTCCCAACGGCGGGCGTAGCTTCGTGAAACCCCCGCAGGGGACCTACGTGGGCGATATTCAACTGGGTTCGTTTCAAGCAATTCCTGTCCCAGATGCTGCGCAACTCGCGACGTTTACCAAACAAACCCTTGCCAACACGTTCCAGTCCGTAACGGTTAAAGACGACGCCCGCAACCCGTTGCCACCGATGCCTAAAATCCGGCAAAGTCCAATTAAGCACATCGTTTATATCACCAAAGAAAACCGCACCTACGACGAAGTGTTTGGCCAACTCCGCACGGGCCGGGGCGACTCCACGTTGGCCCGTTTCGGCACGAATGTGACCCTTCGCACCCGCGTTGCCACCAGCAGAGGCAACAATGGCCGCACCACCGATCAATCTACCGATTCGATCCGCATTACCGGGGCCGACGTGATGCCGAACCACGCTCGTTTGGCCGGGCAGTTTGCCTTTTCGGATAATTTCTATTGTGATTCGGACGCCAGCATCCACGGCCACCACTGGATGATGGGCACGATCCCGAACGAGTGGGTCGAGGCCCAATCGGCGTCTGAGGGGCGGCTTATGCCATTCTCGAATGCCCCCGGTCGGCGGTTTCCGAAGAGCACGGGGGCCATCGATCCCGAAGATTACAACGAAATTGGCGGCCTGTGGGAGGCTTTGGCCCGTAACAAGATCAGTTTCTACAACTTCGGCGAGGCTAACGAGTATGCTGGTAACTACGAAGAACCAAACAACACCCAATTTGGAGCTGCCCACCCCATTCCCTGGCCCATGCCCAAAGACGCGTTTGAACACACTAGCCGAAACTACGCGGGCTACAACACGAGCATCCCCGATCAGTTCCGAATGGATCAGTTTGAGGAGGAGTTTACGAAAAAGTGGGGGCGAGGGGGGCTTCCCCAACTCCTCACCGTGGCCATCCCGAACGATCACGGTTCCGGCCCCCGGCCCGATGCCGGCTATCCCTATCTGCATTCGTACATGGCTGATAATGACCTGGCTCTGGGGCGAATTCTTCAGTTCCTGTCACGCACGCCGTATTGGAAAGACATGCTCGTGATCGTCACCGAAGACGACCCGCAGGGAGGAGTCGACCACGTTGACGCGCACCGTTCGGTGCTGATGATGGCCGGGCCGTATGTGAAACGCGGGTATGTGTCGCACACGCACGCTAACTTTGGGTCGATCCTGAAAGTGATCTACAACATACTCAACGTGCCTTACGTGAACCAATACGATCAAACGGCCTCGCTCCTGAGCGACTTCTTTACCGACAAACCCGATTTCACGCCCTACAAGGCTGTGTTGCCCGATGTGCGAATTTTCGACCCGCAACAGGCCATGAAGCCCTACGGTAAAACGTTCAACTGGCGGGCCGTTCGGCAGGAAAACAAAATGGACGACCCCGCCGAACAACGCGCCGATCATTACCGGCAACAGGGTAGCGGGAATCGGTAGAGTTTAGTCTGGATTGAGCTGTTTTTGTCATCCCGACGCAGGAGGGATCTACTCCGTTTAAACCCAATTTTCGGGTAAGTAAAGTTGATCCCTCCTGCGTCGGGATGACAAAAACAGCTCGAACCTGAGTCTCACCAGTCAAACCGATCCAATACCTAAACCATCAATGCGAGTTCTTTTGCTCATGCTTACGGCACTCACGGCAACCGCCCAAACCCGGCCCGACACGTTGCTGCATCCAACGGTGATTCTGTTGAATCAGCACACCGTAACGACTGCCAGCCGGACCGAAACGGAGGAGTTTGTGCGGCCTGAGGTAACTACCGTGCTCACAGCCCGTGAATTAGGTCAACGCGCTCCCCGCAGCACCCCCGAAGCCCTGTTTGGAGCCACGGGCGTTTGGATTCAGAAAACCAACCACGGGGGAGGGTCACCCTTTGTGCGAGGACTGACGGGGCAACAAACGCTGCTCCTCATCGACGGTATCCGATTGAACAACGCCACGTTTCGCTCCGGTCCCAACCAATATCTGAACACCATCGACCCGCAAAGCATTAGTCAGATCGAGGTGGTACGAAGCAGTGGTTCCGTGGCCTACGGCTCCGATGCTATCGGGGGCGTAGTAAACATCCTCACCCAAACGCCTGCTTTCGCCGAGAAAGCAGTCTGGGGTGGGCAGCTTTTCGGGAAGGTAGCCACACAGGGCATGGAATACAGCGGACGTTTGGAGGGGAACTTTGCCAGTCGCTCGGTGGCCGTAACCGGCGGAGTAGCCTACCGGAAATTTGGCGATCTGGTAGCCGGGCGAGGCCTCGGACGCCTGACTCCCACGGGCTACAACCAACTGTCGGGCGATGTGAAGGCCCGGTTTAAACTGACCGACCGAACCTTGCTGACGACTGCTTATCAGGATTTGAGCCAGGACAGCGTGCCGATCTACCACCGAGTCCGGCTCGAAAATTATGCTTACTTCCAGTTCGACCCGCAACGGCGGCAACTGGCTTACACCCGACTCGATCATCAGTTTGGGTATCGGTGGTTGGAGTCGATGCAAATCACTGCCTCCTGGCAACGCCACAGTGAGGGTCGACAAAGCAGGCGCAACGGCAACCCGACGCGCGTCGAAGAGTTCGACCGGACTGCCACCACGGGCCTATCGCTGCTTGCCCTGGCCGAACCCCGGTCGTTCTGGCAAACGCAATACGGTCTGGAATGGTACGGCGACCGGGTCAACAGCCGCCGAACGGACATAAACACCAGCACCGGAGCCACAACGCCCCGCCGGGGTCTCTACCCCGATGGGGCTACGATGAACAGCCTGGCTTTGTTCTCACTAAACACGTTCACCTACAAACGCTTGATACTCACAGCGGGCGGGCGGTATCAGGCCATAGCGGTCACGGTGCCGGGCGAGTTTACGGGTCCGGCGAGTACCGGAGCCGCTACCATTCGGCCCTCGGCGTTGGTGGGCAGTTTAGGGGCTTCGTTCGGACTGACTCCCTCGCTTCGGGTGGTTGGGTCGGTGCAGTCGGCGTTTCGCGCCCCCAACATCGATGATCTGGGCACACTCGGCGTGGTCGATTTTCGGTACGAAGTGCCCAATGCCGACCTCCGCCCCGAACGCTCGCTCAACACCGAACTGGGCCTGAAAGCCCGTACCAATCGGTTTGGGGCAACGTTGGTGGCCTACCACAATCGGCTGAGTGATTTCATTACGCGTGGGCGTTCGGGGCGTGATTCCCTACAGGGCTACCCGGTGTTTCTGAAGCGAAACGATGCCGTGTCGTTCATTCGGGGGATGGAAGCCGAGGTAGAATATGGTTTGAGCGATCTAATGCGCCTGTATGCCGGGGCTGCTTACACCTACGGACACAACTACTCGGCTAACGAACCTTTCCGCCGAATACCCCCGCTCAACGGTCGGGTAGGGGTGGTACACCAGTCCGATAATGGCTGGTGGGTCCGAACCGAGTGGATGTGGGCGGGGGCGCAAACCCGGCTTGCGCAGGGCGACAAAGACGACAACCGAATCCGCAAAGGCGGCACCCCCGGCTGGCACGTGTTCAACCTAAATGGCGGCTACCGCTGGCATAATGTGACTGTCAGTGCCGAAGCCCAAAATCTGGCTAATGCACCTTATAGAACCCACGGTTCCGGGGTCGATGGCGTAGGGCGCAGTGCCTGGCTTTCGGTGCAGTTTACGTGGTGAGTTGAGTTACCGATGCACTATATTTGCTAAAACGAACTAGACTATGGAGGCCACTTATCATCTCAATCCTGGAGAACTCAATGAGACCTTTCTGAAGGCCATGCAGTTGCTGTTTCAGGATCGGCGCGTGAAAGTTACAGTTGAAGTTGACGCCGAGACCGAACTCGACGAAACTGACGCCATTCGAACTAATAAGCCCTATCATGAGAAATTAATGCGGAGTATTCAACAGGCGGAAGCTGGCTTAATTGAAGAAGTTAATCTAGACCAATACCTGAGCGATGCGTCAGTTGATGTTCACTAACATAGCATTCGATGAGACCTTGCCGTGACCACTACTAGATCGTTCCTGCGCCATCCTACCGCTCTAACCCTGTTTGGGGCCGTAGCCGCTTTCTGCACGTATGGGTGTGCTTATGCCTTTCGGCGGGGTATTACGGGCATGACCTTCGACGGCATGGAATTCGCCGGAGTCAGCTACAAAATCTGGCTCGTTACTGCACAGGTGCTGGGCTACGCGCTCTCTAAAGGCATTGGTATTAAGGTTATTGCCGAAATTACACCCGAACAACGTGCGCTCCGAATTCTGCAACTCATTGGGTTCGCCGAATTGGCTCTGTTGGGTTTCGCGCTGGTTCCGGCTCCCTGGAATATCCCGTTTTTGCTGCTCAATGGTTTGCCACTGGGCATGGTTTACGGCATTGTATTAGGCTTTCTGGAAGGACGTCGCCAAACCGACGCGATGGTCGCGGGGCTAACGGCCTCGTTTATTTTTGCCTCTGGTTTCGTAAAAACCGTAGCCCTTACCCTGCGTAATAACTGGGGCCTCACCGAGTTCTGGACGCCGTTTTGCACAGGTCTCTTGTTTGTGGTGCCCCTGTTACTGGCTCTCTATGCCCTCACGCGCCTGCCCGCCCCCAACGCCGACGACCACGCCCAACGCACTGAGCGCACACCCATGAATGCCGCCCAACGCGGGGCATTTGTGCGAACCTTTGCCGGGGGGCTTACCGCCTTTATTGTGGCCTATGTGCTTCTGACGGCCTTTCGCGACTTCCGCGACAACTTTGGCCCCGAAATTCTGCGGTCAGTGGGTATTACAAACCCAGCCATCTTCACCCAAACCGAGACCATCGTGGCCGTGGTGATTCTGGTGCTGATGGGGTCGTTGCAGTTGGTGAAACGGCACTTTCTGGCCTTCCAACTCATCAACGCGATTATGATTGGAGCCGCGATTCTGATTGGTCTGAGTACGTGGTTGTTTCAACAGGGCGTGATGTCGGCGGGAACCTGGTTTACGCTGATGGGCGTCGGGTTGTACATGGCTTACGTGCCCTGCAATGGCCTGTATTTTGAACGGTTGGTGGCCTCGTTTCGGTACGTCAGCACGGTCGGGTTTGTGGTCACCCTGGCCGACTGGTGGGGGTATCTGGGCAGTGTGGGTGTGTTGTTGTACAAAAACTTCGGCCAGCCCACGATCAGCTTTCTCGACTTTCTGGTGTACGGTGCCTACGGGTTATCGGTGCTCTATGCTCTACTGATTGCCATTTCTTACTGGTCGTTTGCCCGGCAATATTCCAGCAGCCAACAGCCCGATTTCGTCCCAATCACAACCTCTCTTACCCAGTAAAACGTTAATCACACTCCTTTCCACTTATGATGCCCCCCATTCAATTGGTTATCTTCGACATGGCCGGTACAACCGTCGCCGACGAGCACGAGGTCGAAGCCTGTTTTATCGAAGCGGCTGCCCAAACCGGCCTGCGTGTGTCGCCCGAGCGGATTTTGGCCATGCAGGGAATGGCCAAACGGTATGTGTTCGACCTGCTCTGGCGCGAACAACTCGACCACCCCACCGCCGACCCGAGCCGGTACGTCGAGAAGTCGTACACGCGCTTCACGGAGGTTTTGGAAGCGCATTATCAAACCCAGCCCGTTCGCCCTACCGAAGGGTGCCTGGAGGCCTTCGCCTACCTACGCGAACGGCGCATTCCGGTTGCGCTCACCACAGGTTTTTATCGAAAAGTGACCGACATTATTTTAGGCCGGTTGGGGTGGCTCGATGGCCTTGACGACGCGCACATGGGCACGACCGACACCGTTATTCAGGCCAGTTTGGCCAGCGACGAAGTGCCCAACGGACGCCCGCACCCCGATTTGATTCGGGAAGCAATGCGCCGATTTGGAGTCGCGGACCCGAAAGCTGTAGTGAATCTGGGCGATACCCCCGCCGACCTCCAATCGGGCTTGGCGGCTCATGTGGGACACAATTTGGGCCTGACGAACGGCACCCACACCCGCGCTCAATTGACCCCGTTCCCACATCACCAACTGCTCGGTTCGTTGCTCGAACTACCCGACTATCTGACGTCTATCCGCGCATGAACTACGACCTGATTATTGTTGGTGCTGGGGCGTTGGGCACGTTCCATGCCTACCACGCGGCCAAACGCGGACAGCGCGTGTTGCTGCTCGAAAAAGACAACCGACCTGTCGGCTCCACAGTGCGAAATTTTGGGCAGGTGGTGCCCTCCGGGTTGGCAGGCCGCTGGTTCGACTATGGTCGCCGGACGCTCGACATTTACCGCGAGATTCAGGCTAAAACCGACATCACCGTCCGGCAGAAAGGCTCCATTTACGTGGCCTCCGACGATGCTGAGTTGACGCTCATCAACGAACTCTTCGACCTTCGACAGGCCGACAGCTACCCGTGCGAGTTGCTCACGAAAGCCCAAACGCTCGCCCGCTACCCCAACCTCCGGCCCGACTACGTGCGCGGTGCCCTATGGTTCCCCGACGAACTAAGCGTGGAACCCGACCGGATGATTCACCGCCTGATTGGTTATTTGGTGGAACAATTGGGCGTCACCTATCGGCCCAACGCGACCGTTATCGACTGTCAGTCGGCGATGGGTCGGACGAGCGGCTCGCGGGCGGCTGTTACGCTCGCTGGCGACGATTATTACGAGGCCACGCAGGTGCTTATTTGCAGCGGGTATGAATTTCGGTTGTTGTATCCCGAAATTTTTGCCAACAGTGGTCTGGTCGTCAGCAAGTTGCAGATGATGCAGACGATTCCGATGCCCCAGGTTCAGCTGCCCGGCAATATTCTTACCGGCCTGACGATCCGGCGGTACGAAGCCTTCGCCGAGTGCCCATCGTTTGCACTCCTAACTGCAAATACCCCCGACCATCTGGCCGAACTGAAACAGTGGGGCATTCACATTCTGTTCAAACAGGCTATAGATGGCTCTATCATCATCGGCGATTCACACGAGTACGCCCCTGCCAACCAACTAGATGATCTCGGTTTCGATACCAACGACTATATCAACGCGCTCATTCTGAACGAAGCCGCCCGAATTGTCGATTTGCCGGTCCAAAAAATAGCCCGCACGTGGGCGGGCTTCTATGCTCAGACGTCAGACGAAATTTTCGATCATCGCGTCGATGACCACATCCGAATCGTCACCGGCATCGGCGGTAAAGGCATGAGTTCAGCGGCTGGGTACACTGAAGCGAGCTTTTGATTATTGGCGCAACGGTTTTTGTCATCCCGACGCAGGAGGGATCTAGCTCATCTACATCCAATTTGAGAATACCAAAAGTAGATCCCTCCTGCGTCGGGATGACAAAAGTCCGCGTACCAATCCTTATGCCAATCGCTCCAATAACGCTTTGGTTTTCTTGATGCCTTCGTATTCGTCGATTTTGCTGCCCTCGTACTCGATACCGGCGTAGCCCCGGAAACCGCTGTCTTTCACGATCTTCATCATGCGGACGTAGTCGGTTTCGATGCAGTTTCCCTGCGCGTCGAAGTCGTACGTTTTAGCCGAAACGCCTTTGGCATAAGGCATTAGCTCCTGTGTGCCCTGATAGCGGTCGTACGATTCCTCGCAGTCGAACGAGCCGGATTTGCGCTTGATGCAGAAGTTGCCGAAGTCGGGGAGGGTGCCCACGTTTTTCATGCCTACTTGCTTCATCACGCCCGATAGCCATTGCCCATTCGATGAATAGCCACCGTGGTTTTCGACAATAATGTTGATGCGAGTCTTTTTGGCAAACTCGCCAAGTGCGCCCAATCCTTCAACAGCAGCTTTAGCCACCTCGTCGGCGGTTCCGTTGCCGTAGGCGTTTACGCGGATGGTTTTGCAGCCAAGGTATTTGGCACACTCGACCCACTTTTTGTGGTTATCGACTGCCTTGTTGCGCTTGTCGGCGTCGAGTTCGGCCAGGCCACCCTCCCCGTCGATCATGATGAGGTGGTTTTTTACGCCGTTGTCTTTGCAGCGGGCGAGCAGGTCGTTGAGGTAGGCGGTGTCCTGCGCTTTGTCTTTGAAAAACTGGTTCACGTACTCAACCGCGCTGATACCGAACTCTTTTTTGGCGAGGGCCGGAAAGTCGAGGTTGGTGATTTTTTTGGCAAACAGGGCCTTGTGGAGCGACCATTCGGCCAGCGAAATTTCGAAAAATGGTTTCTTGGCTCCGGTTGCGAGGGCTTCGGGCAACAGGGCGACTGTTGCGGCAACGGTGGCGGCTTGTTTCAAGAACGAGCGACGATCTGTGGCGTTTGTCATGATTTTAAAAGCGGTATAGGAACGGGCTTACTCAAAACGACATAAAAAAAGCTGACCGTATAGCGGCCAGCCTTTCTGATAGTTGAATACAACCTGAATTATAGCAATAACCAGAGAATTATTTGTATAAAATTGATTAATGTAATCCAGATTTCCAAATTTTTAATCGAAACTTATTGAACAACTACCGATAAGTTAGCCTGAAAAGGACGTACTTAATTGATAGTCAGTTTCTTTTACCGTGTAGAAAATATAATACAAACACGCAAACAAGCCTTGTATTACACCCTGCCAGTGGTCGACAGACCCTGGCAGGGGTTTCTGACTAGCGAGCGAGTACCCACGGACACCCCTGCCAGGGTCTGTCGACCACTGGCAGGGTGTTGGGCAGGTCATGAGCCAATTGATTGCGGTTCCACCGCAACAAAATGTTTTTGGTTGAGGGGTAGATTTTCGGGCGTCCAAACCACGTCGCACACGAACGGGAATGCCCGCACGGGGCAGTCGGCCACGCGGCAATAGTGGCAACACTCCTTCAGACAAGGGTCGGTGTGGACGAAGATCTCAACCTCGCTGTTCGAGGCTTCCTTCAAGGCATCTTCAAACACGTGAACCTCATTATGCACCGTTTCCAGATCCCAATAATAGGGCAGCGTCAGGTGGCAGTCGATGTGCAGGTCGGCTCCGTATTTCTGGACGCGTAGGTTGTGAACGTCGATCCAGTTGCGGCTTTTGCGCACGTTTAGCACCGAAACAACCCGGTTCAGCGTGGGGCGGTCGGTTTCGTCCATGAGCCGCGCTACCGATTGACGGGTGATTACGAAGCCGTTGTATAAAATAACCCCGGCCAGAATGAGTGATAACAAACTGTCGAGCCAAACCAGCCCGGTGAGCCAAACCAGCCCTACGCCCACCACCACAAAGGTGCTGCTGATACTGTCGGTGAGCAGGTGCCGCCCGTCGGCGATGAGGGCGAGTGAGTCGGTTCGGTTGCCCGTTTGCACGAGTCGCCAGCCCATGAATGCGTTTACAGCGGTCGTGAGGGCGATAATCGCTAAACCCCAGTCGAGGTTATCGAGCGAGCGCGGTTCCAGGAAACTCAACACGGCCTCAACCAGAATAAACAAACCTGCCGAGATGATGAGGGCACCCTCGAAACCCGACGACAGGAACTCGATTTTGCCGTGTCCGTAAGGGTGATTCTGATCGCGCGGCTGCCCTGATAAATAGATGCTGTACAGTGCAAACCCGCTTGCCACCACGTTCACGATAGACTCAAGCGCGTCGGTTAAAATAGCCGTTGAGTTGGTCAGGTAGTACGCGCCAATTTTGAGCAGAAGTAACAAAACACTCAGCCCGAGCGACACGCTCATCCAGCGATATTTAGTCGATTGATTCGATTGCATTGCTCAAAATTAACCCTTAAAACCCGAAAAAGCTGTACTTTCGCCGGTATGAATTCGACCGAAAATCCCTGGCAAACGCACACCTCAGCGGTTGCTTATGAGAATAACTGGCTCACCATCAGGCACGAAGAAGTAACAACGCCCGCCAACACCCCCGGTATTTACGGCGTGGTTAGTTTTAAAAACAAAGCCGTGGGTGTGGTGCCCATCGACGCCGATGGGAACACCTATCTGGTTGGTCAGTACCGGTATCCTCTAAACGAATATTCGTGGGAAATTCCCGAAGGCGGCTCCCCCCTCGGCACCGACCCCCTCGACTCGGCCAAGCGCGAGTTGAAAGAGGAAACCGGCCTCGAAGCCCGCAAGTGGACCAAAATCGCCCGCATCCATACCTCTAATTCTGCCACCGACGAGGAGGGTTTTATCTATGTGGCCGAAGACCTGATTCAGGGTGAACACGAGCCCGAAGAAACCGAGGATTTGCAACTCCTCAAACTCCCCCTCGCCGAGGCCGTTCAGATGGTAATGCGTAGCGAAATCACCGACGCCATCAGCATGACCGCCCTTCTCATGGTAGGTAGACTCTACAATGTATGATCGAAGCTCTATTCTACGGTCTGCTGTCAGGGTTTTTGCTGTGCCTAACCTTCGGGACGGTGTTCTTTTCGCTCTTGCAGAATAGCGTCGATAATGGGTATAAATCGGGCATGAAAATCGCCCTGGGCGTGGTGGTCTGCGACGCCTTGTTCATTGCGTCGGCTCTTTTTGGCACCTCATTTATTCCTAAAATCGACGGATTCGATCTGATTTTGACGCTCGTCGGTATCGTGTTTCTGGTGCTGATGGGCTTGGTAAACATCTTGAAAGGCACCCCGCGCATTGCCTATCCGACCACTCGCTTTGGTAATTTTCTATACTACTTCTGGACGGGCTTTTTGCTCAATGGCCTCAACCCGATCAATTTTCTCACGTGGGCAACCTTAGCGGCCTCCCTTCGTAACTCGTTCCATTACGACTTAGGTGAGCAAATCGGTTTCATGACCATGAGCGTTGTAGGCATTTTCCTCACGCAATCGGGAATTGCTCTATCGGCGCATAAGCTCAAACGCTTTTTCACGCCCCGCATCGTTCTGAATTTCAATCGACTAACGGGGCTGGTATTTATCGGGATTGCCGCTGGTTTGGCCTACACGCGATTGTATGCGCCGTTGGCGAAACTGATGCACTGGTGATTTTACTTCACCTGATAAACCCCCCGTGTAAAAGGCGGTTGCCGTAGGAGTTGAAACGAGTTTTCATCACCGAGCATGACGGCCCGGCGGAGGTCGTTTTCGGCTTGCTGGATTTGCCGGAGTTGAATCCGGGCAAGGGCACGCCAACGGTAAGCGTCGGGTTGCTCGTCGCGGAGGTGCCAAACCGCCTTATCGAACTCGCGGAAGGCTTCGGGAAACTGGTGCGTTTTGTAGTAGGCAATGCCCCGGTCGAGGTAACAGTCGCCGAGAGTGTTGTCGCGGCTGAGGGCCTGGGTGAGGTCGTAAATGGCCGAATAGTAGTTGTCTTGCAGCAACTGGCATTTACCCCGGTAGGCATAGGCAATGGCCGATTTCGGATGCTGCTTCACGGCCTCATTGAAATACGTAAATGCAGGCTCAAGATCTCGATTTTTGAGTTGTTCAATGCCTGTCTCAAACCGGATACGATCTTTATCGGCGGGTGTGTCGTGGTCCGTAACGAAGTATTTGATGGCCAGATAAACGGCAAACAGCAAACCGATCAGCGAGACTTCCATAACTATTTCGGATTGTTTTTTTTGTCATTCCGACGAAGGAGGAATCTTGTACTCCTCCAACGCTCTAGTTAGTCTGACTTTAAGATTCCTCCTTCGTCGGAATGACAAAAACAGTTTACTCAAAAAATTGCGCTTGAGCCGCCTTCGATAAGCTTTTTCGAACCAAATCATAGGAGTGGTCGATCCACTCCTGCACCTGCGACCAACGGAGGGTCGGGTGCATGATCACGGTGTTCCAATGAGTCTTGTTCATGTGATAACCAGGCTGCACCGCCGAGAACTCATCCCGTAATTGCACAGCCCGCTCAGGGTCGCACTTGAGGTTGACGCTGACAGGCTGCGCATCGAGCGAAATCAGGGCAAACATTTTACCCCCCACTTTGAGCACAAGTGTCTCAGGGTCAAACGGCAGAGATTCGGTTGTGCCGGGTTTACTCAGACAGTAGTCGCGGAGGGCTTCAACATTCATCGGTTGCAGGCACGAACAATCATGACGACTAAACAAAACAAAAACATCACAATCGAGATCCGATTGATGCCGTGCATCATACGGAGGTTAAAACTCGACGGATCGTTGGGGTTGGGCTTGCGAAACACCCGCAGGAAATAAGCAAACACCGGCCCAATTTTGAGATAATCAATGAAGCGATTCATAGCAGAGAACAGAGATCAGTGAGCAACGAACAACTGTCTTTGTGAAAGTTACACAGCCTATAGAAACAATGTTTTGTTTGTTAAAAATGTTCAACTAGAAGCATCTAAAACTGATTTCTGTTGACTGTTCGCTGTCATCTGTTTTCTGCTTCCAGCCACCGCCCATCTTCCCGGATCAGTTCGATTAATTCGTCGACGGCGTTGGCGGCTGGCACCGATTTTTTGATCACCTGCTGACCCCGGTACAGCGCAATTTTGTCGCGACCAATGCCCACGTAGCCGTAGTCGGCATCAGCCATCTCGCCGGGGCCGTTCACAATGCACCCCATGATCCCAATCTTGACGCCCTTGAGGTGGTCGGTGCGCTGCCGGATGGTGGCCGTGGTTTCCTGCAAATCGAACAGAGTCCGGCCACACGAAGGGCAAGAGATGTATTCCGTTTTGGTGATACGCGTGCGGGCAGCCTGCAAAATGCCGAAAGCCAGTTCGTTGGCTCGTTTGCGGTCGTCGGCTTCTACCGACAGCATCACGCCGTCGCCCAGGCCATCGACCAGCAAACCGCCCATGTCGGTGGCGGCATAGAGCGGCAAATCGTTGGGCAAAACGGTCGGGTAGGAGCGGGCAATGACCACGGGGGCCGTGATGTTACGGTTCAGTAACTCTACAAACAGTCGACGCAGTTCGGGCATGGCGTGGGCGTTGGTGGTCTCGATTATGAGCACCAACGAGGGGTCGGTTTGTAGCGTCTCCGCCAGCGAGTCGGTCAGGTCGGCGAGGGATAGGCGCACGAGGTTGAGCCGGTTGCTGAGTCCCGTTTGGGCGGCATTCAGGTATTCATCGGGCGTAAGCAGGGGGAAGGTGTTGGCCGTGTCGCCCTTGGTCAGCCAGGCCGCGTAATTGAGGACTTCTTTCAGGCCGTTGGGCAACATAAAAGCCGCTGGAACTGAGCCGGTATAGATAAAATCGGCCCCCAGATCGTTCATGGCCCACTTGTCGGGTTCGGGCAGGTAAAAATGCCCGATAGCCTTTAGTTGGGCCATATCCGTGACGGGTGTCTGACTAAAATCGGCCAACACACGCGGCACGTTGCCCGCCCCAAAGTTAAACACCTCGCGGGTGCTCCGACGCTTGTAGCTGAACGGGTCGATGGGGTAGGAGGTTACGGGCGCGATGGGTTGCGACTCGGCGGACCGATGCGTATAACGGTCGATCAACGCTTTGGCAACGGGAGCCTCGCGCTCCGGGTCTTCGGTGAGCGACACCCGCACGGTATCACCCAGGCCGTCTTCGAGCAGCGTGCCGATACCCACCGCCGATTTGATCCGTCCATCTTCGGCTTCGCCCGCTTCGGTCACGCCCAGGTGCAACGGATACGGTTTTAAACCCTCCTGATCCATGCGTTGCACCAACAGCCGGTAGGCCTGCACCATCACCTGCGGGTTGCTGGACTTCATCGACAGCACAATGTTATAGTACTGCTCGTCCTCACAAATCCGCAAAAACTCCAGTGCCGACTCCACCATGCCCACGGGCGTGTCGCCGTAGCGACTCAAAATTCGGTCCGACAGCGAGCCGTGGTTCGTGCCGATCCGCATGGCCGTACCGTATTGCTTGCAGATCTGCACCAGCGGCAAAAACTTCTCGCGGATGCGTTCGAGTTCGGCAGCGTACGAGGCATCGGTATAGTCGATGTGCTCGAAGCGTTTGCGGTCGGCGTAGTTGCCGGGGTTTATGCGGACTTTCTCGACAATCCGGGCGGCCAATTCGGCAGCGTTTGGTGTGAAGTGAATATCGGCCACGAGGGGCGTGTGGTAGCCCCGCAGGCGCAGTTCTTTGCGGATATTTTCGAGATTTTGTGCCTCCTTTACGCTCGGTGCCGTGATACGAATGTACTCGCAACCGGCCTCGATCATCCGGATCGACTGCTCTACCGACCCCGCCGTGTCCATCGTGTCGATGGTGGTCATCGACTGCACCCGAATCGGGTAATCGGACCCCATCGGCACGTCGCCGATATTGACCGTTATGGTCTTGCGCCGGACGTATTGGGTGAGCGACGTAGTGTATAAACTTGGTTTATCAGGCGTAAGGATGGGGGCGGAGGTTGAAAGGGTATCGAGCATACGATTGGTTCGTTGTGACGGAACGACATTCCGCTACAAAGGTAACACAATCTGAAAGAAGGAATAAACAGGGATAAAGTAACTAAAACCGTCTTCCCTTATTTGCTCCGCTCAATTGTGTACTGTACTAGCTGCTCAAGCGAAGTCCGGTAGACCGACTCGGGGAAGGTGTGCAGGATGGTTTGGGCCTCGTCGACGTAGTGTTGCATGGCTTCGGTGGCATATTCGATGCCGCCCGACCCCTTCACAAAAGCAATGACCTCGGCCACTTTTTTGGGGTTCTGGCTCTCATTCTTGACAATGTTGATCATCCGACGTTTCTCGAAGAACTCGGCCCGGCGAAGGGCGTAGATGAGCGGGAGAGTCATTTTTTTCTCTTTAATGTCGATACCGAGCGGCTTGCCCACCTCGGCAGTGCCATAGTCGAAAAGGTCGTCTTTGATCTGAAAGGCGATGCCCACTTTCTCGCCAAATAGGCGGGCTTTTTCGACCGTTTCGGGAACGGCCCCGGCAGAGCGGGCACCTACCGCGCAACAGGCAGCAATGAGCGAGGCCGTTTTCTGGCGGATAATCTCGTAATAAACGTCCTCGGTGATGTCGAGTCGGCGGGCTTTTTCAATTTGCAGTAGTTCGCCCTCGCTGATCTCGCGCACGGCCCGCGACACGAGTTGGAGCAGGTCGTAATCGCCATTGTCGACCGAGAGCAGCAACCCTCGCGAGAGGAGGTAGTCGCCCACCAAAACGGCGACTTTGTTTTTCCAGAGGGCGTTGATGGAGAAAAAGCCGCGCCGGTAGTTTGAGTCGTCTACCACGTCGTCGTGGACGAGGGTGGCCGTATGGAGAAGTTCAATCAGGGATGCTCCGCGATACGTGCCCTCGGTGATGCTGCCGCAAATGCCCGCCGACAGAAAGACGAACATGGGCCGGAGTTGCTTGCCTTTCCGCTTCACGATATAACTCATGATTTGGTCGAGCAGCATCACGTCGCTCTTCATCAGGTCCCGAAACTTGCGCTCGAACAACTGCATTTCGTCGGCAATCGGGGCTTGTATGGCGGCAACGGATAGGGGCATCAGAAAACTTTTTGGCAATATTACGGCGACAACTGTTCGCCCCAAAGCTACTGGCGAAAAAGTAGACCTGAAGGGGTAAATTGCGATCCATTATGAAAAAATTAGCGTACATAGATGCCTTGCGCGGGCTGGCGATCCTGGGCGTAGTGATGGTCCACACCAATCAGTACGGTCATTTGAACTTACCGTGGGGCATTGAGAAAATCGTTTGGAAAGGAGGGCGTGGAGTTCAATTGTTCTTTCTGGCAAGTGCATTTACCCTGTTTTTGTCGTACGGTAATCGGCTGGCGAAGGAGACAAGGCCGGTACGAAACTTCTTTATCCGACGCTATTTTCGCATTGCACCCATGTACTATTTAGGGGTGCTTTACTACCTGTTCCAGGATGGGTTTGGCCCTCGCTATTGGCTGGGCGACGAACCAGGCATCACAGGGGTCAACGTTTTATCGAACTTCCTGTTTGTGAACGGTTTTAACCCGTATTGGTTTAGCAGCATTGTGCATGGAGGGTGGTCTATCGCGGTCGAGATGTTGTTTTACGCGCTGGTGCCGTTTCTGTTTTCGCGTATGAAGAACCCTCGGCAAGTGTTAGTATTTTTTGGACTATCGCTGGGGATTAGATTGGGGCTTCAACTGTTGTTTGAAACATACCCGCTCATTGCGCACGCCAAACTGTGGGAGGAATACCTGTCGCTGTATTTTCCGGCGCAACTCCCCGTATTCGCGCTGGGGATTCTGCTCTATTTCGTCGTTCGTGATGAACCGGCCCTACTCCGGCGCGTGTCGGGCAAATGGTTACTGCTGGCTAGTGTCGTTTTGTTAGCTCTGCTTGTCAACGGCGACCGGCTGGCGTTGCCCAATTTTGTGTCTCTTATTCTACCCGACCACGTTTTGTTCGGGGTCGCCTTTTTTCTGCTCGCCTTAGGCCTAAGTCGCTACCCGTGGCCGTTACTCGTGAACCCGGTCACGACGCATCTCGGCAAGATCAGTTTCAGCCTGTATCTGGTCCATTTTGGGGTCTTGTACTGGCTCGAACGATTCAACCTGACTGACTATTTCTATAACGCTACCTTGGACTACGGCCTCCGACTCGTATTGGTGCTGTTGCTCGGTGGGTTGCTCTCCACGGCTTTCTATCACTTTGTCGAAGTACCTGGGCAAAGGTTAGGGAGCCGGTTGATTAAGCGGCTGGAGCGAAAAGAGGTAGTGGCAGTTTAGCCCCATCGGGGCGGCATGTTAATAGAAAACAAACGGTTTATTTGCAGTTAAAGCCCCATCGGGGCGGTATGTCCAGAGGTCGCACAATAACATATCGCCCCGATGGGGCTTTGGTGCGCGTTGTTGAGCCGTTTTCTATTGACATGCCGCCCCGATGGGGCTAAACCGCGTGGCCAATGCGCTCTTTTAGTTCTTTCAGGCGGGTGCGTTGCATGACAAACTCGGTTTTGCCGTCGGTCAGGCGGACGATGTATTTGTCGTTTTCCCAGAACGAATAGTTTTTCAAATACGCCAAATTGAGCAGCACCGAACGGTTGATTCGATAGAATTGCGCGGGATTGAGTTCGGCTTCGAGTTCGCTCAGGGTTTTGCGGAGTTGAACGGTACGGCCCGCCGTGTAGGCCAAATAGTTCTTGTTCTCTACTTCAATGTACCAAATGTCCGTGACGGGCACGAGGGTTTCGCCTTCGTTGTCGGTAGCCTCTACGTGTGTTGGATACAGCGGGACAGGGCCGGACGGTGTTTCTGCTGAGGTTACAGGTTTGCGGGCGTCGAGATTGTTTTTGAGGGCAGCTAGTTGGCGTTCCTGATAATCCTTGTAATCGAGAAAGAGGTTGACGTTCACGAATCCGTAGCCCACAATCAGGAACGGCAGGAAATAGTTGGCGAACATCGATCCTGTAAAGAAATATGAGGGAAAATACGAGTCCCACGAGTAGTTGGGGTAGAACACGGCGAGGTAGCGGAGGGTATTTGTGATGGGGCCAAACACCAGAATACACACGCAAAAAATGGGCAAAAACAGCAACTCGTATCGTACAACGGCCCCCAACGTTGGCTGGATCGAGCGGATATTCAGCACGCGCAAAAACCAGAGCGTGAGCTGCACAAAGATGAAGACGGAGAGCAGCTCGAACAGGTAGTAATACCCGAACAGCATTTTGAAATAATGCCACACGTTGCCCTGCAACAAGGGGGCGAAATCGCTGCCTTCGCTACGCTGGAGGGTCATGAGTTGGTAGAGGAAAATACCAACAAGCGTGAACAGAAGAAAGCGTTTCCACTGGCGTTTTGTGCGGAAGGTAAGCGGGATGGGCGGGGCCTCGGTCATGCGGGGATTGGGCGTTGCGTATGCGAAGGTAAAACGGGGCCGTATTTCGGGCAAGTTTGAGGGCATTTCGCGCCCGAAAGTCGGCGAAACCCCCCTATTTCGGCGTGTAAAGGCCGTATTTGGGGCAACGGTTCTTGCACCGCCCAACACTCCCGACGTAGGTTTGCATCGTCGGAAACGAACAACGCCGACCCCAAACGAACAACGCCATGAGCCTCGTCAAACTCGCCCTCCTCACGCTGATCGCCTACAGCCTGACCGTTTTTTTCGTCCACGCCCAAACCGCTCCCGTCGGTAGCGTCGGTTTGTTGACCGGGCGTATTCAGAGCACCGACAACCAACCGCTTGCCTACGTGAGCATCGGTATTCCCGGCACGCCTGTGGGTACAGTCTCGACCGAAGCAGGCACGTTCTCACTCACCCTCAAACCCGAAACCGCCCCCACAGACTCCGTACGGTTTAGTATACTTGGTTATGCACCACTAACGCTCACGGTAGCCAGTTTGCGTCAGCGGCTCGAAACAGGTCAGGCCCTTTCGCTGACCGAAACAGCCCGGCAACTGGCTGAGGTTCGGATCAAACCTGTGCCGGGCAAAACTATTGGCAACCAACGCGTAGCAACCAACATGAACACGAACCTGATGCTCAACAGTCAGCCCAGCCAAAATCTTGGTTCGGAGGTGGGTCGGCGGTTCAACTTGCCGGGCCGCACGGTTCGCCTGACTCAATACCGCGCTTATGTAGAGAGTAATTTCGAGGGAGTTACCCTACGCATTAACGTCTACGAGGCCCGGTCCATGAAACCCCTGCTAAACCGGAACGTGTACGTGAAAATTACGGGTAAGCACAGCAATTGGATTGAAGTGGATCTGGAACCGCTCAATCTGGTAGCCGAGGGCGACGTGGTGGCGAGTGTACAATGGGTTGATAGTGAGGGCAAAGGATCGTATCTGGGTCTGCCCATTCAGATGCCCGCTTTTGCCACGCATATGTATAAATACGGTAGCCAAAACAAGTGGAAAACGTTCCGGGGTATGAGTACCGCCATGACGCTCGCCTTCTCACCCGTCGACAAGGACGACGTTAACGCTGGCCCTGAATCGCTGACGCTGGCTAAATAAGTTCACGAAAAACACTCTCCTGTCATGAAATCGCCCCTTCTCATCATCCTCGTTATCATTAGCACCACTGCCCTAGGTTATGCCGGTCGCCAACCGATCATGGCCGCCCTCGGCGTCGACACCACGACAACGTTCACGATCTGGCAATACACCGCCTACCGGGGGTTCTGGAATTTGTTGCTACCGGCTCTGGTGCTTGCCCTGCTCCACGGCCCGCGCCGGGTGTTCGACGAACTCGGCTGGAATGCCCCGGTACTGAAGGGATTGCTGGCGGGCTTCGTCATCACGTTGCCCATGCTGGTTGGGTTTGCGATTATGTTCGCGCCCGTTGATATGCCGTTGAACAAGATTTTGCTCAAATTTTACACCGGCTCGTTTTGGGCCGGACTAGCCGAAGAGACCTTCTACCGGGCGTTTTTGTTCGGGCAGTTGTACCGGCACGGGCGGGTTCCGTTCTGGTTGGCAGCCACCGCGCAGGGTCTTTTCTTTGGAATGGCTCACTTGTATCAGGCGCAGGACATCCTACCCGCGCTCGGCATTTTTGCTATCACCTCAATGGGGGGCGTTTGGTTCGCATGGCTTTGGGTGAGCTGGCGCAATTTGTGGGTGCCGGTGGTAGTCCACATCCTGATGAACGCGTGGTGGGGCCTGTTCGCCGTCGACAATACGGCCCTGGGCGGATGGGTGGCCAACGGGTGCCGCGTGCTGACCATCGCGTTGTCGATCTGGCTCACGATCCGCGAACTTCGGAAGCAAGGCCGGACTGCGTGGGTGTGGCGCGAAGCAGTGCCTGCCAGCCCTCGTATGCCCGATGCGCGGCTTCAGACTGCTCATCCGGTTCTATAATCCGCTCGTGATGAATGAGTCGGTGCAGGTGGGCTAGATCTGTAAAAAGGCCCGCCTGCAAACCAGCCAAGAACCCGGCTCCCTGCGCCGACACATCGGGGTTGCCCTGATTCACAACCCGTTTTCCCATCAAGTCGGCTAGAAATTGCAACACGAACCCGTTACTTGTGATGCCGCCATTCACCATTAGTTCGGACAGCGACACGCCCGTATCACCTTCCATTGCCACAATCACGTCCTTGATCTGGTACACAATCGACTCCAAAGCCGCCCGCACAAGGTGGCTTTTGGTCGTTCCGAAGGTCAAGCCGTGTACCGATGCCCGGCGGTCCATTTGCCAATGGGGCGCACCCAATCCGCTGAAGGCTGGTACGAGATACACGCCCCCGTTGTCGGGCAGGGCGTGGGCTAGGGCTTCGGTTTCGTGGCTTTCGGCAAACAGGTCGAGCGCGTTTTTGAGCCATTCGACGGTGGCCCCGCACGAGACAATCACCCCTTCGAGGGCGTAATCAACCGAGGGGCGGTCCCGCCCGTCTTCCCGGCTCCAGCCAATCGTCGTCACCATGCCCCGCCCCCACTGGCTTTGGGCCGATGTTCATCAAAATAGAACAGCCCGTGCCGAGCGTAGCTTTGGCCGAACCGGGCGCAAAACAACCCTCGCCAATCAGGGCCGCGTGCGAGTCGCCGATCATGGCCCCGATAGGCAACGGGCGGTCGAGCAGTCCACCAAACGTTGTTTCACCAAAATAGGCCGACGATGACTTGATTTCAGGCAGGTTCAGCCCCGTCAGGCCAAAGCGGTCGAGCAGGTCGGTGTCCCAGGAAAGCGTTTCGAGATTGAAAAACAGGGTTCGCGACGCGTTGGTGTGGTCGGTGGCGTAACTCGCGCCGTTTGTGAGTCGGTACAACAACCACGTGTCGACCGTACCAAAAAAAGCGTCACCCGCTCGAATGGTCTCACCCACTGTCGGGACGTTTTCGGCCAACCAAATGAGTTTGGTTCCCGAAAAGTAAGGGTCGATAAACAGGCCGGTGCGCTGCCGTACAAGTGGCTCAAGGCCCTCGTTTTTAAGTCGTTCACAAATGGCAATGGAACGTTTGCACTGCCAGATAACGGCCCTGTGCAGGGGTTGGTCCGCCCGGTTCCAGACCACGAACGTTTCGCGCTGATTCGAGATACCCCCCACATGCAAGTCGGCCACATTGCCCCCACCCGCTCTGAACGCACTCAGGCATTCGCGCACCGAATCGACAACGGTCTGGTAAATGCCGTCGGGGTCTTGCTCCACGAAACCTTCACCAAAATAATGAGTCGTGAGCGGCACCGAGGCCCGGCAAACCACGTGCCCGTTTTTGTCCAGAATGAGCGTTTTGGTGCTGCTCGTACCCTGGTCGATGGAAAGGATATAATTCATTGGCTTTAAAATAACCGTTGAAGCCAACGGCAATGGATAAAAAGTCCCTGCGGGACTGCGCTGATCTAGTTTTGCAGTCCCGCAGGGACTTTCCACATATTGCCGTTGACTTCAGTCAACGGTTCCTAGAGCTAGCTTTGTCAATAATCACGGCCAACAAAATCACCCCTCCTTTAACCACCTGTTGCCAGAATGGCGAGACATTGAGCAGAACCAGCCCGTTGTTCAGTACACCGATGATGATGGCCCCTTGCACCGTACCCAACACACTCCCACGCCCGCCCGACAGCGAGGTGCCGCCGATAACGACAGCCGCGATGGAGTCGAGTTCGTAGCTCGTGCCCGCGTTCGGTTGGGCCGAGTCGAGCCGCGCCGTGACCAGCAGGCCCCCCACGGCCCCCCACGCCCCGGCAATGAGACCGTACGTTTCACCCCTTCCACGTTGACGCCGGACAACCGGGCCGCACTCTCACTGCCCCCAATGGCGTAGATGTAGCGACCCAGCCGGGTTTTATCGGTCAGGAAAACGGCACTGGCCACCACCACCGACATCCAAACCGGCACCGGAATACCCAGCAGCCAGCCCGTGCCGAGGTAAGTGAACGAATCGCCGAGGCCCGTGATTGGAAAACCGCCTGTCCAGAGCATCGTCAGGCCTCGCGCGATGGTCAGCATGGCGAGCGTTGCCACAAACGGTGGCAGGTTGAACCGAGTGATGGCCCAGCCGTTGAACCAGCCTAGCGCAGAGCCGGTGAGCAGCCCCGCCAACATGGCCCCCAGCAGGGTGAAGCCGATGAACAAATCGGCGTTTTCGAGCGGGATGCCATTGCGGAACAGGCCCGCCGTGATGGCCCCCGCCAACGCCAGCACCGACCCCACCGATAGGTCAATGCCGGCAGTAAGCACCACGAGCGTCATGCCGGTCGAGATACAAACGTTGACCGAAATTTGTCGCAGGACGTTCCATAAGTTATTTACAGTCAGAAACTTATTTGACAACAGGCTAATGCCTAGGCAAAGCACAAACAACGCAATGAGCGACTGAAAGCGGGCCAGTGAGGGTTTAGGAGAGAGAGTTAGTTGCATAGTGATGTATTGAGTGATTGAGCGAATGACGGTCCGCCGTCGCGGTGATTGAGTGAACCATCCGGCAGACACTCAATCACCGCGACGGCGGACCGTCAATCGCTCAATCACTCATTGATTTAGTTATGGCGGCCTTCAGTAATACCTCGTCGGTGGCTTGAGCGATGGGAATATTTGCAGTGAGTTGGCCTTCAGACAGGACCAGAATCCGGTCGGCGAGGGCGAGTAGTTCGGGAATCTCGGAGGAGGCCACGAGGATGCTCATGCCCTGATCGGCTAATTGACGGATGAGCGCGTATAACTCGTTTTTGGCGTGTACGTCGATACCCCGCGTGGGTTCGTCGAGCAGCAGCAGACTGGGTTTTGTTGCCAACCATTTCGACAGCACGACTTTTTGTCCATTGCCCCCGCTCAGGTTGCGCACGGGGGTACGAACTGAGGGCGTTTTGATGTGCAAATCCGTTACGTACTGCTCGGCGAGGGCCGTTTCTTTAGCCCGGTTCAACACCCCAGCCGTTTCGATAGAAGCCAGGGCGGTTAGGCTGATGTTGGTCTGCACGTCGAGGTCGAGCAGCAGTCCATCGCGCTTGCGGTCTTCCGGCACGAGGGCCATGCCTGCCCGGATTGCCTGGGCGGGATTTTTGATCTGCACCACTTGTCCGTTCATGCGCACGGTCCCGTTCTTGGGTGTGGAGTGCAGCCCAAACAGGGTTTCCAGCAGTTCAGTACGGCCCGCGCCCATCAGCCCAAACAGGCCTACAACCTCCCCTTTTTCAACCGTGAGAGAAAGGTTTTTCAGTACATTATCGCCCCGTCGTACCGGGTGGGATAGGCTCAGATTTTCCACGGCTAACATGGCCTCAACATCAGCGTCCTCCTTTTGGCTTTTGGGTTTTTCGCGCTGCCGAGCCACTAAATCGCGGCCCACCATTGCCCGAATCAGGTGGTCGTGGGTCATGTTGGTCATTAGGCCCTCCTCCACTGATTTGCCGTCGCGCAGCACCACGTAGCGGTCGGCAATGGTGAAAAGTTCGTCGAGTTTGTGGGAGATATAAACGACCGCTTTTCCCCGCTTGCGGAGGTCACGGATGATACCGAACAAGACCGCCACCTCGCTGTCGGAAATGGCCGAGGTGGGTTCGTCCATGATGAGTACGTCGGCATCGTTCAGTAACGCCTTCGCCATTTCGACCACCTGCTGTTGTCCCACTTTCAGGTCGCCCACGAGCGTGTTGGGGGCGAGGTTCAGGTGTAAATCGGCCAGCAGGTTGGCGGTTTGTTGGCGCATGGCCGGGCGGTCGAGCGTGCCCAGGCGGGTGGTCAGTTCGCGACCCAGAAATACGTTTTCGGTGATGCTCAGGTATGGAATCAGGTTCAATTCCTGATGAATAATGGCTATTCCGTGGGCCTAAGCCTCGCGCACCGATGCAAACCGAACGGGTTTTTCGTTCAGATTCAGTTGCCCCTCATAATCGGCAATGACGCCCGACAGGATTTTCATCAGGGTCGATTTGCCCGCGCCGTTCTCACCGATGACCGCCGTGACCTGCCCTTTTAAAAAGGACAAACTGACGTTGTCCAAGGCCGTGACTCCTGCGAATTTTTTGGTTATGTTGTTGGCTGTCAGCATAGTTTTAAACCACAGAGTTCGCGGAGTTTTTTGTCATCCCGACGCAGGAGGGATCTATTCTGTTTAGAGCCAAGTTTAGTGTAGGCAAGCTAGATCCCTCCTGCGTCGGATGACAAAAAACTCTGTGGTTAAAAAACTTGTATCGGAATCACACTCAACTCACCGACTCGCAAATGCGCCCGATTCAGTTCCACTGCCCCGACAAACCTGATTTTCCGACCGGGTTTGGCATCGCTCCGCAATCCCGGCACCACGCGCTTGCGGATGATGTCGTTCAACTCAGCAGCCACACTGTTGAGGTCGGCGGTGTTGGAGAATTCGGTGATCTGAATCAAGCCCGACGCATCGCGGGCGGCATTGCTGTAGATGTACTCGGTTGCCAGTCGGGCAGTTGCGCCAGTGGTTAGTTGCACGGTAACGTCGGTCTCGCCAACCGTCGATACCACGCCCTCGCCCTTCACCAGGAAGTATCGGATGTTACCAATGCCCAGCGCGTGGGCGTGAGCGTCGAACGCCTTATTTTTATCGGTTTTCAGTTGCGCCAATAAGCTCGACAACTCCACTGCCCGCTCTGCACCCGTTGGCAAAAGTTTATTGGTCCAGAACGTTTCGGCGTAGCGAGCCGGGTCGAATTTGCCCAATGCGCCAGCCGCCCGCACTTCGCTTAGAGGCCGCAAATACACCGAATTATAGCCAATCAACCCAACCAGAGCCAGCCCAATACCGTACTTCATTCCTTTGTTCATGGCTTGTCGGGGGTTTCGTAATCGGCAATATTCGCTTGGGTAATCAACTCGACGGCAACCGGAATCCGTTGGGCGAAGTCGCGCTTGCCGTTGAGCCATTGATCGGCGAATTGGGCGGCTGTTTTGGCCATCGTTTGGGGCGATTGCAGGCCCGTTGCCCGAATCTTGCGGTCGCGGATGGATGTCATCACATCGTCGGCCCCGTCGAAGCCAAACACCTTGACAATCTGCACTTTACCCGCCGACACGAGGGCCTGATACGCGCCCAACGCCATTGCATCGTTGCCGCAAAACACGGCGTCGATGTCGGGGTGGGCCTGCAAAATCGACTCCAGCACGTCCATTGCCTTGTTCCGGTCAAAATCGCCCGATTGTTGGGCCACCATCTTCAGGCCGGGGTAGCGGTCCACCACGCTGTGAAATCCCTTCGAGCGGTTCCAAGTGTTGTTGTCGCCCACCATGCCCAAGATCTCGACGTAGCTGCCCCGGCGGTTCATCGTTTGCACGAAATACTCGCCAATGGCTACGCATCCCGAATAATTATCGGACAAAATCTGCGACGTCGCCACGTCCGACGCGTTCACCTCGCGGTCCATGCAAAACACCGGCACGCCCGCTTCTTTGGCCTTCGCCACGTTCACAATCGACCCCTCCGAATCGGTCGGATTCAGCAAAATCGCCCCAAACCCCGACACGATGGCGTTCTCAAAATGGTCAGCTTCGAGAGCCGGGTTATTCTGCGAATCGAAGATTTTGGCCTCATAGCCCAGGCGTTTGGCCTCAGCCGCTGCCCCCTCGGCCAACACCACAAACCAGGGGTTATTGAGTGTCGAGACGATCACAGCCATCTTTTTGGGCTGATCCGTGTCTGTTTTGCCGGTGCAGGAGGCCAGAAGCAGGAGGAGCCATATCACCCGTTGGCTTTAGCCAACGGATAAGGGGAATGAGATCATTTCATTATTTTTAATCAAGGCATCACCGTCAGAATCACCCGTTGATAGCGCGTCAGGGCGGGGGTTCCGTTGTCGGTTACGGCCAGAATAATGTGCATGGTTTCGGGAACGAGGGCTTTAGGAACCACCAGGGTTGCTACTTTTTGGTCTTTGTTTTTGATGATAGGCAGGCGGGCACTCTCAAACGTCCCGGCTTCGCGGTAGTAAATCCATTCGTATGTCAGGGCATTACCGTCGGGGTCGGAGGAGCCGTCGGCACTGAGCGTGACGGTTTCGCCACTTTTGACCCGGATTTCGTTTGCATGCCCCAGTTTGGCAACCGGCGGGTGATTGGCTTCGTTGTAGGGCTTAACCGTCCAGTCGATGCGGGCGGCAAAATCGTTTTGGTAATGCTGCCGCCAACGCCAGATCGTTGCCTTATTGCTGTCGTAATAATTTCCGTCCTTACCCTTTACCTGATCTTCGGCGTCGGACCAGATTGGACGGGTTTCGGGTTCCGAAAACCACTTGCGCGTGCGGGGCGTATACAGCTCGTACCGACCGCCCCACCCACCCCAGTCCGGCCGTTCGGGTACACTCAACCCGTTCACAATCAGGTTAAAAAAGCTGGGTGTGTCGCCCTCCATAATATAAACCGTGTGCGGATGCTCGGCCCCCAACGGCCCGTGGTTCTTACGAATATTGGCGTCTAGCCACGCATTGTTGACGATGCTAGAATCGGGACCAGCGAACCCCGGCGCAAACGGAAACACGTCGCCACTGATGCCCCGCCAGGTCGAATATTCGTAGGCTCCCCGGTCGTGGATGCCAGGGCTAACAATAAAAAACAGGTTCGGAAACGTTTTGCGGAGCCAGGGGCCGCTATCGTCCTGATCGGAGATCGTGTAGACCCGCAGTTTAGCCACAAACCGGTCCAGTTCGTCAGGCGTGCGGGTTTGGCGCACTTTCCAGAGAGCTTGCGCCAGGCAGTTGGCCCCGCCCCAAACCGGCACCCAAACCGGGCGCGGGTCGGCCTTGTCGACCACCGAAATAATGTGTTCGGAGCCTTCCGAATCGTTGCCCGGCCCCACGGCGTTCATGCCATATTTGGCAACACTTGGTTTGATAATGCGTAACAGAGCCTCTGTTTCGGGATAGCCTTTTTCGTGCAGCAACAGGTTGTTCCGAACCTTGCCATAAGCCTCCACAATCCGCCGAATTCGCTCCGGTGCCACCCGATTCCGTTGATGCACCGAGGTTGTGGCAATCAGACCTTCTACGTCCCATTGGTTCACGTAGGTCAGAAACCGCACCATCGACTGCGCGTCGTCCGGCTCATTTTCGATATCGGTCAGCACCAGCACCCGCACTTTTTGAGGTGTTTGCTGCGCAGTGGCAAGAAGGGGGAGAAAGGTCAGGAGAAGCAGGAATACGTGTTTCATGGCTATTACGGCACGACCGTCACAATCACCCGTTTGTAGCGGGTGAGGGCGGGGGTGCCTTTGTCGGTTACTTTCAGGATAAAATGAAGCGTTTGCGAGGTGGTTACGGTCGGCGCAATGGGGCGGGCTTCGTAGATGTTCGAGACGAAGTTTTGGTAATTTATCGTCCCCGAATACGTCCCGGCTTCGGGGTAATGCATCCAGCGGAAACTCATCGAATCGCCATCGGGGTCGGTCGATTCGGAGGCTCGTAAATAGAACGTTTCGCCCGATTTAACCGTCAGATTTTCGGGGTGCGACAGGCGCGGAACGGGTGGGTGATTGGCCTCCTGGTACGATTTCGTACACCAGTCCATGCGGGCGGCAAAGTCGTTCTGAAACTCCGTGCGCCACCGCCAAATCGTTGCCCCAATGCTCTTGGGGGCTTTTTCCGTTTTCTCGGTCGATGGTCCCATAGCAAACCGAGGAGCTGCATAGATCGAATCAGCCGAATTGGTCCAGATAGGGCGGGTTTCGGGGTCGTCTTTGGGGGCACCTTGCGGGCGAAAGCGCGTTGTGGCTACGCTGGTGGGTTGTTGAAGCACATACCGACCACCCCACCCGCCCCAATCCGGGTGTTCGGGGGCGTTCAACCCGTTCGGAATCAGGCCCAAAAACGAGGGAGTATCGCCCTCCATACCAAATGCCACGTCGGGGTATTGCGCCCCCAGTGGGCCATGCCCCTGCTGAATGTTCTGAGCCAGCCAGGCATTCGTGGCATACTCCGGTTGGGTTCCGGGTTCGCTCGTGTTAATGCCCCGCCAGGTCGCGTGTTCGTAGCCGTAACCGGGACTGACAACGAAAAAGACGGTCGGGAAATTCTTGCGAATCCAGGGACTGGTGTCGTCCTGATCCGAGATCGTGTAGACGCGTAGTTTGCGGTAGAGTTGTTCGGCCTGTTGCGAGGTGCGCGTTTTTTGAATTTTCCAGAGGGCCTGCGCCAGCGTGTTCGGCCCGCCCCATACCGACACCCAGAGAGGTCGTCCGTCCAGCTTTTCGAGTTGGCGAATAATCCATTCCGAGCCTTCGGAGTCGTTGCCCTCGCCCACGCCCGTTAGGCCATATTTAGGCAAGCCTTTTTTGATTACGGCTTTCAGGGTTTGGGCAGTCGGGTAGCCGAGTTCGTGTTTGAGCAAATTAGGTTGGACAAGTCCGTAGGCGTCCACAATCTTGTGGATGGTTTCGGGAGCTACCCGCGTTTGCAGGTGAATCGACGTGGTGGCAACGAGTCCTTCAATATCCAACTGATTGGCATAGGTCAGTAACCGCACCAGCGACTGCGAATCGTCCGGCTCGTTCTCCATGTCGGTCAGCACCAACAACCGTGTTTTTTGGGCAGATGCCAAGAATGGGAAGAGGGTAAATGAGAGTAGGAGCAGTAGTTTCATAGTTTTAGATGGGAACATTGGGAACCGCAACGGCGGACCGTGCGGATGACGCGGACATTTTTTGTCATCCCGACGCAGGAGGGATCTACTTCCTTGACGCTCAAATTGAATGTAGGCAAGCTAGATCCCTCCTGCGTCGGGATGACAAAAAGTCATCCGCGATCTAATAATTCCAGTGCCACCCGTTCAATGCCCGTTTCGGATAACCCGTAATGGGCGAAAATCTCCAGTTGCGAACCCGTAACGGTGTATTCGTCGGGGATGCCCATGATGCGGAAGCGGTTCCGAAAGCCATTTTGCAACAGAAACGACGCACACCCCTCCCCCAAGCCACCATACACGCTGTGTTCCTCGACCGTGACGATTGGGCATCCATCAGCGGCCACCATCGCCAGCAAATCATAGTCGAGCGGCTTGATCGTGTGCATACTCACCACCCTTGCCCGGATGCCCTGCTCGGTCTCCAACCGACGAGCCGCCTGCAAAGCCGGATAGACCGTTTCGCCGGTTGCAATGAGCGTCAGATCCTCGCCTTCGCGCACCACCCGACCTTTGCCAAACGCAAATTCGCGGTTAGTTTCGGAGAGCAACGGCATGGTTTTCTTGCCGAAGCGCAGGTATACGGGGGTGTTCATTTGAGCCGCCAGCCGAACGGCCTGCTCGGTCTCGAAATTGTCGGCGGGGGCCACGATAGTCAGGTTGTGAACGGCACGAAGAGCTGCCAAATCGTGCAGGCTGTGGTGGGTTGAACCCAACGCGCCGTAGCTGACGCCCGCGCTGATACCCACGAGCCGGACCGGATTGTTGGAGTAACAGACATCGGTTTTGATCTGCTCGAACGAACGGGCCGTCAGGAAACACGCGGGCGATACCGCAAACACGTTTTTCCCCGCCGACGCCAGGCCAGCCGCTACGCCCACCAGATTCTGTTCGGCAATACCGATTTCGACGATCTGCTTCGGAAATCGCTGCCCAAACGGGACGAGTTTGCCCGACCCCCGCGAGTCGCTCGTGACAACGAGCAGGTTTCGGTCGGTTTCGGCCAGGGTTTGGAGCGTGGCCGAGAATATGTCGAGGTTAGCTTTTTCCATATGTTTTTCAACCACAGTTTTTTTGTCATCCCGACGCAGGAGGGATCTACTCGGTTAGTGTTCAAGTCGGGGGTAAGCAAAGTAGATCCCTCCTGCGTCGGGATGACAAAATACTCTGTGGTTAATCGTTTAACTCCAGTTTTGCAAAGAAATCGTTGAACATCAGGCCCGTATCCAACTGTGTGTATACCCGAATCGGTCGCCCTTTGTGGTTGTGGGCGTACACCCCAGCCGCGTTGATGCGCGGGGCCTGCCGAACCACATACGTACTCGACGAAGGGTCGGCCTCGAACGACGATTGCAGGGCCGTGAGCAACACCAGCGGACTATCGCCCAAAATGTACGTTTCACCAATGTTCAAAAACGACTGAATCCGGGTCATCAGGCTCTCCAGCGTTCCGGCCAGATACGCCCCCGTTTTGCCACGCGGCTTCACCTTCGTGAGCAGTTGGGCATACGAAATCAGGCACTGCCGGTACGCGTTTCGGGGAATCTGCCACAACGCCACCGCCGACCGATTGAACACCGCCCGTGCAGCCGCCTGATCAATATTCAGGTTGTATTCGACCTCGGTATACCCCGGTGGGGGCGTGGCCAACTCAGTATATTCAGGACCGCCGATCCAGATAAGGGTCAGTTTATCAGCTATTTGCGGATTGGTCAATACCGCCGAAGCGATTTCGGTAAGTCCAGCCCCGCAGACCACATAAAGCGGTAGTTTGGTATCGGTCCGCAAAGCTTCCTGAATAATGAAGTTGACGGCCTCGTTTTTTACGGGCGTGCTGTCGTTCACCATTGCCGTGTTCGACCCGGCAAAAACCGGAATCGGTTTGGTCACGTTCATGATACTCAGCACCTCTCGCGCTTTTTTGGCAGCATTGTCGGCCTGCGTGGTGGAGCGGTCGAAGCCATCGCCGACGCGCAGGTGCGACCCGATTATGCCCCGCACCTCCACCGACGGCGACATCAGCAAATGCGCCAACTGAAACAGTCCGTCGGGGTCGCCACTGAAGTCGTTATCCACGATCACCCGCATCCGAGGTTGCACCATTGCCAGACCAGTGGGTTGGGCAACGGCCCCAAACGATGCCAACCAGATGATGGAACTTAGCCAAAAGACCAGTTTAGGAGCTTGTTCGATGGTCTGTTTTGTCATCCCGAAGCATGAGGGATCTACTCCGCTAACGCTCAAGTTGAGAGTGGACAAGCTAGATCCCTCCTGCGTCGGGATGACAAAAAATTGTGTTACAGTATTTCGCTCTTTCATTCTTTCGCTCTTTCACCCAACTCCTCCAACGCCTGTTGATACTGATCGTAACTAGGCACGCCGTGATGCCATTTCAGTTGATTTTCCATGAAACTCACGCCCTTGCCTTTCACCGTGTGGGCAATCACCAAACTTGGCTTCCCTGTTGCAAACGGCAGCGCATCGAACGCTTCTTGCAGGGCCGTGAAGTCGTGTCCATCCACGTGCCGGACCGCCCAACCGAACGCTTCAAACTTCTGGTCGAGCGGGTCGGTGCTGCATACGTCGGCGGTGGGGCCGGTAATTTGCAGGGTGTTCTTGTCGACAATGGCGCAAAGGTTGTCGAGCTTGTAGTGCGACGCCAAGAGGGCCGCTTCCCAGTTAGAACCTTCGGGTAGTTCGCCGTCGCCCATGAGCGTGAACACGCGGTAAGCGCGATCATCCAATTTAGCCGCGAGAGCCGTTCCCACGCTTAACGACAGCCAGTGCCCCAGCGAACCGGTGTTTTGCTCCACGCCATACACTTTGCGCGTGGGATGCCCAATGTAGTGGGAGTTGTACCGGCAAAGTGTTTGCAAGTCAGTTTCCGGGAAAAAGCCCAGGTCGGCCAGTACCACATACAGGGCCTCGACCGTGTGGCCTTTGCTCTGAATATACCGGTCGCGGTCGGGCGAGGTAAAGGTGTCGGGACCAACGTTCAACACGGTATTATAGAGCACGTTCAGGATGTCGATGCACGACAGACTACCGCCCGTATGCCCAGCCCCTGCCCCATAAATGTATTGGAGGATGTTCCGGCGGTATTGCGTCGATTTCTGGGCTAGTTCGCTAACGGTTAGCATGTTCTGTATGGGAGGGCTTTATGAAACCCTGTTGAGCCAGCCACTCGGCAAATCGCTCGATCCACCCATCCGAGGGCAAATTCTGTTTATTCATGCCGAACCCATGCCCCCCTTTTGCGTACAAATGGAGTTCCGTAGGTTTCTTAGCCGCAAGCCATGTGTTGTACAAGTCCACGCTGTGTGGAGCCAGATTCAGTTGATCGTCGGAGGCACAAACCAGGAACATCGGGGGCGCATCGGTTGGCAAGTTGCCCTGCATGGCTGCCGGGAAAAAAGCGTAAATGGGGGCCGCAAACGCTGGTTTATTGTCGGCATTGTAGCCAAAAACAGCCCCCGCTGTCACTGTCCCCCCCGCCGAAAAACCCATAATTCCGATTTTGTTTGGATCAACGCCATACGTAGCCGCGTGTTTGCGGACGTAGGCGATAGCCGCGCGACCATCGGCCATCGACAGGGGAATTGTGGCCTTGTTTTCGGCGTCCCACTCCTGTTTGCGCGGCCCGTCGATGCCCGCCATCATGTCGGCAAACGGGTCGTCGGTGTTGATGCGGGCCGTCCGGTATTTTAACACAAACGCCGTGACACCCTTTTTTGCCAGACATTTCGCCACGTCATTACCCTCACTATCAATGGACAGAAAGTGAAACCCTCCGCCCGGACAAATCACCACCGACGTCCCCGTTGCCAGAGCCGGATCAGCCGGGAACACCGTCAGCGTTGGGTTGACGACGTTATAAACCGTCATCAGGTTAATGGCGTTTTTGTTGTTCTTTTTCTCGGTCCAGTTCCAGGTTTCCGAGCCGGGTGCGGCCCCGTCGTAGATTCGCACCTCGGTTTGTTGCGCCTGAGCCAGCCCAGCCAGCAATACGCCAAGTAGTAGTAGTCGTGTTTTCATATTGGTATTCATTTATGCCGTATGCTGATAGACGTCCCAACCCATATAATTCTCGAACGCTTCGCGCAAAACGCCCGCCGTTCGCGAAGCATTCATGACCACGTGATGCTCAAACCCATTGCGGCACACGTACTGCATCAGGTTTTGTAGGTTGTCGATTTTGGCCACCGCCCGGTTGCCGAAGGTATTGAGCGGGTCGTCGGTGAGGACCCCCTCGCCAATGTACGCCTTCATGATGCCTTTGGGGTCGTCGGTGCTGATGCGCCCAAACGTGAGGGGCGACGCGGGCGTGCGACCGTCCAACGCGCCATAAGTGTTTTCTTCGCCCACCGTCGTGCCCAGAATCGGTGCCGTACTCATCTGTATATCAGGCAGAAATGACTTGGCCCAGTTGCCGCAATGAAACAGCACACACTTATTTTCGTCGTCGGCGTAGTTGTTGTTCCAATCGACCAACGCGCTTGGCGAACCAGACGCGAGTTGCATGGCGTACATGCTCAACGTACCCGTCACATCGACCTCACACGCGCTCGGCAGCATGTTCTCGCTCATGATGCTCATGTTGGTGCAGACGTTGCAGCCGTAATTCTGTTGCAACGAGGTCCAGCACTGAATAGCCTTGGCATCAAGCGCGTGTTCGGCCATGAACTCGGCCAGTACCACATCGAGCTTGGCAATCTGCACCAGTCGGTCGTCGGGGGTGCGGCCTGTGGGGGCGTAGGCCCGGATGGTTTCTAACTTATTTTTTACGGACTGATCGTTGATAGTCAGCTTGTTGGCGTTGCCCAGAATCTTCGACAGATCGACCGTTACCACCGAAATTCCGTGCCGTTGCAGGATTTTCTCGCTGTAACGCACGGTGTTGAACGCCCCCGGTCGCGCCCCCACCGCCCCAATCCGCACCGTCCGCAGGCCGCGCACCACCCGGCAAACAGCTTTGAAATGCAACAGATCCTGGGCAAAACTGGGGTCCGACGGATGCACCACATGCTTGGTTGTGAGCGAGTACTTGATACCAAACTGATACAGGTTGTTGCACACCGAAATCTTGCCACACCACGCATCGCGCCGACGCGCCACGTCCATCCGGTTCAGATCGTCGGGGTACGCCTGAACAAGCACAGGTACGTCTAACCGAGCGAGTTTGAGGGTTTCGGCCACGCCTTTTTCATCGCCGAAGTTGGGCAAAACGACCACCACGCTCATGATTTCGTCGGCATGACGCCGGAAGAGTTCGGCGCATTTTTGGGCCTCCTGAAACGTTTCGACGCCCCCCAGTTTGGTTGCCTGCTCGTCGAGCATGATCGGTTTCAGACCCGCTTTCTGAAAGGCGTCGAGCAAATCGGCGCGGCATTCGCCAACGAGTTTGTCAGGGAAAAAGTCACGGTTGCCGATGATTACACCGACGGAAATGGGGTTGGTCATGGTTTAGGCTACGGTTCGGCAGAAGCTTGTGAAGCTCCGCCAACTCATAAAGCGAAAACCAGTTCGTTTATAGCTGTTTGGTTGGGAGGGGCTTTTATCGAACTGGCTGACACACAGCCCTTCGACAGGCTCAGGGTGACCGCTGCCTTGTGAGTGAATACCTACCCTGACTCAACTTTCCTGTCACCCTGAGCGGAGTCGAAGGGCGAGCCTAGCCGCTCAGCCAGTTTGCTACGCTACATAGCATTTTTCAAAACCTCAAAAACTAAGGCGAGTCCAATTGGCCTCACGGCCATGCCGGATACTATCCGGCATTACAGGTGCTTCCGTTTAATGCTTTTTAAATAGATGACGCCGTATTTCCAGACCAGTATAAGCCCGTATTTTGTGCCCTTCCAGAACCCCAAATGTCGATATTTGATGCGGTTCGATTCGAGTAACGATTGCCACATGCCCGCGCTAATACCCTGTTCGGCGCAACGGCTCATGTCGAGGTCGATGATGCGGACCTGACTCCGGCGCAGGAACAGAATCAGGTTCAGTTCATAGTCCGACATGGCTCGGAGTTGGGTGTCGTAGCGGAAGTTCTCGAACACCCGCTGGTTGTAGAAAGCGGCTTGATGGTGGATGAGATTACTAACCAAAATGGCGTCGGAAAAGGTGCCGATGAAGCGTCCACTGCCCGTTTGCAGGCTGTGTCCGGCCAGCAAATCGAGGTCGTTGGTGAGCAGTGGGGCCACTTTTTCCAGGACGCCGGGTAGAATCACGTCGCCCGCGCAGATGAACAGAATCCAGTTGCCTTTGGCGCGGTCCAGGCCCTTGTTCATGGCGTCGTAAATGCCGGAATCGGGTTCGCTGATCCAGCGCACGAGCGGGAAGTTCTGCTCTCGAAGCCAGTTGGCGGTTCCGTCGGTGCTGTTTCCGTCGATAATCAGATGCTCAACCGCCATACCCGTTTGGGCCTGCACACTCGCGATGGTTTCGGGCAGCAGGTGACGGGCGTTGTAGGTGACGGTGATGACGGAAATCATTTACACTTTGTAGAACATTTTTTTGTTGAACACCGTCGGCCAGAAAAACCGCAAGACCACGCCTAGCTGCTGAGCAAACGCCCGTTGATTATCAAGCTCGTAGAATGGCGATTTGCCCTGCCGCAGGTTGACGAGCATTTTCCAGCCGAAGATGATTGGCACCAGCGTCAGGTAGTGAAAAATGACTACCAGATAAGCTCCTACACCATATTGCTTCCGAAGCCAGAGCAAGTTCGAGACGTGCATCTGGGTGCGAAACCGGTTGATGTGCGAAAGGTCGGGTTGTTGGTAATCAGCCTGCGAACCGTATTCCAGGTGGACGATAAAGGCGTCGCGCAACATCAGCAACCGCCCGGCTTTTCCGAGCCGGTAGCTCCACTCCTGATCCTCGCCGTACATGAAAAAACTTTCGTCTAATGCCCCCACTTTAGCGATCACCTCCGGGCGGGTCATGAGGCAGGCCCCCGACATCCATTCAACCTGATCGGGTTCCTGGAACACCGGTTCGGGCAGGAGCCGGTGCATGATTTTGAGCGTAAAGGGCGTGTGGGGGAAAATAAAAAGATGCCTCCGCAGATGCACAAAGGCCGTGTAGATGCTCCCGTGTACCTTGCCCTCACGGGTAATCTGACTCGGCGTTACGGCGGCAACCTCCGGGCGGGCGTCCATCACCCCCACCAATTGCGTCAGCACATCGCTAACCAGCAGCGTATCCGAATTGAGTAAGATCACATACCGACCCCGCGCGTTTTCGATACCCCGGTTGCTCGCCCGACTGAAGCCCGCGTTGTAGCCCATCTGCATCCAGCGAACATCGGGGAAAGCCCGCAAAATTTGAGCCTCGCTGTCATCGCCCGAATCGTTGTCGATCACGAGTACTTCAAACGTCACCCCTTTAGTAAATTCGTGCAGCGTCCGCAGGCAGTCACAAATCAGGCCGGGCGTTTTATAATTGACTATAACTACTGATACGTCGATCAAAGCAGAACATTCATTTGAGGGGGCAAAAGTACGCGAAAAATGGCACCCAGAAGATACCGTATCCTCTGAATGCCATTCGTTCTTACTTCCCTTCCTCTTTCGACTTTGCCGTGATTGGCACGCGCCGGGCCGTTGCGGGTTGGGCGTCAGGGGCGATTTCCTTGCGGGCGTCGGCGAGTTCGAGGAGTTTCAGGCCCATTAGTCCGCTCATCGACCCGTCGGTGGTGCCGTTGGGGCCACCGTTGATCATAATGTCGGGGATGATGCGGATGTTGCCGCGACCGATCTCCTCCATGATTTTGTAGCGCGTAAAGTTCTCGTCGCCCATTGCCTTCACCTGCAACTCGTATGCCTCGGCAGTTGAGCGACCCACGGCCAGAATCTTTTCGGCTTCGGCGGCACCCGTTTTGGCAATCCGCTCGGCTTCGGCATCGGCGGTGAGCTTGGTGGCCTCGGCGTCGGCAGCAGCCTGACGGCGACGGGCTTCCGCGTTGGCTTCCGCCCGAATCTTGGTGGCTTCCGACTCGGCCCCCACCTGCAACTTCATGCTTCGGGCCTCACCTTCCGACTTTTTCACGGCGGCATCGGCAGTGCGTTGGGCAATCTCCACGCTCTGTTGGGCCTTCACCACCTCGCGCTGAATGTCGGCGAGGGCTGTTTCGCGCTCCATACCCTGCCGTTTTTCCTGCGCCATCCGCTGCGTTTCGTAGGTCTTCTCTTCTTCCTGCGCAATCTTGCGGTCGGTGAGGGTTTTCATCAGGCTGTCGGGCGGGGCAATGTCGCCAATGAGCGTGTCAACGGCATTCACGTTGTAGATTTCAAGCACCTGCTTGATGTGCTCGCGGGCGGCCTCCTGCCGTTCTTTTCGGGTGCTCAAGAACGCGATCACATCGGAATCCTGCGCCGAGTTGCGGAAGTAGTTGCCAATCGTCGGCTCCAGCACCTGCGACACCAGGTTGTTCATGCTCCCGAAGCGGGCAATCACCTTCGGAGCTTCGGCAGCCGGGATGTGGATGATCTGCGCCACGTCGAGGTTGAACGGGAAACCGTCTTTCGAGCGCACCGTGATGGTCGAGAGGTTCCGGTCCAGCTCGTGCGACTCCGAACGGGCGTTGGCCCAGTTGAGCACGAGGTTGGTGGTTGGCACGCCCTCCACTTTCATTGTGAACGTGTTGATGGGGTATTTGCCCGGCCCCAGCGGCTCCATCCAGACGCCCCGGTAGCCTTTGCGCACGATGTTGCCGTGTTTGAAGGTGTCGCCTGTGAGATCTTCGCCATCCTCGCCGATATACGAGATCACCACGCCTACCTGCCCAATAGGTACGGTTGTCATCGGGATTTGTTCGATCTGCACAGCCCAGGGGTTGATATAATACGAACCCGCCAATACGACCTGCGGTTGCAGACCCCGATTACCGCCGTTTTGCAAAAAAGCGTCGATGTTCTGGAAGTTGTTGTGGCCCTCCACCTGCCGACCGGCAATCTGCCCCGACTGTAACGGCGCACCGTCGAGGGTCGTGATAACACCCACCATGTTCTCCTTAATATCGGTCATGGGCGAGATGCTCACCGTGAACGCAAACGTATTGATCCGGTACGTTCCGGGCGTGAGCAGGCCGGTTTGCCGCCCCTTTTGCCCACTTGAAGACAGGAACCGCTCGGTGTCCTGAAAGTTGTCGCACTCCACGCGCCGGGCCAAAATGTTGCCCTGCGGCAGTTCGGCCCCGTCGTTCGCTAAAATCAGGCCGATTTTACCTTCGGGAATGACCGTAAACGGCTCCATCTGCACGCCGTATTGCCAGGGCCACATAAACCAGTACAGGCCCGGAGCGAGGGTTTGGGCCTGATAACCAGCTTCGCCTTTGGTGGCAATAATGCGCCCATCGGGCAGTTCGCGGTCAGGTCCCATCAGTACGTATTTTTTGGTCACGAGACCAATTCGGTCTTGTGGTACGATCACCATACCGAACAGAAAACGGAGTACCCATTTGTAGAGCACCAGAGCAACCAGGAGCAAGGGCAACCAGCCCCAGCCCGAAAGCAGGGAAATAAGGTCCATTGAGAATTGGGATTATTGGTTAAGAAAAATACTGGAAAACAAGAAATGCGAGTGCATCGACGTGGGCTGATTGCCCTGTTTTGATGGCTCAAAGGTAGAGTGTTTCGTCAGATATGATTCCTAAAATGTGACCATCGGTTACCTAATTGCTCAATTGGTTCTCGGTTAGGACGAAAGGTGAGCAAACCACAAAGGCCATTTGCTAAGTATCTTTTTGCCCGATAACCAAGCTCTTTACATTTACACTATGGCTGCCACCCCTGCTCTTCGTACCATCCCGCAAATTGTCCCTTTCCTGACCGCCGATGAGTCGGCCTCTGTTTTACAAACACTGGAAGACGGCTGGATTACCGAAGGCCCCCGATCAGCGGCTTTTGTTGAGGCCCTCAAACAGACGATTCAGGTGCCCTATGGCGTATTAGCTCCGAACGGAACACTAGCCCTCGCGCTTGGCCTGATGGCTCTTGGCATTGGACCAGGCGATGAAGTCATTATCCCCGATATTACGTTCATTGGGTCGGCCAACGCCGTGTTGATGGTGGGTGCCACGCCTGTGTTGGTCGATGTTGAACCCGACACGTTCCAAATCGATCCAACCCAACTAGAGCATTGCCTGACGTACAAAACCCGCGCTATCATGCCCGTTCATTTGTATGGCACCGCCTGCGACATGGACCCCATTCTGGCGTTGGCACGTCGGCATGGGCTGCTCGTTATTGAAGATGCGGCTCAAGGGATTGGGGTCTGTTACAAGGGCAAACCCGTTGGCGGGTTGGGCGACGTGGGTTGCTTTTCATTCTTCGCCGATAAAACAATCACGACTGGCGAAGGCGGTTTTGTGGCTTGCCGGGATGAGCACACCTACAGACAATTGTTGTTACTGCGCAATCAGGGCCGCCTGAATCGCGGCTCGTTTGTACACCCTGCTATTGGCTACAACTTCCGCATGACCGACATGCAGGCGGCTGTAGGTCTTGCCCAAATTAAAAAACTGGACTGGATCATACAACGTAAACAGGAGCTTTGGGCAACGTACGTCAGTGGTCTACAGGATGTACGTCAGGTCAGAATCTTGGGGGCAGCCAGCCACAGTACCCACGTGCCGTTTCGGTGTGTGCTGATGGCTCAGGAGGCCACTCAACTTCAAGCCCATCTCGAACAGGCGGGCGTTCAAATCCGGTCGTTCTTCTACCCACTTCATCGGCAACCGTGTTTTGGGGTATCAGCCTCAGAAATTTCTCCCGTTCGTTCGTTTGGCAACAACGCGTATCCCGTTGGTGACTCCGGGTTCTCGCAGGGCCTTTGTTTGCCCATCTACCCCACTCTCACCGACGACGATGTTCACTACATAGTCGATTTAATTGTGGCGTTTTATTCGTGACAAGATAATAAAGTGGTGCTGACGCTCTAGCTAGCAACGGGCAGGGTAGGTGTGAAATGTTTCCGCTTGATCCGTTTTAGATGGATAATCAGGTATTTCCAGGCAAGAATCGCCCCATATCTCGTACCCCCAACAAGCCCTAAACGCCTGAATTTGATTCGGTTCGACTCCACCAATGACCGCCAAAGTGGGCCACTGATGCCTTGGATGTCGTAGTAGGAGATGTCTTCGTCGATAATGCGTACGTTTCGTTTCTGGAGCCACATGAGCAAATTCAGCTCATAATCAGCCATAGCTTTGATCGACGTGTCGTACTGAAATTCGTCGAAGATGCGTCGGTGGTAGAAAGCCGCCTGATGGTGAATAAGATTGCTAACCAGCATAGCCTCCGAAAACGTACTATAGAATCGCCCGCCCTCCGCTTTTTGCACATGCCCAGCCAACACGTCGAGGCCATCGGTCAACATAGGGGCCATCTGCGACAGGATATTGGGCAGCAGTTCGTCGCCCGCGCAGAGAAAAAAGTACCATTCGCCAGATGCCATGCTCATCCCTATATTCATGGCTTCGGAAATACCCCGATTGGTTTGACTCACCCAGCGCACCAGGGGGAAATTGTTTTCTCGAAGCCAATTGGCAGTTCCGTCGTGACCGTTGCCATCGACAATAATGTGTTCGACCGAAACGCCGGTTTGTTTTTGTACACTGGCAATTGTAGCAACCAACCGGTGCTTGTCGTTTAAGGTGCCAGTAATGATGGAGATCAGAGGCATATAAAAGAGAATCAATAGCGGTATCAAAACTCCCCAAATAAGCTAAAAACCGCATTAAATTCCCAGATAGTCCAGAGAAATAAAAACGCACCGCCCCCCTGCAACGAACCACCCCTATGCTGCGTTATGTAATTACCAGTTCACAAATTCATTCGGGCGTTATTGTATGCAGCATTCTGTACAGACTTTGTTCGTGTTTTTCAACTCAAATTGTCTGTATCGACCATGCCCCGAAGCCTATCTGCGGCCTGCTTTAACGCAGCCCTGTTCCTGCTACCGCTCACTGCCTGCCAATCGGACGACGATGTCGACCTTGGCCCCGCTGCCGATTGCCTGGTAAAAGCCTCTGCCCGCAACGGCGAAATTATTGAAGGTAGCTACATTGTCACGTATGCCCCAGACGTGGCATTGCCCAACGCACCCAACGCCCGCGTGGCAGCCCAAACACCCCTTGTTGCCGTTGAGCAGATGCTGCGACTCAACCGGGTTGAGGCCGAAGCCGTAACCGTATTGGGTACTGGCCCCGAAACCATGTTTTCGGCTACCCTTTCCCCCTCCGATTTGGCCCGGCTCCAGCAAGATCCCGCCGTGTTGTCGGTGGAGCAAGACCAGATTATGTCGATCTGCAACTGCGTTGATGTGGCTACAACGGCCACCTTGTCATGGAATATATCGGGAACTGGCTTCGGACGGGGCGACCGCCAAAATGGCAAAACCGTGTGGGTAATCGACACGGGAATCGATCTCGACCACCCCGACCTGAACGTCGACCGGAACCGCTCAATCTCGTTTCTGACGGGTAAAACTGCCGACGACGAAAGTGGTCACGGCACCCACGTGGCGGGCATTATTGGTGCCCTCAACAATGGTTTTGGAGTCACGGGCATCGCGTCGGGGGCCACGTTGGTATCGCTCAGGGTGCTTGATGCCGAGGGTGACGGGAAGGTGTCGACTATTTTGCAGGCCATCAACCACGTGTTTCGCAACGGCCAACCCGGCGACGTGGTGAACATGAGCCTGGGTGGCGAGGGTGTATCGAGCAGCCTTGAACGGGCCATCCGGCAAACCGCCGACAGGGGTATTTTCTTCACCATCGCGGCTGGCAACGAAAAAATGGCCGTTGCGGGTCTCAGTCCCGCCCGCGTCGATCACCGCAACGTGTTTACAGTGTCGGCGATGGACCGCAACGAGCAGTACGCCAGTTTCTCGAACTACGGACCCGAAGTCGATATATGCGCGTATGGCGTCAGGATTCCGTCGACCTACAAAGATGGCCGGTATGCCACCTTGTCGGGCACGTCGATGGCGGCTCCGCACGTGGCTGGGTTGCTCTACATTCGTGGGGCAAGTCTGCCCACACGCGGCTACGTTAAAAACGACCCCGACGGCAAAGCCGATGCCATTGCAAGGGAGTGATTAGGATTGCAATGGCATATCCTGCGGATTTAGCGGACGGGCCGATACTGGTCGGGGGGGAAGCTCTACTTCATTTTCAGCAGCTCACTGCCGGCCAGTAGATACGCGCCCGTCCCGAAGTTCTGCCAACTGTCTTTGTCGGCGGGTTTGGGGTCGAAACCGATGTTTTGCACCCAGCCAATTTTGCCCGTCTCCTGCTGACACTGAGTCAGCGCATCCCAGGCTTTCAGCACGGCGGGCTGGTAGGTTGCCTTGTCTAACAAGCCGTTGTTGATGCCCCAAGCCAGGCCGAACGTGAAGAAACCACTGCCGCTCACCTCGCCGTGCGGGAACGTTTCGGGAGCCAGCAAACTAGTGCGCCAGAGGCCGTCGGCGGGTTGCAGGTCTTTAATTCGGGCGGCCATATCCTTGAACAGTTTCTCGTAGAACGGGCGATTTTTGTAGTTCTTGGGCATGTCTTCCAGCAACAAAGCCAACCCGCCCAGCACCCAGCCGTTGCCCCGCGACCAGAAAATATGCTTGCCGTTGGCTTCTTTGCGGTCGCTATCCTTGCCCGCCCACAAGAACCGGACATCCCGCGCAAACAGTTTATCGTCCTTGTTGTAGAGTAGGTCGTAGGTCTGCATGTAGTATTTGTGCATCTGATCGAGATAGACCGGGCCACTCCTGGCCGGGTCTCTTTTCTGTTTGGCGTAAACCGTCAGCACAGGCGGGGCCATGAAAAGCGCGTCGCACCACCACCACAAAATGCGCTGATCTTTATCGGGAATGCCCACGCGCCATTCGTGGGGTTTGTAGAGGTGCTGGGCGATGATGCTGTCGGTTGGAACGGTATTGACCGTTTTCTCTTTGAGCGAGTTGAGGTACAGATACGAGTAGCAGATCGCCATATCGTCGGCGTGGTAGAACCGCTCGTAGGGTTGCCAGTTGTTGCGATTGGCCATGCCAGTGAGGGCATTCAAAAAAGCGTTGTTGCGAGTCGATTTGTGCGCCCGAACAACGCCCGTGTAGTAGGCTCCATTGGTCCAGTCGGTGGGGGCTTTGGCGAAAATGGGGTTGGCTTCCTGCCAGGCCAACGCCCGAAGCATCGACTGCTCAATGGCTTTTTTATCAGGCAAATTGCCCGGTTTCCACGACGACAGGCAAAGTATCAGGACGGCAAAAATTGGTAGTATTAGTCTGGTTTTCATGTAATTAATAAATGATTGGAGTTGCCTGAAATGTGAGTAATCGGACGATTTTGTTTTTGTCATTCCGAGGTACGAGGAATCTCACAATCAGGCAACTGTAAGATTCCTCGTACCTCGGAATGACAAAAACAAAGCCGTCCAACTTATTAATTCGATTTATTGAAAATCACTCGCTTTCCCGACTCTACTGTAACGTCAACAGTATCGGCGGCTTTGACGGTTGGGGTATCGCTTTCCATTTGCAAGTAAGCGGCTGTGGGTTTGCCACTTACAGACTTCAGGGACAACTTTCCAAACGACCCTGATTGCCCATGTCCCAGATAGATCGAGTGCAGTTTGTTTGCGTCGGTTAGGGTAATAACGGCGTATCGACCCTTCACACGGATGCCGAGTTTGGAGTCGGCAAATTCGGCTTCGTCCGAGTCCTGCATAATCACGTACTGCGTGAGCAGCCCATTCGATGTATTGCTCTTGATAGTCACTCCCTTGAACGCATCGCCCTGCCGGATAGCCTCGACCGACTGAATGCTGCCGTTGCTGTTTGCGTCGGTTGGTTCGTAAACCACGGCAAACGGGTGTGTCCAGGCTTCGCCGGTTTGCCGAATCACGAGCGTCGGCGTGGGGCGATTCGCATACGCTTTGGGGCTGTCGGTCGTGGGTGGGGCCATCACGCTTGTGTATTCGCGGTTGGCATCGCCGGGGATAAACACGTTCATCTGCACGGGCTGCGGGCGGATGGCGTTGGCCTTGAAACTGACCCGAACATCGTTTGGATACATCCCCGACGTGTTGACCGATTTGAAAAAATGCCAGCCCGGATGCCGCGCCTTTTTGTTGTTTTGCCACGCTTTCTGTTCTGAAGCCGCGTATCGTTCCGGGTCGGGGCGGAGTTGAAACGCCGGGGTCGGTGCGGTGACCAGGAGCGTGTCGCCGATGTTGTGATACACGTAGTCGTGGTACTGCGTTGGCAGGGCCGATTTTGACCGGAACAGGTCCACGTAGTAGGCGGTCGTGGGCGAAGTGCGGATGAGAGCCAATGTGCGTTCCTGAGTGGCTTCGGCTCCGTCGCCCCGGTCGTCGAGGAAGCGCGAAACCGAAAACGAATGGTTGGCCGACACCCCCGACTGCCGATACCTCGGCTCAATCGCCACCGGCTCAACCCGGTTCGTGCCGAGGTTGGCCCAGCCCCCGTTGCTTTCCGATGAGCCGTTGACAATCACCGTATTATGACCTGCAAAAAGCCGGTAATAATTCTCGTGAATATCGGTCGTGTAGGCACTGCGTCCCGCTTTCACACCCATCACCATGCCCTTGCCGTAGAGTTCCATGTTCATACCCGATGCGTGACCATGCACAAACGAGGCTCCACCCACAAAACCCATCAGATCGTCGGCGGGGTTGTTTGTGGGGCTAAAATTGCGCTGAATCTGAATCCCGGCGAAGGGTAATTCGTCGGTGATGGGCAGCGGATACGCCTTCGTTTGGCCCTCTATTTCAGGGCTAAACCACAGCAGTTCAACGGGTTCGTTATAAACTTCCGCGCCGTAATTGCGCTTGCCCACTGCGGGGCGACTATACTGTTTGGTGCTGATTCCGCTGGTTATCAACGCCCCAAATTCGCGTTTCAGGGTCGCCGAATTCTCCAACTGCCCCAGGTGGTAGGCCATCTCAAACGAATGATAGTCGAGGTGAAATGATCGGTGTCCGTCGCCAAACACCACCATGTCGCGCTTATTCGGGTAGGTCAGGTAGTAGGTGGTGGTGAGCGCGAAGGGGATCTGCGGGTATTGATTGCCCAAGTGCAATGACGGATCGAAGCGGGTCAGGAGCGTCATCAGGTAGGTGGTCAGACCCGCAACCGCACCGGAATAGTTGGTACTTTCGGGCCAGTTGCCGCCGTGTTTCTGGTAAAACTGCCCCACCTTTTGGAGCGCGTCCTGATGGGGGGTGTTTTTAGTCAGATAATACGGCAGAAAGGAATCCCGTTCGGCAGGGTCGTTGAGAGCCAGCGTGTTACCCACCAAACTCGGCGATTCCAAAATTGGCCAGTTGCAGTTGATAATGCCCTGTTCCAGAGCCAGATTGATGTAGGTTCGGAAAACGGCTTGCGCGTGATCGTGCGAAAACGGGACTTTTTTCCCCGCCCCCAAATCATAAACTGCGCTGTTCTGGGCGATGAACGGATACGCGAAATCATACAGAATCGGGATACCCGCGCCGATCTCGCGAGCCTCGCGCAGGTGGTCGTCGGGGTAGAGGTAGCCCCCGCCATTATGCCCGCCCGCACTGGGTTTCAGCGGCACAAGCCCTTCGACAAGGGTGTGCAGGATGTCGGCACTGCATTGGCCATATTTCGGGTCGTTGGTCAGGTAGTAGAGAATGCCACAGTCGATGCCCGTTTGCAAATAGTGAATCACGATTTTCCGCAATTCGGCATCACTCGTCACGCCCTTGATCGGCGCGAACGGCGGAATTTTCCCGGCCTCCTGCTTCGCCCAATCGAGGGGCATTTTGCTTAAATAAGCTTTGGCATCGGCCTGATGGCTGCTTACATCGTCGGCCACGCGCTTCACAAAAGCGTCGTAGTATGTTTTGGCCCAGGGTGTCGTCCTGATTTTTTGCAGGATAGCTGCCTTGTCCGCCGGTTTCACCCAGATCATCGGCCTGACAACCTCCTGAGCCAGCGCGACGGAGTGCCAGAAAAATAGATTGATTACTAAGCAGTTGAGTAATTTTTTCATAGATAAACTCAGTTCATTTGTACTACCAGCGGACTTGCCAACGCTTCTTTAAACGCCTGAAGATAAGCGAACCACGCGGGCGCATCGGTGATGACCCCGGCTTTGTTCCAGCAGGCTCCGGTGTAATAGATAAACGGCTCGTTTTGCACCGATGTGGATTGTGCCAGCAGTTGCTCGCCCGTGATTTTCATGGCCGTGACGGGCGTAAGCAGCACCGAACCCACGCCCGTGATGCCGTCCGGTCCGTGTTGCGGCTCCCAATAGGCCATGATCCCGCGTTGCTCATCGAGCAGCATTTGCCCCAGCTCCGGGCGTTTGATGATCCCGACCACAACCGGCAGTTTCGATGCCCCACTGTAGCGGTAGGTAGCCTCAACCCGGTTCATCTGCGTACCGGCATCCAGAGTGATTTTTTTGGTGGCCGTCACCTTCAGGCCGTTCACATCCCACTCGTCGTATTCGAGCACAAACGTGGTTCGGATGGGGCCGTTGTCCAGCACTTTCCAGCGGTGGTAGTTTTTGGAATAATAGACCGAATCCTTCACGTAGGGCATCACGTTGCCCGCGCCGAGGGTGTGGCCAACGTGGTAATAATCCATACCGTCGCCAATGTCTTCGTGGTATTTGCCGCGTTTGTACCGAGCGTCGAGAACGAGTTTGTCGGTGCGTTTCACCCACACGTCCAGCCCGTAAGCATCGCCTTTGGTGCCTTCCAAAGCCTTGCCATAAGCGCGAAACGCCACTTTGTCGTTTTCCCACGCAAAATCGTCGAGCCGTTCGGGAACGTACCGGGCAAAGGTTTTGGCTGCAACGGGAGCTGGTTTACCTTTCTGAACAGACACCTGAACGCTGCTCTTGGCCGGAACTGATACCTGCATCAACAGGTTCTGCACCGACGCTTCGCCCTGCCGCTCCAACTGATAAGGAATCTCGGCTTTTGTCCGACTGTCGATCAACCGAAAATTGGCCGAATCGAGGGTTGAGTAGCGGGCTTTCAGAGCCTTCCACGAAACACCGACAACGGCTTCGTTCCGGGCAACGGTAGCCTCGTTTTGAACGGTAATCGTACCCTGCCCCAATACCGGAAGGGTAAAGCCAGAAAGCAGAAGAATGAAATAGTGGTGTTTTTGCATTTTCAGGGTAATGTAGTATTGAAAAATCTTGTCGTATGTACTTAGCGTTGGGTGCATTTCACTCTTGTGTTTTGCTCAACCGTCGCCACTTAAAGCAACCTATATTGGCCTTACGGCCATGCCGGAAAGTATCCGGCACTACAAAAGTCGCCCCTTCACGTAATGCCGGATATTTTCCGGCATGGCCGTAAGGCCAACAACACACAAGATCGAAATGCACCCCTTAGCGTTTGCCAGTCTCGCTGTCAGGTTTTACGCCGGTTATCTCGCTTACTTTTTGGAAGAAACCCCGCTTCCGGTCAGAGTTAATACCCCAATCGACTGGGACACTCTGAAAACCTTCTTTGTAGTCGGTCTCGCCCTTAAAACGAAAATCGAAGTAGCCCCACGACACGTAATTTTTTACGGAAACGGTGAAGTTATTGATCTCCTTGTCGAAGTCGAAATGGTCGTCTTCGTTGTTCATAACGGGCATTTCCCGATAACCTTCTACCTGCCGGGTGGCATCAATGAGTGTTTGGATCTGTTGGGGTTGTTTGGCTCCGTTCCCGTGAATCAAGATCAAATCTGAGACTTTCACCACGTTGGATGTCGGCACCTGCCGGCCCCCGTAACTCGTTCCTACCAGAAACCGATAGCCGTTTTTCTTCTTCCCTTTCACCCGCTCAATCAGCTCATGAATCCGGTCGGGCCACAGGATTTTGTGGTCGTAGTTGCCGGTCGTGTTGGTTTCGTTGGCAATTTCGATGATGACGTTCCGGTATTTTTTGTCAAACAGCCAGTTCGTCAGGTTGTCGGTTGCGTTTACAATGGCCCGCTCGTCGGTCAGGTTCTGATCCTGACCAAAGTAAAAAATGCCCAGAATCACGACCATGTTCAGGTCATCGGCCTTTTTCAGAATCCGATCCAGCCGCTTCATGTACGGCTCCATCAGCGAACCATCGGGGTTGAAGCCCGGATTCAGGCATTTTTTGTTGCCGTAGCCGTAGGGACTGCCGCCCTGCATATTGAGCGTGAAGGCATTCATGCCGTAGCTCTTCCAGAGTGGCATAGCCGCCACAAACTCGTTGGTGTTGCGGTCGGCATCCCATTTTTTGGTGTCGGAATAGGCAAACTCGGCTACCGTTTCGGGATTCAGATCATCGAAAATACCCTGAACCAACCGGGCGTTCATGAGCAACCCTTCGATTTTATTACCCTGCCAGGTTCGGCCCGGATAGGTAGGCTTTCCGTTGATATAGAACTGATTACCCTTGATTTCGACCCGCGTTTTTTGCGCGAACGAATGATTTTCCAAGACGAGAATCAGGGCGAAAAAGGCTAAAATTCGACGAGTGGTCATGGTTTCGTTTTTCGTTTGTCTTCCCAAAAATCGGCTCCTCTGTTTTTCCGCATCAGGTCAGATAGCTCCGTGACGACCCCCGCATGTTCGGGTTGTTCGGCCAAATTTTTCAGCTCCAACGGGTCCGTTTTGTGGTCGAATAACATCCGTGCGGTACGGTTATCTTTATCATCAACCCATTCGGTGTAGAAATACTGGTCCTTAATGACGGTCAGCGCATCGCCCCACCGCGAGATGGCAAACGTCTTGGTTCGTTTCCGGTTTTCGATCAACGGAACCACACTCTCGCCCACAGCCGTATTGGGCTTGGGCAACTGGGTTAATTCTGCCAGAGTTGGGAAAATATCAATAAACTCCACGATGTCTCTGATGCGCTGCCCCGATGTTTTTTGCGGAATTCGGATCAGCAAGGGCGTTGTCAGCGACGACGAAAAATTGCAGTGTTTATTCCACAGTTGATGGTCACCGAGGTTCCAGCCGTGATCACCGATCAGTACCACAATTGTGTTTTTGTCTAACTCTAAGCGGGCAAGCTCGTCCATGATGATGCCTAACTGAGCATCCACATAACTCACACTCGCGTAATAGCCATGTATCAATTTCTTGGCTAAATCTTTAGAAACGAGACCTTTATCGGGAATGCCGTAATAATTGCGCAGCTCGCCCGAATTATGAAACGCCACTTTTGGAGTACTGGCCGGTTGGCTGTAGTTGGCGGGTAGCCGGATTTTGGTACTATCATACAGATCCCAGTATTTTTTGGGCGCATTAAACGGCAAATGAGGCTTGTGAAAACCAACCGTCAGGAAAAACGGCTTCCCGCTTTGCTTGAACTTTTGTAAATCCTTCTTGATTTTCAGGGCCATTTTGCCATCCCGGTAATCGGTATCGTTGAGGGCTACGTCTTCGTAAGCATAACCCCGATTGTTGTCTTTTCGGACAGGTTCGTTTTTCACCAGATCCACATTGACCGGATTGATATAGTCTAATTCGCCGTTGCCTTTAGCTTGCCAAATTTCGTCCCAGGCATCTTTCTCGTCCTGTTTTTGATGGAAAATTTTACCGTTCGAGATGGTTGTGTAGCCGTTTTCGTGAAAAATACGAGGCATCGATTTGGCTCCTGGGTAATGCTCATTTAGGAAATCGCCATGATTAATAAAGCGATACCGAGCCGGTCTTGCACCCGACATCAGGCTCGCCCGCGATGCTCCACAAACGGGTATGTTGCAATAGGCCCGCTCAAAAATGGCACTCCCTGCAGCCAGTTTATCGATATTGGGCGATTTGATGTGCGTGGCCCCAAAACTGCCCAATTCAGGACGCAGATCATCGGCAACAATGAACAGGACGTTCATTTTGCCCTGCTCAACGGGTTGTTTTTTAAACCCGACCAGTAAACCGAGTATCAAAACAAGGGAAAGGGGTACGGCTATTTTCATAATCTAGTATTGAATTTGATCAAATCTCTGTTTAGGCGCATTTTTTGTCATCCCGAAGTTTTTTTGTCATTCCGAGGAACGAGGAATCTACTTCGTTAACCCTCGATTGTGTATTAACGAAGTAGATTCCTCGTTCCTCGGAATGACAAAAACTCACTTTCCAGCGTCTAATACGTATTGATAATCAGCTCAATCCGGTTCATTCCGGGCGACAGACGGATGGTATTGAACATCGTGTTGACTTTGTTGCCGTTGAGCAGAACGGTGTCCTCCGACGAGTACGTCAGGCTCAGTTCTGCCGAGACATTGGCGGGCAACTCGATCTGATACGCCTGATCGGTTTTGCTTTTGCGCTGGTACGTGGCCCGGACCGTTCCCTTCATGGTGGGTACGTCTATCTGGCTTTTAGTCAGCTTGCCCATCTGTGGCCGGATGGACAGAATGGCCCCGCCCGGCGTTTGGGGCTGGATTCCCCAGAGATTCCGGGCGACAATGTTGGCGGGGGCCGCGCCCCAGGCGTGGTTCCAGTCGAGGTTGGGTTTATATTTGGTGTCCCAGGCTTCCCAGGTCATTGTGGAGCCGGACCGAATCATGTTGTACCAGCTTCGGTCGTGGGTGGCCGTCATCAGCGACAGAGCATAGTCGGGTTCGTTGGCTTTGTAGAGGGCTTCCAATAGATATTGAGCACCGTAAACACTACAGGCCATACCGCGTGTTTTGATGAAAGCGGCCACCGATTTTTTGCGCGATTCGGGCACCACATCAAACGCCAGAGCCATCATGTTGGCGTGCAACGACGAGTGGTTCGTGCCTTCGCCATCCACATACGCCCCCGTTTTGGAGTCGAACAGTTTTTCATTGATTGCTTCCCTGACCTTCAGGGCCATCGTGCGGAATCGCTGTTCATCGTCGGGCTTGTTCAGTATCCGGGCAAACTCGCTCATGATGACCATGTTCTGGTAAAAGAAACTGTTTACTACCGTGTTGATGGGCGTAAACACGTATCCGTCGCGTTCCCCCTCGGCGGTGGCTAATTTCCAGCCGGTGTCTTTCTGAGCGGGGGGCCAATCAACAATATCTTTAAGTTTCACAGCGGGGTCGGTGAACCCCAGCTTCTGCATGAACGCGGGCGTGTTTTTGGGTGAGCCAGAGCTAATCAATCCGTCTTCGCGGGCCAGTTCAAGCAGCGTTTTGTGAATCAGTGGTTCATAATAGCGGCTGATTAGCCCCGTGTTGCCCGTATACATGTAGTCCTGGTGAAGCATCAGGACTACATGTAGCTGCCACTCGGTGGGCCAGGTGGGGTGGGCCATAAAATACTCAATGGTCCGGCGGGCAATACCATATTCGCGGTCGGTGGTGTAATGACTCAGTTGATTCAGATAAGCATCAGCCTCGTAGGGAATCCGCTCCCGGTCGCCGTCCAGATACAATCCCGAAAACGAACTGCCTTTCATCGTGTATTTGCACAAAGCCCACACCTGATTCAAAATAGTATCGGAACTGGAAAAGCGACTCTGATTTTCGTCGAAATAGCTGAAATAAGCCACCTGCTTTACGGCATCGGCGGTTAGTGAACTGTTGGCCGCCCCGTCAATCTCGGCATACCGGAAAGGCAACAGCACCGGAAACGAGTCGGGCAGGACTACCGCACCGGGTTTGGTGTTTCTCTCGTCGGGTTTGATGGCCAGCCGGTAGGTACGTTGCCCGGGCTGAACAGCCAGCTTCACTTCCTGATAGCGAATGTGTCCGTCTGGTTTGCGGTTGATTTGCTCACCCGCCAGTTGTTCACCCAACCGAATCCGCAGCGTGTCGTTGTTTCGTGCGCTGTTGTAGGTCAGTTCGAGCGTAGCGAAGGCGGCTTTGCCAAAGTCCGCGAAATACGTACCGTCCGCTTTTTTCCGAAAGGCCGTTGGAACAATACGTTCTATCTGGAAACCACTCGGCGAACTCAGGTACGTGCCCGGTTTTCCTACCCGAAACGGTTGCCCCGCCGAATAGTCGCTCGTTCGGTTGTCAGCATCCCAGACTCTGACTTTCCAGTAATAGGGCGCACCAATTTTCAGCGTCGCCCCTCGATAAGGAACCTCCGTCGATTGGCCGCTACGTACTTGTCGGCTATCCCACACATCGCCCACGTTATTGTCGAGCATGGCTTTCGACGAAGCCACCAAAAGCTGATACGCCGACTGGAAAACGGCTTCTTTCGGAACAATCCACGAAAAGTTGGGGCTGCTGTCGGCCAGCAACACCCGGTCCGGTTTCCGCACCAAATCGACCATTAAGCCGGTCGGCACGCCCGAATACGGGTCTTGGTAGCGAGTAATGAGTTGATCGGTTTTCTGCCGAAGTTTGGTCAGCACAACCCGGTGGGTTTCGTCTTTGGCGAGGTTGGTGGCTTCGGTTGGGTCGTTTTTTACGTGGTAGAGTTCCTCCAGCGATTTGTCGTTCACGTACCGAAAATACTTCCAGTCGTTTGTTCGCACGCCTTCGCTCGGCGGAATAGACTCAAACGCCCAAAGATGCTCAATCAATACGGTGTCGCGGCTACTGCGATTACCCCCGCCCGATACCATTGTTCGCAGGCTTTTACCCTGATAAAGAGCCGGTTGCTTCACGCCTGCTAGGTCGAGAATGGTCGAGGGAACGTCGATGTTTCGGGCGATGGCTTCCACGTCCTGATGTTGGTTGGCTCGTGGGTCATATACTATGAGCGGCACCCGGATTGAGGCATCATACATGAGCCATTTGTCGGCCAACTGCCGTTCGCCGAGGAAATAGCCATTATCGCCCATCACGATGATGACGGTGTTTTTGTCAAGGCCACGTTGTTTGAGTTGCGCCCGAATTCGGGTCACTTCGAGGTCAACGCCAGCAATCATGCGGTAGTAGCCCTTCACCATGCGTTGGTATTTTTCGGGCGTATCGAACCGCCACTTCCACCGCACCCGGCTGAATCCGGCTTTTACAGCTTCGGGTTGTTGGTTAAAGTCAGCATTGGTACTTAGGGGTGGGGGCGGAATTGTCTCGTTTTCAAGCCAGTTTGCCGTTTGCTCATCCCAGAAATACTGGTCCGGGGCAGAGTCGTGGGCGTGGGGTGCCGAGAAACTGAGCGACAGGCAGAACGGCTGTTTTGTAGGAGCATTCTGAATAAAATCAATCGCTTTCTGACCCGTGTAGCGGGTCAGGTGAACGGTGTCTTTGCCAATCGTTTTGTAAAAATAGCCGCGCCGGTCGGGAAATCTGGTGTTCCGGTCATAGTCCTCCATCACGTCGAACAGCGCGTCGGTCTGGTTATATTTCACGCCCAGTTTTCCGTAGAAACCCGTGTAATAACCCGCTTCTTTCAGGAGTTTGGGGTAGGCCATTTGCATGTACTCCGACCGGATCGTACCCGCCTGAAACGTGTACTTGTGTGTTCGCTCGTGCATCCCGCTCAGGATGGTGGCCCGGCTCGCGGTGCAGATGGGCGTGGTAACAACGGCGTTTTTGAAGTACGTCCCTGTCCGGGCCAGTTTGTCCAGTTCGGGCGTGTGCGCGAACCGATTTCCCACATACCCCAACGCATCCGCCCGATGATCGTCGGTCAGGATAAAAATGATATTCGGTCGGGACGCTGATTGCCCGTTTGCAATCAGGGTGGACAAACAGACCAGGAGCAGCGTAATCCCAATTTTCATAAATCAGATTCAAAAAGCGACGTTGCGCGTGTAATCATTCAGGACGTGGGCGATTCCGTTGGCATACCGCAGATTGTGCGTGCGGACGGTGGTGCCGCGCCGGGTAGCGGTGAGCGGGAAAACCGTTGCCGGATTCACCGAAACCGTGTATCGCTCATCGCGCCGGAGCAGGATTTTTCCGTTGTCGCCCTCGTTGAGCGTCTGGAAAAAATAATCGCTCCCATACGCTTTCAAGGGGTCAATCTGCGTGATATACTCCTTGTCGATGATGTGGTATTTCAGCAGGTTTGCCAGCCGGACTTTATCGGCGGCCCGAACCGGCCCCGTGACCTTGCCCGTCAGCGTTTGCAGAATCTTGTTGGCATCATCGAAGGCGTTGTTGTTCAGCAACAGAAATGTTCGCCGGTCGCTCTTCCGGTTGAACTCCTCCACCAAACCCGTGTACTCGATGGCATCAATCAGGAAGTCAAATTTATATTGATCGACCGCCGTGAGGCTGCTCGGCGATTTCTGGGTTTGGAGCCATTCCCAAACGGTCTGGTTCTCGTAGGTGGCGATGTCGTTGGTTTCAGGAACAAATTCAAATGGTTTCTGCACCTCCAGATCGCAACCGATCAGGGGCAGAAACAACACAAGGATGAAGAAATATTTCAGATGAGAAAACATATGGAAGTCGGTTTGGGAGGCAACGATTAGTTATTTGACCTTTTACCCCCCGCCCTAAAGGGTGCCTTGCTTGCGCCAGAGTGGGCTTACGCGCCAGCAGGCCCCCTTTAGGGCGGGGGGTGACATTTTAATACCCCTCCGTTTGCGTCAGTAAGGGATTGTCGAACAAGTGCCGGTCGAAAATGGGGAACAGCAGCCTTTGTTCGGTTTGCTTGTTTATTGGGCCCATTACCGTTACGGCCTTACCTGTCCGGCGCAGATCCCACCAACGGACTCCTTCGGCCAGGAACTCCATTTGCCGTTCGTCGAGAATAAAGTTTTCGAGTTGCTCTTTGGTCGTGAAATCAGCCGCCCGAACGGTGGGCAATTGCCGGGCCGTGCGGAGTTGGTTCATCAGCGTAACGGCGGCATCCTTGTTGCCGAGTTGGTTTTCGGCTTCGGCTAACAGGGTTAGCGTGTTGGCATACCGATACACAATGATGTCGGTATCGTCGAAGGTGGGGCTAATGTTGGTCTTGGTATATTTGGCCACCCGCGCCAACCCAAAATCGCGCGCGGCCTCGCGGCTTTCAATGTACCGCCAATCGCCAAAGAGCGTTTTTCCGGCTGCGTCTTTAGATTTGGGCGAAAAGGTAGGATACAGCGTGGTCCAGGCGACTGAGTCTGTCGGGAATTTGGCAACCCATTTCCGTTCCAGAACTGGATTGATGTAATACGTGGGTAGCCCGGCAAAGAACACCGCATAAATACCACTCCGGTCGCTGTCTTCGGTCAGGCTATAACGGATGTTGAAAATAAATTCGGGGCTGGTCTGAAACTTGCCACCCTGTCCCGGATCATTCAGAAACTGCTTTAACCAGGCATCGCGCGTTGTTACCAGCGAGAAGGTATTAAGCTTGGTAATATTCGTGAGAGCAACTTTGGCTTTGGCAAAATCTTTTAGAAACAGATAGACCTCGGCCTGCAACGACCAAATGCCCGCTTTCGAGAACCTGTACGTGTTGGTGTTCTGAGTCAGCAACGATTCGGCCTTGAGCATATCCGGGATAATCAACTGATTCATGATCTCGGCGGCCTTCGATTTCGGTTTTTTGATCTCCTGATCCAGGCCCGTTACGGGTTCGGTGTAGAGCGGCACGTCGCCCCAAACCCGAACTGCGTGGAAATAAGCGTAGGCGCGTATGGCATGGGCCTCACCCAGAAGCTGCCGGTCATAATTTGGGATTTTGGGAATATTCGCGATGGCGATGTTCGCCCGGGCAATCATCAGATAGAACGTATTCCAGCGCAGTGCCCCGGCATTCGTGGACGTGAGGGCGTTATTGAGCAATTCCAGACCCTCTGCCGTGGGCGTAGCCGACCGCACAAAGTTGTCGGCCCGGAACTCGCCCCAACTGTAGTACTTCGTATTGTAGGTTTTCTGCATGGCATCGTAAATGGCCGTCACGCCCGACGTGGCATCGGCATTGCTGCGCCAAAACTGCTCTTCCGACAGTTGGCTGTAGGGTTTTTGTTCGAGAATACCCTCGCACGAACTGACCAATAAACTGGCAACCGACAAAATGAGAAATGTATAGAATGTATTCATAGTGAGGCTATTAAATTTAAAACCCTGCTTTGATCCCGATAATAAAATCCCGCTTGTTCGGATACCTCAGGTCGTCCTGACCCGGTTGCAGCACATTGCCGCGCGTGCCGAGTTCGGGGTTGTAGCCGGGGTAGTTGGTGAACGTGATCAGGTTGTTGACCGAAAAATTGACTGACGCATTTTTCAGCCAGGGCGTTTTTTTCAGCATCGTTGCCGGTAGGCGATACGAAAACCGAACGTTGCGGAACTTGATATACTCGCCCGGACTGATGTACTGGGAGTTTGGCCCCAGCCGGTTTTGAGTGCGATTGCGGTCGAGGCTCGCATATTCGGACACGTCGCCTGCTTTCACCCACGCCCGGTCGATCCGTTCGGGGGCGGGGGTTTCGTTGGCTGAGTTCAGGTCGTTGCGCTGCTGATCGTAGTTACGGAAGATCTGGTTGCCAAACGTGTAATCGAACAAAAACGACAGCGAGGCCGCTCCATATTTGAACTCGTTGAAAAACCCGCCGAAGTACTTCGGCAATCCATTCCCGATTACTTGCCGGTCGAAGCCGTCAATCGAAAAATTATTGTCGAGGTCCTGCCAGAAAATATCGCCCCCACGTAGCACCGTTGCGCCAATTCGCTGGCGATTAACGGTTCCCGTATAGTCGGCCCCGTTTTGCTGGTATTTAACGAAGGCTCCGTTCTCAAAAACAGGAGTCAACTGCGTGCCGCTTGCATCGAAAGCGTTGTGCTGATCGGTTGGGAAAATGCCGAGATTCCGATACCCGTAGAAATTACCAATCGATTCACCCTGCTGAATAAAGAAATTCCCCGCCGTAAAGCCATCTTCGTCAGCCAGTTCGAGCACTTTGTTTTTCTGGAACGTGATGTTGAAATTGCTAAACCACTCGAACGGACCCTTACGATAAGGCGTCCCGCTCAGGTTAATATCGACTCCACGGTTGCTCACCGCCCCAATGTTTTGCCGCGATACGGAGAACCCCGTTTCTTCGGGAATCGGTACGTTGTAGAGCAGGTTCCGGGTAGTTTTTTGCCAGAAATCAACCTCCACGTTCAACCGCGACTTAAACAAGGTGGCGTTCAGGCCGTAGTTGACCGATGCTGTACTTTCCCAGCCTAAGTTGGGATTAGCCAACTGAAAACTGGCTACGCCGTTGATGCCGTTGTAATAGAAACCCGGACGATACAGCAGCAGCGATTCGTAGTTGCCCACGCGCTCGTTGCCGGTGGCCCCGAAACTCGCTTTCAGCAGCAGATTGTTGACCTGCGGAATACCCTTGAAGAATTTTTCATTGCTGAGTCGCCAACCTACCGAACCCGACGGGAAAAGGCCATACCGTCGGTTGGCCCCAAACCGCGACGAACCATCGCGCCGGAGCGTCGCTTTAACCAAATATTTGCCACCGTAATCATACGAAACATCTCCGAAAAGGCCCGTCAGGGCGTGCCGGAACTTGTCGGTGCGGGTGTTGCCGAGGTTAAACTCAGCGACGTTATTAAAGGTGCGGATATTGTCGGAAACAAACGAAATGGCCACCAGATCAGACGATTCCTCTTCCCATAGTTGGCTCGAATAGCCCGCCAAAGCTCCCAGCGAGTGCTTGTTGAACCGCTTTTTGAACCGGAAATAATTTTCCTGGAGCAGGTCATAACTCAGCCCGTAGCCTTCGCTGCCCGTTGCGGGCCGGCCAATGGTCTGCACAATAATCGGGTCGAAATTATTTTGCTTGTTTAGCCTGAAATTGACCCCCAGCGTGGTTTTGAACGTAAGCCAGGGGGCCAGTTCCAGTTCGAGAAAGCTAAACGATTGGGCGCGATAATTCCGGTTGTCGCGGGTGGTGAACAGGGCTTCGGCCACCGGATTCTGCCGACCCGCAATCTCCGGGGTGTAGCTTCCGTCGGGTTCAAAAATGGGGAAGTAGGCAATCCGCTCGGCAATTTGCTGAAACACCGCGCCTTCATTCAAACCCTTTGTTAGCTCATACGACAGGTTGAGGGCCGTGCCGCCATTCATCCGCTTATTGATTTCGAGGTCTAATTTCAACTTCGACGTTATGCGGCTGTACGAACTGTTGAGCACAATTCCGTTCTCGTTGAGGTAGCCAGTGTTCCAGTAAAACCGGGTCCGGTTGGTGCCGCTACTCAACGATACGTTCACCTGATCGCGAACACCCGTGCGGGTAACCAGGCTGTTCAGGTCGTTGGAAATCTGGTATAACAAGCTGGTTGAGTCGGCAGATTGATTTTCCGGGGCCAAACCCGCCCGCACGTTCTCGTAATAAAACCGCTGCCGGGTGTTGGCAATCGGAATCGCGCTTGCCACCTGACTATACACCCGCCCGTAGTCAACGTCGAGCCGAAAATCGTTGGTCTTCCCCGATTTGGTGGTGATGATAATCACACCGTTGGCCGACTTCGACCCGTAGATAGCCGCCGAAGCCCCATCTTTCAGCACTTCTATCGAGGCAATGTCGTTTGGGTTCAGGTTGTCGATGTCTTCCAACTGCTGCCCATCCACTACATACAATGGATTCACGCCCGCCGAAAACGTCGACGTACCTCGAATGCGAATATCCGACCCCGATCCCGGCCCGCCGTTCGACGAAATCTGCACCCCGGCAATCCGTCCCTGCACCGCATCGAACGCGTTAATAGGCGTTGTCTGCTCAATATCCTTTTCTTTAATGGAGCTAATCGAACCCAGAATATCCTTACGGCTCGTGGTCGAATAGCCCGTTACCACCACTTCGTCAAGTGACTGACTGTCAGGCAACAGAGCCACGTTGATGGTGGAGTTGTTGGCGACCAGAACTTCTTTTTTGGTAAACCCCACAAACGAAAAAACCAGGATTGCCTTGTTGTTCGGCACCGAGATCTGGTAGTTGCCGCTGGGGTCGGTCACGGTTCCGTTGAACGTACCTTTCAGCAACACCGACACGCCCACCAACGCGGCCCCTTCCGAGTCGGTCACGGTTCCTTTTATCAGTTTCGCCACGACCGCCTGCCCCTCCGTTGGGGGCATATTCGTCATGCCCACGTCTTTTTTGAACAGGAGAATCTGCCTGTTTCCTGCCGGTTCATACGTGATTTTCAGGGGTTTGAAAATCTGATCGAGCACCTGCCGTAGCTGTTCGTTGGTGGCCTTGAAATTAATTTTCTGGCCTACTTTCAACTCTTTCGGGTTGAAAACGAAACGCACACGCGATGCCTTTTCGAGCTTGCTGAGGGTAGATCGCAAGTCTTCGTTGACGAGTTCGACGCTAACGGTTTGGTCGAGAAGCTCCTGCCCCGCCGAGTCGTGCGCGAAGGCAAAACCGGCGAACAGGGCGACAAGTACTAGCTGAATGAAGGTGAGCTTTGCCAGGTGATCGATGTACCGGACGAGTAATTGTTTATCCATCTACAGTGAAGGGTCTTCTTTCTTAGCAGATGGCGGTCGGGAAAGTCAGATACTGTGTAAGTTTAAAAAAAAGTAGAAAATAATCCTACTCACTTAATTACACCCTTCGCTTCGAATAAAAATCTGTGCATCAACCACTTCGTAGGTCGAGTGCGTGATTCGGCAGATCAGATCGAGTTTTTCAAATAACGATTCTTCGGTCAGGTTGGCCGTCAGGTAGCAATTCTCAATCGTGCGCTCGTCGTAAGTAAACGAAATACCGTAGGCACTGCTCAAGTTTTGCAGCACCGTTTTGAGGGGCGTTTCGTCAAACACAAATTGCTCGTTGGCAGGCGTAGCCACAAGTTCCGGCTGTTGTACAATAGATTTCACCAATCGCTCCTCTTTGGGCGCAACCGTAGCCTGCTGATTGGTTGTTAGCACCACGCCCGTCAGCCGACTGTTGCCGCGTTCGCTGACAGCCCGTAAATCTTTGTACAAATAGACCGACACCTTGCCCGACCGTACCTGTACGCTCGCATCGGCATTTTTCGCGAACGAATTTACCATAAAACTCGTCCCCAGCACCTGCGTAGATAGTTTGTCGCTATGCACCCAGAACGGTTTTTTGGGATTTCGGCTAATCTCGAAAAAGGCTTTTCCGTTCAGAAAAACCACTCGTTTCGTCGGTTCAAACGGGTTTGGGTATTTAATGCTACTGTTAGGGTAAAGCGTAATCACGCTGTTCTCCGATAGTAAAATCCGAACGGGTTTGTCGGTATCGTTGGTGTTTTCGATGTATTTGCCAGTGGTCGGTTGGCCGTTGGCGACAGTCGATTGGGTCGGTTTCAGAATAAGTTGCCGGTATAAAAAGCCCCCAATACCTAACACCAACAGGATTGAGGCCGCGATTCGCATGGCCGGACTGCGCCAGAAAAAGATCACTTTGGGGCGATTCTCAGCCACCGTGTCGGCCACAAAATCATCTATCTCTTCGTCGGAAATAGTAACGGGGGTCTCCTGCAAATTCAGTAAAATGGCTTTGGCAACGTGTACCTTCCGGGCATTTTCGGGCTTGACGGCCATCCAGTTCGTCCAGGATGCCTCTCCTTCCGAATCGTTGTTCAGCACCCATTCCCGAAACGGCTCCTGCCGAAGCAAGTCCTGAATCGTATACTCCGTGTGTTCGTTCGGTATCATGTGGAGCTTGATTTCTTATTAGATGGCGTTACGAATGAACCCATACCCTACCAATTGGAAAATTTTGACAGCGTACCATGAAAGTTGACCAAAATCAACCGCATACGTTGTCTGTTGAAATTCAAATTTTTTGTCATTCCGAGGAACGAGGAATCTCAAATTATCCTTGCTATCTAGTTGGTAACCAGTAAGATTCCTCGTTCCTCGGAATGACAAAAAAACGTACTTTACTATGTGCTCAAACCATTCCAGCGTGTTCTGATAAACTTGAACGCAGCCTGTAGCAGGTTAGAAACCGACTGCGGATTGATGCCCATTGTCTCGGCAATTTCGTCGCGGCTCATGTTCTGGAAATACTGCAAATAAACTACCTCCCGTTGCCGACGGGGGAGTTCGTCCAGCACGGCGTTCACTTTAGCCTGAATCTGTTGCTCCTGCTCGTCGTTAATCCAGGCCCACTCAAATGGTTCTTCGCTTAGGGAGGCATCGTTGGCAAGATCCAACTCAAAATCGGCCGCGTCGAACTTTTGCCGGGAGCTTTCGCGATACAGTTTCCGCCGAACCGAACTAAGCAGATACGCCTTTACGCTATCAGGAACGCTGATTCGCTCGCGCCGTTTCCAGATTTCGATGAATACTTCCTGCACGCAATCGTTGATAAACTCTTCGTCGCGCACAAACCGAAAACCGTAGTTGGCCAATGGCCGAAAATACAGTTTCACGATTTTGGAGAACGCGAGTTCGCTGCCGGCCTTCATCTGAAGCCATAATTGTTGGTCGGTTTGCCCCGCATTGGAAGAACCCGGCTTACTCACACGGTCTGGTTAGGCGGCTTACATTAGTTGGGTTCCGCACGGTCGACGCAAAAGCGCAGTAGTCTGGTTTGTTCATCATACTGCCCGCATCCACGAATAATCGGCGCAGTTTATCAAGTTCTGAATCAAGGTCGCCCAGTTGCTCGCGGGTCCAGGTGGCTTTGCCCTCAGCGTAGGGTTGCAGAAACTCGTAGGCTTTTTGAATACTGCCACCTTTGGGGTTCTTGTAATTCCACAAATCAACGTTGAGCAATTTGCCGAAATAGGCCAGATGCGTGAAGGCGTTGAGATTCATGATGCTGTAGGACAGCGACTTGGTACGAGCCAACTCTTCGGGTTGCGAACCGTCGGCATCGAGTTGATGGTCGATTCGTTTTTTGGTCGTGGATTCGAGAACGGCTTTGGCCTCGGCATCGCGTTTCAGAAACAAGAGAATCGCCACCACCTGCGCGTCGTACCAGGTGCCGTGATTGTTCATTGTTGCTTTTTCTTCTAACGCTAACTTACCTGTTTGCAGCCAGTTGACGTACTCCGTGAGCCAGGCCACCAGCCCGGCATCCGTTTTCTGGTCAAGCGCGTTGCCTTCCCGGAGCATTTCGATGGTCGTGGTCAGGTCGATTACGCCCGTAAACTCGATAATACCAAAGCCCCGGCCCGTGCTCACGCCCGGCACGCCCTGACCAAAATTCAGGTTGGGATTCATTTTGGTTTCGGGGTTCAAGAACCACGTTTGCAACACCTCGATGGCTCGTTGGGCATACTTCCGGTCGTCCGAAAAGTAGTAAGCCATAGCCAATGCCTCGGCACGTTTGAACATCGCATCTTTGGCAGGCTGATCCACGTTTTCGCCCCGCGTGAGGGGGTTCACCTGCCCATCTTTCCGAATCCAGGGCAGGCCGTCGGGTTTGGCTGGATCAGGCCACCAATAGGGGGCAAGGCTGAGATAATCGTGTTTGTCGCCACTCGGCGGGGTCTGCGTTTTTGTTACCACCGACGTTAGTTTACCCATCAGTTGCTTGTCGGCAGATTTCAGTACAGTCTGATAATAAGGCGCATACGTTGTCTCTTTCTTTTTCAGACTGGCCTTTACGGCGGCAATCTTGCGGTCGTCCAGAACCGTGAACGTTCTGGACGCTGCAATGCCTGTGGTGTCGTCGATGGGGGTAGTTGGGATTGAGTTACCAACCAAAAGGAGGCAGGAGGCAAGGGTGGTAAACGGGTTTAGGAATAGTTTCATCAGTTCGCTTAACGAAATGGTTTAGAAGCTGTTTGAGTTATTACCTATAGATGGCGTTCGGCTGTGGAAGATACTTGTTTCTGACACAACATAAGTCTATACCCCGGATGACAAAAATCTGCCTTACTCGTTCAAGCCGCGTTCCAATCTAGTATATTAGCAGCTATGCTGCCTGATCTGACAACCCTCGTACTAGAAACTGACCGGCTTGTACTCAAGCCCATCTCACCCGACTACACCGACGCGATCTTTTCGGAGTTCACGCCCGACGTAGCCACGTATATGTACCCGCGCCCCGCCGAACAACGGATGGAGACGGAGGCTTTTGTGCAGTCGGCGATGGCCGACAACGAAGATGAGACCAGCCTGACGATGGTTATTACCCTGCGCGAAACCGGCGAGTTTTTGGGGTGCGTGGGCCTCCACAAATTAGCCGACCCACGCCCGGAGTTCGGAATTTGGGTGAAACAATCGGCGCACATGCACGGTTACGGACGCGAGGCCATCCGGGTACTCAAACGCTGGGCCGACCAGTATCTGAACTACGAGTACCTGATGTATCCCGTCGACTCGCGCAACATCGCAAGCCGCAAAATCCCGGAGTCCCTGGGGGCAGCCATTGTGGGTCAGTTCGAGGGAACAGGGGGAATGGGGCAAGATTTGACCTTGATCAACTATCGAATAGAGCGGTAAGCAGGGTTTATGTTCTCCCCTTCATAAACTCCCCGGCTGCCGACTTAAGCAGGCCCGCAAAGGAATTCAAACAGAACAGTACACCTCTGTCTACCAAGGCTTTAGCCTGGTCTCCACTCGCGGCTGTGGTACCTACGATCAGCCCGGCGGCTTTGATCTTTTCGACCACTGCGCCAATAGCTTTTTTCACCTCGTCGTGGCCAGGGCCGTCGTAGTAGCCCATACTCATGGCCAAATCGCGGGGGCCAATCACAAAGCCATCCACCCCATCAATCTGCAACATTTCATCGAGGTTGGCAATGGCGTCTTTATCTTCGATCATGGGCAGAACCAGCGTGTGCTCATTGGCGAAGGCAACGTATTCGCCCTGGGTCATATTGCCTTGCAGGTAATCGGCGGAGCGGACGGGGCCGAGTCCTCGGTCGCCCATTGGGGGGTATTTCATGGCCCGTACAAAGGCCTGCACGTCGGCAGCGGTTTTGATACCGGGCATCATGATGCCTGCTACTCCCGCATCCAGAAATTGCAAAATAAGCTTGGGGTCGTTGGAACGGACGCGGGCAAGGGGCGTAATGTTGCTCACCTCACAGGCCCGCACAATGTCCTGCACCTGGGCCGTAGTAACGGGGCTGTGTTCCCCGTCGATCATGTAAAAATCCAGCCCCGAAAAGCCGCACAATTCGGCAACGGTGGGGTCGGGACTGTTGGAGATAACGCCCAACACGGGCTGGCCATTTTTAAGGCGGGTCTTAACGTTATTTTCTCTCATTCGCTGATTTTAGGGTTCGTTGCGTTCAATGGTTTCAGCCCAGTTGTGGGCCATTTCTGTAAATCGTTGGGCAACCTGTTCGGTAAACCGTTCGTCCAGCAAAGTTGGCAAATCGTCGGGGTTTATCACGTCGGTTTGGTCGATTTTGTAGGTCTGTTCGTAGATTCCGGCCTCAATTTTAAGGATATACCGGTTGTTCCAGGAATACAGGCCCACTTTGAACTGTGGATTGGGAATGTCGTGGAGGTAGCGCATAGGGCAAGTTGGTTCACGAACGATTCAGACCGAGCATCCGAATGGCGTTCTCCTTCAAAATTAAGGGTTTTACCTCGTCGCGGAACCCGGCAGTCTCAAAATCTTTCATCCAGCGGTCGGGCGTGATGAGCGGAAAATCCGTTCCAAACAGCATCCGGCTTTTGAGTTGGGTGTTGGCATATTGCACCAATTGGGGCGGAAAATACTTCGGCGACCACCCGCTGAGGTCGATATACACGTTGGGTTTGTGCATGGCTACCGACAGGGCTTCGTCCTGCCACGGCCACGAGGGGTGGGCAATGATGATCGGCGAGTCGGGGAAGGCAATGGCCACATCGTCGAGGTGCATGGGGTTGGAGTATTCGAGCCGGAGACCGCCCCCACCCCGCACCCCCGACCCAAAGCCCGAGTGCCCTGAATGGAACAACATGGGCAGTTTGTGCTCGGCAATGGCCTCGTAAACGTGCCACGCCATGCGGTCGTTGGGGTAAAAACCCTGCACCGTCGGGTGAAATTTGAAGCCCTTTATACCAAACTCTTCGATCAGTCGGCGGGCTTCGCGGGCACCCATCCGGCCCTTGTGGGGGTCGATACTGCCGAACGGGATCATCACGTCGGGGTTGTTGGCGGCCCCCTCGGCTACTTCCTCGTTCGGAATCCGCCGACGCCCTAACTCGTATTCGGCGTCAATCGTGAACATCACGAAGGCCATGTTCCGCTCGCGGTAATAATCGGCGGTTTCCTGAATCGTAGGGCGTTTGTCGGACTTAAAATACCTGGCAAACGCCACGTCGAATTCGGGCCGGTAATCGTCGTGCGGCTGGCAACACGACACCTCGGCATGGGTATGGACGTCGATAGCGACGATGGTTTCGATGTTTATCATAGTTGGGGATAGGAACACGGATTGAACAGATTGAACGGATGAAAACGGATTTTATAATCGTGAACAATGATAAAATCCGTTTTCATCTGTTCGATCCGTTCAATCCGTGTTCCTATCATTTTTATTCCACAAATCCCGCTCTAGCTTTAATGCCCGTTTTGACCCAGTTGCGGAGTTGGTCGAACGCCTGGCCCGTTTGCGCGGGGGTAAAATTGCAGTGGCCCTGTCCGTTGGTGTATTTGACGGTAAAGTACGCATCACGGCCTTGTGCGTGAACCATGTTCTCGAAATTCACGATGGCGTAGGTGGCCGGAATCAACTGATCGTAGATCGTATGCACGGCCACGGTTGGCTTGTCGATTCGGCCCGTGCGGTCGTACGTCCCGAATAGCTTGCCGGGGTCGACGGTGGCGGGCAATCGCTCGGCCTTTTGGTTCACGAGCAGGTTGTCGGGGAAGCCGCTGTAGAGCGTGTTCGTATTGTCGAAGGGGTTGCCACCGGCTTTCTGGGCGATGTCGCGCAGGACGTTTTCGTTGAAAAAGAGTGAGAACGGCAGGTCATCTGGTTTCAGATCGAACCGATGGGCGAAGGCCACCGCCAACGCGGAGTCTTTGGTCATGATGGCCTTGCGAATTTCCCGTGCTCGTTCGCGCAGGTTGCGGGCGTTCTGTGCCTGATACGGTTTCGACAGATCGAATATGGTTGCCAACGGTGTGGCAATGCCCGGAAACAAACCGTTGAAGGTCGCGTACAAGTCAAACTCCTTCCGGCATTGCAAATAGGGTCGGCTCGACAGCGGGCACATCGGTAGTCCCCCGGTATAGTGTTGCCCCAAATTTTCGAGGGTAGCCAGCGTGATGCCGCCCCCCATCGAATGCCCCACCATGTAGGTTGTGTCGGGTTGGCCGTAGGTTTTCACCACGTATTGCCGCAGGGCTTCGGTATCGTCTACGCCCTGCGCCAGCGCAAAACCCTGAACGGCATAGTCGGAAGCTGCCACGGCGTAACCCCGAGCCAGAAACGGCTGCATCCGCGCCAAAAAATCGGGGTTTTGGCTCTGCCGGGGCACCGACCCCATAAACTCGTAGCCGTGGGCATACATGACGAGTTTTTTCTGCCAGTTGGCCGGAAACAGAACCCTGTAGCGGGTGCCGTTGATAGCCCCGGAGTCGATACGAGTAATGGGTTGCTGCGCTAGTGCCGACGTTGCAACCAGGAGAAGTAAAAGGGTTTGTTTCATGCTTGTATCATTAACGTTTTTTTGTCATCCCGACGAAGGAGGGATCTACTTTGCTTACTCATACCTTGTGCATGCCAGAGCTAGATCCCTCCTTCGTCGGGATGACAAAAAACTACGTGCCCACTAACTGATATACATACGTTCCACTAATTTAACTCTGTGCTTCAGAACAGCCCGCTGATTGAGCGAGCCTTTGTCGGTGATTTCGCCGAGGTCAATCGAGGGCGGGTCGAGGGCAATCACGGCCCGCGCAATGCGGTTGGCACTGCCCGTTGCGGTTTCGCCTAGCCGGACAAGAAGGTCATCAACATAATTCTTAATCATCGGGTGCTCAAAAACAATCTCAGCAGGGCACCCTGCATCCAAATTGGCCCATTTTCGGCAGGCGTCGGGGTTCAGAAACAGGATCGCGCTCACATATTCGCGGTCGAGGCCGACAATCACTACATCCTGCACGACGGGCGCACCGGCCGCTAAAACGCTCGCTTTCAATACGCCTACGTTCACCCACGTGCCGGTCGAGAGTTTAAAATCTTCGGCAATGCGTCCGTCGAAAAGGAGGCCCCGGCTAGGGTCGACTTCATCCAGAAATCGCACGGCGTCGCCGGTTTTGTAGAACCCCTCCTCATCGAACGCGTTGGCCGTGGCTTCGGGGTTGCGCCAGTAGCCGGGCGTCACGTTGGGGCCACGGTAGCGGGCTTCGAGCTTGTCGCCATCGGGCACGAGCTTCACCGTCAGGCCTGCCACCGGCACGCCCAACAAACCCGAAAAGCTGCCCGGCCAGTTGGCAAACATCGCCGACGGCCCCGACTCGGTGCAGCCCAGCCCCGTAATGATCGGCACAGGTTGGCCGGTCATTTGGGTAGCCAGTTCGTCCAGTTTATTCCAGATCGGTTGGCCCAAACTGGCTCCGGCGTAGAAAAAGAAATGAACGTTACGGAAAAACGTTGCCCGCAGGTCGGGGTCGTTTTCGAGATACGGCAACAGCATCTCGAAGCCCTTTGGCACGTTGAAATAGGCCGTGGGCGAAATCTCGCGCAGATTTTGCACCGTGGCTTCGATGCCCTGCTGAGTGGGTTTGCCTTCGTCGATGTAGAGTGTCCCGCCGTTGTAGAGCGTCAGACCCACATTATGATTCCCGCCGAACGTGTGATTCCACGGGAGCCAGTCGACAAACACGGGTGGCTCGACGTTAAAAATAGGGAACACTTGCGTGATCTGTTGCAGGTTGGCGCACCACATCCGGTGGGTATTTATGACGCCCTTCGGCAAGCCCGTTGACCCCGACGTAAAGAGTATTTTGGCAACCGTGTCGGGGCCAACGCACTCGTGTGCCTGAGCAACGGCCTCGGTTGGTTGGGTTGTCAGGGCGTGGGGTAGGTCGTCGGCGGTGAGGATGAGTGCATCGGGGAAAAGCTCACGGGTAATCGCCAAAGCTGGGCCATAGACAGACTTGTTCTGGGCAAAAATTAGCCTGGGAGCCATCGCCAACAAGCAGTGTTTCAGCTTCCCGAAGTCCTTAGAAACAAGCGAATACGCGGGCGAAATAGACGCGTATGGAACCCCGATATGCACAGCCGCCAAGGCCAGCAGGGCGTGTTCGAGGGTATTATCGGAGAGGATGACAAGGGTATCTTCTCCCGTGAAATTCTGGTTCAGTAAGTATTGAGAAAGGCTTTCAATATGCCGAAGCGTTTGGGCGTAACTTACTCTCTTCCAGTTGTTTGCTTCATCTTGCTGAGCCAGAAAGGTATTGTCGGGGATGGATTTGGCCCAGTGCTGAAGTTTTTGAGTAAGCGTATCGGGGAATGGGGCCAATGATTGCTCGGCCTGAAGCAGAATGCTGCCATCTGGTCGAATGGTTTTGTGCGTTTGTGTTGGCCCGAAAATATTGCTCATGATTGATTGGAACCGCAACGGCGGACCGTGCGGATGGTTTTGTCATCCCGACGAAGGAGGGATCTAGCTAGCTGATAGTCAACCTGATTGCAAATGGAGTAGATCCCTCCTTCGTCGGGATGACAAAAAAACCGCATTCATCATTCATCATTACGCATTACCTTCTTCCCTCGTCCCTCCAAAAACTCCCGCAACTGCTCTTGTGCCTCCGGCGAACTCGACGAGATGGTGGCCATCAGCGACTCCATCATCAACCCCTCCGCCTGCCCCGAATCGGCGATGCGCGGCAACACGTGCATAACCCCGTAAGTGGTCATTTCGCCAACCTGCGCGATGCGTTTGGCCAGTTCAAGCCCCTTCGCCAATCCCTCTCCCGCCCCAACAACATACTGCGACAAACCGGCGGCTAACCCCTCGTCGGCAGAGAGCACCCGGCCTGTGAGCATCATGTCGGTCATGCGGGCCACGCCAATTAGTTTGGGCAACCGCACGGAGGCACCACCCCCTACAAAAATGCCCCGTTTGCCCTCGGGCAGGGCGTAGAACGTGCTTTGTTCGGCCACCCGGATATGGCAGGCTGCAGCAATTTCCAGCCCCCCGCCCACACAAGCCCCATGCAATACGGCCACCACCGGCACCCGCCCAAACTGAATTTTGTCGAGCGCACGGTGCCACATGCGCGAGTGATGCAGCCCCTCCACGAGGTTCCGTTCACGCAGTTGCGACAGGTCCAGGCCCGCGCTGAAATGCCCGCCCTCGCCGTAAATCAGGGCGCAGCGAACACCATCGGGGATGGCCGAGAACACCGCTTCGAGACCCAGAATGAGTTCGTCGTTGATGGCATTGCGCTTTTCGGGCCGGTTCAGTTTGAGCAGCAAAACGTCGTCTTGCTGCTCAATGTGTAAGGAAGTCGGGGAGGTCATGCTGGTTGAAGAACTGACTGTTTTTCGGCCACGGCCAGGCGGTAGGGCTTGAGCGATAAATAGCTCAGAACGAGACCAACCCCGCCCCCCAGGGCAAACAATAGCACGAGCGAGTACCGAATCATGTTCTCGTCGTGGAAAATGTAGTCCGTAAACAGGGCCACAATGGTCGGCCCCAGCCCGATACCGATCAGGTTCAGAATAAACAGGAAAATAGACGAGGCCAACGCCCGCACCTGATTCGGCATCAGCTCCTGAATAGCCGCCGTTGCCGCACCAAACGGAGCCGCCAACCCGAAAATAGGCAGCGAAAGGGTCAGCAATGCCCACTCAGCGCGGGGCATCAGGGGGGCGATACAACCCAGCAAGGCCAGCCCGATGCCCAGAACGCCCACGCGTAACCGTCCGTCGGTGTGGCCGTCGCGGGTCAGTTTGTCGGCATACCAGCCCCCAAACAGCACGCCCGCAATAGACGACACCACGACCACCAGCCCGTAAAAAGCACCGGCACGCGGAACCTCCCAACCGTAGGTACGGGCCACAAACGTGGGCACCCACGCGTTACAGCCGTAGTTGATCAGAGCCTGACAGGCCACCGAAAACGCAATGAGCAAATACGCCTTGGGGTGCCGAAAAATAATGTCCAGCGACTCACCCAAATCGACCCGGGACGTTTGTCCGTTTGTTTGCAGTGTACCCGTGCGTTGCGGTTCGCGGATGGTCAGAAGCAGCAGGGCAATAACCAAACCGGGCAAACCAATGTACAGAAACAGCACCTGCCAGGGGTATATTTCGCCAAACACCGGCACCAGAACGGTACCTTCGTTGGGTAGTTTCGCCACAATCCCCGCCCCAATGAGCGTGGCCAGCCCCGACCCCAGAAACACCCCCATCGAAAACAGGCTCATGGCCGTTGCGAGCCGCTTTTTGGGAAATAAATCGGCAATTATCGAAAACGCCGAGGGCGACAGCGTTGCCTCGCCCACGCCCACACCCATACGGGCCAGAAAAAACTGCCCGTACGACCGAACACCCCCACACAGGGCCGTCATGAGGCTCCAAATCGTGATTCCCCCGATAATGAGGTTCCGGCGGCTGTAGCGGTCGGCGATGCGGCCCAGTATGATACCGAAGAACGTGTAAAACAGGGCAAAACTCAACCCCATCAGCAGGCTCATCTGCGTGTCGGTCAGGTGGAGGTCGTGCTTAATGGGTTTGACGAGCAGGCTCAGGATTTGCCGGTCAATAAACGAGGAGATGTTCGCCAGCGTGAGTAAGGCAAGTACATACCAGGGGTATACGTTTTTTTTCATTCAAGATGTAGTACGGCGGTTGCTTATGCAATTACAAAAGCACAAAAATCTACTGCTACCGTAAGCTTTTGGCGGGCAATGTGTGGGCCATTACACCCGTAACGAGAAGGGGTAGCGAGAACAGGCTAAACAACATTCCGATTGAATAGCCTGCGTCCGACAATATCCCGAACAGGGTAGGGCCAAGAATAGCCCCGAACCGGCCCAGGCCCATCGCCAACCCGATGCCCGTGGTCCGCATCGCTACCGGATATACGCGGGTCAATGTAGCCCAAAAGCCGTTGAAACCACCCTGCACAAAGAAGCCGATAAAGAACGTTAGCGCGAACATGAGACCGTAATTCAGGCTCAGGTTACCATAGAGCAGCATAACCGTTACGGCCACAACCATAAACCCGGTAATGAGTTGGCGCAGCCCAAAACGGGCCGTTGCCAACCCAAACACAAAGCCCCCTGCAAAGGCACCCAAATTGAGCGCGGTGCCGATATACGTGGCCATATCGAGCGGCATCCCCGACTCTTTGGCCAGCGTTGGCACCCAGCTCATAAGGGTGTAGAGGGTCATGAACGCAAAGAAAATGCCCACCCAAAACCGAATCGTTGAGCCTTTGTATTCAGGTAGAAACAGGTCTGAAACCGGCACGCTTGTCCGCAAAACCGGAGCTGGGGGTAACACCACCAACGTCGGGTGACCCATGCGCGACAAGAGTTTATTGAGTTGATGGAGGGCGTTTTTGGGTTGCCGGTCGGCCAAAAAACCCGGCGATTCGGGCATGAACAGAGCCACTAAAACGAGCATCAGGGCCGAGATTCCCCCGGCGGCCAGGTAACACGCCCGCCAACCGAACAACGGGATCGCCCAAACCGTAAAAAAGGCCGTCAGAATAGCTCCGATGGGCCAACCCGCCTGCACAATACCCACGTTGAAGTCGCGCCGTTTGTTGTTCGAGAACTCAGCCGCCACAGCCGCGAGCGTGGGCAAAATACCGCCGATGCCCAACCCCGTAACCACCCGCAGCAGCAACAGTTGCCAATAGGCCGAGACAAACCCGGCCCCCACCATGCCCGCCGTAATGAGGGCTAATGAAACCACGAACAACCTGCGTCGGCCCACCTTGTCGCCGAAGGGGGCCAGCAAAAAGCAGCCCGCCGTCATGCCCGCCAGCCCCGCGCTGAACACATAACCCAACTCGCTTTTCGACAGGCCCCACTCCTTCACCAGTTCGGGGCCGGTAAACGAGACCACCAACACGTCGATGCCGTCGTTCATGTTCAGGATAAAGCAAATCAGGACCATAAGCACCTGAAAAGCACTCATAGGGGCCTGGTCAAGGCGGGTTTTGAGGTCAGCAGATGCCTCAACGTCGGTCAATAGATTCGTCACGGTTGGTTGAGAAACGGGGTATTCGTCTCCTTGCTTAAAATACAGCGTCCGGCTATTTGTACTCTTATCTGCTACGGGATCGTGATCACAATCTTGCTCTCGTTGCCTTCGGAAGCCAGTTCGAGAGCCACTTGCAGATCGTGGAGGGGCATGTGTCGAGAGACGATGAATCCGGGCCGAATAATGCCCGACTCGATCAGGCGTAGGGTTCGCTTGAAATCGACCGGGTGGTCGTAAATGATGGAGGGGACGATGGTAATACCCTCGCGGGCGATTTTAAGGGGCGTAAACTGAGCCGGTTTTTCGGCCAGCCCTACCAGCACAACCTCCGACCCACGGGGAGCGGCAGCAGTAGCCAGCGAAGCCGTTGCCGCCGTGCCTGCACACTCAAAAACGGCATAAACTTCCTCGGCAAGCCAGCGGTCGGCCAGATGGCTCACCTGCTCGTCGGGGGTTCCGGTTGGGCACAGGGCGGTGGCTCCCAATGATTCGGCCAGTCGGACTTTGCCGGGGTTTAGTTCGGTCACGAAAACACGATAGCCAAACGCCAGGGCCACATGAGTCAGTAGTAATCCAATGGCCCCCAACCCGATCACGGCGATGGAGTCGCCCGGTTTAGCACTCGACGCCAGCAGGGCGTGCAGGGCCACCGCCGTTGGTTCAATGGTTACGGCGTCGGTATCGGAAATTGAATCGGGAACGGGCGGGCAAAACTCGGCGGGCAACACAACATATTGAGCAAAACAACCCGGTTCGGTTTGCCCCACCACCCGTTTGTTGATACAAATGTTACCCTTGCCAGCCTGACAAAAACGGCACCGTCGACAGGGAATATTGGGTTCGATCACGACCCGTTCGCCCAATGACCGGCCTACTACGCCCGGCCCAATTTTGTCGATGTAGCCCAGGCCCTCGTGACCGATACTGGTTCGATTCGCCAACAGCCGATGCCCCAAAAACAGGTGAACGTCGGAGCCACAGATGCCTGTTTGTGTTAATCGAACCCGCACGTCGCCTGCTTGAGGTTCGGGCAACGGGACGTCCTGAATCAGGATTTGGTGGGGCGATTCTAGAAACGCTACGGTCATGTCGTTACGGAGTTGGGAGGCAGGCTAGTCAGGCCACCCCGCTAGTCTAAAGGGCCAAAACCAAACGTATTTTACTCCATTTGAGTTAAGCAAAAAAGCCGTTACCTACCAACCGCATGCAATTCGTACAGCGCATCGCTTCGCTCATCTCCCTTACGCTATTCCTGTTGTGCTGCTCGGACAAGACCGACGAAGCCGCCCAGTTTTTCCTTCGCGGGAATGTGCAACTACAAAAACGTGAGTACAAACCGGCCATTCGTTACTACACCGAAGCCCTCAAAAAGAAACCCGATTTTGCCGACGCCTTCAGCAATCGCGGTCTTGCCCGCTTCCGCGATGGCGACCGCGCCGGTGCCCTCACCGATTATACGAAGGCTATTGAAACCGACCCCAACTTTGAGGCTGCTTACTATAACCGGGCCGACGCACTGCTCGACTCCGGCAACCCCACTGCCGCCCTCGCCGATCTGCAACAGATTGAAACACTCTACCGAGATTCCACGTTTTACCAAACCCGGCTCGGCGATGCGTATGTGCTACTAAACAACGTCTCCCAAGCGCAGGCTGCTTACGACCGGGCAATCCAACTCGACCCTAGAAACGCCGAAGCTCTCACCAACCGGGGGGCGTTGTTTTTCAACCAAAAGCAATACGAACCCGCCAAAGCCGATCTGAACGCGGCCCTGCAACTAGACCCCAATCAGCCCGAAGCTCTCAACAATCAAAGCCTGCTGCTGGCCCGTGAGGGGCGATATGCTGAAGCCCTCAAAGCTGTAGACCGCGCTTTGTCGCTGCAAATCGGGCAACCCTATTACCTCAACAATAAGGCGTATCTGCTCCTGATGCTCAACCGCCCCGACGAGGCACTGCCCCTGCTCCGCGAGTCGCTCCGGCGCAACGATACCAACGCCTGGGCACACCGCAACCTGGGGCTGTATTACCTGACCAAAGGGCAACCCGCCGAGGCTCTATCCCAACTCCAGAGGGCCGAGCAACTCGATGCATCCGTGGATCAATTGTATTTTTATCTGGGGCAGGCGTATCTTGCCACCGGCAACCGCCCCAAAGCCTGCGAGGCCTGGGCAAGGGGCAGCACGGCGGAGGACGAACAGGCGAAAAAGGAAGCTCAAAGGAATTGTAAATAATGTTTTCAGCGACAGCATTTTTGTCATCCCGACGCAGGAGGGATCTAGCTCTGATATTCTCAACCTCTGCCTAAATGAAGTAGATCCCTCCTGCGTCGGGATGACAAAAACTCCACGTTAAAACACCCCCCAATGAAACACTTACTCCTTTTTCTGATGCTCTCCCCGGCCTTCGCCCAGCAACCCAAAAAACCCCTCACGGCCCTTCTGGGTGCATTCGGGGCCGAGGTTGCGCTGGTCAAGCAAAGTCTGGCCAACCCAAAATCGGTGAGCATCAGCGGTATTGAGTTCACGACTGGGCAAATCGGCAAACAGGCCGTGGTGGTGGCCGAAACAGGCATTGGGAAGGTGAATGCCGCCATGACAACGGCCCTGTTACTGAATCATTTTAGGCCCACACGGGTCATTTTCACGGGCATTGCAGGCGGCACCAACCCCGACCTCCAACCGGGTGACATTGTGATTGGAAGCCAAACCGGTTACCACGATTTCAACTCGATGAACATGAGCGCGAAACCCACCCGCCAAACGCTCAACCCACTCACCAAAGCCCTCAACCCGGCGTTTTTCCCCGCCGACCCGGCTCTACTCAAACAGGCTACAGAGCTATCAAAGACAGTTATGTTTGAGGGTATCCCACTGGCGAGCGGGCAGGTCTCAACCCGGCCCGTGCGGGTGTTGGTGGGCACCATCGTAACGGGCGATCAGTTCATCTCGTCGGCTACCAAAACCGCCCAACTCCGCGCCGATTTCGAGGCCGACGCCACCGAGATGGAAGGGGCCGCCGTAGCACAGGTTTGCTACCAACTCCAAACGCCCCTGCTCGTGATCCGGTCCCTCAGCGACCGCGCCGATGCCGAAGCCCCCCTCGATATCCGGGCCTTCTACCCCACAGCCGCCCGCAACTCGGCTAAGTTGGTGCTGGCGTTAGTGAAAGGGTTGTAGGTTTCAGGGTTTCAATGCCTTTTGCGTTTCAGGTTTCAATGGCTGCGCCGTTTCAAGTTTCATCAGCCTTAGAAACGCCAAGTTTTGAAACCTGAAACGGCGCAGCCATTGAAACCTGAAACTTTTCCCTTACGTTTGCATATACAAACATAACTATCCAACCTACTATGTCAACTATCGCTGTTTTCGGTGCCACAGGGCGCACCGGTATTCCGTTTGTGAAGCAGGCATTAGCCAAGGGACACTCCGTAAAGGCGTTGGTTCGCACGCCCTCGAAAATGCCGATCAATCACAAAAATCTTCAACTCATTGTGGGCGATGCCCTCGACGCAAGCAAGGTTGCCCAAACCATTCAGGGCACCAACGGCGTTGTAAGTTGTCTGGGGCAAGACAAAGCGAGTCAGCCCGATTTTCAAACTAAAGCCACCCGGCTCATTGTCGATACAATGAAGAAAGCGGGTATCAAGCGGCTCATCAGCGTTACGGGTGGTGGTGTTCGTGACAGTGTCAACGACAAACCCGGTTTCATGGACAACCTGATTGTGTTCATCATGAAGAGCGTGGCTGGTAAAGGGGCCAAAAATGCTCTTTTGGATGGCATCAGTCATGCTGAAGTGGTGCGCAACAGCGGTCTCGACTGGACGATTGCCCGGGGGCCAATGCTCACTGAAGACTCTGCCAAAGGCAGTTATCAGGTAGGTAATGTAGGGACCGTGAAGGGCATCAAGCTCACCCGCGAAGACCTTGCCGCGTTTCTGCTCAAGGAGTTTGAGCAGAAACAGCATGTCGGCAAAATGCCGTTCGTCACGAATGGCTAGAAATCATAAGACCCCGCCTGGGCGGGGTCTTATAGTCCACAGGATCAGGCTCCTTACAACGCCACCATTTTCAACCGAAAATCTTCGTTGCCGTCTTTCATTTCCATTTCAAACGATGTGTTGAACACCGTTTCGGCTTTGATGGTCCAGTCTTCAAAATTGGTAAAATCTTTGTCGTAGCCAATTACGAGCCGGTTTTTGGCTTCATCGAGCTTGTACCAAAGTTCTTCGGATTTGGGATCGGTCATGGGCTTCACCTCGAATATGCCGTTGTCGTGAAACTTGACCCATTCCAAATCAATGTCAACATCTTTCATGTTGGTTTGGCCTCGTTTATAATAGAGTTTCCCTTCTATGTAAGCTTCTTCGATGGTCCAAAGATTTTTGGCTAGTAGTCGGGCGCGGGCTTCACGGGCGTTAGCTGAAGGGGTTTCGGCTACCTCAACGGGGCGGTCGCAGCTAGATAGCGAGATAATAAAAAGCAGGCAGAACAGATGGATGAAATGTTTCATGGTCGTTGTTTTTTACCAAAGAGCATTCATCCCACTAAAAGGTTGGAAACAGGTAATAAATTTTTCAGATAGTCGAACAACTTCCCTACAAATCGTCGCGCAGTGACGCCAAGAACGATTTAATTCCCTGTAGTTTTTTGATGTGTTCCTGAACTTCCCGACCACGCTTGTCTTTGGTTTGTAGAAACTCGCGGGCAGCGGGCAGTTTAAGGCCTTTTGTCTCGACAAGCTCAAAAATCTCGCGGATGTGGTCAATGTCAGCCTGCGTGTAGATACGGTCGCCTGATCTGTTCTTTTTAGGTTTCAGGCTCGGAAATTCCTTTTCGTAGAATCGCAGTTTCGAGGAGTTGATCTCAAACTGTTCGGCTACTTCTGTTATCGTGTAATATAGTTTCCCGGTACTCTGCATATGAATTGAACGCGTCCTATCCCTAAAAATCACGTAAATTTGCGGATTCGTTACCAATTACCAATTGTCCGAACGCATGACATCACGCGAGATCCGCCAACAGTTTTTAGATTTTTTCCAGAGCAAAGGCCACCTTATTGTTTCGTCGGCCCCGTTGGTCGCCAAAAACGACCCCACGCTGATGTTCAATAACTCGGGCATGGCTCAGTTCAAAGACTTTTTTCTGGGTAACGGCACCCCACCGTCGAAGCGGGTGGCCGATACCCAAAAGTGTCTGCGTGTATCAGGCAAACACAATGATCTTGAGGATGTTGGGTTCGATACATACCACCACACCATGTTCGAGATGTTGGGCAACTGGTCGTTTGGTGATTACTTCAAGAAAGACGCGCTCGAATGGTCGTGGGAACTGCTGACGGAGGTGTTCAAACTCCCCAAAGACCGCATTTACGTGTCGGTGTTCAAGGGCGACGACCGCGATAACGTGCCCTTCGATCAGGAGTCATGGGACATCTGGAAAGGCATTGTTGGCGACGAAAGCCGGATCATCCTCGGCAATAAAAAAGACAATTTTTGGGAAATGGGCGACACCGGCCCCTGTGGCCCCTGCTCCGAAATTCACGTTGACCTGCGCTCTGCCGAAGAAGTGGCCCAAACACCAGGCCGCGACCTTGTCAACGCCGACCACCCCCAGGTTGTCGAGATCTGGAACAACGTGTTCATGCAGTTCAACCGCAAAGCCGACGGCTCATTGGAAGAACTGCCCGCCCGGCACGTTGACACGGGCATGGGCTTTGAGCGGTTATGCATGGCTATTCAGGGCAAACAATCGAACTACGACACCGACGTGTTCAGTGGCACTATCGCCGTAATCGAACAGCTTTCGGGCTATGCCTATACGGGAAAAATGGACAAGTCCGACGTGGCTATGCGCGTGATCGCTGACCACATCCGAGCCGTGTCGTTCGCCATTGCCGACGGACTCGTGCCGAGCAACGCTAAAGCAGGTTATGTGATTCGGCGTATTTTGCGCCGGGCCATCCGCTACGGCTACTCGTATCTGGGTTTCACCGAGCCATTCATGACCAAACTTGTGCCCGTTTTGGCCGAGCAGTTCGATGGTGTATTCCCCGAACTTCGGGCACAGGAAGATTTTGTAGCGTCGGTAATTCGTGAGGAAGAAATCTCGTTTTTGCGGACGCTGGGCACGGGCCTCACTCGGCTCGATCAGATTATTGGGCAGGTAACGGGCGAAGGCAAAACGGTCATTCCCGGCGAGATCGTTTTTGAGCTAAACGATACCTTCGGCTTCCCCGCTGATCTCACGGCCCTCATCGCCCGCGAACGCGGATTGCAAATCGACGAGGCTGGTTTTCAGAAAGCATTAGAGGAGCAAAAAGTACGGTCTCGTAAAGATGCGGCCTCCTCGGCGGGCGACTGGATCGAGGTAAACGAGGTCGACAAAGTTGAGTTTGTTGGCTACGACCAGACCGAAACACAAACGCAGGTCGTAAAGTATCGGAAGGTACAAAATAAACAGGGCGTTCAATATCAGTTAGTTCTGGCCCAAACGCCGTTCTACGCTGAGTCAGGCGGGCAAATTGGCGACACGGGTTCCCTGATATTGAGCAAGGCTGGAACAGCCATGTGTTCGATGGACGTAATTGACACGCGAAAAGAAAACGACCTGACAGTTCATATTGTTGACCCCACATCGGTAGTTGGCTTCACAATCATGTCGATTACAGACACGATGATAGCCAGTATGACGACCAGCGACAAACAAGTGGATGCTGATGAGTTTGAGGAATACCTGCGAATTGCAGACCGGGTTAATGCTTCTGTTAACGCACACCGCCGGACACTCATAAGCAGCAATCATTCGGCTACGCACCTGCTTCACGCGGCCCTGCGCGATGTGTTGGGCACGCACGTAGCCCAAAAAGGCTCGTACGTTGGCCCCGATGCTCTGCGTTTCGACTTCTCGCATTTTACAAAAATGACCGACGCCGAGTTGGCCGATGTTGAAACGATTGTCAATCAGAAGATCCGCGAAAACATCGTGCTCGACGAAAAGCGCAACGTGCCCATCGAGCAGGCTAGAGGCATGGGCGCAACAGCCCTGTTCGGCGAGAAATACGGCGATTTTGTGCGGGTCATCACCTTCGACCCAGCGTACTCGGTTGAGCTTTGCGGGGGCACACACGTACCTGCAACCGGACAAATTGGCTTGTTCAAACTAACGTCGGAAGGGTCCGTATCAACGGGGATTCGACGAATTGAGGCCAAAACGTCGGAGGGCGCGTTGGCCCTGTTGAACGAGCAGGGGGCCGTTTTGGAGCAGTTGAAAGAGCTTCTCAAAGCTCCAAAGGATGTTGTGAAGGCTGTGCAAGCGTTGCAGGATGAGCGTAACGCCTTGTTAAAGAAGATTGAGTCTCTCGAAAACGAGAAGGTTCAACAGGTTAAGGAGCAGTTGCTGACAAAAATTCAACAAACTAACGGCAACGGCGGGGATGCGGCCTTCCGACCGGGCCACTACACCCTCGTGGAGCAGGTTTCGGTGCCTTCAGCCGATGCCCTCAAGCAACTCGCCTACGATTTGAAAGCTAAGATCGACAACCTCGCCCTTGTGCTTGGTGCCGACATTAACGGCAAGCCCCAATTGGCCGTTATGCTGCCCGACAATCTTATCAAAGAAAAGGGCCTTAACGCTGGTCAGGTTGTAAAAGACCTCGCCAAAAACATCAAAGGCGGTGGTGGTGGTCAGCCATTTTTCGCCACGGCGGGTGGCTCCGATGCAAGTGGCCTCGCGGCTGCACTGGAGCAGGGGCGAGCGTTATTGGGTTGATTTTAAACGAAAGAGGGGGGCTTGCAGTTGCAAGCCCCCCTCTTTCGTTTACCCTTACTTCGTGGCTACCATCTTCATCTCAACGGTGAAGTCGTCGTAGATGGCCTTATCGCCGATGTTCTCGAAAAACGATTTTGAGCCGTAGCGAATGTCGTACTTCGTGCGGTCGACGGTCGCTTTGCCCTGGGCCGTGATGGTGTTACCCGACATCGTTACCGTGGCAGGGAACGTTACGGGGTTCGTAATGTTCTTGATCGTCATGTTGCCCGTAACGTCATAGCTGTTACCACCTTTGGGTGTCACTTTCGTAATAACAAACTTTGAGGTTGGGTACTTGGTCGTGTTAAAGAAATCTTCCGACTTCATGTGGCCGATAAATTTGGCATTGTAGCCTGCATCGGTCAAATCGAGAGCTTTGATGCTGTTCATGTCGAACTGGAACGTGCCACCGGTGAGCTTGGTGCCGTCGACCGTTAGCGAGCCATCCTGCACCTGAACTGTGCCATTGTGTGCGCCCGTTACTTTTTTACCTTCCCAGTTCAAAACGCTTTTCTGGGTGTCTACTTTGTAGGTAACAGCCACTTTTTTTCCGGGTCCAACAAACGCTGAGGTGCCAGCCAAAAGGGTTACTGCAACAAGACCGGCGAGAAATTGACGTGTTTTCATTGTGTTATGCTACTTTGTTTGGTTTGAAACGTGTAAAAAATTCATTGTTGTTCAGAGGATCGGAATTGGTCAAGTAATTGACTAAGTAGTATTGCCTGTTCGGGAGTTAGTTGCTCTTGCAACTTCTCTTCCCATTCACTTTGCACTAGGTCAAGTTTCTTCAATAACGCAAGGCCCTTTGGTGTAATCACTACATCCACGGCGCGTCTGTCGTTGGGACATTCTGTGCGCTCTACTAGCTTCTTCGCCAGCAACTTGTCAACTAGCCGCGACGCGTTCGACATGCGGTCGAGCATACGCTCGGTGATTTCGTTCACTTTTACCGGACAGGGCGATTTACCCCGCAGAATTCGCAGCACGTTGTATTGTTGCATCGTGATGCCAAACGGCTTTAACAATCGAAGCTGGGTGTTACTGATCCAGTTCCCTGTAAAGAGCACGTTAACCACGACCCGGTGATAGGCCGATTGGAACGATGGTTGCTTTATATCTGACTCAATTGACATTCGATTTGGTTATTGGTTTAGTGAGTTTTAGGAATTCAAAAAATACACCTGCATTTAATGTAGAAACATCTAAAAGGCAATTTTTCGTTCACACTCCTGAAAAAAAATTTAGTTGCCCGCTCCGTATCTTTGCCAGATGGAAATTTTGAAGAGCGAGCGGCTAAACAATCTGCGCTACGACATTCGGGGGCCGGTTTACGAGAAATCGCTCGAATTGGAGAGTCAGGGCTATAAAATCATTAATCTAAACATCGGCAACCCGGCCCCCTTCGGGTTTGATGCGCCCGATGAGATTGTCCACGACATTATCCTGAACATCCGCAACGCACAGGGCTATGCCGACTCGCGGGGGTTGTTTGCGGCTCGCAAGGCCGTGATGCACTACACTCAAACGCTGGGTTTGCCGGGCATCACGATCAACGATATTTTCATTGGCAACGGGGTTAGCGAGCTGATTCTGCTGGCGATGCAGGCCCTTATCAATGAAGGCGACGAAGTACTTGTGCCCTCGCCCGACTACCCGCTCTGGACCACCTCAGTAGCTTTGTGCGGGGGCAAACCCGTTCACTACGTATGCGACGAAACTGCCGACTGGAACCCCGATCTGGCCGACATGGAGGCCAAGATTACCAGCCGGACGCGGGCCATTGTGGTCATAAACCCCAACAACCCAACTGGAGCCGTCTACGATAAATCGGTGATCGAGGGAATCGCCCGCCTGGCCGAACGCCGGGGACTGATTGTGTTCTCCGACGAGATCTACGACAAAATTCTGTACGACGGGGCCGTGCATCACCCAATGGCTCGCTTTGTTCACGATACGCTCTGTATCTCAATGGGGGGCCTGTCGAAGAACTACCGCGCTGCCGGTTTTCGCGGAGGTTGGCTTATCATGAGCGGGGCACGGGCACGGGCCAAGTCGTATATTGAAGGCCTAACGCTGATGGCCTCGCTGCGGATCAGCGCGAATGTGCCTACCCAATATGCTATTCAGACAGCCTTGGGCGGCTATCAGAGCATCAACGACCTAGTGTTGCCCGCCGGTCGGCTTCACAAACAAATGATGCTGGCCCACGAGCGGCTCACGGCCATTCCGGGCATCACCTGTACCCGCCCAAAAGGGGCTTTGTACGTGTTTCCGAAAATAGAGCTCGATCAGTTCACGTTCCGCGACGACAACGAATTTGTGTACGACCTGCTGTCCGAGCAAAAAGTGCTGGTCGTTGCCGGACAAGGCTTCAACCTCCAAACCCCCGACCACTTCCGGGTCGTTTGTCTGCCCACCGTCGACGAGCTAACTATCGCCCTCGACCGAATCGAAGCGTTTTTAGAGAGCCGGAGGAGGTAAAGGGCTTCATAACCTTTCTTAACGTCTTGACCCAGAGAGACCACTCGCTCACTTTCTTATCGGCTGCAAAATGATTTTCTATTTTATCGAAGGCATCCTCAATATAGGCATCGTGTAACCAACGAACTGCCAACACCCATTTCAACGTCGCAGTACCCGTCGTTGTCATGTTAATACTATGAGATAGTTCTGTCTTGCCAGGCTCCAGTTCGTTTATGTCGAATCGGTGAAAACCGTTAAAACCTGTCAAGTCAAACTGAAACGTTATTGATTTTTGTGGCTGATACTCCGTAATAAAATACCTCATTGGCCCGTGTCCACCTGTTGAGCCAACCTGTAATCCTTTATCCAACTTCATAGGCGGCCATTTGTCCGTTGCCAACATCATATCGTTCTCCGTAGCTAACGTTCTCAGTACTTCTCCAATTTTTGAAGCAGGTTGCTGAATGGTCCGTCTATGAATATTGATTACTTTCATTTCGCCTGTCTACTAAAAGCCAGTTGACTGTGTATTGTGAAAGTGACCTCATTAGTAGTCGCGTAGCGACTAAAGGGTGCATTTCAATCTTGTGTGCAATAACGGGACTTGTGCAAAATGAGCCTTTACCGACCTGTCGGACCGCCCCCCGCCCTAAAGGCGGTCGGCCGCTGCCGGGCCCGCTGGCGCGAGAAAGATCCCGCATCGGCGGTCCGAGCCGGAGGTCATTTTGCGCCAGCGGGCCCG
>RDXN01000004.1 GCA_004292855.1 Cytophagales bacterium
GAGGGTTGCTGTTTGCTCATTATTTGAGTTGGTTGAGTAAAGACCCCTCCTTAAAAATTGGTTAACAAATTGGTTTCAAGTTTCATCATGTCGAGTAATTAGCTATATGCTTCTATACAATAATCAGTTATCTGGCTGCATTCCTAACTCATTCTCAGCTTTATGTGGTCGGGCTGTTAATCTGGTGGGTAATTCAGGGCTTCCAAATGGTGGAGATTTGGGGCCATTCTGTGCCAGTCGGGAAGGAAGTGACCTGTTTATCACAGTTAGTACGAGTGGCTCGGTAGTCCGATCCGGTACTTCCATTTACCTCCGGGCTTCGGGGGGAGCTAGTTACACCTGGACTGCCCCGATAGGAGCCACATTGACTAGCCCGGCAGTGGCTTCCTCTGTTACGGCCATTGTATCAGGAGATGGTCCTAGAAATTTTACCCTAACGGCCACCAACAATTACTGCTCACAAACTCGGGTTAGTTCAGTGATCACTGTAATGCACCCAGACTATATCCCGTTAGCAGAATTTTTTGCTGCAACCAACGGTCCAAATTGGCTAAACAAAGCAGGTTGGCTATCATCACTTGATCCTTGTAGTGGTTGGTTTGGCGTAAGTTGTCAGAATGGACGGGTGTCCTCTTTGTCTTTGACGGCTAATCAGTTAAGAGGAACGTTGCCAGAAAATCTAACGACTCTCCCCAATTTACAGGTGCTAGACTTAAGTGGAAACCAACTGCGAGGCTGCTTTCCGGTTGCATGGACCGCCTTTTGTAATCGAACGGTTTCCCTACAAAATAACCCAAACCTGCCGGGTGGGGGAGATTGGACGGGCTTTTGCTCCAATCGATTGGGCAGTGCCGACTTTGTGACTATAGCTAAAGCAATGCCAAACCCGGTTAGTTTGGGTGGTATAACCAGCCTGAGTGCTTCGGGCGGGACGTTGTACCAGTGGACTGGTCCACAAAACTTTACAAGTAATCAGAGCGTCGTCAGCCTATCTGTCTCGTCGGGCGAGCAACAAGGTGTTTACAGTGTTACAGTCGGTAACGGCAATATGAGTTGCAGTGCAGTAGCTACTACATCGTTGACAATCAACGGCGTTTCTTGTGTAAAACTGTCTCCGCTTGTTTCATCCTCTTCTATTTGTACAAGAGGTATTGTGACCCTAACCGTCAGTGCGACAAGTCCCGAAGCTGTTACCTTTCAGTGGTACAAGGGAGCAACAGCTCTGGTCAATAACACGGCTACTATAGGAGCTACATCGACTACGCTTATTATGGCAGATTTGCCTCTAAGTGCGACGGGAACTTACCATGTGGTGGCTAACAGTGGGTGCGGTAGTACGACTTCAACCGTGTTTAGCTTGTCGGTAACACCACCAACCCACCCGGATTATTTAGCATTAGCTGACTTGTTTTATTCAACAAAGGGGTTGTTATGGTATAACAAAACGAATTGGCTGACGAGTGGTGACCCTTGTAGTCAGTGGGCAGGAATATACTGCAACGAGAATAAAACCCGAGTCTCTAATGTCTGGTTAATTGAAAATGGATTAGATGGTAGGCTGCCAGAAAGTTTGAGTGGCTTGACGGAAATTGGCGCGTTTAATGCTCGAAACAATAACTTGACTGATACAATTCCTGATTGCTTTGGGTGGATGAACCAAATCTCTGATGTTTTGCTCAATGGAAACCAACTAACAGGGAGGATTCCCAGAAGCCTGGGGGGGAGACCAAATCTACGTGTACTTTGGCTGCAAAATAATCAGTTAACAGGGGACATACCTCCAACAATGATCGATTCGCCGAAACTCGAAATATTATCACTGTATAACAATCAATTAAATGGAAATATACCCGGCTGGTTGGGCCAATTACCTCAACTCTTTTACTTTGATGCGGCCTTTAATCAACTTACAGGTAGTATTCCAACCGGATTGAGTGTCACCAAAGGATTGACTTATTTTTCAGTTCAAGGGAATCGGCTTGTAGGAAGTATTCCCAGAAGCTTGAGCCTAATGCTCTCTTTACAAGTATTGAATCTGTCATTCAATCAATTAGATGGGACCATTCCAGAAGAATTAAGTGCATTATCGGGCCTAAAAGTACTTGATCTAGGTACTAATCGTCTGACAGGCGGGCTTCCAACTAGTTTTAGTGTACTCACGAGCTTACGAAGCTTGGGATTGAATAATAACCAGTTGAGTGGTCAGATTCCTGTCGGTTGGAGTACGATGGCAGGGTTAACATCTTTAGACTTATCAGTGAATCAGTTAACGGGAGCCATACCTTTTGGGATGGGCAATATGACCAATCTTCAGTACTTTTATTTGTCAAATAATCAGTTTACAAGCTCCATTCCTAGCAGTCTTTCTCGTTTGAGCAAGCTTAGAGGATTGGGTTTGCAAAATAACCAACTCTCCGGTTGTATTCCCTTGTCGCTCACCTCTCTTTGCGCTCAGGATATTACCGTGAACATCTCGAACAACCCCGGCTTGCCCGGTGGGGGTAACTGGTCGGCGTTTTGTGCGACGGGAGCGGGGAGTTATGCCGGTACGCTGACAACCACCAAAGCAGGTATCTGGACCGATGGCTCGGTTTGGTCGTGTGGGGCGGTACCGCAAGCCGGTGACCGAGTTATAGTACAACACCCCGTTACGGTGACGCCCGTGCCGCTTAACTTTGTGAATCAGGTTCGCTTTGAAGGGGCTGGTAAACTGATCTATGAAGCTGGTGCCCGTCTGCAAATGAAATAACACGTTATGCAAAAACTCATTTTTTTACTTCTCATTACCCACATTTCCCTTGCCCAAGCGCCCCCCGCCAAGCCCCGGCGCATCTGGCTCGATTGCGATATTATGATCGGGATGAAGGACCGGACCCCGCGCGAGGTCGACGATGCGGTGGCCCTGATGATGGCCCTGCGTCACCCCGACAAGGTACAACTCGTGGGCATCAGCACCGTTACGTATGTGAATTATGGTTACGATGTGACCCAGAAACTGCTCGGCTGGTATAACCGGGACGCGTCGGGCAAGCCGGGTCGCACGATTCCCGTCTATCGCGGCTCCGACACTCTGCGCGACATTGGCCGCGAAACCGATGCCAGTCGGGCGATGGCTGCGGCTCTGCGTACCGAGAAAATGCCGATTTTGGCCATCGGCCCCATGACCAACGTGGCCACGGTCGTGAAAAACCACCCCGAGCTGGTGTCGCAAATTGAGGAGGTGGTGGTGTGTGCAGGCCGGACACCGGGGTTGCCGTTTAAGCCGGGGTTAGAGAAGATTTCAGTGGGCGACTATAATTTCGAGATGGACCCCGAAGCGTTCCGGGTGCTGTTCGAGTCGGGGGTGCGGGTGGTGCTGTCGGGCTACGAGTGCAGCGTGTATACCCTGCTGGGCCGCACCGACATTGAGTTTTTGAAAACGAGCAAACGCCCCGGCGATAAATGGCTGTACGAGCAGTTCCGCCCCTGGCAAAAGTTCAACCAAACTCTGTTCGGCATCGACGGGTTTGTGCCCTGGGACACCACACCCCTCGGCTACCTCACCCACCCGGATTATTTCAAGTATTACACCGACATTCCGGTGCGGATCAACACCCGCCGAAGCGACACGGGCGGCAACGGGAATAAACCCTATCTGGAAGCCTCGACCGACTATAAAGACACCAAATGGCGAGCCGTTTATGCCTACAAAACCCTCCCCGGCTTTGAGGAGTTGGTGATTGAGGCACTGAAATAATTTTAGACACAGAGGACCACGGTGATGCACGGAGTTACACAGAGAAAAAATTAATAAAAGTCTCCGTGTAACTCCGTGCGTCACTGTGGTCCTCTGTGTCTAAAAACATCAACTCACAATTCGCTTCTGCCACTTTTCCAGTACACTCTGAAAATCCTCCGGTAAGGGCGAGTCGAACTGCATCCATTCGCGGGTGCGGGGGTGAATGAACCCCAACGACTTGGCGTGCAGGGCCTGCCGGGGGATCATCGCGAACGCGTTATCGACAAAGGCTTTGAACGAGCCATTGGGGTTGCCGCGCAAAATGCGGTCGCCCCCGTAGGTGGCATCGTTGAACAGCGGGTGGCCGATGTGCTTGAAATGCGCCCGAATCTGGTGCGTCCGGCCTGTTTCGAGATTGCACTGCACGAGCGAAACGTACTGGAGTGGTTCCAGGGTTTTGTAGTGCGACACGGCCCATTTACCCTTCGACTCATCGTCGTAAATAGCCATCACCTTGCGGTCTTTGATGCTCCGGCCAATGTAGCCCGTAATGGTGCCGTCGGTGGGGTCGGGGGTGCCCCACACGAGGGCGTTGTAGGTGCGCTCGATGCTGTGGTCGTAGAATTGACGGGCCAAATGCGCCATCGCCAGTTCTGATTTGGCAATCACCATCAATCCCGACGTGTCCTTGTCGATCCGGTGAACGAGACCAGGCCGCACCACGTCGGGCGACGAATGGCTGGCCTGCATGGAGGGCAGATTCTGAAAATGATACACCAACGCATTGACGAGCGTGCCGGTCCAGTTGCCAAACGCCGGATGCACCACCATGCCCGCCTGTTTGTTGAGCACCAACAGATCGGCGTCTTCGTAGACGATATTGAGCGGAATGTTCTCAGGCAAAAGGTCAGTTTCGCGGGGTGGGCGCGAGAGGGCCACCGTAATCACGTCGGTGGGCTTAACTTTGTAGCTCGCCTTTGTGGGCCGGTCGTTCACCCGCACCGAGTCGGCGTCGATAGCCGCCTGAATTTTGGTTCGGCTGGCTCCGGCGAGCTTCATAATCAGGAAACGATCCACGCGAAGCAGGCTTTGGCCGGGGTCGACCACGATGCGGTGGTGTTCGTAGAGGTCGTCTTCTTCGTCGGTAAAATCCGGTTGCAGGTCGGTCATAGCTGCAAAATTACGAAATGCAATCCGTTGTTAACCCCTCGCCCCTCCACCGAATCGACCATCTGCTGACTGATGTCCCACCCATTCGGTTGTTTCTGAAGCGCGACGATCTGCTACACCCGCAGGTGTCGGGCAACAAATGGCGCAAACTCAAGCATAACCTGCTGGCAGCTCGCGCCGAAGGACACAATACCCTGCTGACCTTCGGCGGAGCGCGGTCCAACCACCTCTATGCCACAGCAGCAGCCGGGCAACTGTTGGGGTTCCGCACGGTCGGCGTAGTGCGGGGCGACGAACCCGCCCTGCTCCAATCACCCACGATTCAGTTTTGTCAACAAGTGGGTATGCTCATTCATCAAGTTTCGCGAACGGCTTACCGTAGCAAAGAGAACCAGGCGTTTCTGGCCGAACTCCAGGCCCAGTTTGGTCCGGCCTACGTCCTGCCCGAAGGCGGCACAAACGATCTAGCCATTCAGGGAACCGCCGAACTGATGCCCGAAATCCTGACCCAACTCGGCCAGGCACCCGACGCTGTTTGTTGCGCTGTCGGAACGGGCGGCACCATAACCGGAATCGCCCAAACGGCCCCACCCGAAACAGCCGTTCTTGGGTTCATGGCTCTCAAAGGCTGGCACCAAACGCTTGACCCTACTCGTCCAAACTTGATCTACCAAACCGATTACCATTTCGGCGGTTACGCCAAAACAACGCCCGAACTCCTGCGCTTTATGATTGATTTTGAAGCCCGGACGGGAATTTTAATCGAACAGGTTTACACGGCCAAAATGCTATTCGGCGTACTCGATTTGGCCCGAAACGGCTTTTTTCGGGAAGACGCAACGGTGGTTGCCGTGCATACGGGTGGGTTGCAGGGTCGGACCACCCCCTGACCCCCTCCTAAAACAGGAGGGAGAACCGTAAGAAGCTCCTTTGGAGACTTCCCCCTCCTGTTTTAGGGTGAGGTTTACCCACAAGTCTGGGGGTTTGTTTTTAAGTACTCGTTCTTTGACATCCTGTATCCATCTACTAAGGTTTGAAAGTGCGTGTAGCCCT
>RDXN01000050.1 GCA_004292855.1 Cytophagales bacterium
ACCCACTTTGAGTGGTGTACTTTAGGTCGGTTTCCAACCGAATGGGCGAATTTCATTCGCTTTTAAACCTATGGACTTCCAGTCCATAGTTGTTTAGTGGGGGGGGGAAGTACTAAATTAACGTAAAAGCTGTTTGGATTCTTTGAAATGAGTTCAGTCTGCGCTTTTGTCATCCCGAAGAATGAGGGATCTAGCTTGCCAATAGTCAAATTGAGCATTGTTGAGCTAGATCCCTCATTCTTCGGGATGACAAAAGCTTTACGCGGCAGCTAGCACTCGCGTCAGCAATTTTCCAGAAACCTACCCATCCGTCGAATCACTCGGCACAGCTACCGAATCCGGCAAAGCAACGTTGCGAGTGGTCGTATCAACCGAGGGTGCTACCAGTGACTCGATCACGACCGATTCTTCATTGTCAGTCTCTTGCGTTTCCTGCACTGTATCGGCCTCAGCAGAGGCAAAGTCAGTGTCCATCGCACTACTGTCGACCGGGGCTACGAAACTCGAATCCGTTGGGCTGATCAGGGTTGACGCCGGAGCGGTGTTCGAGCGCACATACAACCCTACTGCCAGCGCAATGGCGAGTATAATGCCACCTATACCCAGCCAACCCCAACGACTTTCAGAAGCCTCCTCTAGTTCCTGGAGCGGTTCATCGTATTCGGTCGTCACGGCCTGCGTGGCTACCGTTGCCCGCACGGGTTGCGCCAGTGTTTGGTTAACCGCTACCGGCGCGACGCCCGTGCGTTTGGCCCGCAGATACTCGACCCGGCTCTGTTCGAGCAGGAGTTCGAGTTCGTCGGGGTGGTGGAGCCGGTTTCGTGCGTCTTTGGTCAGGAGCCGCATGAGCAGCGTTTCGAGACTCGGCGGAAGGTTCTCGCCCGACGGCAACACCGGGGCCGGAACAGGGGCCGTCAGTACTTGTTGCATGTACTGCGCCAGGCCCATATCGGCATCCAGCACAAACGGCACGCCACCTGTGAGGCATTCATACAGTACTACGCCAAGTGCGTAATAATCTGCCGATTGGTCCACTTGGCGGGGCGTGTCGAACTGTTCGGGGGCGGCATATTCGCAGGTCATCATCGACTGGCCCGTGCGTGTACGCGAAGCATCTTCCGACCAGAATTTGGCAATGCCAAAATCGGTCAGCAGTACGTGCAGTTCGCCACTCGCCAGGGGGCGGTGCAGGATGTTTTCGGGCTTAATATCGCGGTGAACCACCTTCAAAGGATGCACCGCCCGGAACGCTTCCGTCAGTTGTAGACCCAGCCGAATCACGGTCGGTATGGGCAAATGACCTTCCTTACGGAGCAGGCCCCGAAGGTCACCCCCTTCCACAAAGTCCATTACCACGTAGGGCATGGCCGCTTTCAATTGCACCTCACGCACCTTCACCACGTTGGGGTGGTCAATTTGCAGCATGATTTCCGATTCCCGCTCAAAACGACGGAGCAGGTCGGCATCGGCAGCAAAGGCGTATTGCTTAATGGCCACCAGATTGTTGGTTTCCTGATGGCGGGCTTTCAGCACCCGCGTGTTGCCCCGGCCCAGTTCGGCCAGCACCTCATAACCCGGCAAATGGGTGTTAAAATTAACGGTTGGCATGAAAGGTTAGGGCGTTTGGGAGGTCGTCGAATCCAGGCCGTCGGCAGTGTATGGAACGGCATCGGCCCGCAGCACCCGCGCCCGAAACTTGGTGCCGCGCTGACTGTCGGGTGCAGTGCGAGTGAGCGACCCGCCAGAACCAATGTTGTTGAAATACATGATAGGCGATTTAAACGTTTCGCCATTGTCTTTGATGTAAATGACCTCCACGGCGATTTGCTTAAAGGCTACGTTCGTTGGATTATGAACCTTCACTTTCAGGTCTTTAACGCCACCAAACAGGCCCACCTTCCCGCTAAACGTGGTAGCCTCCAACTCACGACGGGCGTTTTCTACATCGTCCTGATACTGCTTGCGGGCGGCTTCGGCGGCCAATCGGGCCTGCTCTTCGGCTTTGCGTCGGCGTTTTTCTTCGTCCTGCTCCTGCTTTCGGGTTGTTTGTTCCACCGTCAGGTCCGAGAGTTCGGTGGTTTCGGTTGAGTTGCCAATAATAACTGAAAGCGGATTAGCCGATTTCCGGGTGGTGCCGGGTTTTCCATCCGCAAAATACCAGTACGCCCACAAGCTGGTCAGCAACAGGGTTACACCCAACACCGCCATTGGCCACACAGACCGCTTGGGGCTTGGGGTGTCTGGTTGTTTCGCACCTCGCACCTCACGGTCTGTTCCCTCGATGGGTTTTGCCGACGATGAGGGCGCAGTACGGAACGGGACCGTTTGGTTGGGTACGGTTGGAATTTGTTGCGCGTTGAGTTCTTCGATTTCGGCCTGTTTGAGGCCCAACTTCACCGCCGTTGGGTTGTGCAAACGTTCCTGCGGGTCTTTGATGAGCAGTTTGTCGAGCACCATGCGCAGGCTGGCCGGCAGCGGCTCTCCCGATGGTACGACGGGTGGGGGTGGGGGCATCGTCAGCACGGTGTTCATAAACGTCACCAGCCCCCCTTCGTTGTGGAGCACGAACGGTACGCGGCCCGTCAAACACTCGTATAATACCACACCAAGCGCGTAATAATCAGCCGTTTCGCCAACCAAACGTGGATTGTCGAACTGTTCGGGGGCGGCATATTCGTAGGTCATGAGCGACTGCCCCGTGACGGTTACGGGTTGCTCGTGTAGGCGGGCCACGCCAAAATCGGTGAGCAAAAAGTTTAGCTCGCCACTCGCAAGTTGGTGATACAGAATATTTTCGGGCTTAATGTCGCGGTGAACGATGCCCTGCGCGTGAATGAGCCGAAACACCTCCAGCATCTGTAAACCCAGCCGAATTACCACCTCGGTAGGCAGGTGATTGCGGAGTTTGAGCAGTTGGCGCAAGCTCCCGCCTTCCACAAAATCCATGACCAGATATGGCAGGTCGGCATCGAGCCGGACCTCGCGCACCTTCACAATGTTGGGGTGGGCGAGTTGGGTCATAATCTGTGATTCCCGCTCGAACCGCCTGAGCGTGTCGGCGTCGGTGTTGAGCGAGAAGTGCTTGATGGCGACGAGGTCGCCGGTGGCCACATGCCGCGCTTTCAGCACACGGGCGTTGCTCCGGTTGATCTCGCCCAGCACATCATAGCCGGGAAAGTTGGTATTGAAACTAACGGTTGGCATGGTCGTTAGGGCGTTCGCGTTGAGTCGGTAGTGTTTGTGGGTGTCCGTCGGATGAGTGTATCAGCCGGGGCCGATGGCGGAACAGGGGGCGGTGGTGCTTTCGTTGCACCAAACTGAAACCAGAGCAGCACGGCGAGGCCCAATCCCCCCAATAACCATAACAAAAACGGGGCCACGCCAGCCGATTTTGTTAGTTTATGATCGGATTGGGGCATGTTCACGGCAGCAGGCGTCCGTTTTGTCTCTACCGTACTCGCCACAGTTGACGTTTGTGCGATGGGTTGAGCGACGGCGTCGCCTGATGCAGCCGGAAACTGCGCCAGCACCACCGTGATATTGTCGTGGCCACCGTGTTCGTTGGCCTGATGGATCAGTTCGGTCACCTGCGCATTGAGCGGGAGCGATTGGGTCAAAACGCCCGTGATTTGCGCCCGCGTAATCATGTCGGTAAGACCGTCGCTGCACAGCAACAGCACATCGCCGGGTAGCAGGTCAGCCTCGCCCGACTCCAAAAATTCGGGGTCGTCGATTCGGTGGTTTCTGGACCCCACATCGCGCAGGATTTCGTTCCGGCGGGGGTGCAGCATGGCCTCCCGCTCGGTCAGTTGATGGGCATCCTCGCGCACGCCCACGAGCGAGTGGTCGTGGGTGAGTTTTTCGGCCTGCCCCTTCCGGAACCGGTACAGGCGCGTGTCGCCCACGTGTACGAACTGCACGCGCCCGGCCTGAGCGTCGGCCACGGCCACCGTTAGCACGCAACTCATGCGGGCGAGGGCGGGGTCACTTTGCCGACCGGCCACAATCTGATTGTTGGCATACACTACAGCCTCGCGGAGCATCGTCAGCGTATCGCCCGTGGGCGCGGTCATGTACCGGATAATGGCCTCACGAGCCAGGGCGGCAGCCTCGGCCCCGCCCGCGTAGCCGCCCACCCCGTCGATGACGGCCAACAGCACCTGTCCGTCGGTCCAAAGGGTCTGACTGATAAACGTATCCTGATTATCCTGCCGTTGCCGACCCACGTCGGTTTGCCCGGCTATGTTCAGTTGTGGTTGGGTCATGGAATCAACGAGGCAAATTACGAAAGTGCCTTAGCAACAAACCACCTACAAACAGGGCCAGCACCAGGGCCGCGATCAGATCGAAAAGGTTATTCATTTCGGGTAAAAGACAAGGTTACAACGCCGTTGAGCAAGATTTGTGAGGGGCTGGGCAACGTGACCCAGGCCGGGTTACCGGGTTCGCTGCGTGCGATCACCCGCTCATTCAGGCGGGTCTCGTGCTGGCTAAACGACGCCAATTGAAACTGCCCCGAGGCCGCGTCGTACCGAATTCGGGCGTGTGGGTTCGACACGTACGGCGACTTGAGTCGGATGTAATTGGCAAATAACTGATTGTCAGGCTCATCGCGGGCAATAACCACCTCGCGGTCGTTCATCCAGTACGTTTCCTCCGTGTTTTGATCGGCCACGTAGCAGTCGAGCCGGGCGAGCGTACCCGACGGAACTGCGGGTTTTGCCGGGGCCGGGGTTGAAGCCGATTGGGTGGCAACCGGAGCGGATTTATCGGTTTTGGGTGCCTCGGTTTGCAGACGGGCCGGGTCGATGCGAACGGCAAATGCGCCCGATTCCCGGAAGTCGATGTGGCTGAACGCGGGCAGGTTCAGGTCCATCTTTTCGTAGACATTCGTGTTTTTTACCTTGCGCGTGGCCTTCAAATTACCGCCCACAGGTATGGCATTCAGGCTGTCGTTTTCGAGCGATCCGCCCGTGAGCGACCCCACCACCTCCACATCGGCCAGCCCAACCGTGCGGCCCTCAAACTCGGTGCCCGGCCCAAACTTGAAATGCCAGTGCGAGGCCACCGTCACGATGCGCCCGTTGTTGCCCTTGCGCCGGTCGATGGTTGCATAAAAGGCGTTAACGGCCTCATTCACAATCACGGGCAGAGCCGCCAACCGTTCGGCGTAGGTTGTCGGGTGCAGGATAATCACATAACTGGCGTCGAAAAGCAGGCTACTACCGATGCTCTCTCGGTTTAGCGATGCCTCGAAACAGCGAATGATTTCGGCCAGAATTCGGTCGTTCGTAATGGTTTCGGGGGCCTGTACTTCCCGTTGTGGCACGAGTAAACGGCCTAATTTCCCCCAAACTCCGTTGGATTGTTTTTCCATCTGCCCCTAATAACGTTCAGAAACGGTAAACCTACATGAACGAAGCGGGAAGTGGGAATTTATCTCTTTTGTGGGATGAGTGGCGGTTATTGCCCAAACGATACGGTATATAACTCGTTTTCAGATTGTCCTTCAACTGGATAAATTAGGGTGCCATGTTGCATGACATAACCGAGTGGGATTTTAGGATTATTAATATCTTTCCCTCCATCGCCATGCCATTTCTGCTCCCACTTTGAAAAATAAGATTCAAGTTGTTCAGGTTGGAGATGATAAACACGCTCTACTTCAATGCCTTTATACACGCCAAACACCCAGTCAACCAGACGATATTTAGCAATCAGACCGGGGTTTAGATGGTGATTGGTTGAAAACGATCTGGTTAATAAAACGTTTACGGTTTTCAATTCAAATTCCTGCCCATTTGCATCAATTGCGTCGTTTCCTTCCCGACCCGGTATATTCAAAAGACCGGTAATTAATAAGAGTTGTAGGAGTTTGCCCCCATTATCCTGAAAGATATCGTTGATATTGTACTTGTAGGCCAGTTGCTGATAAGCCCGGATGCCGGGAAACAACTGGTTGATTTGCTCAATATCCGTTAATTCTGTGTTGATCTGTTCGGTGAGTAGATCATCAATCACTGTGTTGAGTGCATCGGCGATCTGAATGAGCTTTCCAATCGTAATGTTATACTTCGCATTTTCAATATACCCAATGTATGTCCGGTCGATGCCTGCCCGATGTGCCAGTTCGTCCTGAGTAAGATTTTGCGCTTTCCGCAAACGAATAATGTTTTTGGCAATGATTTGATGGACCTCAGTAATTTTGCTCATCCTGAAAATGAATTGTGACAAAATTCAGGAAGGTTATTGCCATTAACCACCGAGTATATTCGGAGTTTAGTTTAAATTTGTATCTAAGATAAAGCTACTTTACATGGTCCACGAATTGCCTGAAATGACTCCCGCTTATCACACCGAAAAAGGGTGTTCGTATATTGGTGATGGACTGGAACTCATTCAAAAGTTGCCCGATGAGAGCCTCGATCTGGTAATGACCAGTCCTCCGTTTGCCCTGCTTCGGAAGAAGGCGTACGGCAATAAAGACCAGCACGAGTATGTCGACTGGCTGAGTGAATATGGCGTGGCATTATACCGAAAATTGAAACCAACGGGCAGTTTAGTAATTGACTTGGGGGGAGCATATCAGCAAGGCGTTCCAGTGCGAAGTTTGTACAATTTTAGGGTGCCAATAAAATTTTGCGACGATTTAGGGTATCATTTGGCTGAGGAATTCTATTGGTTCAATCCGGCCAAACTCCCAAGCCCAATTGAATGGGTGAATAAGCGCAAAATACGGGCGAAGGATGCTGTCAATACAGTTTGGTGGTTTAGCAAAACTGAATTTCCTAAAGCAGACGTGCGTAATGTTCTGGCTCCGTACAGCGACCGAATGAAAAAGCTGATTGAAGACCCGACCAAATTCTATGATCCAAAAAAACGCCCGTCCGGCCATGACATAAGTGCTAGTTTTGGTCAGGATAATGGTGGTTCAATTCCTTCAAATCTTTTGCAAATACCCAATACGGAATCAAACTCCCGCTATTTATCGTTCTGTAAGCGACTAAACGTGGAGAGTCATCCGGCACGATTTCCGTCGAAACTCCCTGAGTTTTTTATCAATTATTTGACCGAACCCGGTGATATGGTGTTAGATATGTTTGCCGGATCAAACACAACGGGCGAAATGGCCGAACTTCATAATCGTCGCTGGTTTGCGTTCGATAGCGATCCCCAGTATGTAGCCGCATCGGCATTTCGATTTTTGTCAAAGTCAACCCCAGACGATGAAGCAAAACGCTTCTACGATCTCATTTTGAAGGCAAACACTGTTGATTTAGCCCAAACACTTCCGTTGTTTAGCTGATATATGGTCTGATTGCCCTCCCAATACACAAACGAATGACCCCAGTCCTGAAAGACCTCACCCCCCGGCAGATTGTTGCCGAGTTGGACCAATACATTATCGGGCAGCACGACGCCAAACGGAACGTGGCCATTGCCCTGCGCAACCGCTGGCGTCGGATGAACGCGCCCGACGACATGCAGCGCGAAATTACGCCCAACAACATTTTGATGATTGGGGCAACGGGCGTGGGTAAAACCGAAATCGCCCGCCGACTTGCCAAACTCGCCGACGCGCCGTTCACCAAAGTCGAAGCCTCTAAATTTACGGAAGTCGGTTACGTAGGCCGCGACGTGGAGAGCATGGTCCGCGATTTGGTCGAGCAGTCGGTCAACATGGTTAAAGCCGCTAAGAAAGAGGCCGTTAAAGTGCGGGCGCAACAGATTGTCGACGATCTGATTCTGGACATTCTTATCCCGCCCGTTCGCTCCAATGGAAATGGCAACGGCAACGGAAAGGCACAACTTGGCTTCGGTGATACAGGCGACATGAACGACGATGGCGTGCGCGATTCCGACGCCGAATTGAACGAGCGCACCCGCGAACGGTTCCGGGTCAAGGTGCAGTCGGGCGAGATGGACAACCGCCAAATCGACATCGATGTGCAGCAGTCGCAGATGCCCAACATCGGCGTGATGGGTGGTTCCATTGACGATTTGTCGATGATGAACATCCAGGAAATGATTGGCGGGATGATGCCCAAGCGCGGTAAAAAACGCCGGGTGACCATCGCCGAGGCCAAGAAAATCATGCTCGAAGAAGAAGCCGCCAAACTCATCGACATGGACGAGGTGAAGGAGGAGGCCATTCGCAAAGCCGAAGACACGGGCATTATTTTCATCGACGAAATCGACAAGATTGCCTCCAATCGGTCCGGTGGTTCGGGTGGGGGCGGGGCCGACGTGAGCCGCGAAGGTGTGCAGCGCGACCTGTTACCCATTGTGGAAGGCAGCGCGGTGAATACCAAATACGGCACCATCCACACCGACCATATCCTGTTTGTGGCCGCGGGCGCGTTCCACGTCTCGAAACCGAGCGACCTGATTCCTGAGCTACAGGGCCGTTTCCCGATCCGGGTGGAACTGCAAAGCCTGTCCGAAGACGATTTCTATCAGATTCTGAAAGAGCCAAAAAACGCCCTCACCAAGCAATACGTGGCGATGATGGCCGCCGAAGAGGTGAGCCTGACGTTCGACGATGAGTCCCTGCGCGAGATGGCCCGGATTGCGTTTCAGGTAAACGCCGAGGTCGAGAACATTGGTGCTCGTCGTCTACAAACTGTTCTGAGCCAGTTGCTTAACGATTTCATGTTCGACATTCCTGACGTGATTGGCCCCAATGCCCACGTGCTTGTCACGAAGGCGTTGGTGAACGAGAAACTCGATGGCCTTGTGCAGAACCGGGATTTGAGCCAATACATTCTATAAGCCATGAACTTCTTCGATTTGAGTGGTCAGATTGCGCTCGTCACGGGCGGCAACAGCGGCATTGGCCTGGCGTTTGCTCGTGGCCTCGTAAAGGCAGGAGCGAGCGTAGCCATCTGGGGCCGCGACGAGCAAAAAAACGCCGACGCGCTTCAGAATATTCAGGCACTAGGTGGCAACGCGCAGGCGTTTGTGTGCGATGTCACGAAGGAGGAGCAGATTCAGAGTGCCTTCGATGCGACGGTTGCCCACTTCGGAAAGGTCGATGCGTGCTTTGCCAATGCGGGTGGGTCTGGTAAACAGGGCCTCCTCCATAAGCAGACCACCGCCGATTGGAACGCCATTCTCGACCTTAATCTGAACAGCGTGGTACACACCTACCGGCCTGTGATTGCTCACCTGATCGCCCGGAAAGCCCCCGGCAAACTGATCGTCACGTCCTCGACGGCTGCCGTGATGGGCATGGGCTACGCGGCAGGCTATGGCACCACAAAAGCAGCGGTGTTGGGCCTGACGCGGGCGTTGGCCATCGAATTGGGTCGCAACAACATCCAGGTGAACGCCGTGTTGCCGGGATACATTGAAACCGAGATGTCGATCAACACCCCGCAAGCCTTCCGCGATGCAGCTCTCCGCCGAACGGCTTCGGGCGTGTTCGGAACGTTGGAACAAATGGAAGGGGTAGCCGTTTTTCTGGCCTCGAAAAGCAGCGATTTCATGACCGGACAGAGTATCATCCTCGACGGTGGGCACAGCATCTCGCCTATGTGAGCCGGGCCAACTGCAGCACCGCCCGATCTATATCGGCCCGCTTCGTTTCGGGGCGGTCGAAGCGATTGAAGGGGTGGAGTTCGAGCACAAACGTCACGTCGATCTCATCGTCAACGGGCGTAAAGAGTTTGTAGCCAACCACGCGCACGGGCATCAGTCCGTGCTTTTTTTTGTAGGCCATCAGCCACCTGCCCAACGCGGCTTCAACCTGCTCGGTTGTAATTCCCTCGGCGGGCACAAAGCGCACATACGCGTGGTTCCGGTCAACCAGCGTTTGTTCCGATGGGTCGAAATGTCCTTCGCAACTGGAGAATGTGCGGACCAGGCCCGTTGCATTCAGGGCATCGACGAGGGGGAGAATGGCGGGTTCGATGGGGGGCACTTATTTCTATTGATGCAGTAAAGGTGCAAGAAGAAGACGAGTGCTAGTCAATAAACTTCGAGTAAGGCGTTAGCGTAGGCACCAAGATGACTTTGCGCGATTTCGATGTATTCGGTGCGAAACAGCTTGGTTTTGCGCGACGACCAGTCTTCGATCTGTTTCCGAACGTCTTCTTTGGGCGTTGACTCCCCGCGCTCTTTCATCAGGTAATCGACCGTAGCGAGCAGTTCCAGCGAAAAGGCCGACTCGAACCCGTTGATCAGACGAAGCAACTTCTCCAGACGCTCCCGTTGCATGGCCGAGAGTTCCCGGTTCACATATTCTTTTACTTCATCCCACTTCTGGTAGTTTAGGTACAGTGGATCAAATGGACCTGCCTGATTCTGCTCCATTCCATTCAGGTACACGCCGTTGAGGTTATACAAAACATGACCTACCTGTACGGAATATGGGCCGTAGAAGTGGGGTTCAAACGTCAATCGCAACTTTTCACCAATGCGTTGTAGGAAGTAGGCCAGCTTGTTGGCGACAAATAGGCTGCTTTGCTCGCCCTGATTTTCGTAGGCAAACAGGCTGTATAGCAACATGGCGCGGGCAGGGGTCAGCTTTACTTCCTTTGGGGCATTTTCTTGCTGAAGCGCAGCCTTAATGACTTCGTTCGGTTCAAACAGAAGAATATCGATAGCTAAATCGCCCAGGTGAGCCTCAATCATAGGCTTTACAACTTCCCAATCAAGACCGCCGTTGCCACAGCCCAACGGCGGCAGGGCTACGCTGTTAACGGCGAGTTCAACTAGTTTTGCTCTAAGGGCTTTCAGGCCAGACTCAATGTATTCATACTCTGAACGGCCCTTCCAGTGCTCTTTAGTTGGGAAGTTGATAATCCATTTCTGACCCGTTGCGGTCTCATCCTGCACGGCTAGAACCTCGCCCGTCTTAAACGCACCTGCTTTGCAGGCAGCCCGGTACAAGGCATAGTTTTTAGGATATGTTTCTTTAAACTGCAATGCAATGCCCTTCCCCATAACGCCAACCGTGTTGACGGTGTTGACTAAGGCTTCCGTAGGCGCATTCAGCAAATTACCTTGGGTGTAGCGGATCATGGATAGTACAGTTGATTTTTAGCGTCTAAAAATACCTGAATAGTTAGACCTAAACGGGCAATCATCTCTTCAAAATAACGTTTTCGCTCCTCGTTCCGTACCCCCAGCCAGTTGATACAAGATACTGGCACATGATGCCTGATTAGAAACTCGGCCTGTTTGCGTTCCATTCGATCTTGATAGTCACGCGTATTGTGCCATTGCTGTAATCCAACAACTTCCCAATCTATCTTTTCAAACTTTTCATCATCCCTGTAGAATCCTGCTAGTTTTCGTTTCGCCTGTCGATCCGTAAAACAGTATTCGAGTCCGGCGTCTTTGATCGTTTTTACCGAGCTAATAATGTACACGATGTCCTCCTGTGGACGCTTTTGAACGGGTGGGGTGCCGTTTTTAATCATCAGGAGCATGGGCGAGAACGGGCCAAAGTAAAAAGGAACGTACTCACCCAAATTACCCGCGTCCGGCAGTTGAGTAATTGGGTGCGTGTGCCTGTCGGTTATGAGTTGCTGATGTCCAATATTAATGAAAGTGGGGTTAGCCTCAGGATGCCCCACACAGCAAAGCCCATGATGCAAAATATGCTCCACATTCTGCCAATGCACAATTCGATACAACGGTATGTTGACTGGGGTTTTGCCGGACATTTCAAGCTCTTTGAGGTTGCAAGAAAATACGCTTTAAGAGCACTCAAAGATAAACTCTTTTGTAACAAGCCTTGATAAGGGGGAGGTTTGTGGGTTCGATGGACGGCACGATTCATCAAGGCATCGCCTGTTTCAGCAACGCCCAGAACCCCTCATCGAAGGAGGATGGACCAAGGAGGGCCGCGCCGGTATCGTCGCCGTGGCGGACCACGACCAGGTCGAGGCTGGGGACGACGTAGATTTTTTTGTCGCCCGCGCCCAGGGCTGAGATCATGTCGGGTGGGGCCGAGGGGGCCAACGCGCCGGGGATCACGCGGGTCAGGGTGGGGACCATGAAACTGTCCTGCCCGTTGAGCCACCACAAATAGCCGTACGACTTGTTGAAGGGGTTCGACGGGGTAGTCATGGCCTTGAAGTAAGCGTCGTCCGTCAGAATCGGTTGATTATTCCACTGTCCTTTGCTCAGGGTTAGCAAGCCAAACCGGGCCATGTCGCGGGTGTTGAGCCACAGGATGTAATTGACCCAGGTGAAATTCTTCATACCAATGCGGTCAGCCAGTCGGGACTTGGTGTACTCGTGGATCGACTGTTTTGTGGCGGATTCCAGCACATCCAGCACCAGTCGGTAGGGCGAATTATAATAGTACCAGCGGGTTCCGGCGTCGGCTTTGTAGGTCAGGCATTCGGGCCTGGTGCAGTTTTCGGGGCCGCCTAGTTCGTCAAGCCCGGTGGTCATGGTAATCTGATGGCGAATGGTGATTAGATTCTCTTTGGCCAGCGGAGCCGATGTCCAACCCACGCCGAGGTGTGTCGAGGTTCGGTCGTTGATGGAGAGCTTCTTTTCGGTTTGGGCGATGCCAACGAGCGTGGCCGCTACGCTCTTCCCCGCCGACGCGATGGGGTATCGGGTTGTTGCCGTCCAGTTGTTCCAATAATTTTCGATAACGATACGACCCTTGTGCAGGATAATGAGTCCGTACGTGTTGCGCTGTTGCGCGTAGGCAATCGCGTCGTTCAGTTTGGCGGTGTTCCAGTTCAATTGAGCCGGGCTAACTGTTTCCCAGGCATCACCCGTTTGGGGAGGGTAGTAGTACGACGAACCCGTGACGGGAGCCGGTTCTGAAACCGGCTTTTGGCAGGCTGTGGCGAGTAGGCAGATGGGGAAGTAGGCGAGCAGGCGCATAAAAAAGTGAATAGCGTATGGGCTTTCGACTGATTGCCAACACAAACGTTTAAGAAGGTATGCGTCTTTTTTGTGTCACCAACGCCACCGCCGAGACCACCGCGAACAGGGCCGATGCCGAGAAAGCCGCCTGTGTGCCCCCGGCCATGTGGTTGTAGAGCCACCCCGCGCAGACGGCCCCAATGCCGATCCCCGCTTCGAGAGCAATGTACATGGTCGCCATCGCGCGGCCCCGCGTGTGCTCGTCGCTGAGGTCGGCTGTCCAGGCCTGCACGGTGGGCGAATTCATGCCCCACGATAGCCCAAACGTCACGCAACCCGCCCAGAACCAGAGCATTGTGTTTGGGCCATCGGTGCCCGCCATCACCAGCATCGCCATGCCCAGAGCCAGCACCACTGAGGATACGAGCAGGACCGGCACGCGCCCATACACGTCGGAGGTGCGGGAGAAAAAGATACGCACCAACAGCGATGCCACCGTGTAGACCGTGAAAAACAGCCCCTTGTTCGTGACGCCCAATTGCACACTCAGGGCCGGAACCACCGTCAGCACGGCCCCCGACGAGAACGAGAGCAACAACAGAATCCAGAATGGCCACCGGGCGTTACGGTCGAACAACTCGTCGGTTTTCAGCTTGAGCAGGCCAAAGCGGAACGGCTCGCGGTCGTGGAGGGTTTCGGGCATTCGGAGCAGGATCAGGATCGACAACAAGGCGAAAACCGACGAGACATAAAACATCACGTTGAGCGAAAATGACTCAGCCAAGCCGCTACCAATGGCGGGGCCGAGCGACATACCCGTGGCCGTAAACAAGCCCAACGCGCCCATTGCCTCGCCCCGACGGTCGGCGGGGACAACGTCGGCCACGTAGGCGGCTGTGGCGGTGGGCTTGGTGCCCGTCGAGAACCCGTGGATCAAACGAAGCAACAAAAAGCCCCAGACCGAGAGCGCGAGGGGGTACATGAACCCGCACACGAAACATACGACCGACCCAAACGCCATCACTGGCACGCGCCCAATTCGGTCGGTGAGTTTGCCGCTAAAAGGCCGCGAAAGTCCCGCCGTGAGCGTAAAAAAGGCGATTATAAGACCCACGTACTCGCGCCCACCCATACCTTCGAGGTAGGCCGGAAGTTCGGGAATCATCATCGAGAAACTCGCCGAAAACAGGAAATTACTCAAACACAGCAACCAAAATGGCAGCGTGTAGAGCGTCGGGCGTGGTTGGGTAGCAGTCAACATATCATTTGGTCGTATTCAGCCGCAAAGGTACGGCTTCGTTTGGAGAGACGCAGCCTCGCAATGGGTTCAGGTATCCGACTCATCCCGCGTTTGTGACGGTTCATCCATCCTGTGCCGGGTTGGATGATGAGGTCGGCATAGGTTTGTCCTGCTTTTTGGCCTCAGAAGAGCATCATTCACCAAAAAACGCCCGTTGGGGCGCGGGCCTACCTATTTTTATGAAGTACGTAAAACAACAAATCACATGGACGCTGGTTTGGCTACTGACCCTGTACGGGGCATGGGCCGCTACCCCCAGCACGACCGGGTTTATCCGGGTCGATCAATTTGGGTATCTGCAAAATGCCCGCAAAGTGGCGGTGATCGTCGATCCGCAGGTGGGCAGTAACGCCAATACCCACTTCACGCCCAGCACCGGGGCCAACCAGTACCAGGTACGGCGTTGGGCCGACGATGCAGTGGTGTTTGCGGGCACCATTCAGTCCTGGAAAGAGGGCGTAACGCAGCAAACGTCGGGCGACAAAGGCTGGTGGTTCGATTTCTCGACGGTCAACACGCCGGGGTCGTATTACTTGTTCGATGTGGGTAATAACGTAGGTTCGTACCGGTTCGAGATCGGCGACAACGTGTATGCCGAGGTGTTGAAAGCCGCCCTGCGGACGTTCTATTATCAGCGCATCAACTTCGCCAAGCAAACGCCCTACGCCGACCCCAAGTGGACCGACGCGGCCACGCACGAAGGGCCGTTGCAGGACCGGCAGGCCACGAGCCGATACGCCAAGGGCGACCTCAGCACGGCCAAAGACCTGCACGGCGGCTGGATGGACGCGGGCGACATGAACAAATACGTGACCTTTGCCGAGGAGCCGGTGGGGCTGCTGCTCGAATCGTACCGCCTGAACCCGTCGGCGTTTGGCGATAACCTGAACATCCCCGAATCGGGCAATGGCCTCCCCGACGTGTTAGACGAGGTAAAATGGGAACTCGACTGGCTACGCCGGATGCAGGATGCCACCGGCACGGGCGGGCTGTTTCTGAAAGTGGGCGTCGACAACTACAACGAGAGCAACCGTAACGACGGACCGCCACCCTCCGCGGACCGTCGCCCGCGCTACTATTTGCCCGAGTGTACGGCCTCCACGCTGTCGGGGGCGGCTATGTTTGCCACGGCGGGGGCTGTGTACCGGACCATCCCGGCCCTACAGACCTACGCAGCCGACATGACCGCCCGCGCCGAACGGGCCTTTGCCCGCGCCCGCACAACGACCAACGGCTTCACTAGTTTCCAGACCGATTGCGACGACGGCGACATCCGGGCGGGCGATGCCGACAAACCGGCCAACATCCAGAAACAGTCGGCCCTGATTGCGGCTATCTACCTGTTCGAGGCCACCGGCAAGGCAGAATACAAGACGTATGTGGAGAACAACTATGCCCAGACCGACCTGATGGCGAATCAATGGTGGGGGCCATACGGCAACCACGCCCACATTGCTCTGCTTCGGTATGCGGCTAACCCGGCGGCAACGCCTTCGGTATCGGCGGCCATTCGGGCCATGAAAAGCCAGCAGAATGGTACCCTTTCGGTCAACGATTATACCGCTAAAACCGACCTCTACCGTGCCTACATGCCCGACGCGCAATACCACTGGGGTAGCTCGCAGGTACGGGCTAACGCGGGTGCAGCCAACCTCGACTTTGTGTCGTTCAACGTGAACAGCTCGAACAAGGCGTTGTATCGGGACGTGGCCGCTTCGTATTTGCACTGGTTTCATGGGGTGAACGCGCAAGGCAAGGTGATGCTCTCGAACATGTACGCCTACGGGGCCGAAGATTCACAGAACGAGATTTATCACGTCTGGTTTGCCGATGGGACGCCCTACGACAATGCCCTGACCTCGCCCAAGGGGCCGGTGCCGGGCTATCTGACCTGCGGACCGCAGAATTTGTTGTACTACACCGGCACGCACACATACCTGAAAAGTGAACCGTTGCAGAAACGCTACAAAGACTGGAACGGCGGCTTCCCCGAAAACTCGTGGGAGATCACCGAAGTGGCGATCTACAATCAGGCGGCTTACATCAACTTGCTGAGTCGGTTGATGGTGCCCACGTCGGATCCCACCGATACCGAGCCGCCCACCACACCCACAAATCTGGTGGCGTCGGATTTGTCGCCTTATTCGGTGAAGCTGACCTGGAACGGTTCGGTGGATAACCGGGCGGTGACGGCCTACGAGATTTACCAGAACGGCGCCAAGATTGCCGAAACGCCGGAGACATCCATGAACATCGAAACGCTGTCGCCCGCTACGAGCTACACGTTCACGGTGCGGGCTATCGACTTCTCGGCCAACCGCTCCGGGGCTAGCAATGCCGTGGCCGTAACCACACCCGCCCCCAGCCCGAACGACCTGATTATCTACGGCGATGCTTACCGCAACTTGCTTCAGAAATGGTCGTGGAACGCAACCGACAACCCCGATAACGCTAATCCGGTGAAGATGGGGCAAAAGTCGATCAAGGCCCATCACCCGCAACACCCACTTCATTCCGACGCCACAGACCACGCTCCGGTTCTGGATTTTCGCCACAACGAACAAAACCATTGGTGTGTGTACAAACTCCGAGAACGACAGTGGGCAGAGTCCGTTTGTCTCGTTCCAACCCACCCCAAACGTGTGGCAAGAGGTGGTGATTACGATGGTGCAACTGGGCAATCCGGCGAAAATCAAGCGACTCACGCTTCAGTCGCAGGAGGCAGGCGCGAATCTGATTTACGTGGACAACCTCCGGCTCGAAGGGTCATTCGGTGTTACGGCGAGCAACGTGACGACCACAAGCCCTAAAGACGCGGCTGGCAACGCGCTGATTACGAGCGTTCCGGTGAGTGCATCAACCACGTACTGCCCCGGTTCGGCGGCTGCCGAGATGATTTATGATGAAGCGTTCAACTCGGCTGGTTGGGATGATTGGTCGTGGGGCGTTGTGCGGAATTATGGCAGCACCAGCCCCGTGAAAGTGGGGCAGAAAGCCGCTGCCCTGACGTTCGATGGCTGGGGTGGTTGGTCGATCTTCCGCAAGACGCACCTGCTCACGACGCCCCAAATGACGCTCAAGTTCTGGCTCTACGCGACCACCAACAAGACGTTGGCCGTGACCGTCTACGCCGAAAACGACAGTCAGGCCGGGACAACGGTGAACCTAACGCCCACCCCGAACGTCTGGCAGGAGGTCACGCTCACGATGCCACAACTGGGCAACCCCGCCCGCATCAAACGCATCGTGTTGAACATGCCCACCTTCGGCCCGAATCTGGTCCATTTCGACAACGTACGCATCGAAATGCCCAACGCAGCCGCTCGTGTGGCCGCATCGCCCGAAGTGCCCGTGGAGGGCCGGATGACTATCAGCCCGAACCCATCCGATGGCCCCGTGCGCGTGGAGGTGCTGACGGACACGGCGCAGGAAGCCACACTGTCGGTGCTAAGTCCGTCGGGAATGGTCGTGTACAGCCTGGCCGTGGCGGCTCAACCCGGTCTCAACACCTACACACCCGATTTGAGCCGACTGCCTGCAGGCACCTACCTCGTGCAATGGCAAACAACCACGAAGCGGCTGGTAGAGCGCGTTGTGATTGTTCGATAGGGTGAACGTAGGCGTGTGCATGTGCTATAGAGATGACATCTTTTCAAACAAGATGTCATCTCTATGCATAACTTTACAAGATCGAAAACGTCCCAGAATCATGGCAACTATCGCGCTTACTATCAACGGCAAAAAGCACACGCTGAACACCGACCCACAAATGCCCCTGCTGTGGGCCATTCGGGATGTGGTGGGCCTGAAAGGAACCAAATTCGGGTGTGGCATGGCCCAGTGTGGAGCCTGCACGGTTCACGTGAACGGCGCGCCAACCCGCTCGTGTGTGACGCCCGTCTCGACGGTGGCGAATAAGAAAATCACGACCATCGAGGGCATTGGCACCGAGGCCAACCTGCACCCGGTTCAGCAAGCCTGGATTGAGGAGCAAGTGCCGCAATGTGGGTATTGCCAGTCGGGGCAGATTATGACCGCCGTTGCCCTGCTCAAAAGCAAGCCCAACCCGACCGATGCCGACATCGACGCGGCCATGCAGGGCAACCTGTGCCGGTGCGGAACCTACGCCCGCGTTCGCAAGGCCATCCACCGGGCCGCCGATGGGAATAAACCGACCGCTACGACAGGCAAATAGCCATTATTGTGTTTCGTTTGGCTATCTTGCGTAACCGTTTTGGACCGCTAACCCGCCCCAGCACCACCGTGAAACAGATTGCTTTACTTACCCTACTTTGTTGTGGTTTGGTAACCCACGGGCATACCCCATTAAAACCCCGCACGGCTACGTGGTCGTCGCTCTACGATCAATTACGCTTGTCGAAAGTGGGCCTCTCCCGATTGGCGTTTGAATACGCGCTGGTGGGAATCGAGCGTATGGAGAAGCGTCCTGCCGTGATCTCCATAGCCGACATGAGTCAGCCGTCGACAAACAAACGGCTGTATGTCATTGATTTAGAAAAACAAAAACTCTTGTTCAATACGTACGTGGCGCATGGCCGGAACTCCGGCGACCGGGTGCCCCGGCATTTTTCGAACGAGGTATCGTCGAACCGCTCCAGCCTGGGGTTTTATAAGACAATGGGGGCTTACCGGGGCAAACACGGCCTGTCGCTCAAGCTCAAGGGACTGGAACCGGGCTTCAACAATAATGCTTTCGACCGGACCATCGTGTTCCACGGGGCCGACTACGTGAGCGAAGATACCATCCGCCTGCGGGGGCGGCTGGGTTGGAGTCAGGGATGCCCCGCCGTCCCGAACGCCATCTGCACGCCCATTATCAACGCCATTCAGGGGGGTACCTGCCTATTCATCTACTCCCCCGACCCCACCTATCTGAAAGGGTCAAGTTTTTTGCGGGGTTAAGTTTTTAGACACCGGTACGCCGGAGCGGGAGGACCACCAAGATGCACGGAGTTACACAGAGATTCTTTTGTCATTCCGACGCAGAAGGAATCTAATTCTGATATTCTCAAATTGAGCGTAATTGAACTAGATCCCTCCTGCGTCGGGATGACAAAAAATATCCGTGTCTAAAAAAACCTTTACGCGCTTATGGGCCGGTGTTGCCGGGAGCGGATGAGGAAATACACGCCCATCAACACGGCCGGTATGCTCAGAATCTGCCCCATGTTGAGGAACAGGTTGTTCTCGAAAGCTACCTGATTCTCCTTCACGTACTCGAACAGGAACCGCAAACCGAACACCCAAATCAGGAAAATACCGAGCAACATGCCGCGTGGAGTGCGCTCCCTGAGCTTATTCCAGATCCAAAGCAGGAGAAAAAACAAGACCAAACACGCCAGCGACTCGTATAACTGAGCCGGGTGACGCGGTACTTTGAACGGCTCGGTAAGACCCCGGTAGTCGGCGTTCATAAACATGAAGCCCCAGGGCAAGTCAGTGGGGCGACCGATAATCTCAGAGTTCATCAGGTTACCGAGCCGGATAAATGCGCCGGCCAACGCGACCACAATCACGATCCGGTCCGTAACCCACAAAAACGTTTGGCCGGTTTTGCGGCTCGACTCCCGGCGCGAGTAAAGCCACAATGCGAACAGGATACCGATAGTAGCCCCGTGACTTGCTAAGCCCGCAAACGGGGGCAGAATTACCTGCAACGGGTTCTGCAAAAAGGATTCTGGTTCGTAAAAAATGAAGTGGCCCAGGCGCGCGCCCAACACCGTCGAGATAACCATATAAATCAGCAGGGTGTCGGTGTCTTCAACGGGTTTTTTCTCTTTTTTGAAGATGTGCGTCATGATCTGCATTCCGATCAGGAAACCCGATGCGAACAGCAGACCGTACCAGCGGATAGAGAGGGGACCGACACTAAAAATTTCGGGATTGACGTCCCAAATAATGTATTGAAGCATAACGGATTGTTTTCGGAGCCAATTCGGTTTTGATAACGAGCAAATATAATGGTTTCGGGTTTCAAGGCTACGCTGTTTCAGGTTTCAAGATTCCTGATGTTTTGTGAAACCTGAAACGGCGTAGCCCTGAAACTTGAAACAACGTAGTTTTGAAACCCGAAACCCTAACGATGAAGTCTATTATAATTGGATTGGTCCGGCTGTATCAGGGGGCGGTTTCGCCGTTTTTGCCCAACGCCTGCCGCTATACGCCTACCTGCTCGCAGTATATGGTCGAGGCCGTACAGAAGCATGGGGCATGGCGAGGTGGCCTGATGGGCCTGAAACGCATAGGCCGCTGCCACCCCTGGGGTGGGCACGGCTACGATCCGGTTCCGTGAAACGCGAGGCCGTGTACGTCGGAGCGGTTGGAAATAGCCTTCTTAGTATAGTGATTGGGTCATAAATACGTTATTTTTACAAAAAGAAACATGCCATGAGTGCTCCTGTCAAACTGACCAATTTGCAAGTCGAGCTATTGCAAACGTTTTCATACTCATTACCCAATGAGCAGTTGGATGAAATTCGGCAGCTTTTATCAAAATACTTTCTGGACAAGGCTGATGCAGAGATGGACAGGCTTTGGCAAGAACGGGGTTGGAATGACGAAACCATCGAGACTTGGGCAAAAGGCCATGACCGCGTCCCATATCTGTCCCAGCCATGAGGATTGTTTTGGATACAAATGTCCTTCTGGCTGCTCTTCCAAAGGTCTCTCGTTTTAGGCCAATCATTGATGCACTGGCTAAAGGAAACATTGAACTCGTAGTCAGCACAGCCATTTTACTGGAATACGAGGAGATTCTAACGCGGAAAACAAACGCGCTGGTTGCCAATAATTTTCTTGAATTTCTACTTAAACAGCCCGGCGTTGTTCGTACTGATACGCCGTTTACCTGGGGCATCATTGAAATTGATATTGACGACAATAAGTTTGTTGATGCCGGATTGATGGGCAGTGCCGATTATATTATTACATACGATAGTCACTTCGAGGCTGTTAAGCAACGTCCCTTTCCAGGCATCGCCGTGGTTACACCGGATGAGCTATTAGACATGTTGACCTGAAACGGGATGATATAGATAAAAATAGCGTACGAAATTAGGTTACTCTAAACCTCGCATCGGGTTTTCGCCTTCTTTCGTTTTCTCGTGCAATGTCGAATCCTTTCCTTGAACACCCTATTTTAAACTCCCCTTACGAGTATCCAAATCAGCATTGGGAGTTAGATAAAGACGGGTGCATTTCAATCTTGTGTTTTGCCCAACCGTCGCCACTTAGAGCAACCTCTATTGGCCTTACGGCTATGCCGGAAAATATCCGGCATTACATGGAGAAGCGACTTTTGTAATGCCGGCGGTCCGTCGCTACGGTATCTTCCGGCATGGCCGTAAGGCCAACAACGCACAAGATTGAAATGCACCCGATAAAGAAGGTCAATCTACTCAGCAGATTATCCAAAAACGGCGAGCGGGAACACTAACTTCTTGTGCTGGTATTCGTTGAAATTGTGGATGGTCTCAATTGACTGCCGACGAAGGGTGTCGCTGATGCGTTCGCCCTCAACCCCACAACCTCGCCAACCACAATAACGGCTGGGTTGCTAATGCCCTCTTGCTCAACGCGCTCAACAATATCCGATACGCGCCCGAACACCACGCGCTCGTCGAGGGTGGTGCCGTTCTGGATAATGGCCACGGGTAGGTCGGCCTTACCAACACCCGCAAACAACCCGGCAATTTTGGGCAACTGGTGAATACCCATCAAAATCACCACCGTAGCGGTCGACTGGGCTGCCAACTGTAAATCGTTGGATAGTTCACCGTCTTTTGTGGTGCCCGTTACGACCCAAAAACTCTCCGACACGCCCCGGCTCGTGAGCGGTACACCCGCCATCGCCGGAACGGCATAACTGCTCGATATACCGGGTATCAGGTCCACTTCCAGACCGTGTTGACGGGCATATTCGGCCTCTTCGTAGCCGCGCCCAAACACAAACGGGTCGCCCCCTTTGAGCCGAACCACGTGGCCGTACTGTTGGGCGTAATGCACAATGAGCGGGTTGATCTCCTCCTGCGTACACGAATACGCCCCCTTGCGCTTACCCACATACACGAGCAACGCGTCGGGGCGGCAGTAGTCGAGCAGCTCGCGGGCCACCAACGCGTCGTACATGACCACGTCGGCCTCGCCCAATGCCCGAACGGCCTTCAGGGTAATCAATTCCGGGTCGCCCGGACCAGCACCGATTAGGGTTAACTTCATAGAATGAGTAGCAGTAGACAGTAGCAGTGGGCAGCAGACTCCGCAGTAAAACTGCCCACTGCTACTGCTCACTGCTAGTAGAAATTAGCTGTCTTGCGCCTGTACCAACTCGTGCAATTGGGGCATACCCTCAAGCTGAATCTGGCGTTCGCGATAGGCCTGAACGGCGTGTAGGAACGCTTCGGACTGGGCAACAAATTCGTTGGCGTAGGCCTCGGAAGGTTCGTTTTTGTTGATGCCAAACACCAACGTCTTGAACTGCCCCTCCTGCCCGTGGAAACCCGATTCGCCGTTGAACACCCGGTCGAAGTCCGACACGATGCCGTGCTGCGTGTTGGTGTTTACGTCGCGGGTCATCAGGGCGGCTTTGGCACCCGTAATGAACACGTTGTAGGCGTGGTAAATGGCATCGGCCGGGCGGCTTTCGGCTTGTGCTTCGCGTGCCCAGGTAAGCTTTTCGGTGGCTTCGTCGAGGGTCGTTGCCACGAGGTCAATCATCACGCCCGCACACTCGCCCACGCCCACTTCGGTAGCATATTGGTCGGTATGGTCCCAGTCGATAAAGTCGTCGGCGGTAACGAGTTTCAGGTCGGCAAGGGGTTTTAGTAGACTGTAGAAATAGTTCTTGCCTTGTCGCCCATAATAATCGTTAAAGTACTCACCCTCGAAAGCATTGGTATCATAATCGCGGAGTAAAAGGCGCAGGGCGTCGGGGCCACGTTTGGTCGGAATCTTCACGACTTTATCACCGATTTGCCCTTCGCCCGCTCCGTTAAAACCACCCCCCAGCAGCACCTGCAAGGCGGGCATTACGGCGGCCCCGTTCTTCATAGACGAGCCGTGGAAGCCAATGTTGGCTACTGAGTGTTGCCCGCAGCCGTTCATACAGCCGCTGATTTTGATCTTGATATCGTTGTTATACACGATGTCGGGAAACTCCGCGTGCATCAGGGTTTCGAGTGCCCGCGTGATGCCGTAACTGCTCGAAATAGCGAGGTTACAGGTGTCCGTGCCGGGGCAGGTTGTAATGTCGGCGGTGGTGTCGAAACCGGGCGTTGCCAGGCCCAGCGCGTCGAGGCCGTCGAATAGGGCGGGCAGGTTCTCGGGCCGCACAAACCGCAGCAGGTAGCCCTGATTCACCGTCACCCGAATGTCGTCGGCGGCATATTGCTTTACCAATCCGGCCAAGGCCCGCGCCGTATCCGACGACATGTCGCCCACCTGCACCCGCAACTGCACCGCGTACCAACCGGCCTGCTTCTGCTCGAAAACGTTGGTGCGGAGCCAGGTTTCGAGTTTCAATGGCGTTGCCGTTTCAGGTTTCAATGACTGGGTCGTTTCAGGTTTCAATGGCTCCGCCGTTTCATTGCTTGGCTGTTTCAATGGCTGCGCCGTTTCATCGGCTGAAACCTGAAACGCCGAAGGCAATGAAACTTGAAACGTTTTAACCCGAAGAGCCGTCCACTCCTCCGCAATTCTATTCTGAAACTCTTCCAGACCGATGTCGTTGAGGAGGTACTTCATGCGGGCTTTGTGCCGTTTGGTACGCTCACCATAGCGGTCGAACACCCGGATTACGGCCTCGATGAACGGAATAACGCGCTCTTCCTCAATAAATTCAGAAACCGTTTGGGCCGCAAACGGCTGCGCACCCAGACCACCGCCCAGGAGTACTTTAAAGCCCCGAACACCGGCCTGAATCCGTGGAATCAACCCAATGTCGTGCATGTACCCGTAAGCCGAATCCTTCTCCGACGACGACACCGCGATCTTGAACTTCCGGCCCATTTCCTGGCAAATCGGGTTGCGCAAAAAGTACTCGAAAATGGCATGGGCATAGGGCGAAATATCGAACAACTCGTCGGGGTCGACGCCCGCGCGGGCCGAGCCGGTCACGTTCCGAACGGTGTTGCCACAGGCTTCTTTGAGCGTGATACCCGCGTCTTCGAGGTCGGCCCAGAGCTGGGGCGAATCGGCCAGTTTGACAAAGTGGAGTTGAATATCCTGCCGGGTGGTTGCGTGCAGGTTGCCCGTCGCGTACCTGTCCGACACGTCGGCGATGCGGATGAGTTGATCGGTGGTGATGCGTCCGTAGGGCAGTTTGATGCGGATCATTTGCACGCCCGCCTGCCGCTGACCATACACCCCCCGCGCCAAGCGAAACTTCCGAAACTGCTCGTCGGTTAGTTGGCCGCTTGTGAAGCCGCTGATCTTTTTCTGGAGGTCCAGAATGTCACGTTGAGCCGCCTGACTCACGGTAGTGGAAAAGGCAATAGACATAAGGGTAATTGTCTATAGATTTGATATACTATCCTAAAAAAACAAATGCCGGATGACGGACCGGCGTTTGTTTAAAGAAGTGTGGTTGCAAAAATAAGGAAATAGCGGGCGCAATAGTTCGGTTATAGCCACAAAAAGGCAGATGCGTGTGTTGCTGACGCGTCAGCAATTACTAGTTATCAATCAACGCCGAAACGACCTCATTACCCTGAACAGCCCGCGCAGGCCGAGGATGCTCGGGCGTGAACACGCGCAGGGCGTCGCGGTCGAGTATCGTATTTGGCGACTCGTCCGGGTTTCCGTCTTTCAGCACTTTACCCAAATCGAGGCCGAGGTGCTGGGCCAAAAACCGGTAAGCTGCGGTACGTTTACTCGGCCCATAATCGTGCCCCTCGCCCGCCAAATGCACGTTAGCGACTTTATCTTTGGCATTGTAAAGCCCATACACACCCTGCACATACGGAAACTCGACCGAGGGCGTGTTGTGGGTCCAGTCTTTGCCATCAGACAGCATTAGCATGGGCCTCGGTGCGGCCAACGCGGCTAACTCGGCGTTGTTGGTTTCGTGGGTGGTGCGTTTATGAATGGACATACCGCTCTCGCACGTGCAGCCCCCGAAAAAGTGGGCCGATACCATCACGACCGGCACCGACACCGTCACGCGCGGGTCGAGAGCCGTCAGCAAAAACGTCTGTGTCCCCCCGCCCGACTCGCCCGTAACGGCCACCCGCTTAGGATCGACGTTGGGCAGGCTCAACAGAAAGTCGAGCGCACGGATGCTGTTGAGCGTTTGGAGTTTCAGGGCTTTCGGAAGTTTGTGGTCGCATTGAGTCATATCGCCGTAGCCAATCATATCGTAGGCAAACACCACAGCCCCCATGCGGGCGAGTGTGGCGCATCGTTGTTGAGCCGTTTCGAGTTTACGACCCTCGCCAGAAGGAGAGTGGCCATGCGGACACAAAATGGCGGGTTGGCGACCGGTCAAATCGGTTGGGTAATATAGGTTACCTGTCACGAAAATGCCCGGCAGGCTCTCGAAAGCCACATTTTCGACCACGTAGCCCTTCATCTGCCGCGCACTATGCCGCATGGGTTGCAAGGGCGCAAACTGCGGTTTTTCGGGTAACTCCATCCCCGCCCGGATACCGGCCCGGATCAGAGCGGTTCGTTTCTCCCAGTCTTGCCGGGTGGCGTAGGTCTTGGCCGTGTCGGCCAGTCGTTGGGCGGCTTCGGCCTCTGGAAAATAAGCTCCCTGCCGCAGATCGGGGCGGGCCGGGTTGGGTTGAGCGAGCAGTGTTTGGGCAAACAAAAGGCCCCCGGCGAGTACTGTTACGAGCGGTTTCATACGCTCAGAAAGGGGGCCGGGGGCGGGTTCTACCAGTTTATAACCTGGTGAATATTAACGCAGTGTATCTAGCCCCGTTGTGTCGATAGCTGTCCCATCAACCGGGGCCGATTGGGTCTCGCTGGGTGGCAGGGCGCGTTCGAGCTGCTTACGCCGGTTCCACGGGGCGGTGGTGCGCCGGGCCATATCGACGGTGATCAGGATAACCACCAGTACGAAGGCAATAAAAATGATAACAAACAGTCGGCGGTTGCGATTCATAATAAGGATGTTGGATCGGTCCGCCGAAGCGGTTGGACACTGGACGTTGGATAGCCTTTTGTCCGATGTCCAGTATCTAACGTCTAAGTCAATCCTTTTGGTGATACTTGAAATCCGAGGTTGCCGGTGCGCCCCGATACGTCGGCCCAGCGGAGATTCTCGAACTTGATTTCGATCACGGCTCCCTTGCTCATAGACCCAACCGACTGATGGGTAAGGTATTCCGAGAAATACGACACGTCGGGATTATGCCCCACAATCATAACCGACTGGACCGATTCGGGGAGGGCGTTCACGGCGGCCATGTAGGCGCGTGGCCCCCCGTCGAATAGCTTTTCGTCGAGGATAATAGCGTCGCTGTCGATGCCGAGTTGTTCGGCCATCACCTTGGCGGTGTCGCGGGCGCGGTTGGCGGTGCTACTGATGAGTTGATCGGGCCGAACGTTGCGCTCGTGCAGGTTGCGGCCCACCCGGGCGGCTGCAATAATGCCGTCGGGCGTTAGGTCACGGTCGTGGTCGCGGCCAAACGCGCTGTGGTCTTCGGCTTTGGCATGACGGACAATGTACAGAATGCGATGCATTGATAGTAGTTTGTGCGTGCAACGTTACAATTTTTTTTCGGACGTGAGCCGCATCCCCGTAATATTCCAGCAGGTTTCCATCCAAGAGCTTTTACACTCGAACATGGCAAATTGATCCACTGAGTCGGGGAGCCGCTCGAAATACAGTACAAACGTAACGCGTTCATTGCCCCGAACCTCGCGCGAATTGGGCGAAAGCGGGATGCCAGTGGCTTTCACCAGTTTGTAGGTGTCTTTACTATCGTGCGGAACCAGCACAGACTTGGGCTTGATCGAAATTTCGCTTGCCGATGAGGTATAGCTATAGTCGGAACTGCGCGGGTCGCCCCCGTGGGAAAACGTTACGTACAGCACCGTGTAACTTGGTGTCTGCCGAATGTCGGTCAGGCGAATGGCCGGGTCGTTAGTTTTGCCGAGACCGTTGATAGGGTCGGGGAGCAGTTTGCGGCTGCTGATTACTTCGGCACTGGTGGGGCCGGGCGCGTAGTATTCGGCCTCGTCAACGGGTGTGGCTGGGCCTGTCACGGGGCGAGTGAACCGACAGGCACTCACAACTAAAACACCGAATATGAGGTAAAGAAGCGTTTTCATACGTCGCAAAGACAGTTGGTAACGGCAACTAAATTACAACTTTTAAGTTGTTATGCCGTGAAGGACCACCACAAATTTTGGTTTATACCAGTACCTTTGGTTTGAGATTTGGGGCGTTCAGCAGCTTTTGTCATCCCGTTTTTGTCATCCGACGAACTTTTGTCATCCCGACGCAGGAGGGATCTACTCTGTTGACGCCCAAGTTGACGGTTGGCCAAGTAGATCCCTCCTGCGTCGGGATGACAAAAACGGGATGAAACAAACAGCATGATAGAAACGCCTACGAGCACAAACCACAAACAAACTTCCAAACTATGCAAATCGGATTCGTTGGCCTCGGCAAAATGGGCTACAATTTGGTGGTGAACCTGCTCCGCCACAAACACGAGGTAGTCGGCTTCGACATTAACCCCGAACTCGTCGACCTCATTAAAGGCGAAGGCGCGGGGGGCGTTGGCTCCTACGAAGAACTGTTCCAAACGCTGCCCAACCCACGCGTGATCTGGCTCATGATTCCGGCTGGCCCGCTCATCGACAAGGTGTTGGATCAACTGCTGGCGTCGGGTCTGTCGGCGGGCGACATTGTGATCGACGGGGGTAACTCGCATTACCAGGACACCATGCGCCGGTACGAAATGCTCAAAACCAAGGGCGTTTCCTACGTCGATTGTGGCACGAGCGGGGGGGTAAGCGGTGCGCTCAACGGGGCCTGCACGATGGTTGGGGGCGACAAAGAATCGGTTGATAAACTGGACGAAGTGTTCCGCGAGATTTCGGTCGAGAATGGCTACCTCTACACCGGCCCGGCGGGCAGCGGACACTTCACCAAAATGGTGCATAACGGCATCGAATACGGCATGATGCAGTCGATTGCCGAAGGATTCGAAGTACTCGAAAAAAGCCCATTCCCGTACGATTTTGAGGCCGTAGCCAAGATGTGGAATAACGGCTCGGTGATCCGAAGCTGGCTTATGGAACTGACCGAAAATGCGTTCAAAAAAGACGCTAAACTCGACGGCATCAAAGGCCGGATGTTCTCGTCGGGCGAGGGTAAATGGACGCTCGAAACGGCTATGAACCTGGGTGTGCCTACGCCCGTGATTGCCCTCTCGTTAATGATGCGGTATCGTTCGCTACAAGACGACACCTTCACGGGTAAAGTGGTCGCGGCTCTGCGGAACGAGTTCGGCGGTCACGCGGTGGTGAAGGCGGATTAAAAGTTCGCACAAAGCAGTGTAAGTTGCTGCCGCATCTGCCCTTCGACAAGCTCAGGGTGACCGCCATCTGGAATCTGTTTAGGTAAACTGAATCAATTTGACTGTCACCCTGAGCTTGTCGAAGGGCAGATGCGGCAGCCTTTTTATCATCCTTTACCGCATACTAATATTCCTGCAAAAACCTAGACAAAAATAAGTAAGCAGTTTTTCGGAAGAGCTTTAATAGGTGTTTAATCTCTTTCCAAATCAACTATGCTGCTTACGTTTACTACCAGCGTTTATCGAAACGCTCGTGAGGGCACTCTGCCCCACACACAGGCCTGGAAGCGATTCGGCTTCGGCACATTCCTCCTCATTCTGTTCTGCTCGGTGGGCGTGATGGCCCAAACCAAAATTTCGGGGAAAGTTATTGACGATGAGGGGCAGGGGTTGCCCGGTGTGAGTGTTGTGCTAAAAGGTACGACGACCGGCTCCGTGTCCGACGCCAACGGTGCGTACTCGCTGAATGCAGCCGATCCGAACGGTACGCTGGTGTTTTCGTACATTGGCTACACCACACAGGAGGTGCCTATAAAAGGGCAGTCGACGGTGAACATCACGTTGGCCACCGATACCAAATCGCTCAACGAAGTGGTCGTTGTGGGCTACGGTACGCAACGCAGGGAGACCGTAACCGGCTCCGTCGTTTCGGTGAAGGGAGCCGATCTGATTAAATCGCCTACCACGAACCTCTCGAACTCCATTGCCGGACGGCTTGCGGGCGTAATTGCCGTGAACCGCAGCGGACAACCGGGGGCCGATGGTTCGGCGATTCGGATTCGGGGTACGAACACGATAGGCAACAACGATGCCCTGATCGTTATTGACGGGATTCCGGCGAGGGCTGGTGGTCTGGACCGGATCAACCCGAATGATATTGAAACTATCTCGGTGTTGAAAGATGCATCGGCAGCTATCTACGGGTCGCGGGCTGCCAACGGCGTTATCCTGATTACAACTAAGCGGGGTAAAACTGGCAAGCCGCAATTGTCGTACTCGTTTAATCAGGGCTTTTCGCAACCGACGGTTATTCCGAAATTGTCGAATGCAGCCGAGTACGCGCAGATGCTCAACGACTTGAACATCTACGAGTTACCCGTTTCGGAGTGGGCTGCTACCAATCAGGCCTTTAAAACAACGGGGTCGATTACCCGGCCCAACGGCACGGTTCGCACGGCCCCGTATTCGCCTTCCGACATCGCCAAATACAATGACGGTTCCGACCCTTGGCGGTATCCCGACACGGACTGGTACGCAGCGACCTTGAAACCGTGGTCGCCACAGCAACAGCATAACCTACAGGTAACGGGCGGCACCGAAGATTTCAAATATTTGGCTTCGCTGGGCTATCAGAATCAGGATGGCTACTACAAAAACTCGGCAACGAACTACAAACAGTACGATGCACGGGTTAACCTCGATGCCAATATCAACAAGTACATCCATTTGGCCGTTGGGCTGCTGGCTCGTCGGGAACAAAGGTCCTACCCAACACGGTCGGCACAGGCCATTTTCCGGATGCAGATGCGCGGCAAACCCAATCAGCCTGCCTATTGGCCCAACGGCCTGCCCGGTCCCGACATCGAGAACGGCGAAAACCCGGTTGTCATTACGACTGATTTGTCGGGCTACGACCGCGACAAACAGGATTACTTCCAGTCGAATGGGCAGGTTGATATTAAAATTCCGGGCGTTGAAGGGCTGAAATTCAGTGGTACGGCGGCTATCGATAACCGGCAGCGCAACCGTCGGCTCTGGCAAATTCCCTGGACGCTCTATCAACTCGGAACCGGCAACGATGCCAACGGTAATCCCAACCTGGTTCCCAGCCGACGCGGCCCCGCCGAACCTAACCTGAACGTGTATGGCGAAACCCAGTTGAACATCCTGCTGGGGGGCGTAGGCACGTACGAGCGCAAAATCGGCCAACATGGTATTACGTTGCTGGCGGGTGTGAACCGCGAAACCATTCAGGGCGACAACGTGCAGGCGTTCCGACGGTACTTTATCTCGCCCGCCATCGACCAACTGTTTGCCGGGGGTGACCTCGAACGGAACGGTACAGGCGGAGCATACGACCGGGCGCGGATCAACTACTTCGGGCGGGTAGCTTACAACTATAAAGAGAAGTATCTGCTCGAATTCCTGTGGCGGTACGATGGGTCGGATATTTTTCCCGAAACGACGCGGTACGGTTTCTTTCCCGGTGTTATGGCGGGCTGGCTGATTTCGGAAGAAAACTTCTGGAAGAACTCGGTCAGTGCGGTCAACTACCTGAAGCTACGCGGGTCGTGGGGGCAATTAGGCAACGATCAGATTTATTTGCCCAATACAACAAATCTGGCGACGTATCAGTATCTGCCTACTTACGGCTTCAACACCTACATCATCAACAACGCGCCCCAGACGACGCTCTCGGAAGCCCGGATTCCGAACCCGACGATTACGTGGGAGGTGGCTAACAACGCGAATATCGGTTTGGAGGGGCAGTTGTTCAACGGTAAAATCAGCTTCGAGTTCGACTATTTTAATAACCTTCGGACCTCGATTCTGTACCCGCGCAATGCCTCAATTCCCCGCTCAACGGGCCTGACGCTGCCCCCCGAAAACATCGGCAAACTCCGCAACCGGGGCTTCGACGGGCAGATCACCTATAATGGCCAACGAGGTGGGCTGAAGTATTCGGTCGCTCTGAACGGCGGTTACGCACAGAACCGGATTCTGTTCTGGGACGAGGCCCCCGGTGCCCCCGAATGGCAACGAACAACGGGCCGCGCCCTGAACTCGTATCTGGTTTACGAGTATGATGGGGTGTTTAGAGATCAGGCCGAAATCGACGGGAACCGGATCGACTATTCGGCTATCGTGAAGACGCTCCGCCCCGGCGACATGAAGTACAAAGACTACAACGGTGACGGCAAAATCACGCCCGACGATATGTACCGGCTCGAACGCACGAACCTGCCCCTGTTTCAGGGTGGCATGAACCTGACGGCGGCCTATAAAAACTTCGACCTGACGATTCTGTTCCAGGGCGCGGCAGGGGCGCGGCAGTATGTAAGCCTCGGTGAGTCGGGCAATATTGGTAATTATCTCCGCGAGTTTTATACCAATCGCTGGACGATTGACAACCCAAGCAGCGTTCACCCGCGCATTGCCAACCGCAGCGATCAGTACTATTCGAACGGAAACACCTACTGGCTCAGGTCGGCAGACTACATCCGGTTGAAAAACTTTGAGGTCGGCTACACCATTCCCGAAGCCATTGGTCGGCGCGTGGGTCTGAGCAACCTGCGGGTGTATGCCAACGGCCTAAACCTGTTCAATATTCTAAACAAATTAGACTCGTTCGATCCCGAAACAGACAACGCACTGGGACAATATTACCCACAGGCTCGTGTAATGAACTTTGGTGCGTCGCTACGCTTCTAACCCCCACTTTATCAAGATGATACGTAACATAAGAACGATGGGTCTGGCCTTGTTTATCGGTGTTCTGACCGTGACGGGCTGCGACGATCAATTTGTGAACACACAGCCGCTCGATCAGGTATCGGGGACGGCTGTATGGACGGATGCTGCCCTGGCCGAAGCCTTCATAACGGGTATTTACGCCGGTTTGGGGCAAGGCGGTTTCGATGAGCAGCAACTGGCTTCATTGACCGACGAAACGCAGTTTACGCACCCCGGTCGGAACATCACGACCATTACTGAATCGCGCTCGAACCCCGCCGATCAAGGCTGGATCAACAACACGATTGATTGGAATCAGATGTACCTGCGGATTCGGGCCTGCAACTTAGCACTGGAGAACTTAGCCAAACCGGGTTTCACCAACACCAGCCTGATTGTGGAGCGACTAACGGGCGAAGCCAAGTTTATGCGGGCCTACTATTACCATCAGTTGGTGCGCTACTACGGCGGTGTGCCCATTGTTGACAAGACGTATGGCCTCGGCGAAGCCGATTATACGACCCCGCGTAACACGCTGGAGGAGTGCATTAACTTCATCGTGAAAGACTGCAACGATGCCGCTACCCTGCTCAAAGGGCGCACGATGGCCCTGGGTCGCGCCAACGAAGCAGCCGCGCTCGCGCTGAAAGCCCGCGTGCTGACCTACGCAGCGAGTGATCTTTACGATGCCACAACGGCAAAAACGAAATCGGCGGCTCATGCTGCCTTCGCCAAGCCCGAACTGCTGGGCTACGTGAGTGGTAGCCGCCCCGAACGGTGGACCAAAGCCCGCGATGCCGCTAAAGCCGTTCTGGACTTGACCGCCTACGGTTCGCAGTTGAATCTGGCAGCACCCGCAACGTCGGCGGGGGGCATGGAAAACTACATGAACATTGCCCTAGCGCGGAGTGGTGGCGAGAAAGACATCTTGTTTTCGCGCTCGTTTGCCAGCGTGAAACAGGAAGCTGGGGGGCGTCAGGGCTTGTTCAACGGTCCAAATGGTTACAACAACTGGGCGGGCAACACGCCCATTCAGCAGATGGTGGACGACTACGAAATGATGGACGGTACCAAATTTAGCTGGACCAACCCGACCCACGCAGCCGCGCCCTACGTGAATCGTGATCCGCGTTTCTACGCATCCATCCTGCACGACGGTGCTAACTGGAAGCCCCGCCCGGCTGCTGCTGCGGCTAAGGACCCGGCTAATCAGATTCAGACGGGCCAATATGAGGTGACGAGCGGGAGTGGAAAAGTGGCATCTCCGGGTTTGGATACGCGCAAGAGTTCAATTGAAGACTGGAACGGAAGCTACTCGGGCTATTACATGCGGAAGTTTATCGACCCCAACCCGGCCATTGTCGATCAAAACACCTGGCAACAGGTTCCCTGGCCATTTTTCCGCTACACCGAGGCTGTGTTTAACTATGCCGAGGCTTGTATCGAACTGGGGCAGGACGCTGAAGCCCGTACGTGGCTGAACAAAATCCGGTTTCGGTCGGGGATGCCCGCTCTCACCGAAACGGGCGATGCGCTCCGGCAGCGGTTACGAAACGAAAAGCGAATCGAGATGGCCTTTGAAGAGCAGCGATATCACGACGCCCGCCGGTGGATGATTGCCCCCACGACGCTAGGCCGTAAGGTACAGTGGATTGCCATTACAGGAACGCTCAAAGCGGGCAAAACCGTGACGCTCTACAAGTATGACCCAACGAGCTACGATTATACCTACAAGGTGATTGAAGGCGATCCGGGCAAAGAAAACCGGGCTTGGTCGGATAAGATGTACTTCCTGCCGATCAACCGCGATGAGATTAACCGGAATAATAAGCTGGTGCAGAATCCTGGGTATTAACGATTAGGTTGAAAATGTCCATATCCCCGTCGGCCGCTTTGGCTGGCGGGGATTTTTGCGTAATTTGGTTGGGTTTTGTGCGTTTTTTTGTCGTCCCGACGCAGGAGGGATCTAGCTTGCCAACCCACAAGTTGAGGATTGACTGACTAGATCCCTCCTGCGTCGGGATGACAAAAAAACTAGTTTTTCAACTGCTTTCGGTTTAGCCAACACTATCATAAAGTGCGCCCGTTTCTCTCTTCCTGCCTCCTCGCTTTCGCGCTCCTTGCCTGCGACAAAACGCCCCCAACCAACACTCAAGCCGACGAAACCGCAAAACCTGTCGGCGCGGCCCTTTTCACGCTCCTCTCACCCGATCAAACCGGCGTTACGTTCTCCAATAACCTGACGGAGGGTCTGAATACCAACGTGTTGATGTATGAGTACTTCTACAACGGCGGGGGCGTGGCTATCGGCGATTTGAACGGTGATGGCCTGGACGATATCTACTTCACGGGCAACATGGTGCCCAACCAGTTGTACTTGAACAAAGGCAACATGAAGTTCTCGGACGTGACCGCACAGGCAGGGGTAGCCGGGCGCGAAGGCCCCTGGAAAACGGGCGTCACGATGGCCGATGTGAACGGCGACGGGCGACTCGATCTCTACGTTTGTCATTCGGGATCGCTACGCCCCGAAAGCCGCATCCCCGAACTGTTTATCAACGACGGCCCCGATGCACAGGGCGTCCCCCACTTCACCGATCGCACCGCCGAGTATGGCCTTGCGAACCCCGCCCAAACTACCCAGGCAGCCTTTTTTGATTACGACCGCGACGGCGACCTTGACCTGTTCGTACTCAATCATAACCCCCGCTTGCTGCCCATCTTGGACCCTACGGCCACGGCTAATTTGATGAAGGAGCCGAACAGGGAGATTGGGGTAAGACTGTACAAAAACACCAATAATCGGTTTGCGGATGTTACCGAAAAGTCGGGCCTGAGCAGCACGGTGCTGACCTACGGGCTGGGCGTAGGCGTGTCGGACCTGAACAACGATGGCTGGCCTGATCTCTACGTTTCCAATGATTACAGCGTTCCCGATTATCTCTATCTGAACAACCAGAGGGGCGGCTTCGTGAACACATTAGCCAAAAGCGTGGGCCATACCTCTAATTTCTCGATGGGTAACGCCGTGGCCGACGTAAACAACGACGCCCGCCCCGACATTCTGACGCTGGACATGCTGCCCGAAGACAACCGGCGGCAAAAACTCCTGATGGCCCCCGACAACTACGAGAAGTATGATTTGGCCGTGCAATCGGGGTTTCACTATCAGGTGATGCGGAATATGTTACACATCAACGAAGGAGGTAGGAGTGAGGAGGTAGGAGTGAGGAGCAAAGGTCGGGGTACTGATCTCCTCACTCCTTCATTTAGAGAGGTGGGTCAACTGGCGGGTGTCTCGAATACCGACTGGAGTTGGTCGCCTTTGTTGGCCGATTACGACAACGACGGATGGAAAGATATCTACATCACCAACGGCTACGTTCGCGATTATACCAACCTCGATTTTCTGAAGTACATGAACGACTTCATGGCGAACCAACCCACCAATCCGAGCCGGGAGGACGTGCTGAAATTGGTGCATCAGATGCCCGCGTCGAACGTGTCGAATTACCTGTTTAAGAACCGGGGAGCCTCCGAAGAAGTGCAGTTTGACAACGTCGGGGCGGCCTGGGGCTTAACTCAAACGGCCAACAGCACCGGGGCTGCCTACGCCGATCTGGACAACGATGGCGATCTGGATTTGGTCGTGAACAACACCAATCAGGCCGCATTTGTGTACCAGAACGAAGCAAACCGTAGCGACGGACCGTCAGAAAGAAAGCACCACTACCTCGCCGTTTCGTTGACGGGCAACGCGCCCAATACGCAGGGTTTGGGGGCAAAAGTGATGGTGTATCAGAAAGGCCGCGAACAGTTCGTGGAGCAGATGCCCACGCAAGGCTACCAGTCGAGTATGTCGCCCCGGTTGCACGTGGGGTTGGGTACAAACGCCCAAATTGACTCGTTGCGGGTAGTGTGGGGCACGGGCAAACAACAGCTTGTCCGCCAACCCAAAGCCGACCAAATCCTTACCCTGCGCGAGACCGACGCCCGCGAAACCTACCGGCCCGCCCGCCCCGAAACGCCCCTGTTCCGGGAGCAATCGGACGTGCTAACGCACACGTACCCAAGCCTGCCCCAGAACGATTTCAAACGGCAACCGCTGCTCGTCAACGCGCAATCGTTTGTGGGGCCGTGTTTGGCAAAGGGCGACGTGAACGGCGATGGCCGCGAGGATGTGTATGCCGGGGGCAGCAACGGCCAAGCCGGGGTGCTGTTTGTTCAGCAGGCGAACGGCAGTTTTCAGAAACAACCCCAACCCGCGTTCGAGGCCGACAAAGCCTGCGAAGATGCCGACGCCGTGTTTTTCGATGCCAACGGCGACGGTTTTCCCGACCTGTTCGTGTGCAGCGGTGGCTACGGCGACCTCCAGCCCGACACCGACCCGCGTTTGCAAAGCCGGCTCTATCTGAACGATGGCAAGGGCCGTGGCGACGGACCGCGTTTCACCAAAGCCCCCACGAACGCACTGCCCGACCTCCGCACGGCCACAAGCTGCGTGCGCGTGGCCGATGTAAACGCCGACGGTCGGCCCGATTTGTTTGTGGGTGGGCGCGTGGTGCCGGGTCGCTACCCCGAAGCTCCGCGCTCGTATCTGCTCGTAAACAACGGACGGGGCGAGTTTGTGGACCAAACCAAGCAACTCGCGCCCGCGCTCGAACGCATCGGGATGGTGACCGACGCGGCCTGGACCGACCTCAACAACGACCGCAAACCCGAACTGGTGCTGGTGGGCGAGTGGATGCCCGTCACGGTAATGGCCTGGCAGAACGGCAAACTCACGAACCAAACCGAAAAATTTCTGGGTCAAGCCTACTCAGGCTGGTGGAACCGCCTGTTGGTAGACGACCTGAATGGCGACGGTCGGCCCGATTTGGTGGTGGGCAATCAGGGCCAAAACACCCAATGCCGCGCCAGCGACCGCGAACCCGCCGAACTCGTCTACAAAGACTTCGACAACAACGGCAAGATCGACCCCGTGCTGTGCCTGTTCGTACAGGGTCGCTCGTACCCCCACGCTACCCGCGACGAACTGCTCGACCAAATTTCGATGCTCAAGCCCCGATTCACCACGTTCGAGAGTTACGCCAATGCCACCCTCACCGACGTGTTCAAACCCGACGAACTCGAAGGGGCTACCAAGCTCACCGCCAACGAACTTCGTTCAACGGTTTTCCTGAGCGGGCCGGGCGGCAAATACACCGCCAAACCCCTCCCGATGGCCGCACAAACGGCGCCCATTTTCGCGCTCTCGGTGCTTGATGTGGACAAAGACGGGCGCAAAGACCTGTTTCTGGCGGGTAACACCCTCCAAACCCGCATCCGCTTTGGCCGCTCCGACGCCAACCGGGGCCTGCTGTTGCGGGGCGACGGCAAAGGCAATTTCGCGCCCCTCTCACAACCCCGCTCCGGCTTCGGGCTTCAGGGCGACGTACGGTCGGTGGTGGCGGTTGGTAACAAGTTGCTGGTGGGCGTAAACCGGCAGGGGGTCAGGGTTTTTGGTTTTTGAAATTACTTTTTCACCAGCGTCATCGCATACTGCCCATTCACTAACAGCGTAAGCCGGTCTTTGCCAATGCGGAACAGCGATGACTGACGGAGGGCGTCGAGAAATTCAGCTTCGAACTTGCCGTTGGCCGGTTTGTGGGTGGTAGTTTTGGGGTCGATGGTCAGGTGATCACCCTCGGCGGTGATGTCGCCCTTGATTTTGTTCCAGCCCGTTGAGCCGGAAAGTTTGCCCTCGTTCAGGTCGATTTCGAGGAAGGGTAATTCGCTGTTGGCAAATTGGTCGGGGCGCAGGCGTTGCCCTTTGAATGTTTCGAGCGACCAGGTTCCGTTGAGCCGGTCGCTGCCTTTGATGAACGCCCCGCAACCCACATACCGTTTGCCGTTGGCGTCGATCCGCACCGTATAGGCGTAGTCGCGTCGGGTGAGCGGGTCGCGGCAGGATACGGGTTCGATGCTCACAATAAGCCGATTACGGGCCACACTAGCGCGACTGTTTGGGCTTCGGCGGCTGGTCGATGCATACATCGGTGCCGCCCGCGAGTCGAGCAAAACACCCATTCCCTTGCCGGTGGGTTGGGGTTTGGGCATGGGTAGCAGGAGTTCGGGGCCGTTCAGCGTTTGAAACAGCATCTGCTTCGAGAAATCAATGTCGAGCCGCCAGTTGCCGGTGGTGGTGGCTACCGGGCCGGTTCCCACGGCAATAAAATCAACGCCCTGCCGCCGTTTGTCGGCCCAATCGGTAGCCTCGGTAAGCTTGCCGGTTTTGGCGACCGATTTTCGGGTTACTGTGTTGGCAGTAAGGTTTTTCCGTTGGCAACCTGCGAATGTCAGCAGGGCAATCAGGCAGGCGCACAGAAGGCGGTTGTTGATGATCGTTGAGGGAATTCGGTTGTTCATGCCGACGTACAAACTAGTTCAGTGGTCGAATGAAAAACGAATCAACATAAAGAATAGTATTTTGGTAGATTGATTCGATTGGGACAGAACCCTCAGTGATTTAACAAGAATCGCATTATTTTGCCGCTTCAACTACAGAAACCATGCAAACCCCCGACGAACGATTCGAGGCCCTCAACCTGCAACTACCCCCGGCCCCCGCGCCCAAAGGTGTTTATAAGCCCAGCCTGATTGTGGCCCACTTCATTTATGTATCGGGCCACGGCCCCTATATGCCAGACGATAGTCTGATGACAGGCCGCGTTGGCTCCGAGGTTGATCTTGATTATGGCAAACAAGCCGCCCAGCAAACGGGCCTCGCCATTTTGGCCACGCTCAAAGCCGCATTGGGGAGCCTGAACCGAGTGAAGCGGGTGGTGAAAGTGTTGGGCATGGTCAATGCCGTGCCGGAGTTTGAGGAACACCCCAAAGTCATTAACGGCTGTAGCGATTTGTTTGCCCAGATTTGGGGCGAAGAAAACGGCATCGGCGTCCGGTCGGCGGTGGGGATGGGATCGCTGCCGGGCAATATCTCGGTCGAGATCGAAGCAATGTTTGAATTAGAGGAGTAGGGGCAGACCCACGTGTCTGCCCAATGATTGCGCGTAGGGGCAGACCCACGTGTCTGCCCTGTACGTGATGTCAGGTCGGAATGGCGCATCATGTGCAGGGCAGACACGTGATGTCAGGTCGGTCTGCCGCATCACGTGCAGGGCAGACACGTGATGTCAGGGCAGACACGTAGGTCTGCCCCTACAAATTTCCCTTCTTCATTTCCTTCACCGCGTAGTCGGCGGCACGGGCCGTGAGGGCCATGTAGGTGAGCGATGGGTTCACGCACGACGACGAGGTCATGCAGGCACCGTCGGTCACGAACACGTTCGAAACGGCGTGCATCTGATTCCACTTGTTCAGGATCGACGTTTTGGGGTCGCGGCCCATCCGCGCCGTGCCCATCTCATGAATGGCCTGCCCCGGTGCCGAATGATAGTTATACGGCACAATGTTTTTCAGGCCAGCGGCTTCGAGCATTTCGGCGGCATCGTTCTCCATATCGCGTTGCATCAGGCGTTCGTTTTCTTTGAACTCCGCGTTGAACACGAGCGAGGGCATCCCCCACTTATCGGTTTTTTGCCGGTCGAGCGTGACCTGATTACTTTCGTAGGGCAGGCACTCCCCAAAGCCGCCCAAGCTCATGAACCACTCGCCCGGTTGGGTCATGCGGTCCTTCATGTCGGCCCCAAAGCCCTCGGCGTTTTCGTGGCGCGTTCGGGTGGCGCGGCCCTGATAGCCAAACCCGCGTAGGTACCCACTCTTGTTTGTGCCGAGGTTGCGGTAGCGCGGAATGTAAATGCCGTTGGCCCGCCGACCGTAGTAATAGCTGTCCTGAAACTCGTCGGACGAGCCGTTGGCTCCCACCCGAAAATGGTGGTCCATCAGATACTTGCCCAATACACCACTGTCGTTGCCCAGCCCATTCTGGAATCGGTTCGAGAGGGAGTTCATCAGCACGAACGTGGTGCCAACGGTGGATCCATTCACGAAAATGATTCGAGCGTTGAACTCGATGCTCTCGCCTGTTTGCGCATCGACCACGCGTACGCCCTTCGCCCGTTTTTTCGCTTCATCGTACAAAACCTCGGCCACAATCGAGTAAGGGCGGAGGGTAAGCCGCCCTGTTTTGCGGGCTGCGGGCAGGGTGGCGGCCTGTGTGCTGAAATACCCGCCGAACGGGCACCCCCGGTTGCACAAAAACCGAAACTGACAACTCGCCCGCCCCAGATCGGTCTGTTGTTTGGTGGCGGCAGTAAGGTTGGCCACGCGCCCGATGGTCATGATTCGGTCGCCGTTGTAGCGCGACTTGATCGAACCGGCAACGTGCTTTTCGAGACAGTTCATCTCCATTGGGGGCTGGAACTCCGAGTCGGGCAGGTGAGCCAGTCCCAGCTTTTCGCCCGAAATCCCGGCAAACTTCTCCACGTAGCTGTACCAGGGAGCAATGTCGGCGTAGCGAATGGGCCAATCGACGGCGATGCCTTCTTTGGCGTTGGCCTCAAAATCGAGGTCGCTCCAGCGGTAGGTTTGCCGTCCCCACATAATCGACTTACCACCCACAATATCAGGCCGATACCAGTCGAACCGTTTAGGCTCAGCATAGGGCGCATCGGTATCTTTAAGCCAGAAATGGGCGTTTCCTTCCTGGAAGAAACTGTCGCGACTCAAATACGGGTGCGACGCGATTTGCTCCGCACTAAGCCGCCCCCGGTGCGGCATCTCCCAGGGAGCCTTCAGAGCGGTATCGTAGTCGGTGACGTGTTCGAACGGTCGGCCCCGGTCGAGCATCAGTACGCGCAGGCCCTTCTCGGTCAGTTCTTTAGCGGCCCAGCCCCCGCTAATGCCGGAGCCGACCACAATGGCGTCGAAGGTTTGAGGTGGAGTTGAAATATGCATAAGGTTTGGGTTTTATTGTCGCTAGTATCCTCGCCTTAAATCTACTAAATTTTCCGGCACTTCGCCCTGTTCAATCCGCGCCAGGTTCCGTACGAACAGGTTTATTTTTCCCTCATCCTCAGTCTGTTGCCCCCCAGCGGTGTGTTGGGTCAGGACCACGTTGGGTATCGCCCAGAGCGGGCTGTCGGCGGGGAGCGGTTCCACGGCGGTCACGTCGAGCGCGGCCCCGCCGAGGTGCCCGCGCTGGAGGGCGTCGATCAGGGCGAGTTCGTCGGCGGTGTTGCCCCGGCCCACATTGGCAAACACACTGCCGGGCTTCATGGCCCCCAACACCTCCGCCGACACAAACTTGTCGACCGTACCGGGCAGGCAGTTAATGAGCAAATCGGTAGTAGGTAAGGCGGCTAAAAGTTGCTCGTGGGTGTGAATCTGCGCGTCGGGGTTGGTGCGGGCCATCAGTTGGATGTCGCATTGGAAACCCGTCAGGATGCTCTGCACGGCCTGCCCAATGGTGCCCGCGCCCAGAATCACGACGCGTTGTTGGTGAAGGGTCCGCATGGTGTAGCGTAGGGGGGCACCCACCCAGCGTTTTTCGGCTTGCAACCGCGCCAACTCGTCGATTCGGCGGTAGAGGGCCAGAATCGCGGCCACGATAGTCTCAGCACAGGGCCAGGCAAAATAATCGCCCATGTTGGCAACGGGAATGCTCAGATTCAGATGGCTGTAATTGTTAAATCCCGCCGAATCCAGTTGCCAGAATTTTAGATTTGTGGCTTGTCTCAGCCAGTCGGCGGGTGGGTTGCCCAGCAGCACGTCGGCCTGTTGCAGGGCTGTGGCCTGCTCGTCGGCGGTGAGTTCGGAGCGGAACATCAGGGAGTGACGCGGCTCCAGTTGTTGCCGGAGCGCAGTGCGATTGGTCTCCGACAGGGGTGTTTGAATGAAAAGAAGCATAGGTGAGGTTCATTTAGCGACTATTCAAGTCCAGTTTTCGTCGGTCAACAGGTTGTAATGGCGACCTTCGTAAAATTGGCTGAACTCGGTGTTGTTGGAGGCTGGAAATTCGGCCAGAATTTGCTCTTTGAGTGCGAGTAAGATATTGTCGCCTAGTTCGATTCCGAACTTGCCTTGCAAAGCCCGCTCATACCACAACGACAAATCGTTCTCCGTAATGATGCTTTGAATCCGGGCCTTCCAGCCAATTTGATTGAGTCTCTGTCAGCATATCGGTCTTGTCCCCATTTATGCCAATAGTTACGAACACCTCCATAGCTTCAACCAGAACCGAGAAGAGTGCAAATACCGTAATCTCATAAATCTTGTCGATGCTTCTCCGCAAGCCCGGATTGTGCCAGAACAGGTTGATAAATTGTAGAATATCAAACGTTTGGCGACCATGGTCGTTGAGGTAATCTAAGGCAGAAGTCATCTGCGAGAAGCGTTCTGTAAAACGCCGATAGATATACGCTTCCACAATGCCCCCTTTGGCTCTGTTCTCCTGACCAAGTAGTGCTAAAAGGCGAGGTGAGATGGCGTTTTCATTGAAAAGGTCATCCTGATATCGAGCGGATGAGTTGCTGTTGCGACCCACAAACCGGGAAGTAACAGCATTGCGCCAAGCTTTTGATGTGTTTCTATAGGTTTCTAAGTTATTCAGATCAAGACCGCCTTGCATTCGGTCGTGATATAGAATCTCAGCAATTTGGATGGGTTTGTACAGATGGACACGACTTTTTCGGATGAGATTGTCGAGGGCTTCTTTTGCTTCAGATACATTCATGCGTTGAGTGTTTCAAGCCAGCTCAGTTGTTTGTATTGGGCTGGTATGGTTTTGATAGTCCTAGTTTTAAGTGCCTTCATCATCTGACCTGCAACAGCCTCGATGACTGGAACGGCCACACTGTTGCCCGTTAACTTTCGCATAGCCTGATAGCCCACAACAATCTTGAACGACTCTGGAAACCCTTGCAAGCGAAGCATCTCTCGTGAGGTAAGTCGACGTTTGCCGTTCACCAGAAGGTAGTTGTAGGAAGCTCCTGCCCGAAGAGCGCACGAGTAGGGCAATGCCGAAATATTGCCCCCCTTATTTTCGTGCCAGATTGAGGGTGTAACCGGTTTTTTTTTGAGGCTTAACAGCCTGCTCTGAATGATTTTCTCAGAGGCAATATAAGACGCGTCAACGTCCTCGTCAGCTTCCAAAACAGACCCCAGCGATTTGTAATAGCCTAATGGTTTTGGAAATTGAAAGGCTATATTTTCTCTAAAGCCAACAATAATAATCCGCTCACGCTTTTGGGGAAGCCCAAAATCTAACGCATTGAGAACCTTGATGTGTGTGAAATAACCAAGACTCGCTAACCTCTCCTTGATGACTGCCAATGTCTGCCCCTTGTCATGTGATTGTAACTGCTTCACGTTTTCCAGCATGAATGCGTGAGGTTTCTTTACGCGCAGGATTTCTTCGATGTTGAAGAACAGGGTACCTCTGGTATCGGCAAAACCCAGCGATTTGCCGATAATACTGAAGGGCTGACACGGAAAGCCACCAAGCAGAATATCGTGGTTGGGAATATCGTCGGGGGCAATCTGGGTAATGTCGCCCTGCGGTTTGTGACCGTAGTTAGCCTCATACATCTTCTGAGCATCAATGTCCCATTCCGAGCTGAAAACACACTCACATCCATGCTTTTCAAAGCCTAATCGAATCCCGCCGATCCCAGCAAACAAATCAATAATTTTCATGCTTTACCCAATGAGCGAATCGTATAAATCGCACCGAAAACAAAGATAGGGCTAAATAAGAAACGCGGACGTTCGTACCTTACGCCCGCAAATCATTTCGCTTCACGATGAAAAAAATTGTATGCACGCTGGCTCTTGTCGCCAGCCTTGCCGGGGCTGCTGAGGCCCAAATCCGTACCCCAGGTGCCAGCCCGTCGGCAACCGTAATTCAGGGCGTTGGCCTGCAAAAAGTAACCATCGACTATAGCCGCCCGGCCCTGAAAGGCCGCAAAATGTTTGGCGATCAGGTGCCTTATGGCAAAGTGTGGCGCACGGGAGCCAACATGGCCCCTAAGATGACCGTGGATGGCGAGGTAACTATTGCCGGAAAAACCGTGCCTGCTGGCACCTACGGCCTGTTTACCATTCCGGGTGAGAACGAGTGGACCATTATTCTGAGCAAAAAAGCCCAACAATTTGGGGCGTTCGATTACAAGGAGAGCGACGATCTGATGCGCTTCACGGTGAAGCCCGAGAAGCTGGGCAAGTCTGAAGAGTTTTTTACCATCGAGTTCACCGACTTTACGCCCACGGCGAGCGATGTAGCCATCCGCTGGGAGAACGCGCAGGTGAAGTTCCGTATCAAAACCGACCCCGACGCCCAGATTATGGCCCAACTACAAGCCGAACTGGCCAAGCCCGACGTAAAAACAGGCGTGTACTCAGCGGCTGCCAACTACTACTTCGATACCAACCGCGACATGAAACAAGCTCGCGAGTGGGCCGACAAAGTGGTGGCAGCCGACAAAAAATACTGGACGTACTTCCTGCGTGGTAAAATTGCCGCCAAGCAGGGCGACTGCCAAACAGCCCGCGCCGATGCCGAAGCCGGCCTGAAAATGGCACAGGAAGCCGGCGACGATGCCTATATCAAAAACCACAAGGGCATCCTGGCAACGTGCAGGTAAGCCAGGGCGATACAGGTAAACCGTAGCCTTGGAAAGCCAAACATTCAGTATGAGAGCCGGTTTAACGCCAAACAACTGGGCGTTAAACCGGCTCTTATGGCACTCAACGTACTATCGTATCTGAACGAACAATTCTCATCGTCGGTCCTCGACCAACTGAGTACGCAACTAAACGAAACCCCCGATAACACCCGCACGGCCATGAAAGGCATTTTGCCGGTCGTTTTGGGCGGTCTGGCAAATCGCCTGCAAAATGGCGGTGCCAACGAGGTTATAACCGCTCTGAAAAATGGGCAATACAGCAAAGAAACCACCCCCCTCGATGCGGCCCAGGTGACCGATACCCGCGAGGAAACCCAGAAGGCAGTTGAAAACGGGCGCGGGTTTATTCAAACCGTTCTGGGCAGTAACACTGAGTCGATTACGCGGGATATCGCCAATTTTAGTGGAATTCAGCCGGCCTCAGTAAGCTCGGCCATGAATTTGGTGGGGGCAATCCTGATGGGTCTTCTAGGACGGCAATACCGCGAAGAGGGCCTGACCGACTCCAGTCTTAGGACGCTCATCCTGGGGCAAACTGACGAGATGCGGGCCGCGCTGCCCGCCGGACTTTCTACTGCAGGCGAGTTACTGGGATTCGATAAGTTCCGTACACCAACCGGCCCCACCACCGAGGTGCAGGGCGTGGATCATTTCAGTGGAACACCCCTGAACCCCAACATCCCGAAAAGCACTGACGGCGACCGCCAAAAAGAAAATGTGCGTTGGTTGCGCTGGGCCATGATCGTGATGGCAATTCTGGTGGCGGGTATTATTATCCAAAAGTGCCGCCAACCCCAGGATAGTGTCAATGGAGTGTATACCGACACTACGCGCCGGGCCGAACCCAACGCCGTAGAGGATACCTCGACTAGTACGCGCCAAAACGTGGAGAAATCGAACGGGCAGGTAGGTGACTCAACCGTGCAAGGACCTGCCGGTCTTCGCGAACGCAACAGATAGTATTAATTCTCACTGAATTACATAGGATAAGTACATTATTGACACTAGTTAGGAGAAAACGTACTTTTGGGCGGAGTTAATTGTCCTACCCCATAAAGCCAGTTTATGCGTTCTCTTTATACACTCATGCCTGTCGGCCTGATTATGGTCTTGCTGTGGGTAGGTTTGTCCGCAACTGCCGATGCACAAACCAGACCGACTTTGCCGCAGCGCGACTCGCTCAGTTGCGCAACCCCCTCGCTGACGCCTGGCCAACAGCAGGCGTTGGAGGCTCAAATTCAGTTGGCTCTCCAAATAAAACGAGCTTCGGGCGTGGAGAAGGTTGGCATGACCTACATACCAATACGCCCCCATATTTTTCGTCCCGCGAATGGGGTGGGGGGTATGTCGCTCAACAGTTTGAACAATGTGTTGGCAATCACGAACCGCCATTTTCTGAATAACGGTTCGGGTATTCAGTTTTATTTCTGTGGCACTGCGCCCGACTATATTGATAATGACGCCCTGTTCAACGAATTCCCCGAGGGCAACGAGACCATAGTGAATGGGCGTGATGTTACGAATGCGCTGAACACGTATTTCGTGCATTTTTTTGACCGGGTCAACTTGCTCGGCTACGCCAATTTTCCCGATAACAACCTGGAGTCGACGCGGAGCTATATTCGTACAGGTGCACTTTCCGACGGTTATATCGGCAACTTTGTACTCAATCATGAACTGGGCCATACCTTCAGTTTGTACCACACCCATCAGGGCGGCACAGCCACCCAAACCCCTGAACTCGTTACACGAGGAGTAGGTGCAAATTGCTCTACGGCAGGTGATTATCTCTGCGATACCCCCGCTGATCCGCTGGGGCGAACCGGAGCGACCACAGCCTTTTTGAACGGGTGCCAGATCTACACGGGCCAGATAACCGATGCCAACGGAGCCTTCTACAACCCGCAGATGAACAACATCATGTCGTATTATGAAGGCTGCAACACGCAATTTACTGGTGGGCAGCACAATCGGATACAGGATGGCCTGACGGCCCGTCAGTCGGCAACGGCGTACTCGCTGGCTTGCGAACCTACCAACGTGCCCGCCGTGACGAATATTGGCGCAACATCGGGGGTAGCCGCCGGGGTGGTGCTGACTTGGCAGGACAACGCGACCAACGAAATGGGCTACCTGATTGAGCGGGCGTTTTCGGTCAATGGGACATTTATGCCGCTAGGAGGAGCGGGCACCAATGCAACTACCTTCACCGACCTGAGTGTTGGAGCCAACACCTCGTACGTGTACCGAGTTCGACCCTCTAACAGCACCACAGGCGGCATTTCGGGTGTGGTTTCGGCAACAGCCGGACGGCAATACTGTCGACCAACCTTCAGTCAGGGGTGTTCGGACGGAGACGGCCTGAACAGTTTCACGCTGAACGGCACCCTATTGAGTCAGAATACAGGATGTGCCACCAATTGTTACGACCAATTCAACCGGCAAACAACACAGGTCTCTCTAGGTCAGGCGGTTACGGTGGGAGGGCATTTTATCAATACCGTTGACGGCGAGGGCGTTACGATCTGGGCCGACTTCGACCGGAATGGTACGTTTGAGGCCACCGAACAGGTTTATCAGACACCCGATTCAGTAACGGGCGTGTTCGGTGCAACGTTCTCTATCCCTGCCGCCACCACGCCCGGACCGCTGTTAATACGGGTGGCCGTCCAATTTAGGGATGCCCCCGGCTTGCCATGCGGCACCTATGTATTTGGCGAGACCGAAGACTACCTCGTCAATGTAGTATCGTGTGCGATGGTCAGCACGCGGGCGGGCAATTGGAACGACCCAACGGTGTGGTCGTGCAATCGGGTGCCAACCATTGCCGATTTGGTTGAAGTTCGGCATGCACTGACCATACCAACCAGCACAACGGGATCGGCTCGTCAGGTTAAGTATGTCGGGGGGGGGCGGGTCACGATGGGGGCCGGTGGGCGGTTGTTGATGGGCAATTAACCCACGGCTGTTTTGTATCTTTGCCGGATACGTTTTAGCCTATTTTTTATGTTTGTTGACGCCATTGAGCGCATTGATACCTTTACCCGCCCCGTACATTCTATTATCCGACTTTATGGCCACGGCGAAATTGTGCCCGGTAGTGCCACCTTGTTCTTCGTGAATGAAACGGGTTGTGCCGTCACTTGCAAACACGTTGCCGAACTGCTCATCAACGCCGATCAGATTAATCAGAACTACCGGACGTTTCAGTCTGAGCGAGGTACGCTGCTCCGAAACGCCAAACACACGTCGGCACAGTTACAGAGCCTGGAAGAACGATTTAAGATTAACCCGCAGAGTCTGATTCAGATCAAAAACTTGTTCCCTGATTCGATTGACCAGTTTACGGCCTGGAAATGGTTTCTGCACCCGGTTTACGACCTGGCGGTGGTGCAGTTTTCAGGTTTTACGAAGCGATTTTATAGCCAATATGCCACCTTTGCCCGCGATAGTTCGTCGGTGAAACCCGGACGGATGTATTGCCGGTTAGGTTATCCGTTTCCCGACTTCAACAACTTTCGTTACAACGAGCAAGTCGACGACATCGAGTGGACGACAACGGGTCGCATCAAATCGCCCCGGTTCCCGATTGAGGGCATGGTGACCCGGCTCATGGCTGATCCCAACGGCACGATTTCGGGGATTGAAATGAGCACGCCCGGTCTGCGCGGCCAAAGCGGGGGGCCGCTTTTCGATGAGCGGGGCCTGATTTACGGGATGCAGTCGGCCACACGGCACCTACACCTGGGGTTCGACATTGAGGGCATGGATGTGCTGGTAAACAACCGCAAAGCAAAGGTCTCGAACTATCCGTTTTTGAATGTAGGCCTGTGCGTACACGTCGACGTGATTAAGCGGTATCTGACCGAGTGCGGTATCAAGTATTACGAAGCCTAGCGTAAATTTGTAGCCCACAAACAGACAACCATGATCGCCCCCTCTGTAACGCTGTCTTCCCAACCAATCCTCACCGAAGCCGCCCTGACGCTGTTAAAGCAACTAATTGCTACGCCTTCATTTAGCCGGGAGGAGGGAAAAACGGCCCTGTTGATTGAATCGTTTCTGACCACTCAGGGCATTCCGTTCGAGCGAAAAAAGAACAATATCTGGGCGTACAACCGCCATTTCGACCCCGCAAAGCCCACTCTGCTGCTCAACTCCCACCACGACACCGTGAAGCCCAATCCTTCATGGACGCTCGACCCGTTTGAGCCGTTGGTGCAGGATGGTAAGCTGTTTGGTCTGGGATCGAACGATGCGGGTGGATGCCTGGTGTCGTTGTTGGCCACGTTTTGCCACTTCTACGACCGGCCCGACTTGCGGTACAATATCGTGATGGCGGCTACCGCCGAAGAAGAAATTTCGGGGCGTGAGGGGTTAGAGATGATCGTTGACGACCTGCCCCCCATCAGTTTTGCCATCGTTGGCGAACCTACCGACATGCAGTTAGCCGTGGCCGAAAAAGGCTTGCTCGTGCTCGACTGTGTGGCCCACGGACGGTCGGGGCATGCGGCCCGCGACGAGGGCGAAAATGCCATTTACAAAGCCATTCAGGACATTAACTGGCTCACAACCTACCAGTTTCCGAAGGTGTCGCCTACGCTCGGACCCATCAAGATGTCGGTAACGATTATCAACGCCGGTACGCAGCACAACGTGGTGCCTGACGCCTGCACGTTTACGGTCGACGTGCGCGTAACGGAGCAATACACGCTGGAAGAAATTATCGAAACCGTCCGGGCTAACATTCAATCGGAGGTGAAGCCGCGCTCTATCCGTCTGAAGCCCTCCAGCATCCCGGTCGATCACCCAATTGTGTTGGCCGGTCTCGCCCTGGGCCGCACCACCTACGGGTCGCCCACCACCTCCGACCAAGCCCTGTTGGATTGCCCCTCACTCAAATGTGGGCCGGGTCATTCGGGTCGTTCCCATACGGCAAACGAGTTTATCTACTTGCAGGAAGTTGAAGAGGGCATTGCGGGATATGTGGCGATGCTGGAACAGGTTTTGTAGTGCCGGCGGTCCGGCGATCCGGTTAGCAACCGGCACAGCCGTAAGGCTGAATATATCTGTCAAAGCGGTTTGCGAGCACTACCCTAAAAATATTGGCCTTCCGGCCATGCCGGTTACTAACCGTCATTACTAACCACTACTTTAACTGTACCAATCCTGGTCCCATCCATCGACTCAACAACGAACGCGAAGGGGTGCATATCAATGCGCTCGCCTACGCTCGGAAGGTCTTCGTTCAGGGCGAGAAGCAGGCCTCCGAGGGTGTCGTAGCGGGCTGTCGGTTGATCGCCTTCTGGGATGTCCCAGCCGTATTTTTCGTTCAAGTAAGCAATTTCGTGGCGGGCACTGAGCAAGTAGGTATTTTCGTCGATCTGACGTTCGGTCCAGTCTTCGTTATGGTCGAACTCGTCCTGAATCTCGCCAAAAATTTGCTCCACAACGTCCTCAACGGTAATGATGCCCGCCGTGCCTCCAAACTCATCAACCACGAGGGCCAAACTCTTGCGCTCGCTTGTGAAGCGGAGAAGTAAGTCCTGTGCGGGCATGGTCTCGGGAACGGTCACCAGGGGTGTCAAAATGCTCTCAATAGTGGCCGGTTTTTTGAACAGCGATAGGGCGTGGCAATACCCAATTATGTCGTCGATGCTTTCGCGATAGACCAGAATTTTAGAATGTCCACTCTCCTGAAACGCCCTGCGCAGGTCGTCGACCGGATCGTTGACCTCCACAGCAGCAACCTCCCGGCGGGGCACTAGACAGTCGCGCACCCGCACATCGCGAAATTCGATGGCGTTGTTAAAAATGCGGGTGTCGACCTCCACATCGTCTTCCATTTCGGTTCGGTCGTCGGTTCGGTGATTGGCTTGCTGGAGGTAGTGGTTCAAGTCGGTGAGACCAAAAACGGGTCGTATCTCATCCTGTTTCTGCCGTAATACAAATCGGTTGAACAGCCGCGCGATGCCCACTAAAACCCGCACAAGCGGGGCAATAGCCTGATAAATAACCCATAACGGCACGGCCAACCGCTCCAGAAACGCGTCGGGATGAATCAGGGCAAGGCTTTTAGGCAGGTAGTCGGCCACGGGCATAAAAATGACCGTCAGGATGAGCGTTTCAAGCAGGATAAGCACGAACGGACTGTCGTATTGGTCGGAGAGGGCGTTCTGCAAGATTGGATGCAATGCTGTTACGCCCAACACCGCATAGAGGACCAGGAAGAGTGTGTTGCCAACCAACGTTGTGCCAACAAACAGAATTGGCTTTTTCAAAAACTGCGACACTAGCTTCTCGCCCAGCGGCCCCTGCTTGCTATGCAGCTCAAAATATACCCGGTTGACGGACAGGTACGCCGTTTCGACCGCCGAGAAAAACCCGGCCAAAATCAGAGCCAATAAAGCAGCTAGGGGGAGGAGCATAATTAGTAGGCAGTAGCAGTGGGCAGATCGCAAGCAGTTTTGTACTGCCCACTGCTACTGTTCACTGCTTATTTTTTTTCTTTTTTTTCTGATCGGCGGCCATTTGCTTGATGGTTGGCGAGATGGCTTTTTCGCGTTGGAGCCGTTTGTTGCGAATATACTGGAACGTGAACAGCAGGCCCAAACACATCATCAGATAAGGGTAGCTATCTAAAAACGTCGTGCGCTGGTACTCGGCGATCCAGATAATGAGCGCGCCCGCAGCCCCGGCCAAAAGAAGTGTTTCGTTCAGTTTCATCTCCAGCTTACTTAGCCTTTACCTTATTAAACCTTCTGTTGTTACTCAGCAGTTGCTTCGCTTTTTCGATTTTACCGGGGAATAATATTTTCCCGGCATACTTGGCATCAAGGGTCTCATCGACGACCACACAATCCGATTTTAGGGATTTTGTGTTTGTTGTTAACGTTCTCATAATCAAAGAATCTTTGAGCTAATTAAAAAAGCTGAATAGTGGCGTTGAGAGTCAAACTCTTCAGTAGTTCCGTCTTCATTAACCCCTTCCACCAAGAACTGGCTGCTAAAATTAGGATATTGTTGCCGTATAATGCGTCCGTACAATCTGGTACGCAATGTATTGCTACCAGTAAAAAAAACGATAGCGTCAGGCTTGGCTATGAGAAACTCGTTTAAGGTGAAAATAACAGTCGCCAGCACTTTCCTTACATCGCCGTTATCTGACACAATTTGATCGTCAACTGTCCTACTTTGAGGGTTATAATCTCCAAAACCAAGATTCCAGAGATTCAACTCCTCGATTAAAGAGTAATCAACAACCTTGCGGATACGGCCTCTAGGCCCTTCGCTAATAAACTCAAAGTGTAGTCGACTAATTGACTCTTGGACAGTGTATCGAGGATGATTCACGCTAGTGTGTAAAACATCCGCAAAGTACGAATTATGCCAGTCCCTTATCCCGCATTTTGGAGAAGTCGCGATACCGCCGAACCGTGGATAGGGCAAAGCCGAGGGCTACGATGAGCGTACCAATCCAGAGGACGTTGATGAGTGGCTTTTCAAATGCCTTCATCACGATATAATCGCGCTGTGTGGTGTTGACCGCGAAGGTGAAGTTGCCGGTTTGCGGGTCGATAGCGTTCAACTGGATGCGAACCCCTAGCTCGTCGCTCACGAAAGCGGGGCGGGCCACCATCCGATCCTTGATGATAAATGCCGGTTTCAGGGTGTACTCGCCGTTTTTGTCGAGCACGCGCACCTGGGCCTCCACAGCCGCATCGCCGGGGCCAAGTGCGACACCCTCGACTTGATCGACCTTCACCACGTTGTCGAGGATGGCCACGTAATCGTTCACGAAAAACGTGTCGCGCACGGCCACGCTGAAATTTTCGGTCTTGCTCCACTCGTTGTCGGCGTTCGGGTCGGGCACCGACGAAACGTAGGTGTAGAGGTCGCGGTTGGCGTTACGAGCAATATCGGGTGAGACGATCAAGCCCATCTTGGGGTTGGCCTGAGCGCGGGGATACAGCGAGAATATTTTGCCGTTGGGGTCGCGGTACTCGACCTCGTAAAACACGTTTTCGGGGTACAGGGCCAGCGTGTCGCCTTTCTTGTGATACTGCTTGCCGTTCTGCACGATGTCGCGCTGGGCAATGCCGTGGAAATCGCCCTCGATAACCGTCACCCACGAGCGGGGCACGTAGCCCGGCACATCGCGAATTTCGACCCGCTGACCCCGGTAGGTCATCTGATACTTGTCCATGCGCTCGGGCTGATTGATCCAGAGCAGGACGTTCTCTTTGTTCTCCTGGTTGTTGTTTTTGGTGAACTCCTCACGCTTCGAGATCGGAATGCCGCTGTTGTTCACCGACACCACCCGGGAGTAGCCCGATGAGAACAGGATGCCGATCAGCATCAGGGCCATACCGATGTGCGCCACGGCCCCGCCCGACAGCCGGTAGTTGCCGCGCACAACCACCCACAACACCGTTCCGTTTGTAACAAGCGCGAACACCGACGCTACCACCAATAGGATATAAACGGGATTCGTAATCTTGCCAAACCCGATAAAAGCCGCGCTGATGAGCAGCGTTGCCAGAGCCGGGTTAATCAACGCCGACCAGTTTTTACCGTCGATTTTGCGCCACCAGAGGTATTGCCCAACGCCCGTGAGCAGGGCAATCACGATGAAAAACCAAATCTGGAACTTGTTGTAAAATGCAATGGCATCGGCGGGGGGGGCCAGGTTGCTTACAATGCCAAATACCTCAAGCAATTTGTTGAAGGCCGGTAGCGACGTAGCCACGATTACCTGAAAGCCAGCCAGCACAAGCACGGTTGCTCCAATAAATAACCAGAACTCTTTGGTATAAACCGAAGCCTCTTTCTCGTCGCTCGGAATGGTTCGCCATTTCCAGACCATCGTAAACACAGCCGCTACCACAAATGCCAGCAAATACACCAGCAACTGCCCCGACAGGCCGAGATCCGTAAACGAGTGAACCGACGCGTTGCCCAAGATACCGCTCCGGGTCAGGAACGTTGAATATAGAATGAGCAAAAACGTCGAAACAGTCAAGATAACGGCCATTTTGAGAGCCGTGGAGTTTTTGCGGGCAATGAGCATGGTGTGCAAACTTGCCACCAGCACCAGCCAGGGCACAAATACCGAGTTTTCAACGGGGTCCCAGTTCCAGTAGCCGCCGAAGTTGAGCGTTTCGTAAGCCCAGTAGCCGCCCATCATGATACCCACGCCGAGCACCAACCCACCGAACAGTGTCCAGGGCAACGCGGGTCGAATCCACTCCAACGGCTGATTCCGCCAGAGACCAGCCAGACAGTACGCAAACGGAACGAGCGTGAGTGCGTAACCCAAGAACAGGGTAGGCGGGTGAATCACCATCCAGTAGTTCTGGAGCAGGGGGTTCAGGCCATTACCGTCCTTAGGGATGAAATTGGGATCGGTGGCGAAGATGGGCGTGTCGGGCAGTGCCTCGCGCAGAAGCATGAATGGTGAGCTGCCTATTTTGAAGTCTCCGCCAAACACGGTGCCCAAAATCATCGACGCCAGAAACGCCTGCACCAACGCGAAAACAGTCATCATCGGCGACTCCCAGCCTTTGTTAGTTCGGATGAGGATAAAACCGATCACGACGTTCCAGAATAGCCACAGCAGAAAGCTGCCCTCCTGCCCCTCCCAAAAACACGAGATCATGTACTGCACCGGCAACGCCCGCGACGAGTGACTCCAGGCGTAATGGTACTCGAAATAGTGGTTGTACACGATGCTGTACAAACACACAATAACGCCCAATACAGCCGCACCATGCACATAAAACGACCACCGGGCCAGTGACCGCCAATCGTCCTTGGGGACATTGGACGTCGGATGTTGGATGTTGGACTTATGAGTACGGGCCTTTGTTGATCCGTACTCATCCTCCCCAGCATAAGCCAACTCCGGTTTCGCGACAGTGGTTGCCCGCTGAAGTTGCCCTTTGCCGAGGGCCGACATCAGGTAGGCGACCGTGGCCACCAATGCCGTCACAAACGACAGGATAACAAAAAAGTGGCCGACTTGGCCTATAGTTTCGTGAATCATTGCTCAAGGATTTTGTCGTATTCAGAATGATGACCAATCCAGAACCAATACAGGTCTTCGCCTTCTAAAATGGCTAATGTACGATAATGGATGCCCACGCGAGCCGACCACAGACCCTCTTGACCCTTTATCTCTTTGAAGTGCAGGGAGGGATGTTCGGGGTTTTCTTTCAACAACTCAAAATTTTTGTCAGCCAATTTTTGTACAGCTTCTGAAAACTCAAAATAGCATTTCCAAAACTTACCAGTCGCTTTATGATTCATAAAGGCTTAAAATTACCTTTACGGATGTCGTCTTTTGCCTGAGCTATCAGCTTATCCAGGCGACCCGCTTTGGCATCTTCTTCAATCTGCTTGTCCCACTGCTGACTTTTGAACTCGGCAAGCCAGTTTTCGAGCTGATTAAGCTCGTCGGGTTTTAGCTGACTAATGGCAACTTCTATTTCCTGAACGCTCATAATTGTGCGGTTTTGGCTGTGTGCTCGGTTGTCTCTATTTTGCCATCCTGATACTTCGAGGGGCACTTGAGCAGAATCTTGTTGCACTGAAAATGGTCATCCTGCATAGCTCCAATCACCACAACCTGCTCCGACCGGTCGAAGTCCTGCGGCTTGGGGCTGCTGTAGACGACTCGTTGCGGGCGGTTCTCGTTGTCGACCAGCGTAAACTCAAAGTGGTTCGGGTCAATCTGGGGGTTGTATAGCATGTCGGTGATTTTACCGCTGCTGTTTTTGGGGAGTTTTCCCACCACATGGACCATGTCAGCGTCGCCATCTTTGGCCATTGCTTCAGCCTTAGAGAACGTGGTGTACACACTAGCATCTCCCGCCGTCGAAACAATAATTCCAATGGCAAGGGCAATCACGATGATTCCGAGAATGTGCGTAAGTTTCATAACTGACCTATGTCTTTTGTTTTGCGTGTTTGGCTGGAGACCCGACTGATCACTTCCTTCTCCACCTTACTCAACTGCCGGTCGAGCCGAACGAGATAGACGATGATGCCCGCAAATACAACGGCAATCACCAGAACAACTACCCAGATTTTACCATCGGCCCGGAGTTGGTCGGCCATCTCTACTGTATCCGGTTGTTGAAGAAAAAAGTTTAACGCCGTAGTGGCTGCAAAGAGTGTGTTCATCCGTGTAGTGCCGGTTATCAACCGGCATGGCCGAGGGGCCAATTGGTGTTAATGCGACTCGTATCAATAGCCGGTTTAGGTCCGGGCTTCCCAAGCCTTGCGGCTATACCGTTTCTTAAACGGTACTACAAAAATAACAGTTTGCGACGGGGAATCATTCCTCTAAAGCGGCCTGAATTCGGCGCATCCGAACGCGCAATTCCGTAATCCAGACGCCCAGCAACGTGAAACCGATCACCCCAATGTAAAAGATAGGGCGCATCTGACTGCTCATGTTATACTGACCAAAGGCCGGGTTGCCACCGTTGCCGGGGTGTAGCGAATCGGTCAAGCGGGGGACGATAAAAATGAGCGGCACGAATACCGCAAACGCAAAGATGTTGTACACCGCCGAAATACGTGCCCGCCGTTGCTCGTCATCAAACGAGCCGCGCAAGATCACATAAGCCAGATACAAAAGCATCCCTACGGCCACGCTATTCAGCTTGGGATCATTCGGCCAGGGTTCGCCCCACGTGAAGTTGGCCCAAACGGACCCAGTCAGGCAACCCAGCACCCCGAACAAGAGCGCGGTGTTTGTGAACTCCACGGCAACGTGGTCGTGGTCGGGGTTGCCCGTGCGCAGGTAACGGCCCGAAAAGATAGCCGCCGTAAGCAGCAGAATAATCATCCCGAACCAGAGCGGTACGTGGAAATATACGTTCCGAATACTCTCGTTCAGAATAGGCAGACGGGGCGTTGGACCAATCAGTCCCGCCACGATCACAAAGAAAATAATCAGGACCGCGAGGGCCTTCCACCAATGTTTTTTCATGATTACGAACGCCATAAAAACGGAAACAACAACCCCGACAGCACCAGCACGATGGCGTCGATGGCTGCAATGGTAACAATTTCGTCGACGCTTAAGCTCCTGTCGAGGCCATCAAGTGCATTTTTCGATACCCGAAGCAGCAATAACAGGAGCGGAAGCACCACCGGAAAGCTCAAAACGGCCATGAGTGTGGCTGAGTTTTCGGCTTTGGCCGCGATACCCGCAATGAGCGTGAGCGAGGCCGCAAACCCCACCGACCCCAGCAACAAACTCACGATATACAACCCTAAATCCTGTACCGGATTGCCCATCACAAACGCATACGTTACAAAACCAAGCAACGACAATACGAGCATCAACACGGTATTGTACAGAATCTTCGAGACAATAATCTGCACCGGACTGGCCACGGTGTAGTAATACAGCAACCGTCCGGCTCGTTCCTGCACAAAGCTTTTTGCCACGGCGTTAATGGCCGTAAACAAGAGAATAATCCAGAACAGGGTGTTCCAAACGATGGGCGTTAGCTGCCCCTTTCGGGCGTTGAAGCTGAGGTAACACACAAACACGGCCCCCACAATGTACAGCAACATGCCGTTGAGAGCGTAGCGTTGCCGCCACTCCAACACGAACTCCTTGCGCATCAGCGCACCAACTTGCCGCAACGATTGACTCATGGGACCACAAAGGTACGACCCTACAACAACCCCTCCAACCGCCGAATCGACTGAATCGCGGACCGGACGGTGTGGTAGTTGATTTTCCACGAGTGGCCCATGTGCGTCCAGATGGGTTGGCCCTCGCGGGTCATGAGCGGCCACCACTCGCCCACGGCGGGGCTCACCATCTTGTCGAGCACGAAGCGGTGGACGTTTTCGTAGGCTCGTGCGTAGGTTTCGTCGCCCGTCACGCGGTAGGCATCCAGAAACGCAATCAGGATTTCGGCCTGTTGCCAGAACTCCTTTTCGCGGTCGTAGACGGCCCCGGCGTGGGAACCTTCCACAAAGATTCCACCCTGTTCCCAGTCGACGCCGTAGGTCACGGCATGGTGGAGCGGCTTTCGGAACGCATCGCCGTAAGTGTCGTAGGGAAGTTGCAGGATGTCGAGGGCATGGAGGAGCAGCCAACCGAATTCGCCGTTGTGGCCGTAGCTCGTGTTGTCGTCGGCGGCTTGTTTCACCCCCCCGTCGGCGAAACGGTCCCAACCCCAAATCACGTCGAACTTGATTTGTGGAGCCACCCGCCAGTCGGCCCAAAACTGCGGGATGCCGGTGCCAAATTCGGGGTGCATGATTCGGCTCGTGAGCAGGTCGATCACCTCTAGCAACTTACGCCGGTGCAGGGGGAGTTGACTTGCTTCGTAGAGCGTGGTGAACGCTTCCATCAGGTGCATGTGGACATCGAGGGTTTTGCGGTCGCCCCCCGCCGAGCCGGGGCCTTTGAGGGTCCAGTCGCGCCAGAACATCTCGAAATAACCGCCGTGGCAGGTGTCGACGGCATTTTTCTGCAACAAGGCAAAAAGCCCTTTGGCGTGCGAAAGGCCGCGCATATCACCCGTAGCCAGGTAATATTCGCTTAGGGCGTAGATGGCGAAACTTTGGCCGTACACGATTTTTTGGTCGTTCAGGACGTTGCCGCGCCGGTCGGTCATCCAGTAAAATCCGCCGTACACATCGTCCCACATCCGGTCGAGCAGGTAATCAACGCCGTGCCGGGCAAGGTCGGCCAATTTGGTGCCCTGCCCGTAGCCGGCCCGATGCGCCGATGAGTACGTATAGATCGAGCGCGTTTGCGAGATGAGCGATTTCTCGTCGGTGCCCACGTCGTTGCCATGTTGGTCAAAATGGGTGATGAAGCCACCGTTGACTTGGTCGGCGGTGCGGCTTGTCCAGAACGGTAGCAACTGCGTGGTCAGGTGCGTGTGGAGTTCGTCGCGGAGTGTTTTTGGTTTCATTGGCTTTGCCGTTTCAAGTTTCAATGCTACGCGTTTCAAGTTTCAATGCTACGCGTTTCAGGTTTCAATGCTACGCGTTTCAGGTTTCAATGCTACGCGTTTCAGGTTTCAATGCTACGCGTTTCAATGGTTTCATTGGCCTTTGGCCGTTTCTGTTGAAAGGCGAAGTATGAAACGGCGAAGCCATTGAAACAGCGAAGCCATTGAAACAGCGAAGCCTTGAAGCGCGAAGCATTAAACTTGAAACTACGTTATGTTTAAAATCTCCTCCGGTGTTGCCGTGCCGGTTTGGCTGAGTTTTTGGACCGTTACGGCGGCTGCCGCGTTGGCGAGCGCGAGGGCCTGCGAGGGCGAGGCACCAGCCCCCAAAGCTGCTGTGAGAGCCGCTACGACTGTGTCGCCCGCACCCACGGTGTCGAGTGGGCCGGGCAGAGATAGACCCGCCACGGCGTGCGTATGCTTGTCGTCCAGATACAACATGCCAGCCTCACCCCGCGTGATGACTAACGGCCCGCCGGTTTGTCGGGTGAGAGCTGCGCCGTGTTTTACGCACCAATCGGTGTCAGGATTTTGAGGGTGGTTAATGTTTAGAAAGCGAGCGAGTTCGGCGGTGTTAACCTTGAGCGTAACGCCCCGGAGCAAAGCCCCACTGTCGCGTAGGTCGGCTACGAAACGGACGGTTGGGTGTTGCCGGATCAGTTCATTAAGCGGGCCGATGCGGTCGGGCGTGAGTAAGGGCGACGGAAACTGCTGGTTGATAATGAGTGCATCGAGCTGGGGCAGGCGTTGCCGGAGGGCGTCAAGAAGATAATTAAAGTCGTTGTCGGACAGGGTGTTATGGCTCCCGAAATCGATTCGATTGGCCTCGGTGTCTCCCTGCATGGGTTTGGCATACACGCAGGTGTCCCAGTCTTCGCCAACGGTGAGCAAATGGTCTGTTTGTACATCCTGACGCTCGAACAGGTGGCGCATCTCCCGCCCGAACAGGTCAGGCCCCACGCAACCCATCACCCAAACGGTGCCTATACCCAGAGCCAGCAGGTTTTGCACCACGTTGCCAGCCGCCCCCAACGACGCTCGTGGTTGCGCCCCCCAGTGTACGCCAAGGCCTGTTTCGAGGGAAATTTCGCCGGTCTGGGTTTGGTAATCAAAATACAAATCGACCGCAAAGTCGCCAATAATACCAACCTTGAGCGACGGTATTCGGGTGAAGATAAGGGATGGGAAATCAGGAGGCATGGTTCAGTTTATCGGGCAGGAATATAGCCTTCAAAACCAACCTGCCGGGCTGTTTCTACTGATGGAGCGTTGCCGGATTTCAGTAGGCTTCGTAATAATAAATCGCCCCATCGACGTAACCCTCATTGAAAACCAACTTGCCGCTACACGTCTCGATGATCCCATAAACATAGCCCAGATAAATCTTGTTGGGATGTGAAAGCGTGAAGTAGTTGGAGTTACTGGTCTGATTCAGGATGAACGTAGTCGCGTGAAACAGTTGACCGCTTTTATAAATCTCGAATGTCTGATTTCGGTTAAAGACCAGCGTAACATCTTCAGTAGGTTTTGCCGGACCAGTTTGCACACAGTTGCCACAGCCCGTACCCACAAGCCGCCACCGGCCCGCCATGCGGTTGAGTGTTTCGGTTTGCGACAGTGCGTCGCGGCAATTAGCGAACGACTCGGCAGTTGATGGCGGAAATACATTAACCTGGCAACTGGCGAGGAAGAGAAGGAAGAGGAAGGTGATTATAGATTTCATGGTCAGTATTTTAAGGCGGTTTTGTGAAAATTATTGCTGACGCGATGGGCTTCGACAGGCTCAGCCTGACAGTCGAGTTAGTCCTACGAAATTGAGTCCCCTGTCAGGCTGAGCCTGTCGAAGCCCACACGCGGCAGCAACACCAACTCGTTTTGTGAAGACCCAAAACTACCCCCAACCGTTGGAACCGAACTCCGAAACTTTCTCGGTTTCTTGCACGGACAAACTTTCCGCCGTAATCTTGCGTTAATTAAACTGAATCTAAATAACAGCCGCCGAATCAACCCGGCACCACGGCCATGAGCAAACGCAGTGTAGCAGACCTCAAAATTGGAGAACGTGCCACCATCATGGCCTTCAACGACCAATTGATGTCGCTCAAGCTCCTCGAAATGGGGTGTTTGCCCGGTGCCGAAATCTGTCTTCACTGCAAAGCCCCGCTCGGCGATCCCATTTGCCTTAACGTGTCGGGCTATTGCCTGTCGATGCGCCGATCCGAAGCGGCTACTATTTTGGTGGAATAGTTATCCTAATAGCCACAGACAGCGGTTTAATTTGGCTGGAAACTGCTCACTGCTCATTGCCAACTGTTTTGACACCCCCCGTAATAGCCCTTGTGGGCAACCCCAATGCCGGCAAATCGTCGTTGTTCAACCAACTGACCGGCCTGCGCCAAAAAACTGGCAATTTTCCCGGTGTTACGGTCGATAAAAAATCGGGCATGTGGCCCCTCGACGCCACCACCACCGTTACCGTAGTCGACTTCCCCGGCGTTTACTCCATTTACCCGAAATCGCTCGACGAGCAGATAGTTACCGATATTTTGGCCAACCCGGCCCACCCCGATTATCCTGATGTAGCCGTGGTTGTGGTCGATGCTTCCAATCTTCATCGTAACTTGTTGTTGTTCACGCAGATAGCTGATTTGGGTGTACCGACGGTGCTGGCCCTGAACATGCTCGACGTGGCTCGCGATCAAGGTAAGGAGGTGAACGGTGCCCGGTTGGCCATGCGGTTGGGGGTGCCCGTTATTCGCATCAACGCCCGTACGGGCGAGGGCATCGAGCAGGTACGCAAGGCCGTTCAGGGGCAACTGGCAAATCCCACTCTACCCGCTAAACTCTTTTTCGACCCCGCCGACGAAGCCCCCGGTCTTGTTGCCGATACCAAAGCACAATACGGTCTCGACAACAACTATCTGGCTCTTCAATATGTGATTCAGCACGATGGGTTTTCGTTTCTGAACCGCGACCAACAGCTCGGTCTGGACACTCTTATCAAGACCCATCAATTCAGCGAAACGGCGTTTCAGGCTAACGAGACCATTACGCGTTACAAGCGCATTGCAGCCCTGATGGGGGAGGCCATTACGCAGAAAACCGCCAACGATCAGCCCACCTGGAGCCAGAAACTCGACCGGATTTTACTGCATCCGGTGTGGGGGTACGCCATTTTCGGGTTTATCCTGCTCCTGATCTTTCAGGCCATCTTCGCCTGGGCTACCCCCTTGCAAGATGCCATCGACGAGGGCGTGGCCTGGCTCAACGGGACCCTTAAGCAAAACCTGCCTGCCGGTCCGTTAACTGATCTGCTCACTGATGGGATACTGGCCGGTATTGGCGGAATTCTGGTGTTTGTGCCGCAGATTGCCTTCCTGTTTTTGCTGGTGTCGCTGCTCGAAGAGTCGGGTTATATGTCGAGGGTGATGGTCATCATGGACCGGATCATGCGCAAATTTGGGTTAAATGGCCGCTCGGTAGTGCCGCTCATTTCGGGCGTTGCCTGTGCAGTTCCGGCTATCATGGCTACCCGCAGCATCGGCACTCGGCGCGACCGGCTTATCACGATTTTGGTAACGCCCCTCATGAGTTGCTCGGCCCGGTTGCCCATCTACACGATTCTGATCGCGCTCGTGGTGCCCAACACGCGGGTGCTAGGTTTGTTCAATATGCAGGGGTTGGCTCTTATGGCCCTGTATCTGCTCGGTTTGGTAAGCGCGTTGCTGGCGGCTTATGTGCTGAAATTAATCCTGAAAACGAAAGAGCGCAGTTTCTTCATCATGGAACTGCCTACGTTCAAACTACCCCGCTGGAACCATGTAGGCCTGAGCGTGTGGGAGAGTGTTCGGGCGTTTGTGTGGGAGGCTGGCCGCGTTATTCTGGCCATTTCCATTGTGCTTTGGGTATCGGCTAGCTACGGCCCCGGCGACTCCATGCAGCAAGCCGAAGACCGCGTTCGCCAACAGGGAGCTGCCCTTACTGCCGGGACGCCGGTGATGCGGCAATCCGACCGCGACCAGCTCGAAAACCGCGTTGCTGCCGCCCGACGCGAAGCATCCTATGCCGGACGGTTTGGCCATTTTATCGAGCCGGTCATCAAGCCCCTCGGCTACGACTGGAAAATCGGTATTGCCTTGTTAGCGTCGTTTGCTGCCCGCGAGGTATTTGTGGGTACAATGGCTACGATCTATAGCATTGGCGACGGGGCCGACGAAGAAGGTGTTACTATTCGCGAACGCCTGCGGGCCGAGCGCAACCCCGACACGGGCGGGCCTATGTATACGCCCGCTGTGGCCTGGTCGCTGCTCATTTTCTACGTGTTTGCCATGATGTGCATGAGCACCCTGGCCGCTACCCAACGCGAAACCAAAAGCTGGAAATGGCCCGCCGTGCAACTGGTCTACATGATGTTGCTGGCCTACGGGGCGGCCTTCGTCACGTATCGGGTGTTATCGTAACGCGGTTTTCCAAAACCGCGATTTATCCGAAGTGCTGTTCCAACCTTTGCCGATTAAGACGGGTCTTGTTGTAAATTGGTAACCCCAAAACGTGCATCCGGTATGAAACACCACTCCATTCTGCTTTTCATTTTCTGCCTTTTGCTTACCCGTACCACATTGGCGCAGACAACGCCCGGCATCACTACGCTCCCGCTGGAGGTTTCGGCGGTGTGTCCGGGGTCGGTAATTGCCGTGCCGTTTTCGTACACGGGCAAGGTGGGGAAAGTGGTGGTGCAACTTTCGAGTGGTGACAGTTTCACGACGATCAACACGGAGACGAAAACGTTAAGTACTGATAACCAGTATCCTGTCAGTGTTCATGCTAGAATTCCTGATTCAATCGAAACGACTCAAATTTATCAGGTGCGGGTTGTGGGGGAGAATTCGTCCGTAATAAGTCAGGCTAGCCCAACGCGGCTCATGGTAAGGGGTGGAGCAAAGCCTCCTAAACCGGTTGTCGACTCACTAGTTCGGGTTTGTTCTCGTAGTTCAGCCAACGATTATATGGTATCACTTTATGCTGGCTTAGTACCGAATGCAGCAATTAGCGTCTATATTGATGAAAATGGTCCTGATTTTCCCACTGGTAATTATCGAATTGGCTATAGTTTCGACAAGACTAAGGGGTACATAGAGGTCTATAAGGGGTTCCAAACTTATCCTTGCAACTTGCATCAGAGAGACTTCTATTTCACGCAGACAGTAGATGGATGTGAGAGCGACAAAGCTAAAATGGTGTATCAGGTTTGGTGTCGTGAAGAAGCCTTCAAGTTTGATGAATTTGTTTACAGTAATGGGTCTTCAAGTAATGGTAGAACAACCTACTGCCAGGGCGACACCGCATTACCACTAGATAAGAAGGGGTACAAGCGGACAAACGAAGCGAACATGTATGTTTTGTTTGGTGATTCGTACACTGTCGGATCAGTTAGTACTACCGTGGTGCCTACCCCAAATACAGATAAACCAGGCCGCTTTGGGTATTACTTACGATCAGTCCCTCATCCGGGGGCCAAAGTCTGTGCATCGTTTTTGTCTTCTTCTTATCTGGATGTTGTTGTCAATCCCCGTCCACCAGCCCCCACCCTGTCCGGTTTATCGCCCATTTACGAAAAAGATCAACCTGCCCTTGCCCTGACCGCCACGACCAGTAGCACCGCCACTAGCCTGCGCTGGTATCTGCCCGACGCAACGGGCGTTCCCTCGCTCTCGTCGGCAACCGCCCCCGTGCCACCCACCGACCGGCCCGGTTCGTTTACGTATCTGGTGAGTCAGGTGCAGGGCAATTGCGAAGGCCCACGTGTGCCCATCACCGTTGAAGTCGTGGCCGAAGATGTTGCCCTGTCTAAGCTGGTGAGCGTGTATCCGGTGCCCGCTCTCGGCGAAACAACAGTCGAGTTGAATGCAGGCCTGCTGGCGTCCGGGCCTGCTGTTCTGGAATTGCTGGATGGGGCAGGTCACGTGCTTTGGGAGGCCCAAACGCGGGCGAGCAAAACGGTGATTCCGCTACAATCGTTATCCACTGGATCGTACAACGTGCGAGTGCGGCTTGGTGAGCGACAGGCGACCAAACGAGTGTTGAAATTGTAGCAGATGATTGCCTAACTTGCAGAATGGCTGCGTTGCATGTACCGTGGGCTTAGTTTTGTCGATGCCAGGTCGTAGGAATTCCGGTACGCTCACCTTTATGGCTCGATCTTGGCCAACATGAAAGACAAAATCTTACCAATCCTGCACATCGACGATTTTAAAGCGGATAGGCCCGCCCCCGATGTCTATGTACAGACGTTTCGTGAACACGTGGCTCAGTATCCGTTTACCAAAACACCCCATCGTCATGATTTCTATATGCTGGCCCTTTTCACACAGGGAACGGGCCAGCATAGCATTGATTTTGTGGAATACCCCATTCAACCCGATAGTGTGTTTTTTATGTCGCCAGCTCAGGTGCATACCTGGACCTACTCCGACGATACCGATGGCTACCTGTTCTTCTTTAATGCGGCCTTTTTTTTAGTCGACTTTCCAGCTAAGAAGTTGTTAGATTTTCCGCTGTTTCACTCGCTGGCTACGCCCCCCGTCGTACACCTGCCCTGCGAGGTGGCCACAGACATCAACGGGCTATTCGTGCGTGTTCACGAAGAAACGATCAACAGGAATTACCGCCGGGAAGATGTCATCCGCTCTTACCTGAACATCCTGCTGGTGAAACTGAGCGGCCTGGTACACACCGTCAAATCAACCCAACGTAGTCCGCACGCGCATAGCCAGATTCAGCAACTGGAATTGTTGATCGAAAAGCATTATCTCGAACATAAAACCGTGGGGGACTATGCCGACATGATGGCCCTGTCGGAGAAGCAGTTGTACACACTTTGCCAGAGAGCATTGGGCAAATCACTTCAAAAGATCATTCACGAACGGCTGTTGCTGGAGGCTAAACGATTATTGGTCCACACAGACCAGTCGGCAGGCCAAGTAGCCGACCGACTGAATTTTCTGGATCACTCCTACTTTAGCCGGTTTTTCCGCAAGGCCGTCGGCGAAACACCCGAGCAGTTCCGAGGCCGTTATCAGTAAGAGAATTAGAGAGGTCTTTAGAGACTGTTCACCCCTGATTTTCGGTGACTCGACTCGTTTTCCGTGCGTTCAGCGGTAGCCAAATGTGGTTTGACGAAGAGAGTCAGCCAGGTACGCCGGGCCATTCTGAAAAAGAGAGGGGTCAACAAAATAAGTGTTGGAATAAGACCGCTCAGGTAGTGGTTCAAATCCACATTGAGCCAGGCGACTACGATAAAAAATGTAGTCAACGTCCAGGTCGCATAAAAAGCATAGCTCACAAACATAGAAGCCCAGTAAAAGCCCGGCTCCGGCATGTAGTTTAGGCCGCAGTGGGGGCAATGGTCGGGCATATCATCAAAGTGTCGGCTAAAAGCACTCTTGGTGACGAAAAAATCGCCTTCATGACATCGGGGGCACTTGTTATGGATAATGCTATAAAATCGGCTGTTATAGAACATGACTTTTCGCACGTTTGACCTATGATTAGTAGCATAAGCGACTGTATTGCAGTGTTATCTACGCAACAAAGGTAGACGTGTGTCAGGCCTAAACGCAGGACAGATCAGACTATGTATGGTACAAATTACCCGATGGTGTTACCCTGAAATAGCTTGTCATTACATGCAACCCCGAACACTTCCCATTGCATCTAGTTGTCGAAGACAAAGCCCCCTTCACAACCATCTATGTACACCAACCTGTTAGTTGCCCTGCTGCTGGGTACACTCCTGAACCGACCCGCCAACGCGCAACCCTGCAACTGCCCCGCAACCCTGACCAAACTTGCCGACCTAATCCGGCGCAACTACGCGGGCTACGCCGACAAAATTACCCCCGCCACAAAAGCTAAGCACGAGCGCGTGTACCAGTCGTTGCTGGCTAAGGCCGCTACGGCCAAAGACCTCAAAACGTGCGGTCCTCTTCTCGAACAGTATAGAGCGTTTTGGGGTGATGGCCATTTGCAACTAGGCGGGTTGCCGTCGGAGGAGGGCAGTGTCAGACCGCAAACGTATCCCCTCACCGAAGCACAGGCCAAAGCCTATTTTGTGAGTGGTGCGGCCAAACTGAATCCGATTGAGGGATTTTGGAGCATCGATGATGCCTACAAACTCGCCGTTGTTCGTAACCGGAACGGTCCGCGCAACACCTTTGTGGGGGTGGTGATGAGCGCGCAAAACCCCGACTGGAAACCCGGTATGGTGAAAATGACTCTTCGGCAGGCGGTCGGTAGTTACTTCGACATTCACTACACGACAGGCGATTTCAGTACCGACTCGACTGAGGCCGTGCTGCAAACCAACCTGCTCGATGTGTTCAAGTATGGGGTGTTCGAGAAAACGTTTCCGACCTCCGCAAAACCCTTGGTCAAAGCCACTTTTCAGTCGCAGTTCCCGCAACTAGCTATCGACTTTCGCTTTCCTGACGACAGCACGGCAGTGCTTAAAATGCTGACGTTTAATTTGGCCGCCAAACCAGTGGTCGATAGTTTGCTTAAGCTACACAAAATGGCCCTCGAAGCACGGCCCAACTGGATTATCGACCTGCGTGGAAATGGGGGCGGGGGCGTCAGTACGTTCGAGAATGTGTTGCCGTATCTGTACACTGGCCCCATCGTGCGCGACGGTAGCCAATATTGGCTTTCGCCCGATAATGTGCGCAATTACGAGGCTTCTCTGGGCGAACTAAGCAGTGCCAAAGTGCGGGTACATTTCATGAATATGGTGGCACAGGGCAAAGCCAAACCTAATTCATGGAGCGATGATCCTGGCGACACGCTTCGGTTTGCCGCTCCCACTGCCAATCCCCGGCGGGTAGCTGTACTGGCTAATAAACGAACGGCAAGTTCGGGGGAGATTTTCCTAATGAACGCCCGCCAAAGTCGTAAAGTTACCATTTTTGGTACACAAACAGCGGGGGTAGTCGACTATGGCGATGGCACGGTGCATTCGCTGCCCTGCCCCGACCTCAAGGTGGTGATTCCCGTTCGGCGGAGCAACTACCTCAACCGCGTTCGCTACGACGGTATTGGCCTCGCGCCCGATGTGCGTGTACCCGCCAATGAGCGCGATTGGTATGGGTTTGTGCGGAAGTACTGGCAGAAAACCGGAGCTGCAAAGAAAGTAAACCGCTGACATCACTCCCTCTTTTTTAAACAATCTGTTACATCTTACCCCCCTTCTGCCATAAACCCCATGAAAACGTTTTGGAGGATGATGGGGAGCAGTGAACCAACCGATACAGACATTGTCAACGCAATCCGCTCGGGTCAGGACGCCCGCGTGAATTGGGCCGTGCGATGGCTATATCGACACAAGGCCTATGTGACGACGTTTATCTGGACCGATGCCCAGCGCGAGTTGTTGCGGTTTGACGAGCAGTTTGTGAACGATCTGTTTCAGGAAACAGTCGTCACGTTTTTACGGAACGTCTGGGATTTTAAGTACGAGCCAAGCCCCAACGCCGACCTGCGCACCTACCTCTACAAGATTAGTTATAACAAATACCGGACGGAACGGCGCAATACCCTCACCCGACTGGGCCACGAACAGGCGTATGCCCTCGGCGAAGATGAACCCATCACGGCAGACGAAGTGCTGTTTGAAAAAGAGCGGTTCACAATCGTTGAACAACTTATCGATCAGATTAGCCACTCAGGGGGCGACCTGATTCGGATGTTTGATTTTCAGCGCATGAGCCATCGCGAAATTGCCGAAACCCTCGGTATTTCGGAGGCTGCCGCCCGCATGCGCTACCATCGATCACGACAACAGCTTAACGACATTCTCGACACCTATGGAACTTCCTATTGAGACCCTCGAACAGATTGAAGACTATATCACACACCAACTGCCCGACAACCAACGTCGGGCCATCGAACACCGTATGGAACAGGACCCACACTTCCGCGAAACCGTAGAAGGTATGCGCCGAACCCGCTCATTTATTGACCGGACCGTTCGGCTCGATACCCAAACCCAGGAACGACTGATCACGATGGCCCGCGCCGTGATGACCGATCTCGACGCCCGTAACCCGATGCAAAAACCCCTGACGCAAACTCGAACAGGTGCCGGGCAACGTCCCCGGCGAGCCGCTTTCTGGGGTTTCGCGATGGCGGCTTTAGTGCTGTTGATGAGTGGGTTATATCTGGCTATTAGCCCTGTTCAATTGGCCAACGCCGACCTTGACGCGGGTATGCACCGCGATGCGCAACAGGCCCCCACCAACACCTTGCGCCCCGCCGAACGGCAAGCCCTCGACGACTTTCTGGCGGCCAACGCCTTCTACACCAACGGCGAGTTCGGCAAGGCCATTGCCCATTACGAGCGAGCCGCCGACGCGCCCATCAGTGCCTACCTGAAAGAAGCTATTTGGTATAATCTGAGCTTAGCGTGCCTGAAAGCCGGACATATTCAGAAGGCCCAGCAGTACTGGAAACAATACGAAGCGACCCTCGATCAACCTCATTACCCAAGTTCGTTTCTTGACCGCACGCGCATCAGAACGCGTTTGCTTTTAGGCGAGATTTTCTCTTGATTACCCACCATCCGCTAATACCCAGTAGGCAACCGAATAGGCCCCAGGCCCAGGGTTGCCAGGGAGACGCATGGCCCGACAGGGCCGTGTGTCCCCCATACAGGGCAATCCCGGCCCAATAATAGGGGTGGCCGCTGTAGCGTCGGCCCTCTTCCGAGGCCAGAAAAGCGAGCCGGGCCTGCCGTAGGTTCTCCCGTACTGTTTTGCCGTTGGTCAGGTTGGGATAGAAATACCGTCCGGCAATGGCCTGTGCATCGTCGTTGATCGGAAACCACGAACACGTCACGCTCCGCGCACCTGCCCACATACTCGCACGGCCCAGCGAATGAATCCCGTCGCCCGCCCGGACCAGGCCCTTTTCGGTGGCGCAGGCCGAGAGTGCGGCCAATTCAACACGCCGAAAATCAGCATGTTGTAATTCAGAGGGGTAGAGCAGATACGCGTTCATGTCGGGGCCGGACGGATGAAACACCAGGGCCGTTTCGTGCTCGTGAGGTAGGGTGTGGGTGGTGAGCAGGAGAATTTGGGCGTTGGGGGCATCGGCCAGAAAACGCCCTTTGGTAGCCTTGCGACCCAGCCAGTGTAGCCCGCCCAACAGGGTCGACTCCTCTGCCGACCCGCGCAGGGGCCGCAACACCTGACCCGTCGGCAGGCGAACGCCCCCGCGAATGGTGTCGGCCCCAAACGGTGCCATCGACAGGGCCGGGTGGGTGGCGGTTTCGGTTTCGGTGGTGAGTAACCGCCCCGACAGGTTAAACTGATACACCACGTCGGCGTCGTGGATCAGCATACGCCCCGATTGCGGATTTTGCAGGGCCTCGAACGGAATGCCCCACTCGGCGGGGGCCAGAATCGAGAGGGCGGTGGCCTGCCGAATCCGGTCTTGCACGGGCGTCAGAAGCAGTTTGTAGAGGGTGCGGGCGGGTCGCTCGTCGTAGGCCCCCACAATATTCGGGTCGCGCGAAACCTCGTCGCGGTAGCGGGCGATGGTCGCGTTCAACGGCCCCGGTGCCACAGGAATGCGCCGGAATGTCGACCCCGACTGGTTGAGGGTGAGCACAAGCAAGCCCTTGGCAGTAGGGGCGTAGCAAAGCACCAACTCGCCCCCGACGAGTTGGTCGGCGTAGGCCGTCATCGACAGTTGCGACACCGACCTTAAGGCCTTCCCGTAGTCGGGATGCTGTTGGTCGACCCGGTGCTGCCATTCGAGCAGCGATTTTTCGGTTTTAGCAAGTTCGGCGGTCAATTCACTGCTGCCGTTTTCGCGGAGAAGCTGTAACTGTGCCAATCGGCGGTTCAGGGTGGCGAATTCGGTTTGTAGGGCTGGGGGCAGGTATTGCCGAACCAACCGGGTTTCGAGTTGCGCATCGGCGAGCAGGCCGTTGCTTTGGCGTTCCATCAACACAAATGCCCGTTGCCGGAATGCGGCCTCGTAACCGGGCTGTTGCGCCAGTTCGTAACAGAGCGTCAGGGCTGGTTCGTAGAGCGGGGCGGCTTTCTGGGCCAGAAACTGCCGCGACTCAGGCAGCAGAGTGCCCCGGCGGAGCGAGGCCACGAGGTCGATAGCTTGCTCGTAGGTCGTGAGAGCTTCCTGCGCAAAGGCCCGTCGTTCGGTGGGGGCTTTGGTCGGAGCTTTCGCCAGAAAATGGGCCTTTGCCGTTAAGGCCGACAGCAGCGACCGGGGCAGCGCGGCCTGTTGCCAGATTTTGGTCTTCGGCCCTAGTGCCTCACCCACAGCTTTGTCGAGCCACTGCCGAGCCAACGGAATGTTACCCTCGCGCTCGTGCAGGCGGCTCAGGCTTACGTACGCTTCAACACGGAAGGGCGCGGGGTCGGGAAAGGGTTTCTGGCAGTAGGCCAGCAGATCGGCGTAGGCCTGTTTGGCGGGGGCTAGCTTGCCTTCGAGCAAGAGAAGATCGGCCTCGTTTTGCCGCAGGCGTTGCTCCACATCGGCATCGGATTGGGCGGTTTGGCGCAGATACAGTCCGTAGGCCTGCCGGGCTTCCCTAAACACCACACGGGCTGCACGGGCGTCGTTTTGCTCCACTTTTGAGTGGATGAGGTTCGTCAGCACAATGGCCTGAAAGAGTGGGTTTTTTTCTGCTGCATACAAGTTAGCGGATCGCCGAAAGAGCGAATCGGCTTGTTTGGTGTGTTGGGGACCCAATGCTGCATAGGCTTTAGCCTGAGTATTATATGTCAGGGGAAGCTCAACTTTATACCTGCGTTCATGCCGTTTATGAGCTTCATTGCTCAAGGCTATACATTCATAATACCCCATCACTTTGTATGAGAAAGATGACCGTCCGTAGTAGTACTTGTATAGAAATGAGTTGAATGATTCAAGCGAATCAGGGTAAGTTTTAATTAATGCTGCACAGGCATTGAAGTAGTGTCTAGTTGAGTCAATATTGATGCTACCTTCCGCGTCATAGCACATAGCAAGCGTGTACTCGATCATGAATTGTCGCCGAATTGAGCGGTCTTTTGCCTGTATGTAATCCCGGCGAGCTTGTCTGGCATAATGAATAGCTTTACCAATCTGATTTATCTGGGTGTATTGATCAGATAAATCTACACAAATCATTATGGTATAATTCGGGAGTTTGGCTCTATAACTAGCTGCTAATGCCTTTTCAAACCCTTGAATCCGCTGCTGGTAATTGTTTCCTTTAACTCTGTCTAGATATTCTTTGATTTGCTTTTCATCCACAGTGGTTTGAGAGTAGACTAAACCAAACGAGTAAAGGAAAATTATAAGTAAGGGGATGGCCGAGCGCATTAGAAATGACTGTACGTAGTTGGACGGTCAAATCTAAGCATAACAAAAAAACTCCACTACGACCTGTAGCAGAGTTTTCCCACTTGACATCCTTAAGATTTACCTCCTAAGTTCTAGTGTGGTCTAGGTCTAATTGGTTCCCTCACCGTATCAACCTTCATCGGCTCAACTACAGGAGCCGTCAGTTCCGGCATAACCATCATCACCACTTTCTCTTTTGTCGGCTGAGGAGAGACTACCTCAGTGCTGCAACCGGTCAAGCTCAGTACCATGAGCAGCAGGATCTTGTACATTGTTCCCATGCTACAAAGGTCCCCATTTATACCTTTAAGGTAAAATATATGAATTTTCGGTTACTTATCAGTTTATTTTCACAGTCATTTATCCCAAATCCATAATTTTCAATTTATTTTCACACGACTATTGAATCACCTAACTCCTATGAGCCTGCCAAAACCGACCGAAGCGAGCCTTCGCGACGCTGCTTTAGATGCCCTTCTCCATCGTCATTTGCCCGACGATACCGACCCTAAAGCGTTCCTCCAAAACCCCACCCGACAGCAGTTTGTGTATGGTCTGCGGGCGTTCGAGCAGGCTCTCAAGACCAACCAAAAGGCCATTGCCCGCGACCTCAACACCCCCGCTTTTCGGTCGCTGCTATACATCGACGAGGTGCAACCCCTCGATACGCTCAGCCCTACGAACATTGCCTTCTTGCTGAACCCCAAAATTGGTGGGCAACTACGAGCCATTAGCTCGCCCCGGTTCAGGACTATCGTGCTGGCGCATTATCTCATCCAAAAATCGAAGGGAGCGTTTGCCATTCGAGAAGAGCAAGGGTGCCTGACGTTCTGGAACAACGGGCACCGAATAAACATCAACTCACCCTCGCTGTTGAAGAAAGAGGGGCGCGGACGCCGACCTCTGACCGAATCCGCTCTGGCTGGTCAAGACGCACCGGAACAACGGGAAGAATGGCCCGTAGATGCTCAGAATCGCTATTTTCTGGCGTTTTATTGGCGTCCCGGTCGTCGGAAAAACCGCGATAAGGTGGGGTATGCTATCGTTAAGGCTCCGCTGATGAGCAAGTCGGTAGAGGAAAGCTGGAACGAAACCCAAATCACCTATTATTACACGCAGGGGCAACACACAACCCTCGTTACGGAGGCTAACGCGTCGGACAAGCGGACGCTCTCGTTGCGCCTGACCGACGCCCCTGGCCAACAACGTGCGGGTGTCTGGACCCAAATCACCCTCGACTGGACCGGCCCCAACGACCCTATTTACACGGGTGTATTTGCCAGCCTGAGCGGCCACGACCGGTTTCAGCATCCGGCGGGTGGGCTGATGGTCTGGTGGCGGCAACCCTCGGCAGAACACTGCGCAGACCTTATAAAGCGATACATGGAAAACCCGGAGGAGATTCCGGTCGAGGTGTTTCATTTTCTACTGGAACGCCGAGTCGACGTGCCCGTGCAAGACGGCGCAATCGAGTCGCTGGAGGCCTTGCCTCGCATGCGCAATGTGCGCTTACTAGCGGGCATCGCGCAGGCCTATCAGGGCTATTTTGTGCATCCGGCCACGGGCATCGTTAGCCTGTTTTCGTGTCGGATTTCGGCGGCAGGCCGGGTCGAGTGCCGCTACCCCAACAACCACAAACACCCCAAGTTAGCTGGCTTTACCAGCCCGTTCGCCCACGGCGTCCAAATAGACCTGCACTACGTTGCCGACAGCGGGGCCTACCGGCTGCATTATTTTCTGGAGGGGGCACTCACAACCGGACGCTATTTGCTGGGTATCTACGCGGGTTTCGACCACAGCCTCACGCACCCCACGTCGGGGCGGGTGGTGTTGCAGGCTATTGCCGACGAGCAGGAGCCGCTCGTGACCGACATCGACATCAGTGAGTTCAGTGCCGACCCCGACAATACCATGGCAATGGGGTATCTGACCGGCGAATTGGGCCTGCCGACTGCTACCGATAGCCTGGTGGTCGACCAACTCAAATGGACAAGACGGGCCAATTTGGTGGCTCCATTAGCGGGTCGCTACGACTTGTACATGACCGAACGGCTCAACAGCGACGACCCGCCCGAGGTGTTTCGACATAATTTGGTCATCACCGATTCGGGTATGGCTATTCTGTCGGGCAATGGGCGCGAGGGGCAGGGACCGGCTATTTTGACGTCCGATCACCTGCTCATGGTGCAGTTTGAAGCAACGGGTAAGGGGCAGGTGCAGGGAACGTTGCTGGTGTCGTTGTGCGACATAAAGGGCTATTTGAGCCGCTACGAGCAGATTCAGCACCTGTTTGGTATGGCCACGTTTGTGGACCAACTGCGCATTATGTCGATGGTTGTTGTTCTGAAAGCTACCCCTACCAACAACCCCGATGTAACGCCCGTTGATCCTCTGCCCATCCGGTTTAGCCGCACTATGGCCGTTACGCAGTTTAACCTCACCACTGCCGATTTCAATTCCTACGATAGTCAGCTTTCGGGTATGCTATCGACGCTTGAGGGGGAAGCCTACCGCCTTATTCGCCTGCCCAAAACCCCTAATCATCCCTTTCGACCCCGACGCGATAAAGACCGCCGGGGGCCTTTTTTTGCGGCCTGTTATCGGGCCAAGTTTTATAATCAGGCTCCATCGGAGTCGTTGTTTTTGGAAATAGAATCGTATCTGGAAGACGCGTACACGCACGGCTTCGCTACCCTGCGCTTTGGGGGCGAGTCGGTGCGCGACATGAGCACGCCCTTTGCGGCTCCCGACCGAGTGCGGCAATACATGCGTAAACACAACATTCATCACACTTACCTCAAAAAGATACAGGAAGATTTTAGGTCGTTGTCGCAGGATTTTTCCTTGTTGCTGACGGCCTACGACGACCTGAACGGCCTCGGCAGTCTATTGCTCAGAGGCCTCGTGGAGCGGTTCTGGGGCGACCTAAACGACTATCGAACTCCCGACATGGTGCCCCAACAAAACCAGAAGCCGGAGATTGCCTTCCGTTGAGGGCAGTTCCGGCTTGCTGGGGGCTGTTGCCAATGATGTAGATGTAGTCGGCGGGTACTTGAGCGGATATAGTCTTGGGTCTTGTGTCAGGTAAGCATTCTTGATGCCCAAGCGTCTGTTAATGGCAGCCGACCCCCGAAACGTAACAGGAACCCCAAAAAAAATCGCGTCACCTTATTTCAGTCGCCCCATAGCTGCCTTCATAGCTTCCTGCTGGCGTTTTTTCTGAAGAACAACCGGAGCCGCCACGCGCTCTTTGCAATCGAAAATGCCGCAGCGTTCGCAGGCTTCGTTTACGGTCCGGTGGAGCAGGTTGGGATCGGCCAGAAACTGCATTTTCTGGCGGAGGGTATCGTTTACGGCAAAGCACATCGACACGCTCATGTTCTCCTGCGTGGCCGGGCGATGGGGGTGCGCCACCGACACAATCAGGTATTGCGCCCCGTTGTCGGCGTAGGTCGACAGTTGGGCGCGGCAAACAGCCCCCGAAACAGTTCCGTCGCTTTGCATCGACGACAATTCCTGTAAAATCGTGATGGCGATCCAACGGCGGCAAAAATGCTCATCGACCATGCCGTTTGGCCCCTGCGTGCGCGAGAGGTGCATCTCTTTGGTCAGGTGAAATACGTTCTGCCCGGCGGTGTTGTTGAAGCGATAAAAGAACAGTTGGTCGATGCCGAAGTATTTGGGCAACATGTTGCTGAGCCGGTAAAAAAATCGCTCGGGCGTGGCCTGACAGTCGTTGATGAGCGACAAAAACGCGTCGTTGTTCCAGGTCGACTGCGCGAACAGGGCCGTGAGCCGATTCAGGAGCATATCGCGCCGAATCAGGATGGCCCCCGCAAAATACGAGGCCTTGTAGTTGTTCAGGACCTGCTCAAACGAGTCGGCCTCCACGTAGGCATAGGCGAAAGGCCGCACTTTCAGATTCAGGTACTGAAATCCAACTTCTCGGGCGAGCACGTACGCACGTTGCTGCGGGGCCAACCGCCCGTTCAGGTGCAGCACCCTCGTTTCGGAACGGTACACCGACCGCAACGAGGCCAGTTCGGGTTGCTCATCGGGGTCGAACGGCTGAATCGTAATGTTGTAGCGCGTTTTGAGCAGGTTGGTGAGCAGGGTTTCGCTCACGGGGGTGTTGGCGGGGGCAAACTCGGCCAGAAACCGGTCGGCGTCGGCCTCCATCTCCTCAAAATGGTTGTCGTGCAGTTCCTGATACGACCGCAACATGGTCATATACAGTCGCTCCACGCTCATGTTGTAGCTCAGAGCAATGTCCATGAACGTACGGACCATTGCCGACACTTTGGCGGGAGCCTCGGCCAGAAGTTCGAGCAGATCGGAAGGGTCAATGCCGAACAGTTCGAGCGGAATTTCGGTCAGGAACTTCGACCGGAGCAGGTCTGAAATAGGTTCGAGTTTTTTGCTCAGCTTCAGCGACACCAGCGTGTCGTAGTCGACCTGCATAGCCGTGGCGAGGGCCGAAATTTTATCGGCCTTGGGGTATTTACGGCCTTTCTCGATCTCGGAGATGTACGAGATGGCCATGCCCGATGCCTGCGCCAACTCGCTCACCGACATGCCCCGGTCGATACGAAGTTGACGCAATTTGAGGCCAAACAGCAGGCGAATATGATCAGAAGCGAGCGACAAGAGAGTGAGTGTTTAGGGTTTCAAGTTTCAACGCTTTGCTGTTTCATGCTTCGCGTTTCAATGGCCTTTGGCCGTTTCATGCTGTGCGTTTCAAGCCTTATTCTTTGTAACAGAAACGCGTAGCAGTGAAACCTGAAATCGCTCCGGCGCACCGGGCCAAAGGCCATTGAAACGCGAAGCATGAAACAGCAAAGCGTTGAAACGGCCAAAGGCTAATGAAACTAAAAGTCTAGATGGCAATTGGTCCAGCCGTCGTCGAAGCGCGTACCAAACTGTTGATAGAACCCAATGGCGGGTTTGTTCCAGTCGAGTACTTGCCACATCATACCCGTGCAGCCTTTTTGGCGAGCCGTCTCGATGGTTTCGTCGAGCAACAGTTTGCCGATGCCCATGCCGCGATGGCTTTCGGTCACGATAATGTCTTCCAGATACAGCCGCTTGCCTTTCCAGGTCGAGTATCGGAAATAATACAACGCAATACCGGCTAGTTTTTTGGTTTCATCGTCTTCGGCGACGATCAGGCCAAACAGGGGGTTCGGTCCAAAGCCATCTTCGCGCATTTGCGCAACGGTGTTCGTAACCTGATCGGCGGCTAGCTCGTACACGGCTAGCTCCATTACTAAATCGAATGCCTGTGGAATGTCGGCTTCGGTAGCGGGTCGAATTTGGATCATAGATGGTTTAAGGGTTTCAAGTTTCAATGGCTTCGCCGTTTCATGCTTCGCTGTTTCAAGTTTCAATGCTGTGGATTTCTATTTTTCGGAACAGAAACCGCACCGGCAGACCGGTCGAATGCATTGAAACGGCGCAGCCATTGAAACCTGAAACAGCGTAGCGTTGAAATAAAATTTAAATCTGTTCGGCAATCAAATAATCCTCCGTTCCGTGCCGGTTTTGCCGGATGAGTAGTTCGCCCAGGAAGCCCGCCAGAAATAGCTGAACACCCAGGATGATAGCTACTAACGCAAAGAAAAACAACGGATTATCGGTTACGTTTCGGTAGGGCAAGTTCTGCGAAATGTTGTACAGTTTCAGCCCGATCAGGTAAAACGCCAGCATGGTCCCGACAAAAAACGACAAGGTTCCGAAGCCCCCGAAAAAGTGCATGGGTCGCTTCCCAAATCGGTGCATGAACGCAATCACGAGCAGGTCCAGAAACCCGTTGATGAAGCGATCCAGTCCAAATTTCGTGACGCCATATTGCCGGGGGCGGTGTTGTACCACCTTCTCGCCAATGCGCGAAAAACCGTTCCACTTCGCCACAATGGGCAGATTTCGGTGCATCTCGCCATACAAATCGAACGACTTCACCACGGCCTGCCTGTATGCCTTCAAACCGCAATTAAAATCGTGCAGATTCACACCCGACACCCACCGCGACACCCCGTTGAAAAGCTTCGTAGGCAACGTTTTACTCAAAGGGTCATAGCGTTTCTTTTTCCAGCCCGACACCAGGTCGTACCCGTCCTGCGTAATCATCCGGTAGAGTTCGGGAATCTCGTCGGGGCTGTCCTGCAAATCGGCGTCCATTGTGATAACTACCTTGCCCCAGCTCGCTTTGAAGCCTACTTGCAGGGCAGCCGTTTTGCCGTAGTTGCGCCCGAACCGGATGCCTCGCACGTGGGCGGGATTTTGACCCGCGAGTTGCTCAACAACGGCCCATGAGCGGTCGGTGGAACCGTCGTCGACAAATAAAATCTCGTACGTATAGTGGTGCTCCGTTACCACCCTCACAATCCAGTCGTGCAGTTCGGGCAGCGACTCATCTTCGTTGAAGAGGGGTATCAGAACGGTCAGTTGTAAATCGGGCATGCCACAAAGTTCCTAAAAAATCAGGTAAAACGGTTGGAGAAGTTGCCGGAAGGCGGGCGTGTAGGTTTCGTGAGTGGGGTTGGCCGTGTCCGGTTCGTAAATGGTGAGGGTTTGAGCTGTTCGCCGGGCGGCCCCGTGCTGCCGATACCCCGTAATGTGCCGGAAGGGCGTTTTGCGGGCGTTGTGCCGGAGCAACAGCCGCTCAAACGGGAACAGACCAACCTGAGCGGCCAAGCCATCAAGCAGGGAAGTTTCGTAGGGAGGGAGCAGCACCCACCATTGCCCTTGCGGATGCAAAAGCCGGTCGGCGGCAGTAACAAGGTCGGCAAAGGGTAGGGTGTCGGTGTGGAGAGCGCGGTTGGTGGCTGCGTCGGGTGAGCGCAGGTGATTCGTAAAAAACGGTGGATTGGTCAGAATCAGGTCGTATGTGTGGTCGGGCCGAAATGCCTGAATAGCGGTTTGATGAACCCGAATGCGGCCCGCAAATGGGCTTTGAATCACGTTTTGGCTTGCCTGTGTGTAGGCGTCAAGGTCGATCTCAACAGCGTCGACGTGGGCGTTGGGGTGATTTTGAGCAGCCATTAAAGCCAGCAAACCCGTTCCTGTGCCAATATCCAGAATAGAAGGCGCGGAATTTGCCAAACGCAACTGCGCCGGGGTGGTGTAGGCACCCAACACGCAGGCATCCGTACAAACCTTCATAGCGGTCTGATCCTGATGAACGGTGAATTGTTTAAACTGAAACACGATTTAATGGCTTATGAAGTGAATTTGTGTAGGTTTACTTTTCAGAAGCATCATTCACATAAAAACAACCAACTTTCACTCTTTTTTTTATGTATCATTTTTTAACAAACCTGTTTGTACGGTTAACATTCGTTGTCATTTGTTCTTTGGTGAGTAGTGCGGCCTGGGGGCAGGCACCGGCTCCGCCTACCGGACCAAGTTCAGAAACCCGCTGTAGCGGATTTGCTGAACTTGGTGTCAACTTTAGTTGTCCAACCAGTACAACGGCTTCGTATAGATCTCCTGATGGCACTGTTGTCATTGACAATTTTTTTGTATTGTTTAATATACCAGTAGGTGTAACCTCTTACACTTTAATTTGTACCAATGCGAGTAGTCAATCAAGTACGGCTGTGTTCACGGTAACAGGGATATCTCCTGATCCTCCCCTTGTGACAAACAACCTCCCAAACGGTACAGCAGCAACCGGTCAAACTATCTCGTTGACGGCGAGTTGTCCGGTAGGCCAAACGGCTGTTTGGGATGATGACAACAATGCGACCGCAATCCGAACGGTCACCGCCCCAAATAGTGCTACTATGCTCGTCTATAGCGCGACTTGCCAATTTGAAGATAGCTTCGGAACATGTGTAAGTAGCCCCGAATCCACGGATATTGCCGTGGTAGCCGTACCCGGCTCGCCCACACTCACGCTGGGCAACTCGGCCACGTTCTGTATTCCTACCGAAAGCTGTGGCGGTACGTTTCTGTACAACTCCGTGATTTGCCCCGTGGGGTGGGTCTTTTACTACCGCGACCAAACCGGTATGCAGTTCGATACCTACGCGCAGTCGGGGGCGGTTATGATCCCGTATGCCCCTTCGGGCACACACCCAATGCCCCGCATTCTCAATTTTACGGTGTTTTGTGGCAACCCTGCAACGGGCCAAGCCAGTAGCTCACCTTTGACAATCTACGTCGGGCAGGCACCACCAGCACCTACTCTTCGATTGGTTATCAAACCCTAGAGATAGGAGCAACACAAAAACGGGCAGAGGGCTTTATGGCTTCCCTACCCGTTTTTGTTGGTTACGCTACTTTCCGAACCGGTAAATGGTCGTCTGTTTGTAGGTTTGGCCGGGGCGCAGGATCGTGTTAGGATAGGTGGGGTGGTTGGGCGAGTCGGGGTAATGCTGGCATTCGAGAGCCAGTCCCTCGCGCTTACCGATGGCCCGCCCGTATTTGCCCACGTCGCCACCCGCGAAGAAATTGCCTCCATAGAACTGAATGGCTGGTTCGGTGGTCAGCACGGTCATTTTGATGCCCGATTCGTCGCCCGTAACTACGGCGGCTTCAGTGAGGCTATTGTCTTTTTTGTTCAGCACCCAGTTATGGTCGTACCCGCCCCCATTGGCGAGTTGTTCGTTTTGTTCGTCAACACGTTGGCCAATGACGGTGGGTTGCCGAAAATCGAACGGGGTGTTCGTGACCGAAACCGGCTCTCCCTGCGGAATCAACCCTTTATCGACTGCCGAATACCGATCAGCCTGAATTTGCAACGTGTGATTATTAATCGTGCCGCTACCCTCGCCGTTCAGGTTGAAGAATCCGTGGCTCGTGGGGTTGTAGGGCGTGGCCTTGTCGGTGGTGGCTACGTAATCGAGTTTCAATTCGTTATTACTGAGCGTGAACGTCACTTTGGTGGTCACGGTGCCGGGAAAACCACCCTCACCATCTTTCGATACGTAGGTCATTTCGACCGTTTTATTGTCAATTTTTTTGGCATCCCAGGCGTGGTTATGGAACCCGCTAGGCCCGCTGTGGAGCGAGTTGCCGTTGTTGTTCAGTTCCAATTGATATGGCTTCCCATCGAGCGTAAACTGCCCTTTGGCAATCCGATTTCCGTACCGCCCCACCACCGGCCCGAAGAAGCTCTCCTTTGCCTTCCGATAGTCGGCAAGGCTCGCGAACCCGAGCGAGACGTCGGTTGGTTTGCCGGTTTTGTCAGGGACAATGAGGTGAACGATTCGGGCACCAAAGTTGGAGATCGTGACTGTTGCGTCGCCATCTTTCAACACGTACAAAGCTACTTTTTTGCCGTCCACCTCGCCGTCGTAAGCAGCAGGATCGTTGAGCTTGTATGTGATAGCGGTGGTGTCGAGCGCACCGGCTTCAGTTGTGGGTGAGGTGGTTGAGTCGGTCATGGTAACGTCGGACGACTTAGGTTTGGATTGGCAACCGGCCACAAACAGCAGCGCGGCTATTGAAAGGGTGATCAGGTTTTTCTGCATGGTTAGAGACAAAAGGGCAATTGTGCCAATAAGGGTTTAGTTTGCCTTGGTAAAGATAACCACTATCCATAAAAAAGCACACGCCAGCTAAAAACCGGCGTGTGCATCTATTACCAACCTATGAGGAATAACTGTTTTACTGTATAAAATTGTAAATGATTCGTTTGTCATACTACCACACTAACAAAGAGTTTGTTTAAGGAATTTTTTACCCTTCTCAACTGTGCCACACTGTCCTAGTAGAGACTACCAGTTAGGGCATTGCGGTGGATACTTTCGGAATTGGCTTGCCGAAGTTGGGGGTGCCGTCGGGGTTCCAGGAGAAGGTTTGCATGTGGGGGGCGCGTTTGTTGCCGCAACCGTCGGTTTCGGAGGGGTTAGCATGGTAGATCATCCAGTTTGTTGCGCCGTTGTTGGTCGTAAAAAACCCACCATGACCAGGTGCCCATACCTTGTTTTCGGGCGATTGTGTGAACACGGGCTGCGGGTGCTTGCGCCAGTTTCTGGCCTTGAGCATGCTGCCGCCCGTGTGTTCGAGCAGGCCGAGGCAGTAATCGAGCCAGCAGGCATTGGCCGAGTAGACGATAAATGTTTTCCGGCCATTCTGTAAAAACTCGGGTCCTTCGTTCACCAGAACTTCGCGTGGTTCGGTCTTGTGCCAGGCTTCGGGCGTTTTGCCGTGCAGCTCCCACCCATACTGGGGTTGCGCGATTTTCACGCGGTCGCCCCGCATGGTCCAGGGGTTTTTCAGGCGTGCGATGTAGATGTCCTGTCGCCCATTGGTTTGGCCCTCCCAGCCCGACCAGGAGGCATAGAGTTTACCCTTGTGTTGCAAAATGGTCAGGTCGATGGCCCAATGGTCGCCGGGGTCGGTCAACTTGCCTTTCATGGTCCAGGTGCCCGCGAAGGGGTCGGCGTCCGTATTTTCGAGCACCCAAATCCGGTGGGTTAGGTTGTTGAGCGAGTCGGCAGCTACGTAGATATACCAGGCCCCGTTGATCTTGTGTATTTCGGGTGCCCACAAGTCTCTCGAATAGGCTGTGCCGGTTGGGGGCGTATAAATAACCTTGCTCTCAGCAGTGGCCAGGTCGGCTATGTTTCGGGTGCGCCAGAGGGTTAGATCGCGGCCCGTCGTGTTCATGTAGTAGTACCACCCGCCGTCCTGCCACACCCAGGGGTCCGGCCCCGACGATTTGATGGGGTTCGTAAACGTTCGTTGCGCGAAGGTCGGAAAGGTAACCAACAGCAGTAGCCAGCAAAGGTTTTTCATATAGGGTGGTCGAATGAGTAGTGAGAGTCAACTTTCACACTTTCAATTTTTCACAAGCCGTTCACTAGATTTATGTCCAATCAACTAAATAACCTTCGGGTGTTGAAGCCCATCCGGCAAGCTCTACGCAATGACGCAACAGAAGCAGAGTCTGCGTTGTGGCAGTGTTTGCGACGAAGCCAATTGGATGGTCGTAAGTTTCGGCGACAACACAGTATCGGCTATTTTGTGCTCGATTTCTATTGCCCTTCTGAACGATTGGTTATTGAATTAGATGGGGGCATTCATGATGACCCCGAAGTTCGAGATAATGATGAACTGCGTCAGCAAGCTATTGAGTCGCTGGAGATAAGGGTGTTACGGTTTCGGAATGAAGAGGTGTTTTTCGAACTGAAACGCGTGTTGGCTACAATTCGAACAGCCTTTACCTGCTGACCACCCCCCTGCCCCCTCCTAAAACAGGAGGGGGTAATTTCCAAAGGAGCCTTCTGCGGCACCCCCTCCTGTTTTAGGAGGGGGTAGGGGGTGGTCAATACCCAAATAACTCCTCCAGCGTCAGCTTCTTCACCGCACCCTGTTTGGCGAGGTCGTTGGGCGTGACGCGCTTCTCCGAGGCCACCACGCAGAGGGTGTAAGGCTTGTTGGCGAGTTGGGCGTCGGCGAAGGTTTTCAGGTCGGCGTAGGTCATCTTGTCCAAAGCCTCGTACGTTTTTTGACGAGAGTCGTAATCCAGACCTTTCTCCACCGCGTCGAGGTAGTTATAGATGATGCCGTCCTGCCGAATGCGCTCGGTTTGCATTGACTTCTTCATGCCGATCTTGGCCGTTTCGAGCAACTTATCCGACTGAGGCAGGGCGTTCAGCAACTCGTTCATACCGGCCACAGCCTCCCCAAACTTATCGGCCTGCGAGCCGATGTACGCGCTCACCGAATACTGCTCGTCTTTCCGTTCGGGGATGTCGTAGTTGGCGAAGGTCGAGTAGGCTAGGGCCTTCGACTCGCGAAGCGTCTGAAACACCACCGAAGCCATGTTACCCCCAAAGTAGTTGTTGAACAGGCTCACCGTCGGGATTTGGGTTGGGTCGAACGCGGTCGTGTTTCGCACCCAATACACTTCCGATTGGACCATGTCGTAGTCGGCAAAAAGCACTTCGGGCTTTTCCTGTTTCACCTGTTTGAACGCCTGCCGCGCCGGAACCGCCCGGAACTGCGCGGGCATCGTGTGGGCTTTAGTGAGGTCGATGCCGAGCGAGGCCAATGCCTGCGGGCCGTAGTAAATCACCTGCTGCGGATAGTCAAAGAGCGTGTGTAGCACCTCCAGCAATTGCGCCGAGGTCACGGCCTTTAACTCATCGTTGGTCAGTTGATTGTTATACGGATTTTTTGGGCCATACTGAGCGTAGTTGATCAGGCCCTGCATAATGGCTCCCTTGTTCAGTTTGTTGTCGGCCCGCGATTTCATGATCCGTTCTTTCAGGTCCGACAGAGCCTGCTCATTGGCCTGACAGTTACGCATCACGTGGTCGAGCAGTTCGACACTTCTGGCGAAATTCTCCTGCAAGCCCGACAACCGAACCGTTGTGTAATCGCCTGACGAATAGACATTATAGTCGCTCGCCAGATCGAAAAACGCCTTGCTCAAGTCCTCCGACGAGTATTTGGACGTGCTTAAAAACGACAGGTACTGCGTTGCCAACGGGAGCAGTTTGTTGTGGTACGTACCCATCGGAATCCGGTAGCCGAGCCGGAACAGGTCATTGTCGGGGTTTTTCACGTACAAGACTTCGGCGTTGCCTGCCTTGCCCCGTTCGATGTCTTTCTTATAGTCGAGCCAAACGGGTTGCACCTCGCTCATGGGCATGTTGTTCACCTGCTGCAAGAAAGGCGATTGGGCCTCACGGTTTACCTCGACGGGCGTAATGGCGGGCTTATCAACCTTGACGATGCTCTTGTCTTCGCCCTTGCGTTTGTACACCACCACGTAGTTGTCGCGGAGATATTCGTTGGCAAAATCCATCACCTGCTGCTTGGTCACGCTCGCCAGTTTATCGTTCAGGCTGATAATGTTCGGGTACGACGTGCCGCCCGACAAAATGAATGCATCCAGCAGTTTGTCGGCCCGACCGTAGTTGTTCTCGAATGTTTCGATCTGCCGCTTTTTGTAATTATTCACGATGGAGCGCATCACTTTGTCGTCGAAATTACCGCTCTTGAGCTTGGCCACCTCGCCCAACAACAACGCCTTCACTTCGTCGAGCGATTGCCCCTGCTTGGGCCGCCCGAACAGGCTCCACATGCCATAATCTTTCATAAATTGGGGCGACGAACCGCCCCCCAAAATCTTCTGTGCTTTGTTCAGATTCAGGTCAATCAAACCAGCCGCCGAGTTCGACATGAGTTCGTCGCACATGATGGCCACGGCCTGATTCTGTGCGATACCACCCGGAAACCGGTAGCCAATCCGCACCGATTCGGGCGTGGGGCCGAACACCTCGCGGGTTTGGACCGTAGTCAGCGGGGCTTCGGGAGTTGGGTTATACAACTGTACCGGCTTGGTTTTCATGTAGGCAAATGCCTTGTCGATCTTGCCGATCACCACATCGGGGTTGAAGTCGCCCGCCATGATTACGGCCATGTTGTTCGGCACGTAATATTTGTCGAAATAGTTGCGAATTTCAACCAGCGAGGGGTTTTTTAAATGCTCCACCGTCCCGATGGTCGTTTGCTGACCATAATTGTGAGTCGGGAATAGGGCCGACATCAGAGCCTCCTGCACCTTATTGCCATCATTGTCGAGCGAGCGGTTTTTCTCTTCGTATACGGCTTCGAGTTCGGTATGGAAAATCCGCAAAACGGGCTTGCGAAACCGCTCGGCCTGAATAGCCAAATATCGGTCGAGGGCGTTCGACGGGATGTCTTCGAGGTACACCGTTTGCTCGTACCACGTAAAGGCGTTGCTGCCCTGCGCGCCCATCGAGGCCATCAGTTTGTCGTACTCATTGGCAATGGCAAACTTGGCCGCTTCGCCCGACGTCTTGTCGATTTCCTTGTAAATCTCCTTACGTTTGGCCTCATCGGTCGTTTTGTTGTACTGCTCATACAACCCGTCGATCTTGTCGAGAAGCGGTTTTTCCTTCGCCCAGTCGAGCGAGCCGTACTTGTCGGTGCCCTTGAACAGCATGTGTTCTAGGTAGTGGGCAAGGCCGGTGTTGGTGCGGGGGTCGGTGTTGGAACCGGCGCGAGTCGGGATAAACGTGAAAATGCGCGGCTCCTTTTTGTTCATGCTCAACATGACCGTGAGGCCGTTTTTGAGCGTGTAAATGCGGGCCTGCATTGGGTCGTTGGTGAGGTATTTGTACGTGTAGCCACCGGGCGAGGCCCCGGTTTTCCAGGTAAATTTCGACGGTGCCTGAGCGAAGCTAATGAAGTGAAGTGCGAGGATCAGACAGAGAGTCAGCCCGGCGCGGAACAGGTTGTTCATGCGTGATGAATTGGGGTGTACAGTTAACGAGGCAATATACACCTAAGTCACCAAACCAAGCAAGGATGTGTGGGGAGGATTTGTTAAAGAAGCTTAAACGGCAACGGCTACTTCCGCCCCAGCGTAATCAGCACAACGCCCGCCACAACGATCCCGGCTCCAATCAGAGACTGCGAACGGAACACCTCGCCTGCAAACAGGGTGCCGAGCAACATGGCAATCACCGGATTTACGTAGGCGTAGGTCGATACGAGCGCGGGCGGGGCGTTACGGGCTAGCCATGCGTAGGACGAGAACCCGATAATACTTCCGAAAACCACCAGATACGCCATTGCCCCCAAGGCCTCGGGGGGCGCGTTCAGGATGCTCAGGGGCGTGACGGGTTCGGTGGCCATACTGACCAGAAACAACGCCAGGGCCGCCACCAGCATCTGAATCCCGCTCGACAAAAACGGTGAGGGTAACGGCAACCGGGGCGACAACAACGTACCAACGGCCCAAGCCACATCGGCAAGAAGCACGAGCAAACCCCCGATCAGATTATTCGAGGCCGTGTTGGCCGACTGAAATTTGTCGGGTTTGATGAGCAAATACACACCAAGCAAACCCAGTAACAAACCCGCCAGGGCCAGATTAGACGGGCGCGTTTTGGCAAAGGTTACCCAATTGAGCGAGAGCAGAAATACGGGCACCAGGGCCGCAATCATGGCCGCGACGCCCGTTGGGATATAGTGAACCGCCACCGTCACGCTCCCGTTGGCAAGGCCCAGCAACAATAATCCAACCAACCCCGCCGACCGCACATGCGTCCACGTAGGGCGGGGCGCACCCGTAAGCCGGGCGTAGCCGTACAGCAACCCACCCGCCACCAAAAACCGCATCGACGCCATGTAGAGCGGGGGCATGTGCTCGGTCATGAAGTGGATGAACAGGTAAGTCGACCCCCACAAAATATAGACCGACGCAAGGGCCAGCCAGAGCGTCAGGCGTTTGGGCGATTGAGGTGGAGCTTGTACAACAGTCTGCATATTGGAGTCGAACTTTACAAGGCAACATCATTGACCGGGGCTTCGGGTTCCGTACATGACCGTTTTTTCGTAGTTTCGCCCATCTTGCCTGCTTTGCCAATGCCCCCTAAATTCTCCACCGTCCGGTATCTGCTGCTCTATGGTCTGGCTCTAGGCGCGTTACTCACGCTGATGACCTGGTCGCAATACCGGCTCATGGTCATTGACCACGCCACCGAACTGTATGTGTTGCTCATTGCGGTAATGTTTGCCGGGGTGGGTATCTGGGTGGGCCTGCGGTGGTCGGCCCCGCGCGTGTTGGAACGGACGGTGCTGGTGCCGCTTGCCCCCTCGACAGACGCACTTAGCCCCAACGAGCAGGTACTCGATCAATTGAGCATCAGCCCCCGCGAGCTAGATGTTTTGGTGCAACTGGCACGCGGCCTCAGCAACGAAGAAATCGCCGAACGCCTGTTCGTATCGACCAACACCGTTAAAACACATCTGGCGAATATCTACAGTAAATTGGACGTAAAACGCCGGACGCAGGCCGTCGAGAAGGCGCGGGCGTTGGGTCTTATTCAATAAGCTAAACGACTCACCCAAACGGGTGAATTTACCTGAAATCACCCGTTCGGATGAAGGACAGGCATGGCCTAATGCCCAACTTTGACCCATCAAACCAAACAAGAGTATGCAACGAACTATTCTAATTTTCGGACTGATCGCCGGTGCGATTGTGTCTCTGACAATGCTCATCACAATGCTGATTCACAAGCAGAATCTCAGCTCTTTCGATGACAACATGGTAATTGGCTACGCGTCGATGCTGCTGGCCGCTTCCATGATTCCGGTGGCTATAAAGAGCTACCGCGACCGCCACCAGAACGGCTGGATTTCGTTCAAAGATGCGTTTCTGATGGGGCTGGGCATCTCCCTCATTGCGTCGTTGCTTTACGTATTCGCCTGGGTGCTGATTTACAAAAACATCTACCCCGATTTCATGCAGAACTACACCCGCTCTGCCCTCCAAACGATGCAGGCCACTGGGAAATCTGCCGCCGAGATCGCCCAGGCGAAGGAAGAAATGCAGGCCATGTCGGCGTATTACGATACTTGGTGGGGATTGATTGGCATCACGTTCATCGAAATCTTTCCAATTCTGTTGATTGTCGCGCTAATTAGTGCGTTGGTCTTAAAACGGAAGCCCCAAAACGTAGTTGCTACGTAATGGTAAAGCCCCGTCGGGGCGGCATGTCAATAGAAACAGGTGCCCGCCAGAACCACCCAAGCCCCATCGGGGCGACATGTTAAGAGGGCGCGCCTTTCATTACATATCGCCCCGATGGGGCTTGGGTTGCTGCTTGACCGTTTACACGTTGCTATTAACATGCCGCCCCCACCGGGGCTGACGTCCCATCACTTCCCTTTAATATACGCAAGCAAATCGGCCATTTCGGGGACGGAGATGGCGTGTTCGAGACCTTCGGGCATGGCCGAGGTGGTGGAAGTCGTCAGGCTGCGAACCCGGCTGGCTGCGATGGTCTGCTGCTGACCTTCCACGAGCCGAAGCGTGTAGGAAGTAGGCGTTTTGGCCGCTATGATGCCCTCAGCGGTAGAGCCGTCGGTGAGGGTAACGTGCCAGTACTCAAACTTGTCGGCGATGGCGCGGCTTGGAATCAGGATGCTTTCGAGGATGTTGGCTGCGGGCCGGTTACGCAACGAGTTCAGTTCGGGGCCAAACGCGACACCCTCGCCGTTTAGTTGGTGGCAGGTGGCGCAGGTTCGGGCGAAGATCGCCTTGCCGTTGGTGGCGTTGCCCGCTTGGGTAAGGGCGGGTTGGTAAGCTGCCAACACGGCCTCGCGGGTGAGGCCCCCGGTGGCAAGTACTTTACGCGCTTTTGCCCGCACGCGCAGATCGTCGTTGTTCATAAGCCGGACCATCTGCCGCCAACTCAAACTCTCGCGCGAAACGGCGTTTTTCGCTACCGCATCAAGCAGCAACAGGGTCCAGTTGGGGCGTTTGAGCAGGGCGTCGACGGCCTTCTTCTGCACAGCTTTGGGCAGGCCGATCCACTGACTAAACAGATACGTGCAGGGGCTGTTGTCGGTAGCGTTATCGAGCGTTTTGAGAGCTGCAAACTGCACTGGAACAGGCTGCTGGGGGCGTACAAATGTCTGGAGTAGACCGGTTTGCCCCACTGGGTTTGCGAGCGAGAGCAGATACACCGCATCGGCGCGAAGGTTTGGGTCGGCTTTTGTGTTCTGTGCCACGGACATAACGCGGTCCTTCATCACCACCCTCGCCGATTGGGGCAGACCCACCGTGCCGAGCAACTGCAACGCGGCCCCGCGTAAGGTCGGGTCGGTTTGGGGCGAAAATTGGTCGAGCAGCCGGGTTTTGTCTTTATCGGTGAGTGCGATAGGCACGCCCGTATGCGCCCACAATTGCCCCACCCCGGCCAGTAACGACGCCCGAACCGGCCCTGGTGCCGACCCGCCCAACGCCAGATCGAGCAGTTGCCGGATGCTTTGCTCATTGCCCGTATTGGCGATGGTGGCGGCAGCGTAGGCAAAAAAGTTGCGCCCGGCCTCGCCCCCTTTGTGAGCAAACCGTTGGAGTGCCTGAGCCAGCAACTCGCCCTCACGCCCCGCAGCCGACGACAGAGCCGCTATCTGCACCCATTTATCGGTCAGGTCGTGTTCCAGAATGGCGAGTTGGACCTGTTTGACAGGCGCGGTTTGAGGTAGGTTGCCCAACGTACAAAGCAATTGATACCGAACCTTTTCGCTGGGGTCGTTTTGGAGCGCAAGCAAAGCAGTAGCCAACGTTGGCATTTGCCCTACGTGCCGTTCGGCAATGCGGAGGGCGTTTTCGCGGACGCCTGCCAACTCGTGTTTGAGGTTGTCGGTGAGGGTTCGGGCGTCGGTGGCGTTTAGACCGTCGAGCAGCCACAGCGCGTGGACACGGGCTTCGGGGCGGTCGGTAGTGCGAGCGAGGGTACGGATGGCTTCAGTAGCCCGACTTTTGCGGGAGAATAGCAATCGTTGCGCCGTCCGGCGATACCAGCCGTTCGGGCTTTCGAGTAAGGAAACAAGCTCAGCATCCGACTTTTTCGATAGACCCAACTTGCCTAACCAGTCCATTGGTAACCCGTTTTTAGAAACAATCCGGTAAATACGGCCCTTGTCGGTTCCGTTGTACAATGCCCCCGACTTGTTCACCTCGTCGGACATCCATTCGGGGTGTTCCACAATTTGCCGGTAATAATCGACCACATACAACGCACCCTCCGGCCCCACGTAGAAGTTGACGGGCCGGAACCAGGCGTCTTTAGATGTCAGAAAATCGCGCGTACTGTCAATACGACTAGCGGTAAAGGTGGCTCCCTTGTCCTGAATCCGGTCTACGTGAATCAGGTTGTGGACCGGCTCGGCCACAAAGGTGGTGTTCTCGTTGTATTGTTCTGGAAACGCGCTGCCGTTGTACCACGTCACCCCACAGGCCGACGAAATCACGCCCACATCGGTCAGGAGTTGGTGGTTGGGATTTTCGGTCGTTGGGAACACCTCGCAGGCATCGCCGTGATCGGAAACGGGTTGGGTAGCGTCGGGGATGAGCAGGTGCGGGTTGCGCCGGAGGTAACGGGCCGCAATGGCCTCGTGGTACAAATGCTTGGCGTTTTCGGTCATGAAATGGTGCCCCCACGGATCGAACGTGTGCCCAAACTGACTCTCGCCCGACAGGCTCTCCAACTCGTAGCTGTCGGGCTTGAACCGTACGTTGCGGTCTTCGCCGTTTTTGCCTAACGTGGGTGCTTTGGGCTTGTCGGGGAAGCGGATGTCGGCCCCCTCGTCGGCGAATTCTTTCTTGCAAACATTGGGCGTGATGGCCCACTGATGCGCCATGTAGATCCAGTTGTCGGGGCCAAAAACGGGGTTATTGAGGTTATGTTGGGGATTCGAACGGGCAAACCCGGTGAGCAGGGGCTTGCGGAGGTCGGCCCAGTCGTCGCCGTCGGTGTCTTCCAGATACCAGACGTAGGGCGGGTCGGTTACGATCAGGCCGTTTTTCCAGCGCATCAGACCCGTCGGTAGAATCAGGCTGTCGGCCCACACCACGCTTTTGTCGGGGTAGCCGTCGGCGTCGGTGTCTTTGAGCAGTTTCACCTTGCCCGTGCCCGACAAATCGAGCGGGTAGCCGTGCATTTCCACCACGAACATGCGCCCATCTTCGTCGATTTCCATCGCCACTGGATCAGCAATCAGCGGCTCGGCAGCGACCAGTTCAACCCGGAATCCATCGGCTACTGACAGACCGTCCAGAGCTTTTTGAAGTTCAGGCGACAGCTTTGGTGAAGTGCCAACGGGCTGTTGTTGGCAGGTAGTCAGCAGGACAAGGAAGAGCGGAAGGAGAAGGCGAGAATTCATGATTTGGCTTGCTTAGGATAGCGCAAGCCAAAGATAATCAAATCCTAAACGCGCTCCCGCAACCGATCATACTCCGGCTGGTCCAGAATGTCGATGGCTCCACCCGTAGCCATTCGGACTTGATCGCGGCACTTGTTGATCCGGGCGAGCAGGGGTTGAATAATAGAATTGCTGTGATTAACGAAGTCGAGCAGGTCGCCCTCCGACGCGGGGAGTTTGTAGCCCTTACTGCTGCTGGCAATCAGCACGCCCGCGTCGCGCAGGGGGGCAATCACGTGGGTCTGAAAATAATGTAGCGAGGGTACGTTGTTCCGACGTTCGGCTAGGTTGTAAATCAACTCCCGACTCGACACGTAGCGCGTGGGGTCCACGTGCCGAAAGTGAAACGCTAGGTAATTGAGGCAAGCCACCTGATCCGTCACGACCGGCACCCGGCTGTTGGCGTTTCGTCCGATAAAATCGCCCGCTAGCCGTAGCCCCAAATCAGCCAGCATCGGGTTGTATTGGCTCTCGTCGAAGCGGGCGTCTACCGTAGCCGGAGCAAACCGTTCGGGCCAGTATTTCAGTTTCACCAGTTTAGGAGCCATCAATTTGGTGAACTCCCTTCGGCTCGCTTCGTCGGCCATCACGGTTTCGTCGTAGCAGCGAGCAAGCGTATCGGCCACAAAATGGGCCGCCTGAACCAGGATGCTGTCGTCGGCATTGACAAAACCAAAACTAGCCTGATTGAATAGATTGGGGATGTGGTGTTGCTTTACGTACTTCACAAACCCCTCCATAAACTCCGCATTGCCACGTCGGCTCGCCATCAGTTCCAGATTTGGAAAGATTCGGAACAACTCGCTGTCGGCTTGCCCGTGCAGAAACTTGAAGAACGACCCCTTGTAGCGCAGCCCCTCGCCCGTCAGTTCGCGCTTATCGACCACGAGCGCGAACACCTGAAATGGGGCCGCAAGCAGGGCCATTAGCACCTGCTTGCGTCGTTTATGATCCGTGCCTATGGTTGAGGATTTGATCGGGCCGTTTCCGAAAAATTGCTTCTGAACGGCTTCAATCCGGTTTTCAGCTTCGTCGCGTTTGTCTTTTGGCAAAGTCAGAGCGGCCACAATAAAGTGGGTGGAGGTGCCGGGTTTCGTGAAGTCGAGACCAGCGTTGCCGAACTCGTCCAGAAAAGCAAGGTAATTATGCATGGTTGGTGGTTAGGAACGCAATAAAACCAGCGCAATTTAACCCGCAATCGCTGCCTATTTGCAAAAAGTTGTAAGCCATTCCAACTGTTGAGCGCGAAATAAACTCTATCAACTGTTACCAGTAAAACTTACGGCAATGAAAAAACTAGTACTATTTTTTGTCTTAGCCTTCATCCTGAATGCTTGTAATTTGAATAACCCGGAAGCGAACCGAATTGTGGGAACCTGGATAGTGGACGGGGCAACCTCATCACCGGGAAACACACGTAATAATTTTTTCATGGGTTTTCCAGCTAAAGGAACCGACATCACATTCACCAGGAAAGAAACTTTGACATCAACAAAAGAGGTTTTTTTCTCAGGGGGATGGTGTAATTGGGCAGACAGATACAGCGTGAAAAATGATACGATTTTTCTGGAGTACGGCAAACCAGGCTGTATACCACTTATTCCTCCCAAAATCTCCAGCAAGGTCGCCATCCTGGCATTGGACCGAAACGTTCTGAAGATTCGCTATGAAGGTTATGACATATCGTTAAATCGGAAATGATTTTGGAGCCTTTGTGCCAGTTAACGTTGTTTTACATGAGAAAGGCCATTGAATTTATTTCAATGACCTTTTTGTTTTTACTAACGGTTAGTATCGTCTTTGATTTCGTCTAAGACTTCCCGTAGCGTTTTCGCCTTCAATTTTCCCGCTTGAATCAAGCGAACTTCTTTCATGCCCTCCCGGATCTGCTCCACAAGAGGTATTTTTTCGTCTTCTTCGTCCTCGTTAATCAGTTGTTTTAGCTCACGTTGAAGCCGGGGCGGCAGCACCTTGTACTGTTCGTATAAAATTTGGGCCGTTGACATAGTCCTGTTTGTCAAGTTTTACCAAATATACGGACAATCTGTATTTACCGCACCTTCAACACCCGCCGGACAACCCGCTCCGCACCCTGCTGAATCTCGATCAAATGCACCCCGTACGATAGGCGCGAGACATCAAGTGTAGCCTTGAAATCAGGCCCCTTTTTCTCAAATCGGGCTGTTTGGTGGGTCAGGCCGGGGCCTGCGTCTATCACCCGAATGGCAACGTCACCCACGTACTCGTTGGTCCAGCCGAGCGTGAGGGCGTCGGTGGCGGGGTTGGGGTATAGCACAATTGTCTGTTGCCAGTCGGTGGTTTCGGTGGTGGACGCAAGGCGGGCCTGACTCGACTGGGGTTTCACGAAAATGGGTGTTTCGGTCAGGGTAAGCGATACGAAGCCTGTGGTGGCCGTTACGGTTTGAATCGCCATCGTATCCCGCCCTACTTGCAGGCTGAATACCTGCGCACCTGTAGCATTGCCCAGGTTGAGCGCGTACGATGCGGTGCGGCCCACCTCGTCGGGTATCCAGAGCGCGTAGGCCGACTCGCCGTTGCGTTCGTAGCGGTCCACGTTCGGATTGGTGCTGATAGTCTCTTTAAATATATAGTCCCCGAACAGGTTTTTGGTTTGGTAAAAATAGTCTGCCGTGGGTTTGCGGCTGAAATCGCTGTTCAGGAAACCCATCGAGGCAAACTGCGTGCCCGACAGGATATTCTGGTCGTAGGACTGGTAAAAATCAATCCGGTCAATACCCGTGCGGGCATACATCAGGGCCGTGCGCAGGTTCCAGTCGGCCTGGGTTATCAGGGCCGATTTTGGGCCAATCGGAATAGCCTTAAGTGGGCTGTCGGGGTGCAGGTCGTAGCCCGTTTCGGAGATGTACACGGGCATGTCGTAGCAATAATCGTGGGCGAATTGGATGGCATTGCGGGCCACCTGGGCCGCTATCGAGAGTTCGGGCGTAGCTCCACGGGTGCCGGTGCCGGTTTGCATCGAACCGGCGTTGTCGGCATAGAGGTGGTAGTTAATCATGTCCCAGCAGAGGTCCACGCGTCCGTCAGGCCGCAGGCCCCGGTGTTCGCGGCACCAGTCGACCATGCCGCGCACGTAATCGGTGCCGAAGGCCATCGACACTAGCCCGCCCATCACGACTTTCATGCGGGGATCGGCGTTTTTTACGCCCACGCCCGGCCCCATCGTGTTTTTGTGGCCGTCGTAAAATGCCGACATATCGGCCGCGTACTCCCGGCCCGATTGGTACGCCCATCGGCCCTGCCACCACTTGTCGCGCTCATTTTCGCACTCGATAAGGTTAATCAGCCCAAGCCCAATCTTCACTTCGTTGATAGGGGCCGAATTGTACCGGGGTGTGTTATCGACCTTCACCAGGGCCGGATCGACAGTCTGGTTTTTGCCGTAACGGGCCGCGAATTGGAAGGCCGCCCGCGCCTGCTGAAGGTATGACTGCGGCAGAGCCGGGTCGCGCCCGTAGTAAATTGGAATGTTGTCGTTATGCTGATTTTCAGCCGGATAAGTGTCTTTTAGATAGGGCGAGATGTCCTTGAAGCAAGTCATCACCTCAATCCCTTCTGCTTTGCAGCGGGCATACATTTGGTCGTAATCCCACCCGCCCGACCGCGTTGGATTGAATGTGTAGTAGCCCTCGGTAAACTCCACTTTCTCCCAATCCATGTAGTGCCGAATGACGCCGAACGTCTTGAGGGCGTTCATCTTGGCCTCGTCGATAATGGAGATACCGGGCGGGTAAAAGTCCCATTCAAATGCGTTGATTCCCAACAGGTTTTTCAGCTTGGGCGATTTAGGTGGCAGGGGTGTTGTGACAACTGTCCCCGGCACGTGATCGCCGTAAATTTCCAACTCGGTGGGCCAAAAATCCGACGTGCTGATGAGCAGATACCGCGCCCCGCTGATGGGCGTGTCGAGCAAGAATTTTGCATTTCCTTCTGGTTGCCGGTCGGGGTAGGGGCCAACCCAGTTCATGTATTCCAGGCCCTGAAACTGCCCGATTTCGATTCGTCGCCAGTCGCTTGTAATGATCGACAAACGCAGGGGTTGCGTGGGGCGACTGTCGCTGCCATCAAAAAACTTGATGCCCTTAATCGTCATCGACTCGCCGGGCAACAGCGGATAGTAGGCCTCGTAGGTAGGCAATACTTTGCCAAAGCCCGTAAACACATCGGCATCCGTGGCCCCGTCGAAAAGAGCACCAAGCCCGTTGCTTACGTTGTTGAGTTGGTACCAGCGGCTCGGTGTGATGGGAATTTTTGTGCCCATTACCACGCCCGTGTTAGACGGCGGGGGCGTAAAGGTGGGTTCGGTGAGGGGATCGGCGGGGAGTTCCTGCCCGTAGGCCATCACTTTGAGGGGCATGGCATTGTTATACTTCCGAATCACGATCCCATCGGCCACGTCGGGCGTGGGTAGCGGGCAGATTTTGAAAGCCCGGAACAAATCACCCGTAAACAAGCCAACTAACGTTCGTTCGGTGCCGTTGAGGGCATAGATTTCAGCGGGGGTTTGCGCAAATGAATCGTCGCCGTCGTACAGGTCAAGTTGGGTCAACAGGCTCCGTTTGTCGAAGGTAATCGTGATATCGGTCCAGCGTTCGTTATTCGGATTGTTGTAGAGCGGAACGAGTTGTTTTGGCTTTTTCTGGAGAAAATTCTTGTAGTCCTGCCCGGTTTCGGGGTTGGCCGAAACCGATTTCAAATCGAGTAGTTTAAGCGGACGGGGCAGGGCCGTTGTCGGGGTCATTACCTCGCCGAACGCCTGAATTTTCTGGGGTATGTTATTGCCAAATTTATACACCAGGAGGGCGTCAGCAACAAGCGGTTGAAACGGAGTGAGCGTGACCCACTCGCCATCTTTACCACTTTTAAAGGCACCAATCAGAATGCGTTGGGAGCCGTTAAGGGCGTAAAACAGGGCCGACTGATTGGCAAAGTTGCTTTTCTGACAATACAATTTAAGGCTTGAAAGCAGGCTCTTTTGGCCTAGTTTAACGTGTACCTGCGTCCATTTGAGGTTAGGACCGCCGACGGGCTGAATCAGATTGTTCAGATCGTCGGAGAGCCAGGGGGCGTAGCTTTGCCCGGTGTTTTCGGCGGGTGTCACCGAGACCAACGAAAGGCGTTGGGGTGGGGTAGTTTGCGCCCAACATACCGAGGTCAGAAAGACTACGGCGATAGTCAGTAATAGTATTCTCATCTTAACTAGCAAATTTTATGGGTAGTTGCCGCAAAACTGGTTCATAACCAATGGCTTGCCATTTTAAGACGGGATTTTAGTAAACGGGTAACATACAAGTAGATCTAGTGATTTTGTAGCGTTTTCTTATGATTAGATCGTATGCCCGCCCCCTTTCCTCCCCTTCCTCCCTCTTCCCTTTCCTCCCTTTTTCCTATCTTTGCACCCTATTTCGGCCAACGGTTTCGCTCCGGCGTACTGGCCGTTGCGACTTACCATAATGACCATACAACAGGAGATTGCCCGCCGACGGACGTTTGCCATTATCAGCCACCCCGATGCTGGCAAAACCACACTGACCGAAAAATTGCTGCTTTTTGGCGGAGCCATTCAAGTGGCCGGTGCCGTGAAATCGAACAAGATCAAGAAAACCGCCACCTCCGATTTTATGGAGATCGAGAAGCAGCGGGGCATCTCGGTGGCTACGTCGGTGATGACGTTTGATTACGAGGGGTTGAAAATCAATATCTTAGATACACCTGGCCACAAAGATTTTGCCGAAGATACCTACCGTACCCTAACGGCGGTCGACTCGGTTATTCTGGTGATCGACTGTGTGAAGGGGGTGGAGGAGCAAACCGAGCGGCTCATGGAGGTGTGCCGCATGCGCGATACGCCCGTGATGATCTTCGTGAACAAGATGGACCGCGAGGGCAAAAACCCCTTCGACCTGCTCGACGAACTCGAAGAAAAGTTGAATATCCGGGTGCGCCCGTTGGCGTGGCCCGTCAACATGGGCCAGAATTTCAAGGGCGTGTATAGCCTGATGGACCAAAACCTGAACTTCTTCAAGGTGAACAAAACCCGCCTGGAAGACGACGTTCTGGAAATTGACATCAACACGCCCGTTTTGGAGGAGAAAGTGGGCCAACGCGATGCCGACCAACTCCGCGAAGATGTCGAACTGATCGAGGGGGTCTATGACACCTTCGACCGGGAGGCTTATCTGGACGGTAAACTAGCCCCCGTGTTTTTCGGGTCGGCGGTGAACAACTTTGGCGTGAAGGAACTCCTCGACGCGTTCTGCCGTCTCTCACCCGAACCCGTTGGCCGCCCCACCGACAAGCGCGAGGTGACCCCCACCGACAAGCAGTTCAGCGGGTTTGTATTCAAGATTCACGCCAACCTCGACCCCCGCCATCGCGACCGGATCGCGTTTTTGCGCATCTGTTCGGGTAAGTTTGAGCGGGGTAAGTTTTACCATCATACCCGGCTCGACAAAGACCTGCGCTTCAGCAGCCCGTTCAGCTTCATGGCCGATGCCAAAGCCGTAATGGACGAGGGTTTCCCCGGCGACGTGGTGGGCCTTTACGACACGGGCAACTTTAAAATCGGCGACAGCCTGACCGAGGGCGAAGACCTGCAATTCCAGGGAATTCCGAGTTTCTCGCCCGAGATTTTCAAGGAGTTGATCAACCTCGACCCCATGAAGTCGAAGCAGTTGGAGAAGGGTATTCAGCAACTAACCGACGAGGGTGTGGCCCAGTTGTTTTTGCTCCAACCCGGCAACCGCAAGGTCGTGGGCACGGTGGGTGAACTTCAATTTGAGGTGATCCAGTACCGGCTCGAACACGAGTACGGGGCCAAGTGCCGGTGGGTGCCCATGAACTACACCAAAGCCACCTGGATTACCGCTGAAAACCCCGTGAAGCTGACCGAGTTTATCCGGCTCAAGGGCAACCAAATCGGCTACGACAAAGACGGCAACCCCGTTTTCCTGGCCGAATCGGACTGGATTCTGCGCATGAACGCCCAAAACAACCCCGACGTGACCTTCCACCAAACCTCGGAGTTTAAAACCAAGGAGGCCGCGTAGGGGTAGACCCACGTGTCTACCCTTGCCCACGTGTCTACCCTTGCCCACGTGTCTACCCTTGCCCACGTGTCTACCCTTGCCCACGTGTCTACCCTTGCCCACGTGTTCCTTGCCTAGACCCAACCGGTTACTTTTTTGTTTTTGATTGGTTATGTTTGTAAAAAGACACTGGTTATGACAACGTTGGAGAAGGAAGAAATCAAGAGTGTTATTCGGGAAGTAGTGCGTGAAGACAACCAACCTTCTTCAAGGAGTTGTTGAAAGAACTTTTAGCAGAAACTTTGACACATGAGTCAGTTCCTGAGCCTGAACTAAGCAGGGCTGAACGGTTTGATGCAATCATCAAAAAAGATTTTGAGCGTTACAAAAACGTATTCAAGGCATTGGCTTGATGAAGAAGCAACAGTCCAAAGTACTGAAAAAGGGTGAGCAAATTGCCCAAAAGGAAAGTCGACGGAAAGCAGATTTTGAGCGATTGTTGAGCGAAACAAGCAAGAAATATAAGCAGGTTTTTGAAGCACTGGCTTGACGATGCGTATACCTTATCGATTGCAATAGTCTCGGTTCAACTTATTTCTGTAAACTTGCGAACCCTTCATTCGCAAGCACGGACCTGATGAGAAAATTTCTTATTCCCTTCATTTTAATTGGGTTATCTGCCCTCAGTTGCACCGATTTGGTGGAACGTCCCGAAGCGGAAGCAACGCCCGAAAACTTCTTTGTCAATGAGAAATCCGTTGAGCCAATCATCGTCCGGGCCTATGCTCCGTTGCGGCAATACACCTGGAATTACTGGAACATCAGCGAAGCTTCTTCGGATGAAATGCAATCCATTTTCCATGAGAGTTACTGGTGGATTCCCTTGGACAATCATGTCTTTTTGCCCACTCACGAACTGATTAACAATTTTTGGTTTGAGTCCTACACGGCCATAAAAGAGTGTAACAGTGCGCTGGTTGTGTTGGTGACCATACCCGACAGGATTGCAACTAAGCCCAAATTCGTTGCTGAAGTACGCGCACTCCGCGCCTTTTATTACTACCTGCTGCTCGACATGTTCGGTAATGTCCCCATTATTACCGAAGCCAACAATACCAATCCTGCCCTCGCTCAGGCCACTCGCCGGGAGGTGTTTGAGTTTTGCGAACGCGAGTTGAAAGCCGCTCTGCCCACCCTGCCCGAAACTGCCCCTACCGGGCGCGTGACTAAAGGCGTTGCGTTGGCCCTGCTCAACAAACTTTACCTCAATGCCGAGATTTTTTCCGGCACTGCCCGCTGGGCTGATTGCATTGCCACTGCCGATGCCGTTATTCAATCGGGGCATTACAGCCTCGAACCCAACTATTACGACAATTTCAAGCTCAACAACGAAACCAGTAAAGAGGCCATTTTTCTGGTTCAGTTTTCGCGGACGATTGATCTGGGCTGGCCCAACCAGAATTTCTACATGCGGTCGCTGCATTACAATCAGATGCCCGCCAGTCCCTGGAATGGCTTCGCAACGATAACCGAAGTATATGATGCCTTTAATTCCGACGATGTTCGACGGCAAGCCATCTGGATTGGGCAACAGTACAGCATTTTGCAGTGGCCCAAAGCGAGTCAGACCGGAACGCCCCTCAACGACCGAACCGGGAGACCACTGATTTTCACCAAAACACTTGGCCCTCAGTGGGGGCCGGAGAATCAGGGAGCGCGGGTGGTGAAATATGAACCTGACCTACAGGCTCCCGGCGGGCAGGGCGAAAATGATTACCTCATTTTTCGGTATTCCGATGTATTGTTGGCCAAAGCCGAAGCCTGTTTGCGGGTGGGCCGCACTGCCGAAGCCCTCGAATTAGTCAATCAAGTGCGTCGTCGGGCCTTCCCCACCCAATCAGGCGAACGCAAAACCCTGACGCTGACCGACATTTATAACGAACGGTTGTTTGAGTTTTACTGGGAAGGCTTTCGGCGGCAGGATATGATTCGGTTCGGGACGTTTTGGGATGCCTACACCAACAAAAAAGACACACGGGCAGGCCGCAACACGACCATTCTAATGCCCATTCCAAGCGCGGCATTGGCTCAGAATCCGAATTTAAAGCAGAATCCGGGGTATTGAGTTGGGCTTTGTGGTAAGTTTGTAGCAAACAATCTTCCTCATGCCCCGAATACTCCCCCTGCCCGAACAAGCCGCCGATGAGGCCCTGAAAGCTGCCTGGGCCAAACACATTGCCGACTACCCCGGCTCCCGCATCACCAACATGAAGGCTACCCTGAGCCATTCGCCCCTGGCGTTTGAGGTCTACATGCAGTGGTATCCGCTGTATCATGCCGTGATTGGCATCGTAGGCGAACGCATGGCCTACCTGTTCGCTCATGCCATCTCGGAGGCCAGCAATTGCCCCCTCTGCACGACCTTTTTTCGCAAAATCATCATTCAAAACGGCGAACGCCCCGAAGATCTTCACCTGACCGAAACCGAGCAGCAACTGCTGGATTTTGGCGCGGCTATTGCTCAACACCGGGGCGAGGTCCCCAACGCTCTGTACAGTTCCATTCAGGCGCAGTTCGCAGACGCCCAGATCGTGACGCTCGTGGCTTTTGCGGGGCAAATGATCGCTACAAACTTGTTTAACAATGTGTTGGAGGTGGAAGTTGACGGTTATCTGGCACCGTACGTATCACTTGTTTAAGCGTTAATGCTCATGTTTAATTCAGCGAATAAAGTGGCTTTCATTACAGGAGCCGCTCACGGTCAGGGTCGTGCTGTAGCTCTGGCTCTGGCAAAAGAAGGAACGGATATTGTGGCCTTCGATGTGGCCAGAAACCTTGAATATCCAGCCTACACGTTTGGGTCGAGCGCGGAACTCGACTCGCTCAAAGCAGATGTGGAAGCTTTGGGAGTGCAATGCCTGACCGTTGCTGGTGATGTCCGTTCTGATGCCGACATCGTGCGGGCCGTCGACGAAACCATGAGCCGATTCGGCCGGATCGACATCCTGTTCAACAACGCGGGTATTTGCGCCTACGGCCTTGCCCACGAACTAGAAGAAGACGCCTGGGATGCCATGCTCGACATAAATCTCAAAGGAGCCTGGCTAGTGGCCCGGCGCGTGATTCCGGTCATGATCGAGCAGCGGTCGGGCGTTATTATCAACAATTCGAGCATTGCCGGGTTGCGGGGTATGGGGCGGCTGAGTCATTACGCGGCCTCGAAATGGGGACTGGTGGGGCTAACCAAGTCGTGGGCTATCGAACTGGCTCCGTATACTATTCGGGTCAACTCTATTCACCCCACGGGCGTCAACACGCCTATGAACGACGGGTTAGCCGCCCTCGAAGGCACCACCACGCAGGAAATTGCCGAACGCTCGGCGGGGAACTTGTTGCCCGTCCCCTGGGTCGAACCCGACGATGTGGCCGGGATGGTACTCTACCTGACCTCCGACGCGGCCCGCTACATCACTGGCTCGCAGTTCGTGCTCGATGCGGGTCTATTGACCCGCTGATACGGCCCGCGCCATCGCTAACCCTGACAAAAAGGCTCCTTCTACATTGCCCGTGCCGAAACCATCGCCCCCAAACAACAGGGGAGCGGGTGTTTGGGCCCGTAAATAGGGTTCGGGATGGCGCACCTCGGCCATGCTATACCGCCAGCGGTGGACCTGATAGGTGAGTATGTCGGCAGGAGGAATGTATTCGGCCAGTTGACCCAGCAGGGCGTGGCCTACACCCATGAGGTCGTTATCGAAATGGGCCTGACTAAAAGCCGGGTTTGCCTGAATCGTGACGGACGGTTGATTGGGCGAGATGCCTTTCTGAAAATTATCGGCGAGCCAGGCAACGGGGCCGTGGTCGGGGCGGAGGCTGCCGGGGTGAGGTAGTTGGCTGGGTCGTTTCAAAACGACCATCACCGTAATGCAGGGAGCATACTGAATGGTTTCGAGGGTAGTAAAATCGACCGCGTCGGCGTCAATATCACTGTCGTGTAGGAGCGTGAGAGCCTGCGGGGCTGGTATAGTAATGAGCAGATTATCCGCTTCGAACGTCCGATCTGTTTCGCTCGTAACGCGCCAACCTTGGCCCGTGAGCACCGAGATTTGTTCGATCCGAACTACCCGTTCGCCGGTTTGTACGTCGAGCGACTCGGCCATATGCTTGGCAATCGCGCTCATACCCTCACAACCTATGTAATGCGGAAATTGACCGTCTGGATCCGAAACGGGCCATATCCCCACTACATTCGATTCGATAAGCTCGGTCGTAAACGTCTGAAAGTCGGGCGAGTGGGCCGTGAAATATTGCGCACCGTGGTCAAGTCGGCTTTGGTCGATTCGGCGGGTGGCCATGCGTCCACCGACGCCCCGGCCTTTGTCGAGAACTGTAACGTGATGACCTTGTCTTGTAAGTTCGCGGGCGGCTGTAAGGCCAGCTATCCCGGCTCCGATAAGTAGCGTTGAGGGCATAGGCGGGTAGATTACTACAAACGTAACTAAACCACCTGTGCTTTTGTTGAAAGCAATGATGCGTCGATTCTCGTTCCTGAACGGATTTATCTCTTTCCTGATAGCCCTGCCCATCGGAGTATGGTGGCTGTATCCGTCGGTGGTCCGGTGCATGCTGATTGCCTATTCGGGCGAGTTTCGGGCGGTTCCGGGGGGGTATGTGAGCCATCAGACACCCGCTCGTCAGCAGAAAGCCCTGCTCCGGCACGACCAACAGGCATGTGACCGAATCCGGCAATTTTGGGGCGAAAAGCAGGGCCGTGCCATCCTGATCTATTGCCACACCGCCGACCAATACGCCGACTATTGCGGAAATGGTTCGTCCGAATCGGCGGGGTGTAGCCTGGCCACCCCCTGGGGCGACTCGTTTCTGGTGTTGGGGCAGGAGGGCAACAACCCCGATGTGATCGCCCACGAACGCTGCCACGACGAATTACAAACGCGCGTGGGCTGGTGGCGTACCAACCGACAAATTCCGCAGTGGTTCAACGAGGGCCTTGCTCTGATGGTCGATTACCGCTTCACAAACCCCCATGCCGACGCCCACCAACGCGCCCGCGATTTCCGCGACGGATGGGAATACCGTGCCTACGGGCGACAAATGGCCCTTTCGTTGGAAGACATTGCTACTATGCGCGGATTTTTCGGGGGCGACTACCACCATGTCATGCTTGCCTATTACACGGGGGCCGTCGAGGTCTCGAAGTGGTTGGTCAGAGCTGGTCCCGGAGGTCCGGCAGACTTGGCAAAAAGAGTAGGAGAGGGGGAGAAGTTTGAGGAGGTGTATGGACCAAGTCTACGCGAATAACACTTTCGTTCGATTGATCATCTTGATTGAACCAACGACCTACTGATTACAAGTCAGACAAGGGTGGTATTTGTTATTTGTAGATAATCACCTAAAGAATCTGTATATCAATGGTTTACATTGAAATCTGTGTTGGTTGGCGTTGGTTGTTTCTGGATATTTTCGTATTTTTATGTGCAAATCATGTGCAAATGGCGAAGGGTTTGTACATAAAAATCATGCGAACAAAACAGATCACGGCAACGGTTATTCTGGACACCCGACGCGCCAAAGATGGCGGCACTTACCCCATTAAGCTACGGATAACTTACGGTGGACAGCGCGATTATTTCCCACTTGGTGAAACCTGTGACTGCACCCCCGAAACCTGGGAGATAGTCTTAAAACAAAAGGGGGGTGGTAAAGCTGTTCACGATATACGTCAGCAAAAAGCCGAAGCCGAGGGCAGAGCCGCAAAGATCATTCAGCAGTTCAAAGCGATGGACCGGCCTTTCACGTTCGATGCCTTCCGTAAAGCCTACCTTATCGAAGCCGACCCAGGACAGGTGCGGAAGCAAAACGACGACGTTTTTGCGGCAATCAAGACTTATGCCGAAACGCTGAAAGAAGAAGGCCGGATTTCTTCGGGGCAGTCTTACGATTGTTTGTTGAGTTCGCTCCGCAAATTTCATGGTCGTAAACGGCTAACCTTTGCCGAGGTAAACCCGGCTTTTCTGAAACGGTATCATAAGTTTATGGAAACTGAGGGAGGCAAGAAAGGAAATGGCCAACGGGCCGCAGGAATCGGTATATACATGAGAAACTTCCGGCGCATCCTCAATATAGCTGTTGACAGCAAGATTATTCTGGCTGAGGATTACCCGTTTGGCCCTCCCGACAAAGGTAAGTACCAGCCACCAACCGGCGGCAATGTTAAGAAAGCTCTCAGTATCGAACAGGTACGAGCCTTGCGAGATTACCCCTTACCCGATGGTAGCCGCATTGCTCGTGGTCGTGACCTTTGGTACTTCTCTTTTATCTGCAATGGCATGAATATGAAGGACATTTGTTTGCTCCGATGGTCTGATATTGATGGAGATGTGATGCACTTTCTGCGGGCCAAAACCAGTAAAACAGCCAAAGAGCAAAAATATATCCGGGTGATACTCGAACGACCAGCTTTAGAAATTATCGCCCGTTGGAGCAACCCTGATAAGCGTCCTTCTGCTTACGTCTTTCCATTTATGAAAGTAGGAGCTACCCCCTTGCAGGTACGCTACATTACACAGGACGTTACCAGTTCGGTCAACGATGCGGTAAAGCAGGTTGCCGCCGAATTAGATATTAACCAACCTATTACAACTTATTGGGCAAGGCATAGCTGGGCTACTCAGATGATGAAAGAGAACGCCCCCGTTAAAATCATTCAGGATGGTTTGGGGCATACCTCGTTGGCCATGACCAGCCGATATACAGATGAATTGCCTGTTGAGACACAGCGTAAATATTCATCTACATTGATCTAATTGGGTTGATACAGATGTTAGCCTATTAGGTCTGTTTTTACCTTTGTCTAGCTAATGACCGTAACGTCTAAAAGTGGTTCATACAGACAATACCCGACTTAACGCCTGCCAGACAGTGGTAATAACAATGGCACCAAAGAAAACACAGGTCGAGAAAATGAACGCGGTGATTGATCTCATCGCGCAAACGAACCGGATGCTCGACAAGGCCACCACGCAGGATGACAAATTACAGGTAGCCCAATTCGAGCGGTTAAAAGCGCAGTTTGTCGGGCAATTAGTTGAATTGATAGGAGCTAACCGGCAACCTATTGAAGTGGCCCGAAAGGGTGCAGCTCGTAAAGATTATCACTAATGATGCTCGATCAAAACATAAGTGAGATTTTCTTAGCCGAACCTATCCACCCCGGCGAAATGCTACAAGATGAATTAGAAGCTCGTTCGCTCTCTCAGCGCGAATTAGCAGCACAATTAGGGGTTTCCCCTGCTTTTGTGAATGCGTTGATTCACGGACGTAAAAGCGTGTCGGTTTCGTTGGCTATGAAGTTAGAGAAGGCGTTAGAAATAAATGCCTCGTTCTGGCTGAATGCCCAGCGGAATAACAATCGAACTTTAGCTTATCAGAAGGCTAAACAAGAGTTGGAGCATTTGCACGTGCCAGCCGCCCGTCATGCCGAGCTGTTGCAGGCTGTGGCTTAGGCATTACCCGTAAGAAAGCTCCGGCCTGACTGCCATCAGAATGGGGAAGAAACTTGATAAGCACGATAATAATGGATGAAATGCCCGTAGAGTTTTCTGTAAATGGAAAAATCAACCTAACTCATATTCTGGCAGCCAATCAAATAAATGGTAAACTCAACGAGCCAGAAATATTTGATAATACTCCTGGCCTGATTGAGGGGTTAGATGGCGATACGTTTAAAGCGTTTTCAGTCCCACGTAATCAGTGGCCGTATTTGGGACGTAATCCAGTAGTTGTTGAAACGACAAACGGCGATCTTTATCTGAGCAGGTTTGATAAACTAGAAAATGATAAAATATACATCGCCCCTGATGATACATCTAAAGACGGACTAACTCTCAATTGTAAGGATATTAACACAGTCTATGTAGCCGAAAATCTACACCCCACCGAACGGTTACATTTTGTAGATGCCCTTAATAACAACTACGAATATTGTACAGAACACCATTTATTTGAGTGCATTGAACAATGGCAGAAGGGGTCAGAAAGGGTTAACCGCCCGGTCGAGGTAATAACTCTCATGGACTTGTCTTATGAGTCTTTAAAAGCGGAATTGAGAACCGCCAAAGATTTGGCCGAGTTAGAGCAAATCCAAAGCGAAATAGAAAACTCATTACAAGTGCGGTTTGTCCTCTTACCTCAACAAATATCCCCCGTTTTATCAGCTAAATACCAAACGCTATTAGAAACAAGACTACCAAAATGGGTTGCCCTCCGAGATGAGACAAATGAACGAATAAAGAAGTTAACACCATCTAAAATAGTCAGTGTGTTTGCTGATCTTCTCAACCCCCAAAACGTCAATGTTCTGGTTTTAATGTCATATCTAAAACGAGATTATAGAAATCTCCGTAAAAAGAAAAAATATGCCTATCTTCTCTATGCTCTCCATGATTTGGGCTATCTTCTGGAACACCCGGATGAAATGGTCAAGGATAAACTCATTGAACTATTGAAATCTGAATTTGACAATGTTGGAACAAGACAGAATATTGAAAGCCATCTTCATAATATTCGCTACAATGCCAAAGCTAAAGATCGTGCTGAAATACAGGCGATTACAAATCATATTAAATCATCCATAAGAAACGATAATACAGTTTAATTGCTTTTCTCTTGCAGTAATAAATGCAAGTTTATGGCCGCTGACCTTTGCTCCGAACTAAATAAAAGAGCAAGGTGATAGAGAATCCCTACACTATAATTGATCGGCGTTTCAGCCGAATCGAAGCGCAGCAGGAGAAGATTTTAGAACTTCTCGCTTCATTCACTAATCCTACCCCCACACCAATCGCGCCTGTAACGTCCTCAAAGCAGTTGCAGGAAATGACGGGTTGGCCACGCGGAACATTTTATGCGAAAGTAGCCGAAATGCCCGAAGGAGTAGTCATTCGGGGCCGTAGCAAGCGGCTTATGTTCAACACGGCCCCACTGATGGCATGGCTTCAATCCCCCACTACGAAGCCATGAGCCAGCCACAACAACCCGACCCCGAATGGGCGGCTTATCGTGAGCAAATTCTTACGCTGACAGCCCCAAAGCCAAAACGGGAAAAGAAGCCCGTTTTTATCCCATCCACCGCCTTAAAACTACTCAACGACCTTGCCGACCGACGCAAGCGAGAGGAACACCCAGATAAGCCGCGCCTAACTAAATCGTATTACCGCGACGATACCACAAACGGCCTGACCGAGTGCGTTATGGCGTGGCTCGAACTCAACGACCATGCCCCGGCACGAATCAACACGACCGGAATTTATGACGAGAAGATGGGCCGTTATCGGAAGTCCGGCGCAACCGTTGGGGTTCCTGATATTTTGGCATCTGTGGAGGGTCGTTTTGTTGGTTTGGAAATAAAATTTGGTGCCGACAAATTGCGACCAGACCAGATTGCTTTCGCTGCCAAAATCCGTAAATCCGGTGGAGTTTTTGTTGAGGTACGAACCTTCGACGGTTTTATGGCGTGGTACAACAATTATACCCGACCACCCTTTCAGTAACGTAAAATCGTGAACGGTCGGCCTTGTTGCAGGGGCCGACCATTCGCTATAATCCCAAAACGATTGAAGACTTATGATACGTAAACAAGGTTCGGTTCTTGATGAACTCCCTACTAAAGCACACATTTCGATCAACTGGAATAGTTTGTCACAATTCAACTTTGACAAGTTGGGCACGGAGGGTATTGTACTCTTTCAGTTCTTAGCGTTCAATTGCGCCAGACAGAAGCCAGAACTTGAAGGATGGTTTTATCATTCAAAAGATGAGATCAGAAAAAAGTTAGGCATCAACCGCGAACGGCTGGACAGCCTCGCCAAGAAACTCGAAAATATGGGTTTACTGGAAAAACGGTTGAGGGGCGTACCTGCCCGACTGTTCTACCGAATCCGGTTCGATGAACTAACCAAGCCTGAGAAGTTAATATTGATATACAAAAGACCGACTCCTGAACAGATCGAGGAATTAAAAGAACTGTTTCAACGGTGTGTCGATGGCATTGCTCCTAAAACATCCACACAGGTCAAAGCCGAAAACATAGCGAAGCAACGAGCCGAGAATGTACTAAGCGGACTGGTTAGGCAATTTCAACATAGGAGAGAGGGGTATAATAAGGAATCCGAAAGTACGAAACTGACTCGAATCTTGGAGAACGCCCCTATTGCAACAAAGCCGAGTCAGGTAACAATGGTCCAAAACCTACTAAAACACTATACTGAGGAACAGATTTATCAGGCTTTCCGACCCTACTGTGATGTAGTGAATTTTTCATACGGCGGTGTGCCAGCCAATAACAGAATGCCTTTGGACTTAGAGCCACCCAAAAGAGACACTCTATCGTATTTCCTTTCAGAGAAGCGGGACCATGAAGTTTTTTTGCGCTGTTCTACAGCGAGCTATTCGTATGGTTATACACCTTCGGCTACCACCAAACCCCAACGAGAAGAACGGCCATTTGAGGGTGAAAGCAGTGATGATCTGCCATTCTGATTATTCAGTTGTCGGGATTCCACTTATCTATTTTTCAGTTAACGGAATCCCGACAACAATAGGTGGAATCCTGACAACTGAGTTATCAGCATCCCGCTAACATGATCGTTGAATCCCGACAGCATAATATGATACAGGTAATAATAGTACACGATAATATTAAGGATACAGAATAAAGAAAAAAAAAGAAGCTGTCGTCGAACGGGCGAGGACTGACGACGGCTTTGCCTTGCCTTTATAACTGTTACTAACTGCCTTGAATCAACAACGGTTTGGCAACCATCGGACTGACCCAGTATTCGCTACGGGTGCGACGTTTAACAAGATCATACTGCATCAATTCTCCAACTCCAACCGATAGCGTACTGACAGGATGCGGGAACAATCGCTTCACCTCGTTCAACGGGCAATAAACCGACCCGTCAGATTTCATCTTCGCACACATATAAACCAGCACCCTAAGCGCAGCCGGTGAAAGCATAGCCATCATTGCCAGGGCATAGTCGGATGGCTGAAACACGGTCAATACCGCCGTGCTTTCGGGTTGCCCAAATGGATTGACTTTATAGTGGGGTGCCTTTCGTAAAAGCCTCTTCTTAGGTGGGCCGTATGTCATGTGCTTGTTGTTCAGTGTTCTACCCTACAACAAACGAACGAAAGTAAGATGGTTCTTTGACAATTTCTGGGGTTAGATAGCTTGCGCCAGCACCCGGAGTCGCAAATGCTTAAAATTAGGCAAGCCAAAACTCACCCGTTTCAGATAC
>RDXN01000089.1 GCA_004292855.1 Cytophagales bacterium
AACGTCCCCATCAGGCGTTAGGGTTTATGACGCCGGTCGAGTATCGACAGGCTGCTTAGACTCCAGTTCAAACTGGCTCATAAAAGGGGGTAAGGACAGCTGATCAGATCGTTCTCGACTCGCTTCAGATCATGAATGGTTCATTCATCGACGAGCATCTGGAGGAACATTTTGCTGATTTGGTTTATGAATGCGCCCTGTCCGACGGGAGTGGTCTTACTATTGCCTTACTTCTCGAACATAAAAGTTACGCCGTAAAGTACCCACAGTTCCAATTAATGCGCTACATGCTCAATTATTGGGAGCAGGATGTAGAGCACAGTAAACGCCCAACACCGATTGTTCCTGTCATTATTTATCATGGAGAGGACCGGTGGATACCGGCAACATTGTACGAACAGATGGAGTACCCACCGGCTTTTCTGCACCGGTTCGTACCCAATTTCGATTATTTATTGATCGACTTCTCCAAAATACCCGACGAACAGTTGTTCAATTTGCGGAGCAGGTTCCTGGCCGTATCGGCTTCTTTATTGAAACACAGCGATAAGCGTAAATTAAAAGCGTTTGTATTGAAGCAATTCTCCATGTTGCTTCGCTCTATTGACAACAGGACTCTGGAACAATTTGTAAGCCCTGTCTTCCGCTATATTTACGAGCAATCAAACTTGACTGGTGTTGAAATTGTTGGTATTTTTAAACGTATTTCACTCGAAAAAGAGCATATAGCCATGACCGTTTATCAACAAGAAACTTTGCTTTTCCGTAGAGAAGGGCTGGAAATAGGTCGATTGGAAGGTTTACAGCAGGGTCTACAAGAAGGTATGCAACAGGGTATGCAACAGGGTATTCAGCAAGGTATGCAACAGGGCCGACTGGAAGTGTTGCGAGTTGCCGTGAAAGCGTTGCATGAGGCTGGGCAGACCCCAAAACAGATCGCGGCTCAATTCAAGATAAAAGTAGGCGAGGTGAAGACGTTGTTGCAGCAGGAAGGATAACTCCTTTGCTCACAATAATACGAGCAAACTCTCTGGCAATACCCGAACGTCACAACAAGATTGAGCAAGCGTCAGCGGTTCGCCGTCGGCGTGGATGAGCAGCGGTCCGTTGGTTTCGACGGTCGCTTTGGTAATCAGCGAGCTTTGCCAGTACGTCGAGCGATCCAACGACTTGTTGAACAATCGCCAAACCAGCCCCCCTCCTGCCGATTTTGGAAATGGAACAAGCGCACACTGATCCAGACGACCATCAGCAATATTGGCCGTGGGCGCAATCCAGGCATTGTTGCCAAATTGCCCGGCATTGGCAAATGTCAGCGAAAACAGTCGCTTTTCTTCTCCATTGATTCGATACAGGCTCGGTTGGTAATTCCAAAACGCCCGGTAAGCCATTCGGGCATAGGTCGACAGACCCCGCACGGGTTGCTGCGCGAACACATGCGCCACATTGGCCTCAAAGCCAAAGCCTGCTGTACAGAAGAAAGGGTGTTCCCCTATCTCGCCACTGTCAATCAGCACCGGACGACCACTGAGAGCTTTTTCGATTGCCAACTTGGCGTTTAGGGGCACACCCAGATGCCTGGCTAATCCATTCCCCGACCCCATCGGCACAATGCCCAATGCGGAGGACGATTGGCGCAATGCTCGTGCTGTTTCGTTGATTGTACCATCACCCCCAATTGCTAACACGCGCCCGATTCCCAGTCGAACAGCTTCGGTGGCAAGTTCGGTTGCATGACCCGCGTGGGTGGTCACGACAATTTCGGCGGCATAGCCTGCGGCTTGTGCTTTTTGGGTCAGATAGTGCCGTAGCTGTTCTTTCTGCGCTGGCGTTGCCGTACCCGACAACGGATTTATAATGGCCAGCAAACCAGGTTGATGGGCCATTTTAGGAGAAGAAAACAAACAGGCAAAGGATGAACACAATTATAAACACGTAGTACCAACCATCCGAAAAAACGTAGGGTTTGTACTCGCTGTAAAAGTCACGGAGCCATTTCATGGCGCAAAGATAGCCTAGATCAAAGGTCCACCCACATAACCATGTCGTAGGCAATCTCGTAATCTAACTCTTCAAGCGGCACCGTGCCCACAAACCGGGCGTTTTCATCGATGCGCACCGCGTGCCAGAGGCCCGTTGCATCGCGCAACAGAATCCGGTAGCCGTAGAGCGGGTGCATCGTTCCGTCGTCGTAGCGGTGATCCCAGCCGGTTTGTAGCTCAATGCCAAACCCAATACGTTCGAGCAGGTCAGGCATCTGGCTCAACAGGCTGTTATCGCTGCTGAGGTCTTCAATCCAAAGTACCAGCCCATCGGTGCCCCAATTATAGTGCAAAGCTGAGGGCGAAACCGTCAGCACGGTCAGCGTGCTGGTCATGGGTGGTTCAATCGTGAAGGTTTCCATATGGTTGAGTGTAAGGTTAATCCTGCTCCTGCCACTTGCGTAGCCAGAAACGGTACTTCTTGCGTCCGTAATCCAGAAATCCCGGAATCGACGTAGCATCAACGGCAAACAGCCGGTGCGGGCTTTGCTTCATCACGCCCACAAACACGAACCGGAACTGGCGCGTTGTTGCCCATTCGTCGCCCGCGTAACGAAGGCTGTCGAAATAAAAAGCGGCCTGCCGATCATAATCGTAATCGTAGCAGCTTTGCAGAAACTGCGATTGCGTGCGGGCTGAAGTGGTCTTAAAGTCGAGCACGAGCGCGTTCTGTCGCTTCGGACTCATGTATACCAAATCGAGCCGAGCCTTGCAATGTACGCCTGTAGTGGGTTCGGTAAACAACACCACCCGCTCCTTCTCCGACTGCCGCAAATACCGCCGACAAAAACCATCCTGCCGGATGGTGTTCATCAGATGCCCCAACCGTTCCGACTGACGGGCATCCAGACGCGGGTCGAGTTGGCCGGGCGCGAGCAGGTCGGGCATGAGTTGCTGCATAACGGTGCCCAGCGTTTCAGGTTCGAGCAGATGCTGGTGGAACGCCTTTCCAAACGTCCGGGTCTTGTCGGTGGCAAAGTGCATGGAAGCCTCATTACCATAACCGAGGTGTTCTTCCTTCAACCGGGTCAGGTCGGAGTTCGACACACGCGGGATAGCCCGGTAATCGCCAAAGGGCGTTAAAAAGGGAGATTTTATGAGAGAATGTTGAGCGAGCATAAATTCAGAAAACAGAGATCAACGAACAGCTACCAACTATTAATCGACTCTAGCTAGCAGGGGCTGCTCACTGGTAGCTGTTGGCTGTTCACTGTAAAAGGGGTTATAGTAGTTGTAAGCCGTTTTGATGTTGGCGATGTCGGTGAGGGTCTCTTGCCGGAACACCTTCACCTGTTGAGCGTAGTGCTTCAGTTCGGCAGTGCGGGCGGGGTCGCCTAGTTTGTAGGCAAACTGGGCAATGTAATACACCCCCTTCGGCTGAATCTTGTTATTTTCTTTCTTGTCGGCGGTCGCCGTGATCACTACATCGGCCAGGGTCATGTCATCGTAGTATAGTGGCTCGATCAACCGAAAAATATTGTCGACTGAATAGCCGTGGAACAATACCGCTGACAAGCAATTTTTCTCGTCGATGAAGAAAAGTTCAGCCCAATTTTTGGTGCCCATGTTCAGAATATTATCTGTGAAAATGCGCCAAGCAATGGGTTGAAAGGTGAGTGTTCTACCTAGTTTCTCCACGCCGTTAATGTTGAACACGCCCTCTTTTGCATCGAAGCGATACTGACGTGGGTGCCCTTCAAGATACTTACACGAGCGGGCCGTTACTCCATCAAAGTGGGTGCTGTTGGTCAGTTGTCCGTCTGACTCACCAAATTTTTGGTCAGCTTTCAACACCAAACCATTTTGATTTGTCTCAGCGATGTTTTTGTTTTGCGTGTTCATTAGTATTTGTTGTTTACTGTTCAAGCAGGGGGCCCACATTGCGGTCCCTTTTGCCTTTTACAGGGGGTTCATTTAACAAGTAAAAATACATAGTTTACTGTAAATTTCAAAACAAACAGAACGCAGATTTTTATGATTACTAAGATAAATTATGGTTGTTTTTGATTTCAGAGAGATCATAATTAATCCTAACAATCCTAATGATCTGCGTTCTATCGCTTTACACAGTTTACTGTAATTTTCACCATGACTATTCACGTCCGACTACAGCAGTTAATCGAAGCTCTTGATGTAAGCGTTCTGGAGTTTGCCCGCCAGTTAGGCGAAAATCGTGGCGAAAAAGTTTACCATGTTTTACACGGTCGGTTAAAACCACGTTACGATACCCTCGAAAAAATTCTGGTGGCGTTTCCCCACGTCAACGGCGATTGGCTCATTCGAGGAGAGGGCATGATGTTTCGGTCGTTGCCCGCTTCCCCCTCTGCCGCCGTTACGACCGACGAGCGGCTCCGCAACATGGAATTTCTCTTGTTCCAACTCAACGAGCGCGTTCGAGTCTTGCAAGAGACAGCCGATGACCTGCGGGCCGAACTACAAGCCCATCGGCGTGAAAACGCTAATTAAATTTCAAACATTGATTCACCGGGCCAAGTTATGGGAGCATGGATGTCGAATCCTGAATCACTCAACGATATGGCTACGAAATCGAAATTTGACCCGGATGAGGTCGATGGTGAGTTCTACTCGCAAAACCCAAATCAACATGGTGACTCCGACTATGGTCGGGTGTCGGAGGGCGTTGGTACAAACGCTTTTAAAGATTCAACGTCGGGCATGGATATGGAAGTTGGTAATCGCAACACCACCTATGCCACCCGCGAAGCCAATATAGGCGAAGGCAAACCCGAACTGCCCGAAGGCGAGAATTATGGCACAACGCAGGGATGGGATGTTGACCCGAAGACTATGCAAGAAGGTGAGCAGACAGGACGGATGATGTCGGATGAAGCGGCTCAGAAACTTAAGAGTGTTTCGGAGAACCCATCTGATGAGGCCCTTTTCAAACGAAATGACGCAACGTATCTGGAAGAGGGAGACGACCCTAACCAAGGATACGACCCCCACAATAAGGGTTACGATAACAACCCAAAGGAGCAAGGCTCCGACAAGCAATAACAGAAGTAGAGCGCTGTTAGTAATCGAGCGGCTGAGGACACAGGAGTCTTCAGCCGCTTTTGTTTTTTTTGGATTCAAAGACGTTAGACATTGGACGTTGAACTATTTTTTATAGATTGACAACCTGTTTATTGATTTAAGTCCGACGGTCTAACGTCCCTAATCCAGTATCAAATTTTGATTATCGAAACCCGCGCTTATGCCCGTGCCGGGCTGATGGGCAACCCGTCGGATGGCTTCTTCGGCAAAACGATCTCGATCAGCGTCCGCAACTTCGGTGCATCGGTTACGCTCTACGAATCGCCTGAACTCAATATTGAACCCCAGCCACAAGACACGAATCAGTTTCGGTCGGTGTATGACCTGCGCGATGCCGTGAGCACCTTGGGGTATCATGGGGGCGTGCCGCTTCTGAAAGCCGCCATAAAAACCTTTGTCGACCATTGCGACCGCGAGGGCATCCGACTGGCCAACCGCAATTTCTCGGTCCGCTACAACACCTCAATCCCGCGCCAGGTGGGTTTGTCGGGGTCAAGCGCGATTATTGTGGCGGCTTTTCGGGCACTCATGGCGTTCTACAAGGTCGAGATTCCACTGCCTATCCTGCCTAATCTTGTGCTCGGCTCCGAAATGGACGAACTGGGCATTACGGCGGGTTTGCAAGACCGTGTGATTCAGTGTTACGAAGGTTGTGTGTACATGGACTTCAACCGCGACACCATGCAGCAACAGGGTCACGGCAACTACGAACCCATTAACCCAGTCCTGCTGCCAAAGCTCTACATTGCCTACGATACCGACCTCGGCAAACAGTCGGGAAAGGTGCATAACGATGTGCGGGCGCGCTGGCTCAAAGGCGACGAACTCGTGGTGCAAACCCTCGCCGACATCGCCGACGTGGCAAGGCAAGGCCGAGATGCAATCCTGAACGGCAACACACCCCTTGTTCACGAACTGGTAAACCGTAACTTCGATCTCCGCACGAAAATCTATACCATTTCGGAGCGCAACATCGCCCTCATTCAGGCCGCACGAGCCTGCGGGGCATCGGCCTCATTCACGGGTTCGGGTGGGTCGATTATTGGTGTGTATGAGGACGATGCGATGCTCAACCAATTATTTGTCGAACTAAAGAAGTTAAATGCACGGGTAATAAAGCCTTTTATTAATTAGCGATTGAGCGAATGAGTGATTGAGTGAACAGCTTCGGCTAACCATATCACTCAACCGCTCATTCACTCAATCACTCAATACGTACATGATAAGAAAAGCTGTTATTCCGGCTGCGGGGCTGGGCACTCGGTTTCTGCCCGCCACCAAAGCCCAACCCAAAGAGATGTTGCCGATTATCGACCGGCCCACCATTCAGTATGTGGTGCAGGAGGCCGTCGATTCGGGCATTGAGGATATTCTGATTATCACCGGCAAGGGCAAACGGGCTATTGAGGACCACTTCGACCGAAACTTTGAACTGGAGGGTCGTCTTGAAGAGAAAGAAGACGCCCTGCTGCTCAACGAGATGCGCCGACTGTCCGACATGGCCAACATTCATTACGTTCGGCAACGGGAGCTAAACGGCCTGGGCGACGCCATTCGATACGCCCGGCATCACGTTGGTAACGAGCCATTTGCGGTGTTATTGGGCGACACTATCATGGACTCGGTAATTCCCGTAACACAGCAACTGCTCGACACCTACGAGCAATTTGGCGGATCGGTGATTGCCGTGGAAGAGGTGCCTCATGAGAAAGTGAACCGATACGGAATCGTCGGTGGAAAACCCATTAGCGACCGGATTCTTGCTCTCGATCAATTGGTTGAGAAGCCCGCCGTGAAGGACGCTCCGTCGAATCTGGCCATTGCGGGCCGGTACGTGCTGACACCGGGTATTTTTGCCGCCCTCGACCAGACTGAGATGGGCAAAAATGGCGAAATTCAACTCACTGACGCCCTGCAGTTGCTACTTCGGCGCGAAAGCCTGTATGCACACCGCATCGAAGGTAAGCGGCACGACATTGGCAATAAACTTGATTTTTTGAAAACAACCGTTGAGTTTGCCTTAAAACGACCCGAATTTGCCGAGCCATTCAGGAAATATTTACAAGAATTATTGGCACGCGGATGATGCGTTTTTTTGTCATCCCGACAAAGGACTGTCATCCGCGTGCCAATCCCAAACAAGCATGAAACACCTCAAAAAAACAACCCTCGCTCTGGCAGCCTTCGCGCTGCTCACGACCGCCGATGCCAAGCCTAAGAAAGGCAAATGGGAAACCTTGTTCGACGGAAAATCATTTGCCGGATGGCACACATTTAAAAAAGCAGGTCAGCCCGTTTCCGACAAATGGGCCATCGACAACGGTGCTCTGCACTACACCGGCAACCGGGGCGGTGGCGACCTCGTAACCGACAAAGAATACGGCGATTTTGAGCTGGAAGTCGAGTGGAAAATTGCCGAAGGGGGCAACAGCGGCATTATTTTCCATGTCAGCGAAGATCCTCAATACGTAGCCACCTACCGCACCGGCCCCGAAATGCAGGTGCTCGACGACGCCAAGCACCCCGACGCTACAGCGGGCAAATCGGGCAATCATAAAGCCGGATCCTTGTACGATATGCTTCCACCAAGCGACTTTACAGCCGTGAAGCCTGCTGGGGAGTGGAACAAGGCCAAGCTGATTATTAAAAATGGTCGGGCCGAGCACTACTTAAATGGCAAAAAAATTGTGGAATACCCAACGAGCGGCCCCGAATGGGATGCCCTGGTGAAGAACAGTAAGTTTGCTACCTGGGACGGCTTTGGCAAATACGCGAAAGGCCACCTCGCCCTGCAAGACCACGGCGACAAGGTCTGGTACCGTAACATCCGAATTCGCGAATTGTGATTCTTGTGTAGAGACGCAATACCTTGCGTCTCCTGACCGGATGGTTTTATCATCCAATAATTGCTGACGCACAGGAGACGCAAAATTTTGCGTCTCTACAAATTTCAAAACCAATGGCAACCCGCCGAAACGCCCTAAAAACCCTAACTGGCAGTGCCCTGACACTGTCGTTGACCGAAACCCTCGCCCGCCCGATGGATTCTGAAAAAATCGAAACGTCGAACCGCACCATGCCTGCGCTAAAGGGCAACATTCGCCATTCGGTTAGCCGGTGGTGTTACGGCAGCATATCGCTCGAAGAACTCTGCGAGGGCTGCAAAGCCATCGGCATCGAGTCGATTGAGTTGACCGGCCCCAAAGAGTGGGAGGTGCTGAAAAAGTACGGTTTAACCTCGGCAATGGGACAACCCGACGCGTGGCCCACAGGAATGGGCTTGCCCAACTGCTGGAACAAGCCCAAAAATCACGACACGCTCGTTGCGCTCTACACCGAGCTAATTCCGAAGGCAGCCAGCATGGGCATCAAAAACCTGATCACGTTTTCGGGAAACCGCGCTGGCCTGGGCGATTACGAGGGGCTATTGAATTGCATGACGGGCCTTAAAAAGATTATGCCCATCGCCGAGAAAAACGACGTGACCATCACGATGGAATTGCTCAGCTCCCGCGACAGTCACCCCGATTATCAGTGCGACCTGCCGCAATGGGGTGCCGTATTGGCCGAAATGATTGGCTCATCCAAGTTTAAGCTGCTCTACGACATTTTCCACATGCAGAGTATGCAGGGCGACCATATTCGGAATATCCGCACGTATGGGCAGTATTTCAGCCACTACCACACAGGCGGAATGCCGGGTCGCAAAGAAATCGACGAAACACAGGAGATTTACTACCCAGCCATTGTGAAGGCTATTGTGGCTTCGGGTTACAAGGGCTACATCGGTCAGGAATACACGCCAACGGCCAAAGACAAACCGGGCATGCTCGAATCGCTCAAAAAGGGCGTCCTAATCTGCGACGTGTAGTGGTATGAAGACAAAGAAAAACGCCCGAGCCACTGCTGGTTCGGGCGTTTTTCTTTGTATAGACCCTACTCCACCGGCTGCCCCTCCAGATTAAACAAGTCGTTGAGCACGTCGATGAGGGTTTCGGCCTCACCGCGCTTGCAGGCGGCTTTGAGTTGTAACACGGGCAACTTAATAATTTTCTGCATAATGCCCCGCGTGATTTTATCAATCTTCTCCGACTCGTCGGGGGTGAGGTTTTTCAGATGTCGACCAACCTCTTCGCGCCGAATCTGCTCCAGAGCGTTTTTGAGCTTATTGATCGTGGGCGATACCATCATCTCCTTCGACCAATCGCCGAACTCGGCAACGGCCTGAGCTATGATGCCCTCTACCTGCGGAATCGACGCAACCCGGCGGTTCAGAGCCTCGTCGGTGCGGGTGCGGATATGGTCGATGTTGTACACGAGTACGCCCGGAATCTGCTCCAGAGCGGCCTCGACCGAGCGCGGCACCGACAGGTCAATGAAATATTTGAACGTCAAGATCGGCACGTTCTGCAACAGGGCGGGTGTAAACAACGGCTCGTCGCGCTGCACCGACGAGATCACCACGTCGGCCTGTTGAAGTTCGGCGGTCAGTTGATCAAAGTCGGCAAGATGAAACCCGTATTGCGTGGCCAACGATTCGGCTTTGGCGCGGGTGCGGTTGCAGAGTGTGATGTTTTTAAGATTACGGTCGGCGAGGTTCTTGCAAACGTCGGTGCCAATCTCGCCCAGGCCCACTACCAGAATCCGGGGTTGCGCCTGATGGCCTACCAGTTCATCAATCAACTCGACGGCGGCATACGAAACCGAAGCGGCCCCATCGCGGAACGAGGTCTCTTGCGCAACGCGCTTGTTGGTGAAGAAAATGGTGTGCATCAGCCGGTGGAGAAACGGCCCGGCCATTTCCAAATCAGCCGACCACTGATAGGATTGCTTAACCTGATTCGGAATCTGCATGTCGCCGATTACCTGCGAGTGCAGACCCACGCATACCTCGAACAGGTGATTGACGGCGTTTGCGTGATCATCGAAGAACTGGAAATAAGGCAGATACGCTTCCGTGTCCGTTAGTCCTTTTTCGATCAGCAACAATTGGGCAATGGCGCGGTTTTGGTCTTGCGAACCGGTATAATATACTTCGGTGCGGTTACAGGTCGACACCACGAGCAGTTCCGACAAGCCGAAAAAGTCGCGCAGACGGAGCATTAACCGCTTGGCTTCTTCTTCGTTGAGTGCAATTAGCTCCCGAACCGCCAACGGAGCGGTTTTATGCGACAGGCTAATTGATTTAAAATTATCGAGCATACCTCAGAATCACTTCACAGTACAAAATTACAACCCGATTACTGGACGATGAACAAGATGTTTAGCCGATCTTGTTATTTAGAATTAGTTTAAACAAGATGGCAATTTCGCGGCATTGTCCTATTTCTGGTACAACAATGCAGAGTCATACCCCGTTCGTTCGTTAGTCGTTAAAAACATCCGAACCGCAAACGGCTTTACTTTGCATCCATGCTCAAGTCATTCGACATCTACAGTCAAAACAACATCCTGAAGATCATCGTAGCCCTGAACCTACTTCTGGTTGGAACGGGCGCGTTGATTTTCATGGACCGAATCATTTATCGACTCGAAGACCGCGAGTTGCAGTATGTTCAGTTGTATGCCAAAGCTCTTAGCCACGTGCAGACGGTTGACATCAATACGGATGTGAACTTCATTACGCAGGAGGTTCTGGCTGCGAATAAAACTATTCCGGTCATTTACATAAACGCCGAGAATCAGCCCGCTTCCCGACTGAACGTCGACTTTCCTGAGGGGTTGTCGTCCGACGAGCAGAGTACCTATTTGCTACAACGCGCCATTGAAATGGGACAGGAGCATGACTCTCTTACCGTTGCACTACCCAATGGCAAATTTGGCAGTGTGTACTACAGCAACTCCGATCTGATTCAGAAACTAAACTACTTTCCGTACGCACTTATTCTGGTACTGAGCGCATTGGGCGTACTGGCCTATCTTTCCTTTAGTTCATCGCGCCGGGCTGAGCAGAACCGGGTTTGGGTGGGGTTGGCGAAGGAAACGGCCCACCAACTCGGCACGCCCCTGTCGTCGCTCATGGCTTGGGTTGAATACATGCGCTCGATGCCGGAGCAGTACGACAACGAAATCACCGACGAGATTGAGAAAGACATCAACCGGCTCAACACCATAACGGCTCGTTTCTCGAGTATCGGCTCCATTCCCACGCTTAAAGAAGAGAATCTGAGCGAGGTGGTGAAGCACTTTACCGACTACTTGGCACGGCGTATTTCGACCAAAGTTAAGATGAGCGTGGAAAGTAATTTACCCCCAAACCAAACCGTACGCATCAATCGGTTGCTGTTTGAGTGGGTAATCGAGAACGTCTGCAAAAATGCCGTCGATGCGATGGCGGGTGTGGGTGAGTTGCGCCTACGCATGATTCCCCTAAACGAAGACGAGGTGGCCATCGACATCACCGACACCGGCAAGGGCATTTCGCGCAAAGACCTACAGAAAGTGTTTGCCCCCGGCTTTAGCACAAAAAAGCGAGGGTGGGGCCTCGGCCTCACCCTCGCCAAACGGATTGTTGAAGAATATCACAACGGGCGGCTCTTCGTGAAAAGCTCCGAAGTGGGCAAAGGCACCACCTTTCGGATCGTGCTGAATAAGGAGGTGTAATTACTGAACTAATATAGGCACCCAAACGGTATCCGTTTCCACTACATTACTTTCGTTAAGGGCACGATCACGGATTTTTATCTGAAATTTAACTGGTACTATTCTGGCACTACGACTATATAAAAAAGACTGCCGAAAATCAAGAATACCTTCAATTGCACCTCTGGAACCTTCCTTCAACTGCGGAAAAAACAGGACAGCATTTTCGGACAACTTCAGTTCTTCAAACTTGTTGTTAACTAGTCGAAGTGTCTTGATTTGGTAATTGCCCCATTCCCTGTAGGCGGGGCTATTGATAAGGATAGAGTCAGCTTTTGTTGGTTTAGTTTTCTGATCGAAAAGGCCCAAATCGCCATCACCGTCTCTATAATTGAGAGTAATTACAATGGAGTCACGTTCGGCACCACCAACTCCCCCACGAGAAGGCAACCGCTCACTCTTGTCAATGCCTAAATATTCAATCTGTGGCGTATTGCTAAAATCGGGTTCGGGTGTGCAGCCCGACAGCAGGAGCGTTAGACCGAAGAGGAGCAATACGGGTTGAATTAGTTGCCGGTACATGGTGTTGTGTGCGTATCGTAATCTAAAATTGTGCAAAGTTCTCATTTTCACGTATCCACTCAATGGGCCGTCCGGCGCGACGAACTCCGAGGGCGAATTTTGTCGGTCGACGCTGCCGGGTTTGAGCCGTTAGCCCTCGACATCTTCCGGTATCAGGCCGCGCTGAATCCCAAGTATCAGGCTTACTTAGAGGCCCGCCGTATCGACCCAGCTTCCATCCAAAGCCTGTTAGCGATTCCGTTTATGCCCATCGGGTTTTTCAAGCAGCACGCCATCGTATCGGCTAGTCAACCCGTTGCCGGGTTGATTGATGAAGCCATCTGCTTTGCCAGTAGCGGCACCACCGGAGATACTACAAGTCGGCATTATCTGTTCGACACGGGCCTGTATGAAGCGGTCAGTCGGCGGATTTTCGAGGAAACCTACGGCCCGCTGACCGACTTCCACATACTGGCGTTGCTGCCCTCGTACCTTGAACGAAATAACTCGTCGTTGGTGTATATGGTTCAGCAGTTTGTGGCCGAAACCGGGTCCGCTGACTCAGGTTTTTATCTAAACAACACCGCCGAGTTGACGGAGCAAATTCGCCAGTTGCTCACGACCTCGTCGCGCCGGATTCTGCTCATCGGGGTTACCTTCGCCCTGCTCGACTGGGTCGAGACCACGCCTGACCTCCAGTTCATCGGCGAAAGCGGGCGGGTTGTGGTTATGGAGACGGGTGGCATGAAAGGTCGCCGTCGCGAGATGATCCGCGAGGAGGTCCACGCCATCCTCACCGACCGGCTGGGCATACCGGCCATCCACTCCGAATACGGCATGACCGAACTGCTCTCGCAGGGCTACTCAACGGGCGAGGGACTGTTTCAGCCGGGGGCTACCATGCGGGTTTTGCTCCGCGACGTGAATGACCCGTTGACCATTACCCCTCCCCAACCCCTCCCCAACAGGGAGGGGCTAAAAAATTCTCAAGTCAAAGCCCCTCCCTATTGGGGAGGGGTTGGGGAGGGGTTTCGCACCGGCGGCATTAACGTGGTTGACCTCGCTAACCTAGACTCGTGCAGTTTTATCGAGACCAACGACCTCGGACAGTACGGCCCACAACCCGAAAGTTTCCGAGTTATGGGCCGATTTGATAATTCCGACGTGCGGGGGTGTAATCTGATGGTTTAGGCGTACAATGCTACGTCTTCACCCGTAATCGTATCGCCACACATAATCACCAGGCGTTCGATCACGTTGCGAAGTTCGCGCACGTTACCCGTCCAGGGGAGCGATTGCAGGTAGCGCAGGGCTTCGGGGCTGAGTTCCTTCACGGGGGCACCATATTCGGAGGCAATGTCCTGCAAGAACTTATCGGCAAGCAGGCCAACGTCTTCTTTGCGATCCGACAGGGCCGGTACGTGAATCACGATCACGCTCAAGCGGTGGAACAAGTCTTCGCGGAAGTTACCTTCGGCAATTTCTTTGCGCAGGTCCTTATTGGTAGCCGCAATCACGCGCACGTTCACGCGGATTTCTTTGTCGCCCCCCACACGGGTAATTTTGCTCTCCTGCAAAGCCCGCAGCACTTTGGCCTGAGCTGACAGGCTCATGTCGCCAATTTCGTCGAGGAACAACGTACCGCCATCCGCCTGTTCAAACTTACCTGTTCGTTTGGCCATAGCACCCGTGAAGGCTCCTTTCTCGTGACCAAACAACTCACTCTCAATGAGTTCGCCGGGAATAGCCGCACAGTTTACCTCCACGAGGGGCATGTTTGCGCGGTTGCCTTTCTCGTGAATCTGCTTGGCCACCATCTCTTTACCCGATCCGTTGGGGCCGGTTACGAGCACACGTGCCTCCGTTGCGGCCACGCGGTTGATGGTCTCCTTCACCTTCTGAATCAGCGGTGAGTCGCCAACAATCTCATTCAGCTTATAGATGCGCTTACGGAGGGTTTTGGTCTCCTGCGCCATCTTCGACCGCTCCAGGGCGTTACGCACCGTAACGAGCAGGCGATTCAGATCGGGTGGTTTCGTGATGAAATCAAAGGCTCCACGCTTGGTAGCTTCTACGGCGTTTTCGACATTGCCGAACGCCGAAACCATCACAAACTGCGTGCCCCGGCCAGCCTCCCCTGCTTTCAGGAGCAATTCGAGGCCGTCCATTTTCGGCATTTTAATGTCGCAGAGGGCCACATCGTAGCTCGACTTCATAATCATGTCGAGACCTTCTTCGCCATCCTTTGCTTCATCGACATCATACCCCTCGTACTCTAAAATGTCGCGTAGGGCATCACGTATACTTTTCTCGTCATCAACAATGATGAGTTTGGCCATAGTTGCGGTATGTAAAGGGCTTAATTGCTTCGCGATTTTCAGGAAACAGGACGAATGTAAGCGCAAAGCGAGTCAGTTTGCAACTGGGGCTTGTTTTTTGCCGGAAAAATTCAATAGATTCTCATTTGTATACGAACATTGCATACGTCAGCCCACATAGAAAAACGTCAATTTTTTCAGTAGATAGCACAAAAATGCCATCTTTACACAACATCGGGCGTCCACCAACCCGATATAGTTTCTACTTAATCCATTAAACAACCTAATCGAATGAAAAAACTAGTACGAATGCTACCAGCAACCCCAATCCGCCTTGCTTTATGGGTTTTGCTGATGAGTGTGAGCGTGCTTGCTCAAGCACAGGACCGGCGCGTAACAGGCCGAATCACAGGGGGCGACGACAGACCCATCCCTGGTGTAAACGTTGTTGTTAAGGGCACCCAAAACGGCACCACAACGAATGCCGAGGGTGATTACACGATTACGGTGCCAGGTAGTAACGCGACGCTGATTTTTTCGGCCATTGGCTATGCCAGTCAGGAAATATCGGTTGGCAACCAAGCCCGCATCAACATTGGTCTTCAAGAGGCCAACCAGAATCTCAACGAAGTTGTGGTTACGGCATTGGGGATCAAGAAGGAGTCGAAAACCCTGGGCTACGCTACCGCCAATGTGGCCCCTGAGCAGATCACGGTAAACCGAACCGTAAACTTCATGAATGCCCTGCAAGGTAAAATTGCCGGCGTAAACATCTCGGCACTCGGCACCGGAGCAGCCGGTACGAGTAAGATCAGAATTCGCGGGCAATCGTCGTTTTCGGGACAAAACAACCCACTTATCGTTGTCAATGGGGTACCTATCGACAATACCAACTTTGGGCAAAACACGGGTAACGTGGGGGGCGATGGAGCCATTGGCAACCGCGATGCCAATTACTCCGATGGGGGCGACGGGTTGTCGTCGATCAACCCCGACGATATTGAGCAGATGACCGTGCTGAAGGGAGGCACGGCAGCAGCCCTCTACGGGTCGCGGGCCAAAGACGGGGTTATCATGATCACGACCAAAACAAAAGGAGCAGGTCAGGGCATTGGCGTGACCTACAACACCAACTTTACCACCGACCAACCCCTCGATTTCACCGATTTTCAGTACGAATATGGGCAGGGTGAGTACGGTGTTCGGCCACAGGCAGCCAACCCTACATCGGGCGTGTGGAGTTTCGGCGAGAAGTTTGCCGGACAGTCGCAGGTTCTGTTTGGTGGTTTATCGTTACCCTATGCACCCGTTCGGGATCGGATCAGAACGTTTTATCGGACAGGAACCACCTGGACTAACACGGTTCAATTATCGTCGGGCAGCGAAAAAGGCGGCTTCAACCTGTCGGTGGCCAACATGGACAACAAGGGCATTACGCGCAACAACACGTTCAACCGAAAAACGATCAACCTGGGTTTCAGCTACAACCTGTCGCCCAAGTTGAATATAACCGGAACTATAAACTACTCGAACGAGTACAACAAAAACCCGCCACAAATTGCCCAGCAGGACAACAGTACACCAACCGTAGTGTATACGCTGGCTAACTCGATGCCGCTCGACGTACTTGAAGCGAATCAGATCAATCCGGCTACGGGCAACGAGTTTGTGTATTCGCGGTTTATGAACCGGACCAATCCGTATTTTGTGCTCAACAACAAGTTTGAGAATATTCGGCGCGACCGGTTGTTTGGCAACCTCACAGCCCGGTACAACTTTACCGACTGGCTTTATGGGCAAGTACGGGTAGGGCAGGATTTCTGGGCACGTGACCAGGACTACAACTTCCCTACCGGGCAGGCGTCTTTGGCGGCTGCCCCTGCCGGTTTCGTGAATGGGCGGTATGTACAGGAAGCCCGCCGATTCCGCGAGCTAAACTCCGATTTTTTGATCGGTGCGAATCGCACATTCGGCAAAATTGGCGCGAACCTCACCGTAGGGGGGAATCAACTCTATCGCCGGAGCGATTTGAACTCCGTGCAGGCCAACGACTTCATTGTACGCGGGCTATATACCCCCCAGAATGGCCGCGTGAAAGACCCGTTCTACAGCCTCAGCGAGCGTAAAGTAAACTCACTCTACGGCTCCCTCGAACTATCGTATGATGGCTTTCTGTTCATAAACGCGTCGGCACGGAACGACTGGTTCTCAACGCTCGCCCCAGCCAACCGGAGCATCCTGTATCCAGCCATTACCGGAAGCTTCGTGTTCTCACAGGCGTTCGATAGCATGCCTGCCTGGCTGAATTTTGGTAAAATCCGGGGAGCTTATGCCGAAGTCGGCAGCGATGGCGACGTGGGGCCGTATTCCAACAACCAGTTCTTCGGGGTAAATGCAAACCTGTTTGCGGGTCAGCCGGTGGGCTTCATTACGTCGAACACCATTCCGAGTTCTACGCTCAAACCGAGCCGCACCGCCGAAGCCGAAGGAGGTATTGAACTGAAACTGTTTAACAACCGACTGGGTATCGACTTTACGTTTTACAACAAGATTACGAGCGACCAGATTGTAACGGCGCAGATTTCGGACGGGTCGGGCTATACCAGTACGCTTATCAACAGTGGCCAAAGCCGCAACCGGGGCGTCGAATTGCTGTTGACTCTTTCGCCCATTCGCACGTCGGCGTTTTCCTGGGACATCAACCTCAATGGCTCCTACAACAAAACCAAACTCCTCCGACTCCTGACCGACGACGATGGCACACCCGAAAAAGACTACAACAAAGACAAGCAGCCTGAGCAGATTGTAGTGGGCAACGGCGTGTTTGTTGGCGATCTCCGGCAGGTGGTTGGCCAAGAGCTGGGCCAGTTGTTTACATTCGGCTATCAGCGCGACGCTCAGGGCCGCGTTATACACGGCGGCAACGGGTTACCCTTACGGACTTCATCGCCTATTTCGTTTGGGTCGGCCCTTCCCCGCTATGTGGGTGGTATCACCAATACATTCAACTACAAGGGCGTTAACCTGTCGTTCCTGATCGACTTTAAGATTGGCGGCAAAATGATTTCAGGTACTAACCTAAATCTGTTCCGGCATGGGTTGCAGAAAGAAACACTTGCGGGCCGGGGCGAGGCCGACAATCGCATGGTTGGCGTAGGCGTTAACGCACAAGGCGAAGCCAACGCGGTTCGGGCGTTCGTGCAGGATTACTACTCGGTGGGTCGGTCGCTCAGTTTGGGCGAGCAGGTATTGTATAACGCCAGCTACTCGAAGCTGCGGCAAATCAGCGTCGGCTACGACCTGACCAAGTTCCTGCCTAAGGCGTTTTTCATCAAAGCTGTTCGGCTCAATGCCGTGGCTAACAACGTGGCTATCCTGAAAAAACATGTACCGAACATCGACCCGGAGCAGTTTGGCTTTAGTTCGGATAACCTCATCGGACTGGAGTCGACAGGTTTGCCCACAACCCGCAGCGTAGGCTTCAACCTGAACGTCAAATTCTAAGCCGATTCAATTCGATATCATCATGAAAAAAATACGTTTTATAATCAGTCTCTGTATGCTGCTTGGCTTGGCAAGTAGCTGCGACAAAGGGTTTAACGAGCTAAACGTAAACCCAACGGCTGCCACCGCGTTGAACCCGGTATTTTTGTTTAACAATGCCATTGTCAGCGCGTCTTACCCCAACTCAATTCTGATTTTTGAACACTCTATTGTTCAATACATGTATTCGCCAAACTCCGGCGTATTGGCGGGTGGAAACTACAACGCCGATAACAGGGGGCCTTCTGGTCAAAATGGAGCGATCTGGCGTCAGTATTATCAGAACGTAGTGCGCTATCTGATTGCGGTGATGGAACAGACAAAGGCCGATGCCAACCGGGCCAACCTCTATAACATGGCCCGAATCTGGCGGGCGTATGCGTTTATGGTATTGACAGATACCTACGGCGACGTACCCTACAGCGAAGCCGGTTTGGGCTTTCTGGGGGGCAACACAACACCTAAATACGACACGCAGGAGAGCATTTATAATGACCTTATCAAAGAGCTAACCGAAGCCTCAGCCGCGCTCGACGCAGCCAAGCCAACCGAAGCGGGCGAGGTGTATTACGGTGGCAACATCCCCCGCTGGAAGCGATTTGCTAACTCGTTACTGCTCCGGGCGGGGATGCGGCTTTCCAAGGTGAATCCAACCCTGGCGCAATCGACAGCACAACGGGCCATTGCAGCCGGTCTGTTACAGTCAAATGCCGATAACGGGGCCATCAAAAACGATGCGCAGTATCAAAGCCCGGTTGGTTCGCTACTCAATTCGACCGAAGCCGCTAACTTTTACCTGACCAAGTATTTCGTTGATTTGCTCAAGTCGACCGCCGATCCGCGTTTGGCTTCGATTGCTGTTCGGTACGTGGGAGCCAAAAGCGGCCCGGAGCAAACAGCCGCCCGCGCTGACCGTACAACTGCCACGCAGATTGGTATGCCGCTTGGCTTCGACAACGGCACGGTTATCGCGCAGGCTACTAAAGATGGACTGGCTAGTTTCTACGATTATTCGCAGCTAGACCGCACCCGCATGGCCAAGCTGACGGCCCCTAATTTTCAGGTGACCTACGCCCAAACGCAGTTATTGCTGGCAGAGGCTGCTGTGCGCGGATGGACAACGGGCAATGCCGCCGATTTCTACAACGCTGGCGTAACGGCCCACATGCAGCAACTAGCTGATTTCGATGCCGCTTCGGCGGTGCCTGCTGCCAGCATCACGGCGTATCTGACCGCAAACCCGTATGCGGCCGCTCGGGGTCTGGAGCAGATCAACACGCAGTATTACATTGCCTCGTTGATGAACGGCCCCGAAGCATTCGCCAATTTCCGGCGGAGCGGTTTCCCCCGGCTAACCCCCAATCCCTATCCGGGCCGTGAAACAAAAGGGAGCTTCATTAACCGCCTGACCTATCCCGACAATGAGTTGGCGGTGAATCGGGCCAAAATTGATGAGGCCATTGCCCGTCAGGGAGCCGACAACCTCGATACACGCGTTTGGTGGGACAAACAGTAGCAGATAACAGCGAACAGCCAGCAACGATCAGTGAGTGTTGAAACTGATCGTTGCTGGCTGTTCGCTGTTATCTGAAAATTACTTCTGGCGGAAGAAAATCGTGATCGGAACGCCGTCGAAGCCGAAGTGCGCCCGGAGTTTGTTTTCGAGGAACCGCTCGTAGGGTTCTTTGATGTACTGCGGCAGGTTGCAGAAAAACACAAACGTGGGCGAGGGCGTTGGCAACTGAATCATGTATTTAATTTTAATCAGCTTGCCCTTGGTTGCCGGGGGCGGGTAGTTTTCGATCTCGACCTGCATGGCTTCGTTTAGCTTGGAAGTCGAGATTTTTTTGTGCTTGTTCTCGTGTACCTCCATCGCTTTTTCCATTACCTGGAAAATCCGCTGTTTCTCATGCACGGACGTGAACAGAATAGGCAGGTAGTCGATGGGGGCCATGCGCCGGTTCATCTCTTTTTTCCAGATGTCGGCGGTTTTGTGGTCCTTTTCCACGGCGTCCCACTTATTCACCATCACTACCACGCCTTTTTTGGCTTTCACGGCCTGCCCAATAATGGTCATGTCCTGAGATTCCAGTCCACGGGTAGCATCGAGCATAACAATACATACATCCGACGACTCCATGGCCTTGATCGTCCGCAGCACCGAATAAAATTCGATGTTGTCGTTCACGCGGGCTTTGCGCCGAAGGCCCGCCGTATCGGTCAGAATAAAATCTTTCCCGTAAGCTTTGTAGCGGGTGTCGATGGCGTCGCGGGTGGTACCGGCAATGTCGGTCACGATGCTCCGATCTTTACCAATCAGCACGTTCAGGAACGACGACTTACCCACGTTGGGCCGACCAATGATGGCAATGCGCGGCACGCCTGCATCGGGGTCTTCGGGATCATCGAATTTGAAGTGTTTCACCACCTCATCGAGCAAATCGCCGGTGCCACTGCCCGTCTGTGAGGAAATCGGGAACGGATCACCCAGGCCCAGCGCGTAAAACTCGGCAGCCGCCTGAGCGCGTTCGCCGGTCTCGGCTTTGTTGGCCACCACCAGCACCGGCTTTTTGGACCGGCGCAAGATGTTCGCAAAATCCTGATCGAGGCCCGTTAGGCCAGTTCGGGTATCAACCATGAACAGGATAACGGTGGATTCTTCGATGGCGACTTCGACCTGATCGCGGATAGCTTCTTCGAACACGTCCTCAGAGCCAACCACATAGCCGCCCGTGTCGATCACGGTGAAGCGTTTGTCGGTCCACTCCGCGTATCCATAATGCCGGTCGCGGGTTACGCCCGACTGATTGTCCATAATGGCCTGCCGCTGTTCGGTCAGGCGGTTAAAAAACGTCGACTTGCCCACATTGGGCCGACCGACTATTGCAACGATGTTTGCCATTTTTCAGAGATCAGTGAACAGAGAGCAGTGAACAGAGAGCAACAGCCAAAGAGCAAATGAGGTTACCAGACTTCATCAATCTCTGTTCGTTGGTCTCTGGTTTTTGTTCTCTGTTATTCGTCGTACCCAAACTGCTTAAGCGAACGTTCTTTGTTGCGCCAGTCGGGTTCTACTTTGACGAATGTTTCGAGGAATACTTTTTTATTGAAAAACCGTTCGAGTTCTTCGCGGGCCATAATGCCCGTCTTTTTAATCATTTTTCCGCCCTCACCGAGCAAAATAGCCCGTTGCGTGGGTCGCTCCACCAGAATCTCCGACGAAATCACGATCATATCGTCGCGCTCCTTGAAGCCCGTAATCACTACTTCGGAGCTATACGGAACCTCCTTCTTGTAATTCAGGAAGATTTTCTCACGAATGATCTCCGATGCAAAGAACCGTTCGGGCTTGTCGGTTAGTTCGTCTTCGGGGAAAAACGGCGGGTGGTGCGGCAACCGCGTGATGATGGCATCGAACAGACGGTCGATGTTTACCGCATTGAGTGCCGAAATGGGCATTACCTCCGCAGCCTGAATATGTTCCTGCCAGTATGCCAGCTTCTCCTCCACCTGTTCGGATGTGGCCAGGTCAATTTTGTTGACCAGCAGAATCACCGGAACGTCGGTTTTCTGGAGCCGTTCGAGCACGTCGTTTTCGTCGTGTTGCTCAAAAATATCAGTCACGAACAAGATCACGTCGGCATCTTCGAGCGACCCGCGCACAAAGCTCATCATCGACTCATGGAGCTTGTACATGGGTTTGATAATGCCGGGCGTATCGGAGTAGACCAGTTGGAACGGTTCGCCGTTGTGGTTGCCGTTCAGGATGCCCATGATCCGGTGACGGGTGGTCTGGGCTTTGGCGGTGATGATCGACAGTCGTTCGCCCACGAGTTGGTTCATCAGCGTCGACTTACCCACGTTGGGTTTGCCAATGATACTCACAAACCCCGCCCGACCGGGGTAACGAGCGGCTTCCTCAGCGGTCTCGTTGGGGGCCATTTCGTCGTCGGCCAGTTCGATATCGGTCAAGTCGAGGTCGGGAGCGGCCTCTGCCGATAAATTTTTTTCGTTGTTAGATGATCCCATAGATTGTTGATAACCAATGGCTAGAGAAAAAAAGTCCCCTCCGTCAAAACATTTCGGGGAGGGGTCTCGTTAATTTTTTTACAAAGGTAGTTTGATTTTCTCGAAACACCTACTACTTTTGCACTCCCAACAGCGCGGGATGGAGCAGTTGGTAGCTCGTTGGGCTCAGCAATGCAACATCAATAGAACAGTCGTAAGAAGCACTAGCTTGCGATTGGCGAGTCGAAAAACTCAGACGTTGATGTTACGGGCAGCGTGAAAGGAAACTCTCACGTGTATCTTGTCAAATTCGGGGAAGCCGGTTGTGCGGTAATCCCGAGCCAAGCCAAGGCGAAAGCTGCGGAAGGTGTAGAGACTGAATGGCAGGCACCCTACCACATAACTGTGCGGGTGAAGAGACAGTCCAGACCACAAACCTTGCAACGGGCAAGGGCAACGAAAGCTGTAGTGGTACGCATAACCCAAAGGTCGCTGGTTCGAGTCCAGCTCCCGCTACTAAGCGAAAGGTCACTGATTTCTCAGTGACCTTTTTTGTTTATTTGAGCTTGACTTCTGAAACCAATGCTCACTAAACAAAAAGGCGACATCGCCGAGCAAGCCGTTATCCTAAAAGCCCTGCAACTAGGTTTCGGCGTCTGCAAACCCATCGGAGATCGTCTGCCCTACGATTTGGTGTTCGATGTGGGGGGACGTTTGATGAAGATACAGGTAAAAAGTGCTTGGTTTGATGAAGGGCGGGGCAATTATGTGATTGATACACGCCGGACAAAGACCAACCGGCGACAGATGGTACGTTCGACCTATGCTGCTGATGACTTCGACTTTGCTATAGCCTTTATTGAGTTGTTGGGTATTTTCTATATTATTCCAATTAACATATTCACTAGCTATGGATCAGAAATCCATCTAGTCGAAACTGAAAAGCGGCAACGACAACCCAAATCGGCCTTATATCGTGAGGCTTGGGATTTGTTGCTCCTACCCCCGCGTCAACTCGAAAATTGTGATCTCCGGGAGAATACCGACGCGGCCCGGGTAGCCTAGATAACCAAAGCCCCGGTTGACGTAGAGTTGTTGGTCGCCCTGACGGTATAGGCCTGCCCACTGCTTGTACACGTATTGCGACGGACTCCATTTGAAGCCGCCAATCTCCACACCAAACTGCATCCCGTGGGTGTGGCCCGCAAACATAGCGTCGATGCCGGGGAATTGGGGGCGAACTTGTGCTTCCCAGTGGCTGGGGTCGTGCGAGAGGAGCAGCTTCACGGGGTAGTCTTCGGTGCCCCGGTAGGCATTGGCAAGGTTGCCGTATTTGGGCCAACGTTGGCCCGCCCCCCAGTTTTCAATTCCAATCAAGGCAATTTTATCGCCGTCTTGGGTGAAAATTCGGTGTTCGTCGAGCATCAGGTTCCAGCCTAAGAGTCGGTGGGCTTCCTTCAGGTTACGAAGATTCTGTTGTTTTACCTGTTGGCTTGGCCACTGCACGTAATCGCCGTAGTCGTGATTGCCGAGGGTGGAATAAACGCCGAGTGGGGCCTTCACGTGCCGGAAAATCGGGATATAGTCCTGCACCTCGTCGGCGGTGTTGTTGACGAGGTCGCCGGTGAAGAACACCATGTCGGGCTTCTCCTTGAGCAACATTTCGACGCCCCCTTTCACGGCGGTTTTGTTAAAAAACGAGCCGGAGTGAATGTCAGAGAGTTGGGCAATACGCATCCCCTCGAAGCCTTTGGGCAAGTTTTTCAGGGCCAGCCGAACCCGACGAACGCGGTAATCGTGGGCACCCGACAGAATACCCCATGAGAAACTCACGAGCGGAATAGCCCCGGCTATGAGGGCCGTTTTCATCAGGAAATCAGAGCGGGGAATAGCGTCGGTTTTAGGGATGTCAGTGCGGGCCGCGTCGTTGGCGGTTTTTTGCACGTCGGGTTCGTAGAAAAGCGAGATTATCCACCGGAAAAACCGCCCGATGTCATCAATCAGCACAAACAGCAGGGCAAACACCTTCGACAAATACGGAATAATCACCCCAGCATACAGAAACGTGCGCGTGTGCCGGTCGAGCAGGTCGGGGGGCGACAACTGCATGAACAAAAACAGCCCGATGGAGAGTGCCGTGAAACCCCAGTAAACAAGGCCGATAATACGCTGTGTGTCGTCGGAGAGGTTGCGGCTCACCGTGCGAACGGCCTGATACACATACCAATCAAGGGCCAGAAACACGAGGCCAATCAGGATAAAGAAGAGAATACGGTTCATACAGAAGAAGACGCTCAGCCGATCTTGCCGGAGTTGACGTAGAAGTCGGAGAGCAGGCTCAGGAACTCCTCTTTGCGCCGACGCGAGACCTCGACCTCGGTGCTGTCGGTGAGCCAAACCTGCCCGCCATCGCCCTTCACGTAGCGTTTAATGTGTTCAAGATTGACAATGTTCGACTGGTGAACACGGAAAAAATAGTAATTGTCTAAAATCTCTTCGTATTCTTTCAACAACCGCGACACCACAATGGGTTTGCCGTTAGTCAAATGGAACTTGGTGTACGACCCCAACGATTCGCACTGGATAATGTCGGTCATCTGCACAAAGTGGATGCCCTCGGCAGTGGGCAGGGCAATGCGCTGATTGGCGTTGGGCTTACGCTGGTTGAGTCCACTTGGCTGGGGGGCGTGAATCTGCTCCTGCAAAATGCTCAGTTGCTGCGGGCTAACGGTGGCTAACTGCGTTTTGCTCTTTTGCACGGCGGCCTGTAGCTCGTCGGGGTCGATGGGTTTAAGCAGGTAATCGATAGCACTGAACCGAAACGCCCGGATAGCGTATTCTTGGTAAGCAGTGGTGAAAACAACGCCAAAATCGGCCTTCTCGAAACTGGCCAACAGATCGAAACCACTCTTGCCGGGCATCTGAATATCCAGAAACACCAGATTGGGATGGTGATGTCGGATTAGTTCGATCCCTGAATCGACGTTTTTAGCTTCGCCACAAATCTGCACGTCGGGGCAAAGGTATTGCAGAAGACCCGTCAGGGCTTGCCGGGCATTGGTTTCATCGTCGATCACGACCGCACGCAGAGCTTCCATACAGAGAGAGGATAAGGTTTTTAAAGTGGAATAATCATGTTAATGCGGGTTCCGGTGGGTTGGCCCTGCGGGTCGGTTAGGTCCGTCACGTCAAGGCGGGCGTCGCTGTCTTTCCGGCGCAGCGACTCAAAAATGCCCCGCGTCATCTCCTGACCCCGCGAGATGTGTCCTTCAGAACGGGGTGCAAACCGCCGACCAACCCCGTTGTCTTCGATTACGCATACAATGTGCCCAGCCTTCACATGCGCCGAAATGGTCAGCTTTTTATCGCCTTCTTTGGGCATCAGGCCGTGCCAGATCGCGTTTTCCACGTAGGGTTGCAACAGCATCGGCGGCAGCAGGGCGTCCATGAGCGTCTCGTCTGTCTGGTCGATGACAAACTCGTAGGCAAACTCATGGTTGAAGCGGAACGACTCAATCTCCACGTACATGCGCAAGGTGTCGACGATCTGCTCGAAAGGCAGGTACTGGTGATTGGAGTTCTCCATGATGCGCCGGACGAGTTTAGAGAACTTGGAGAGATAGCGCGCACCTTCAATACCCTGATTAGTAAGCAAATAATACTGCACAGAGTTGAGCGAGTTGAACAAAAAGTGGGGATTCATTTGACTCTGTAACGCCTTCAGTTTCAGCTCGGTAATCTGTAAATCGAATCGATTCCGTTCGTCGAGGGTGTTTACGCGCCAACGCATCAGCCCCACCACCAGCCCCCCCAGCAACACCCCCAGGGCGACCCGAAACCACCAGGTCTGGGTCATATACGGCAACACCGTAAACCGAACCACTCTCGGCGTTTCGGACCAGATACCACCCGCATTGCCACTGCGGATAGCCAATTGGTACTGATTGGGCGGCAGATTGGTAAACGAAACCGAATGCCGATTGCCCAAATCGACCCAGGCCGTGTCGAGGCCTTCGAGCTTGTATTTGTACTGACTTTTCGAGGTCGGCTCAAAGTTGAGCGTCGAAAAGCCGAGCGTGATGGCGTTCTCGTCGGGGCGCAACACAATCTCTTTCGAGACGTCCTGATGGGCCGGTTTGCCCTTCACCTCTACCGAACTTACTGCTAGCCCCGGCCCGTCGTGCGACTGACTGAGGGCGTCGATATCGACCCGATCAATGGCGTTCAGGTGCCCGAGCATCAACTGCCCGGCCCGATTTTGCAGGAAACCCGTGGGATTATTGGTGTTAAGACCCTCGGTGGTGGTCAGATACCGGACCGTGCGGGTGCGCGGGTTGGCAATGTGCAGGCCCTCACTTGTGTTGAACCAGATGTTGCCCTCGGCATCCTCGCAAATATTGGAGCAATACGTATCGGCCATGTTGTCGTGTTCAAAGTCGAACGAAGTCACGATCTCGCCCGACGCCGAGATTTTGTTGATCCCACCCCAGCTAGCCACCAACATCGCCCCGTTTGTGCTCGCCTGCAACGCGTTTACGCAAAGGCCACTCATCGTTTTGGTTTTGTTGATGGGTAACTCCTTCACATTCACGAACCGAGCCGTTTGCTCATCAAAATAGAATAGTCCGTTTGGGCAAGTTGCGATCCACATACGCCCGTCGGTGCCTTCGCACAGGGCACGGATGTAATTATTTTTCAACAACGACTCGTGGACACCGGGCGACCAAAGCCGGTGTTCGGTTCCGGTTGCGGGGTCCACCACGCGCAGGCCCTGCGTCATGTTGGCAATCCAGAACCGCCCTTTTTTGTCGATCACGCCATCGCGAAACTCCGTTGAGGTAAACAGCCGATTGACCAAGGGAAACCGCTCGAAGGCGGCCCCTCTCCGAACAAAAACACCCTTGTCGGTAAAGGCCACGGGCTGCCCCCCAATGAGCCGCAGCCGATACGTGTAGGCGTTGGCGGGATAGGGCACCACCCGAAATTGGTTGGTGGCCGGGAGCCAGTCGAGTGTGCCCGTATGAGACAGGCCAAGCAGATAATGACCCGTTGGAAGTTCCAGAAAGCTGGTTATTTCGGCCAATGACGGGTTCACCGACAGGGGCACGTCGACGCTGTGAACGCCCAGATTCTGATAGCGGTATTTGAACAAACCCCGGCGCGTGCCGATCCAGATGATGCCATTGGCGCGGTCGTCGTAAATAGCCCGAACGTGAACACCTTTTTCGTGAAACTCCGGCAAGTGATACACCTTGTTCTGGTCGGGGTAAAACACGCTCAATCCTTTCTCGGTACCCACTAGAATGAGCTTTTTGCCATTGCCATCGACGGTTTCGCGGGTACAGATCACGTTCAGGTTGGCAAACTCACGGCTTATGAACCGGAACGTCTCGGTATCGGGCGAAAACCGGAGCAGGCCCTCATCGTAGGCCCCGATCCAGATGGTACCATCGGCCGCTTCGGAGGCTATTTCGAGCCGGACGGGGCGTTTGTTGCGGGGATTTTTGGCTTCCTTACCGAGCAGGCAGGTGAGTTGATCGGTGGCCCGGTCGTAGCGATACAGGCCTATTTCCGACACGATCCAAAGTCGTCGTTTGCTGTCTTCAAAAAAAGACGCATCCTGATGACTATTGTCGGACGAGAGCGCGTACAGCTTTAGTTTTTTCTGAGGACGCAGCCAGCGTTTCACTGAGGTATAATCCGACAGCCACACCTGATTGTAGGAATCGACAAACACCCGGTCGTGCATGTCGTTGGTATGGTCGGCGTCGGCGTAATTATTGGCCAAAACCGTTTCGGTCGCCAGCGTTTGGGGGGTAGTCATACACAACCCCCGCGTGGCCACCGAGGCAAACACCGTCCCGGATGCCTCAGTGGCAATACCCGAACAATAGCCCACGCGGGGGTTATCGGGGGTAAAAAACGCGTAGCCATCGTATCGGCAATAGCTGCGGCCCGTACCGATCCACAAAAAGCCCTGTTTGTCTTTGGTGAAGCACCAGACGTCGTTCGAGGGCAGGCCCTCGCGGATGGTCAGGTGTTCGAGCGGGAGCTTAGGGGCCTGCGCATGCCCTGCCGAATAAGCCAGTAAAGCCAGCACAACAAACAGGTAATGACGCATGAGTGGGTTACGATTGTCTTGTCACAATACCAACGCTACCAAAATCATCCCGGTAACAAGTACCAGAATGATCCAGTCGAACCGCTTATCGAGAAACTGATGTAGCCCGCGCGACCAATTTTTTCTTGTAAATCCTCCTCCTCGTTCCATCGCTCAATCTCTGTGTTAGGCCTAATCAATTGGCCCAAAAATACCCTCAACCGATACTACGACACCTGTCGGTTTATATCCGGCGGAGTTTGCCTGTTAATCGGCGGAGGAGACTTGATAGCTGGTAACAAGAGTGTCGCGCGTGACTCATCATCACCGATTCGCTTCCGACAGCCAATGAAATTGCCGCTCGGCGAGTTGGAAATGGCGGTTTGTGCGCCGGAGGGCAACGTGCAGGGAGTCGCCCCGAAACAAGCCGCTCAACAGGAGTCGGTTGGTATCAGGGCGGGTAACTTGTAGTGTGAACAGGGGCAAGCTGTCCGAAGCCATTTTCCGAACGGCCAAATTGCGGCCCGTGGAATCGAGCGCGTAACTGAAATAGCCACGCCGGTAACGTTGCCGAAACAGGGTATCGGTGGTGAGAATGCTTCCCATTGCCTGCGTTTCTTCAAACACCACATTTTGCCAGCGAAGCGAGTCAGCGAGCGTTGGGTTAGCCCGGAAGTCGGTCACTTCGTAAAAACCCGATTTCAGTTTTGGGGGGGTAGGCCCCTCTGAAGAGAACATCGTTTCCCACAAAGGGCCATATAAAGGCACAAGAGCAAATATTCCCACAAACGCGACTTTCAGGCCGATACGCGCCCACTGCATCCGGGGGCTTCGCAGCCGAAAATGGGCTTTCGGTTTCGTGGGCTGGTTGAATACAAAAAAATCGAGCAACCGACCGGTATCGCTCAGGAGCAGCAAGTTGCAGAATGCGAACAGGTGGATGCTGAACAGCTTGACCGGAATATCGTAGCACAGGTTCAGTACCATCACATTCATAAACACCGTTGCCCCCACGAACGCGCCGAGGGTGGCCGTACGTCGCCAGAGCAGCAACAGGCCCGTAAGTACCTCAACAGCACCCGAAAAGAACTGGTACGGCGCGGAGTAGCCAATAAATAGCCACGAGAACCGCATGGGTAGCAAATCACCGAGGGGCGTGGCTAATTGACTAATCAGCGGGAACGGCATCTGCTGCCCAAACAATTTGATGATGCCGTAACCAAAGGCAATCATAGCCACGTAGTAGCGCAATACAACCAAAAACCAGTAGGCCAACCGGTCGTAGTTTCGGCGTCGGTCGAGCAGCGACCAAATCACTGCGCCCACGACAGCCAATAGCGCGAACAGACACAGTTGTGCGTAACCGTAGGAGGTGTCGCCACTGCCGTTGAGCGGCACGAGTTGGTCTTTAACGTGAAACAGGTGGTCGTTGGCGAACGTCACGAGCCAGCTTTCACCTGCCGAATAATACTCGGCAAGGGTGTTCCCTACCGGCCAACTGCCCAGCCATTGCCAGGGCGACATGTAGAGCGCGACGTAAATGAACGTAAACCGGAATAGTAATCGACGCCAGAGTGGCCACTCGGGGGTGTGACGCCAGAGGTCGGCGGTAAGAGGAAGTGAGTAGGTAGTTTGCATGGGAGGTAGGAATGTTGGTCTATATTTAGGTTAAAAGAAACAGTCTTTCTGAATTTTCGCAACATATTCTTCTGATTATGGGCCGAACCCTCTAATTTTGCGGGATTTTTGGCCCTACAATTCCACTTGGTGCGGGCCATCATGGTACGTCCGGGGCGCCGGACCGTCTCACTATCAATTGTACATTCCCGCTGCAATGCCTAAAAATTCTGCCATCCGTTCTGTCCTCATCATCGGCTCCGGTCCTATCGTTATCGGTCAAGCCTGCGAATTTGATTATGCTGGTTCTCAGGCCGCTCGCTCCATTCGCAACGAGGGAATTGAAGTATCGCTGATCAACTCCAACCCGGCCACGATTATGACCGATCCGATCAACGCGGACCACGTCTACCTGTTGCCGCTGGAGAAAAAGTCGATTATTGAGATCCTCAAAAAGCATCAGGAGATGGGTCGGCCTATCGACGCGGTGTTGCCCACGATGGGCGGTCAAACGGCCCTCAACTTGGCCATCGACTGCGAGAAAGCGGGCATCTGGCAGAAATACGGCGTGAAAATCATTGGCGTGGACATCAAGGCCATCGAGACCACTGAAGACCGCGAGAAATTCCGTTTACTGATGCTCGAACTGGGCGCAGGTGTCTGCAAAGGCCGCACGGCGCGGTCGTTTCTGGAGGGTAAAGAGATTGCGCAGGAGATTGGTTTCCCGCTTGTGATTCGGCCTTCGTTTACGCTCGGCGGCACAGGCGGGGGCTTTGTGAACACCCCAGAAGAGTTCGACAAGGCCCTCACGCACGGTCTGCACGCGTCGCCTGTACACGAGGTGCTGGTGGAGCAGAGCGTGATGGGCTGGAAAGAATACGAGCTTGAGCTACTGCGCGACGGAGCCGGTAATTTCATCATTATTTGCTCCATCGAGAACTTCGACCCGATGGGCGTCCACACGGGCGACTCCATCACGGTGGCCCCGGCCATGACCCTACCCGACACGCTCTACCAGCAGATGCGCGACCTGGCGATTCGGGTGATGGACGGCATCGGCAAGTTTGCGGGGGGGTGTAATATTCAGTTCTCGGTGAACCCCGAAACCGACGACATTATCGTGATCGAGGTGAACCCCCGCGTGAGCCGGTCGTCAGCCCTGGCGTCTAAAGCAACGGGTTACCCGATTGCGAAGATTGCTGCCAAAATGGCCATCGGCTACAACCTCGACGAGTTGATGAACCCCATCACGGGTACGACTTCGGCGTTTTTTGAACCCGCTATCGACTACGTCATCGTGAAGGTGCCGCGTTGGAACTTCGACAAGTTTCCGGGGGCCGACCGCTATCTGGGTCTGCAAATGAAGTCGGTGGGCGAGGCAATGGGTATTGGCCGGAATTTCCAGGAAGCCCTGCAAAAAGCCTGTCAGAGCCTCGAAATCCGGCGCAACGGGTTGGGTGCCGATGGCCGCGAATTGTCGGACATGGCCGCGCTCAAGCACAGCCTGGAGCATCCAAGCTGGAACCGGATGTTCCATATTTACGATGCGTTTAAGGCGGGAATGTCGTTCAGTACGATTCGCAAGCTGACCCGGATTGATCCCTGGTTCCTGCATCAGATTGAGGAGTTGGTGGAGTTGGAGCGCGAGATCGGTCAATACGACCTCGACGACGTTCCGCCCGAACTGATCCGTACGGCCAAGCAAAAAGGCTACGCCGACCGCCAACTGGCGCATGTTCTGCAAGTAAAAGAGAGCAAGATTTATAAGTACCGGCAGGACCACAATATCCGGCGCGTGTACAAGTGCGTGGATACCTGCGCGGCTGAGTTCGAGGCCAAAACGCCGTACTACTACTCGACCTTCAACAATCAGTTGCCCATCACGCTCGACCGCCCGGAGCCAGTGTCGGACCTGCCCGGCAACGAGTCGATCCGCTCGAACCGTAAGAAGGTGGTCATTTTGGGGTCCGGCCCAAACCGGATTGGGCAGGGCATCGAGTTCGATTACTCCTGCGTACACGGCGTTTTGGCGGCCAAAGAGGCTGGCTACGAGACGATCATGATCAACTGCAACCCCGAAACCGTCTCGACCGACCCCGACATTGCCGACAAGCTGTACTTTGAGCCGGTGTTCTGGGAGCACGTTCACGCCATCATTCAGCACGAGCAGCCGGAGGGCGTGATTGTGCAGTTGGGTGGGCAAACGGCCCTCAAAATGGCCGAGAAACTGACCCGCTATGGCATCAAGATTATCGGCACAAGCTGGGAGGCCCTTGACCTGGCCGAAGATCGGGGCCACTTCTCTGACATGCTCCGGCAACTCGACATTCCGTATCCACCGTTCGGGACGGTGCGCGAGTCGGAGGGGGCCATTGAGTTATCGAAAGAGTTGGGCTTCCCGTTGCTGGTGCGGCCAAGCTACGTGTTGGGTGGGCAGTCGATGAAGATCGTGATTAACGAAACCGAACTGGAACAGCACGTGATGAAAATTCTGTCGGACATCCCCGACAACAACATCCTGCTCGACCACTTCCTCGAAAACGCCATCGAAGCCGAATCCGACGCCATCTGCGACGGCGAGAACGTGTACATCATCGGCATCATGGAACACATCGAACCGGCGGGAATCCACTCCGGCGATTCCTACGCCCTGCTCCCCCCCTTCGACCTGAGCGAGGCCGTGATTACCCAAATCGAGGAGTACACCAAGAAGATTGCCGTTGCGCTGAAAACAAAAGGTCTGATCAACATTCAGTTCGCGATCAAGGACGAGAAAGTGTATGTAATTGAGGCTAACCCCCGCGCGAGCCGCACGGTGCCGTTCATCTGCAAGGCCTACCAGGAACCTTATGTCAATTATGCCACGAAGGTGATGCTGGGCGTAAACAAGGTGACCGACTTTGATTTCAAGCCCGTCAAAAAAGGCTTTGCGATCAAGATTCCGGTGTTCTCATTCAGCAAGTTCCCCAACGTAAACAAGGAACTCGGCCCCGAAATGAAATCGACCGGCGAGGGCATCTACTTCATCGATGATCTGACCGACGACTTCTTTCAGAAAGTGTACTCCGAACGGAATTTGTATTTGAGCCGGTAAGGGATTGGGGGCTTTGTGCGCTGAGCAAAATTTATTGCTGGCGCACAAAGTCTTTGATTGTTATAGAAATGTCTCCCAAAAAAGTTAGACTTTCAAGATTTCGTAATAATCTTGAAGCGTACAATATTCCTTTGAACCCCATTTCTGAAATCTCATCGTAAGTATTTATATATTTCTCTTTCATCTCCGATATACATACAGAGAGAGACTTTTCACTGGTTAGGAACTCAACTATTGCGTGGTTTTCACATTCAATAAATTTTTTACAAAAAGCCTCATCTTCATCATCTGGAACATATACTAGCCCCTCATACCCAATAAAAGCTCTACATTGATTATACATAAGTGCTTCGCTCAATTCTCCAGCACTACAGCAAGCTGTAGTATAGAATAAGGAATTTGAGAAGAAGTAACTGTTTGATGAATTAATATACTCGCCGTGAAAATGTGCTTTTAAATAGCCATTGTCACCATGCGAAAAGGCAATAAAAACAAAGAGACTGCTTTTTAAACTGTGTCAAGTTCGGGTTTGAATAGAAGGGAAGAAAAACAATTTCCTAATTTCACTCTCATGACTGACTATTTCGATTACGAA
>RDXN01000051.1 GCA_004292855.1 Cytophagales bacterium
GGCCAAAGCTACTGAGCAAGTAGTCGGTGTAGAGGTCTAGAGTGGTCTGCATACTCAAAATTAAACTAGCCGCCGGAATGGTGGCGTAACATCAGTTATCAATTGTCCGGCTAATTGTCCACCCCCCTTTTTAGGTTAATTTTTGGGAGAGCGGTACGTTTGATTAACTTTTTTATCAGGCACAGGTCAACCTAGCATTTCCTCCTCTTTTTTAAAGCTACTCAGTTTCACTCCCGGTGGGGATTAATCCACCGGGATCTTTTTTGGATTAGTGTGTCAATGTAGAAGGCTTTTCCGATTGTATCCGTCCTGACTACCTACCCATGTAAGAACCGGGGGCATCTTTTTAGACACCCCCGGTTTTATTATTGGCTACCGCTTTAGCCATTTGCCCGGATTAATAATTGGCATTGGGTATGTATCGCCCAGTGCAACACCGAACTCTTCCTGCTCCCGTCTGTTCAGGGCCGAAACCAGATGAACCTTTTGCGCAGGCACCTGTGTCAGTTCGGGGAGCCAATGTTTGACGAAAGCCCCTTTTTCATCGTATCGTGTTGCCTGACTGTATATATTGAAGTAACGATCCTCGCGGGGGTCATTCCCCACACCCGCTGTATAGTTCCAGTTGCCCCAGTTACTGCATGGGTCGTAATCGACCAACAGGCTCTCAAACCAGGCGGCCCCCCATGTCCAGTCGATGCCGAGGTCTTTCACCAAAAAACTCCCCACGTTTTGTCGACCCCGGTTGCTCATGAAGCCCGTTTGGGCCAGTTCGCGCATGTTGGCGTCGATAAATGGGATACCCGTTTCACCTTCGGCCCACCGAATAAATAAATCGTTGTCGCGACGCCAGCGTTTTTGAATATCGTGTTTGATTCCACTGGCTTTAAACAACCGATCACCAAAACGAAGGGCGACAAACCGGAAGAAATCGCGCCAGATCAACTCAAAAATGAGCCAGTAGGTCGAGTCGTTCTTGACCCGCTCGGCTTCGTAGCGCATGACCTCTTCGTAAATGAGCCGGGGCGACAAACAGCCGTGGGCCAGCCAGGCCGAAAACTTACTAGAATAGTTCTCGCCAACCAACCCGTTACGGGTTTCCTTGTAGGTTTTAATAAGCTCTTTTTCCCACAAATAAGACTCTAGCCGCTCTAGTGCGACGGTCTCACCGCCTTTGAAGGGCACTGCCCGCCTGATGTCGGTTTTCATCTCGCCCGGAAAACCAAACGTAGTTATCGAAGGCATGTCGCCGGGGTCAACCTCGGGCACGAGTCGCACGCGCACAGGGTCTTCAAACGTGGAGCGGACTTTTGCCCGCCGTTCGACCTGATTTCGAAACTGCGAGAATACGTCGGGCAGTTGGGCAATGGCAAACGGCAGATCGCGCACATGGTATAAGGTCGATTGCCAGAACAGTTCGAGGTCGATGTTCTGGGGCTTGAGTCGCTTACTCAAACTCGACTCCATATCGGTTTCCTCGCTCGTGACCTCTTTACTGGCATAAATGGCCGATGCGCCAATTTGCTGCGCCAACTCGGCTAGAACGGTGGCCGGGTTACCTACGCGCACAATCAAATGAGCACCCCGGTTGCGGAGGTTTCGCCGAAGATCGGCCACACATTCGATGAGGAAATTAGCCCGGAAAATGCCCGTTTTGCGAAAACCCAGGTCGGGTAATTCATCGAACAGTTTCGGGTCAAAAACAAAAACGGGCAGTACCTCGTCGGCCTGTTGAACGGCGCGGGTAAAGCCCTCATTATCGTGCAATCGCAGGTCGTTACGGAACCAGTAAACAATACGTTTCATCAAAAATTAGAGAACAACGATCAGGGAACAGAGAACAGAGAACAATGGACAGTTTATCGCTTGTCTGCTTCACTGACTGAACTACCGCCCATACATTTTGTTTAGTGTTCTCTGTTCGTTGCTCTCTGAACTCTGTTCACTGTTCGTTCAATGCCCAGTTATAATCGAAATACGAACGTTTCGTGTCGTCGGTCATTTTCACCTTCACATACTTATTGATCCAGGCTTCGAGCGTGTTGCCGTTCTTCTCGAAGTCATCGCCGTACCAATCCAGAATTTTTGAGAGCTTAGCCTTATCGGCTCCGACTACGTTTTTGGTGGGATCGTTCATGAAATCGACACCCTGATCGTTCAGTTGGGCATCGAGCCGATTGCCCACAAAAGCCTCGTTGCGCAATTTTGGGCACGACACTGCCGCACAAACCAACGCGAAGTGAATGCGTGGCTCCGTGAATTTCTTGCGCAGTGTACCATGTTCAATATTGTCCAAACTGATGGTTTCGCCACCCATCTTGATGAACTTCTTGGCCCAGGGCGTCGTCACAAACGGTATTTTGATTTTGCTGCCAATGTCTTTGATACTTTTGACCGGGTAATGATCCAGAATAAGCCGAATGGTGTAAGCATTATACGCATTAATCCAGAAGGCAACCTGATCGTTTTTACTCCATTGGTCGGTTGGTGGGTTTTTGCTAAGCAGGTCAAGATAGGCGTCAAACTCTTTCTCGTCTTTCTTGAAGCCTTTGTAATTGACCATGCCTTTATCATTCACATATTTTTTCAGCAGCCGATCAAACCCGCTATGATCTACGTTTAAGGGAGCCGAAGCCAGCGTGAGGCTGCTGATGAGGTATGTTAGCAGAAGAAGTAGTAGGGTATTCCGTTTGTTTGTCATGTGCTGTAGCGCGGTTTTCCTAAACCGCGCGGATGGATGGTACAGCGCGGTTTAGGAAAACCACGCTACATAAAACAACTAATGGATATTGAACAATGCGAAACACCTACATTGTTCAATATCCATTAATTGTTGTTGCAAAATCCTTGACTAGTTCAGGCTGCTCAAGTAGGTCTTGTTGCCGTTCTTGTTAATGTAATACTTGCCACCGCGTGGACCCGTGTACACCGTCTCGCCATTGGGGCCTTTCTGACCACGGTCAACAGGGGCTTTGTAATCGGCGGGAGACGCCTTCTCCTCACGAGCCTTGCTCACTTTGCGGTCGGCCTTCTTATCGGCTTTATCGTCAGCTTTAACCGTTTTCTTGTCAGCTTTGTCGTCGACTTTGGCGTCTTTTTTATCGGCCTTAGCCGTCTTTTTATCAGCTTTCTCGTCCTTCTTGTCGTCTTTAGCTTTCTTCTTGTCTGCTTTGGCTTCTTTAGCAGCTACTTTGTCGCCATCATCTTTAGCCTTCTTCTTATCGGCCTTAGCTTCCTTTTTGTCTTCTTTAGCCTCTTTCTTGTCTTTTTTCTCGGCCTTGGCCTCTTTCTTGGCCTTCTCCTTTTTTGGTTTGTCCTGAGCAGTGCCGTTAAAAGCGACCATCAGGGCCAGCAAAAAGGTCAATATGCGCAATGAGTTTTTCATGGTACAAAACGGTTTAACGTAAAAAATGGATTCAGGTACTTTAGACGGTAAGTTCCGCAGAAAATCACGGAAAGCAACCGGTCAACCGATAAAATTTGCTTAAATTTGGGTTGAGACTCGCTTCAAACCAATGATTGTTACCCCCACAACGGTCGCTAACGCCGGGACCGGCGACCCGGTCGGTCGCGACCCGCATACTTTTCTAAAACGTTATTTTGGCTACGACCAGTTTCGCCCCATGCAGGAAGCGATTATTCGGTCGGTGGTGGGCGGGCGCGACACGGTGGTGCTGATGCCGACAGGGGGCGGCAAATCGGTGTGTTTTCAGATTCCGGCCCTCATGCTGCCGGGCATTACAGTGGTGGTGTCGCCCCTGATTGCCCTTATGAAAGATCAGGTTGAGGGCCTGACCTTAAACGGTATTCCGGCGGCTTTTCTGAACAGCACACAGTCGTCGCGGGAGCAGCGAAAAATTGAGGACGACTGCATCAAAGGGCGGCTTAAACTGCTCTATACTTCGCCCGAGAAACTCCTGAGCGAGTCGTTTTACATCTTCCTCAAACAACTCAATATCTCCCTATTTGCCATCGACGAGGCCCACTGTATCTCGTCGTGGGGGCACGATTTTCGGCCCGAATACACGCAACTGAACGTGTTGCGGCAGAACTTCCCCGAGGTGCCGATGGTGGCCCTTACGGCTACCGCCGACAAGCTCACCCGGCAGGATATTGCCTCGCGGCTCGGTATGATCGACCCCGAAGTGTTTGTGGCTTCGTTTAACCGGCCAAACCTGAGCTTACAGGTGCTGCCCGGCATTAATCGGCTCCAACAGATTGTGCGGTTATTACAACTCAAACCCGACACATCGGGCATTATTTATTGCCTGAGCCGCAAATCGACTGAATCGCTCGCAGCCAAGTTGCAGGAAAAAGGTTTGATGGCGGGTTTTTATCACGCCGGCATGAGCAATACTGAGCGTAGCATGGTGCAGGAGATGTTTTTGAAAGACGATATCCGCATTATGTGCGCTACAATTGCCTTCGGAATGGGCATCGACAAGTCGAATGTGCGGTGGGTGATCCATTATAATATGCCCAAAAATATGGAGGGGTTTTACCAGGAGATTGGCCGGGCCGGTCGCGATGGTAGCCCCGCCGACACGGTACTCTTCTACAGCTTCGCCGACGTAGCCACCTACAAGGAGATGCTGAACGATGCCAAACCGGCCAATTTGGGTGTGCAGTTGGCCAAACTTGAACGTATTCAGCAATACGCCGACGCCAACACCTGCCGCCGACGTATTTTGCTCAGTTATTTTTCGGAAGAATTGACCGACCCCTGTGGTAATTGCGACGTGTGCCGTAACCCGCGCATTACGTTCGATGCCACGGTTTTAGCCCAGAAAGCTCTCTCGGCCATTGTTCGCACGGGCGAGCGGGTGCCCATGAATCTGCTCATCGACATTTTGCGTGGGTCACGCTCGCAGATGGTGTTGCAATATGGTTACGACAAGGTTAAAACCTATGGCGTGGGCAAAGACCTGAAATTTGAAGATTGGCGTAATTATCTGCACCAACTGATCAACGTTGGCGTGATCGAGATTGCTTACGATCAGCATTACGCGCTCAAGAAAGGCATTCTGGGTGACGCTGTTTTGTTTGAAGGGCGCAAAATTGAGCTTGTCCGGCCCGAGGATGTCACCAAACCCGTTGTTGAGAAGGCGCGAACCCGCACCCAACAAACAAAAGACGACCTCTATGCTCGTTTGGATGTACTCCGCAAGGCGGTTGCGGGCGAGCAGAACGTGCCGCCGTACGTGATCTTCACCGACACTACGCTCGAAGACATGGCCCGCCAACGCCCCACCACGCCCGACGGTCTGCGCAATGTGAGCGGGGTAGGTGAGCGCAAGCTCCAATTGTTTGGTCGGCGGTTTCTCGATGTCATCGTCGAGTATGTGCGCGGGCAGGCCAAAGACGGGGGCAGTACACGCGGCTCCACACAGGTGTTGACCCTCGAATTATTCCAGCGGGGCCTGACTATAGAAGCCATTGCTGCCGAGCGAAACCTGACCACAATCACGGTGATCGGCCATTTATTTGCCCTTAAAAATGCGGGTTACGACCTACCCCTCGAAGACCTCGTTACCCCGCAGGAACGGGCCGAAATCGAACAGGCTATAGGGCTGGTGAAGCCCGAGAATAATGCCTTAAAACCCGTCTACGAGCATCTGGGGGGGCGTTTCAGCTACGACGCGATCCGTATCACGATGGGTCTGATGGAGTCCTGAAAAATCCTATTTTAATATGTGTCGTTGGATAATTCCGTGAGAAAAGGCTTGGTTTGTACCAAACCTTGCACTAACTTCGTTCCTGAATTCAAGGTAAGCCTGTTACTTCGTAGCGGGTTTCCCCGTCTGAACAGGTCCCAACAAACCCAAAAACATTGATCAAGGAACTAGGTTTTTCACTATTGCTGGCTGCTGGCAAAACTACCGCTGGCGCACTCCCAAATAAGGCCATTGCCCCCACTTTCGACACCACACGCACTACATTTTCCAACGGCGTACTCGACAACCCAATCTTACTGAATGTAGATACGACGAACCGCGCATTCCCGGTTTTTTTCTGTGGTGAAGAGGTGCCGGTGGGGCAACCGGGGGTTTGGCGTCGGTGGATTCAAACCCTGCGCGGATTCAGCAATCGTGACGACTGTTTATACGATGTTCGGCAACGGGCTATCTCGTTTTTTCCCATCATTGACCCCATTTTGCGGCAATACCGTATTCCCCGCGATTTCCGTTACCTGCCCCTTGCCGAGAGCGATTTGATTAATGACTGTGTCTCGCCAAAGGGGGCGTCGGGCTATTGGCAGTTGATGCCTGAGACCGCCCGCGAACTCGGTTTGCGGGTTGATGGTGCGGTCGATGAGCGGTACGACCTGCGGAAGGCTACCGTAGCTGTTTGTCATTATTTACACCAGTTATATCGGCAGTTGGGGTCGTGGTCGCTGGTGGCGGCTGCCTACAACGGGGGCCTGGGTCATGTGCAGAGTCGGATGCAGCAGCAGGGTCAGAAGAATTACTTCAAACTGAGTTTGCACCGCGAGACAAGCCATTACCTGTTTCGGATATTAGCGTATAAAGAACTGATTTCGAATCCCAAACAGTACGAACTGCTGTTGTCGAAGTCGGCAGTTGCACGGCTTACCCGCCCGTTGCCTAAATGGGTAAAGCCGGTGTCGTTGAATTTGGCCCGCCGGAGTAGTTCGCTCATCCCGACCCAATCGGAGGTAGATCGGTCGGGTACAGAAGATACGTTGCCTATAAACCCAACCTGGGGACCCCGCCCCGACAAGTCGCTGGATGCCCCTTCCGATTTTGAGCAGATTTTAGCAAAGGCATTGTACCCCGACGAAGCCGAAGATTTTCAGGGTCAGAAAGCACACTTCCCAATCCATAAGCTACTGGCTGTCATGGCTATTAGGTTCCGTCGGCCCCGCTTCATGCAGTATCAGGAAGGCGAGAATTTACGACCCATACATGAATGGGAGTGGATTTAATCCTTTTTTGACGTTACGGCTTGCCTATTTCTCCGTCACAATAGTAGAGTAATGTGATAGACAGAACGAGGAGACAGGCTTTACCGTAACCATGAGATCAACTGTATTTGCACTGATAGTGAGCGGCTTGGCCTTTATTGCCAATTATTCCGCGATAGCAACAGGGACGAACCGGCCAACAACGTTCCCCCTGAATACTGACCCTACTTGGGCGAATTTACCTCCTGTGTTTTTTTGTGGCGAAGCCGTACCCATACATGAAGAGGCTGTAGCCCATCGGCTTATGTCGGCACTGGTGCAGAAAACGAGCTACGGAAAAGCACTGGCCAATATGCGGTTACGAGCCTCGGCGTTCTTCCCCATTATCGAACCGATCCTTGAACGCTACAAAATCCCCGCCGATTTTAAATATCTGCCCTTGGTGGAAAGTGCCCTCCGTGGCGGGGCTGTATCGAAGGCCGGGGCCGTTGGTTATTGGCAACTGATGCCCGCAACGGCCCGCGAACTCGGCCTGACAGTTGATTCGGAGCGCGATGAACGGTTACACCTGCTCAAATCGACCGACGCAGCCTGCCGTTACCTGCGGTTTCTGTACCACAAAATGGGATCGTGGACATTGGCGGCTGCGGCTTACAACAACGGCATTGGTAACTTATTGTCGAGCATCCGTAAGCAAAACGAGCGCGATTACTACTATCTGCGTTTAAACGCCGAAACAGGCCGTTACCTATACCGGATTATCGCGTTTAAAGAACTGTTCGACAATTATCAGCAGTACAAAATGGTGTTGCCGGTGCATGTCTGGAACACGCTGAGTGCGCCCCTGCCTCGCAAACTTCCCCACATAGAAATGGAGGTGCCGTTGTTGGAGGAGGAGACCCTGGAAGCCGATACCGAAGAAGCCGTTAGTGTGCCAATTGCCCTAAGTTCGGTTACTAAAAAGTCGGAAGACGTACCCCTGCCCAACGCTGCCGATGTGTTCCGGGGTGGTATAAAAGCCCGGCTCGACAAGGCAGGTGTCCTCCAACGAGGGCAGGTTTGGGTGTTTCACCTCACCCGCGATGGCATGGCCGATGGCAAACCCGTCGATCAGGGTGATGTGCTGTATGCGGTTGTTGAGGACATCGACCCAAAAACAAATAAAGTCTATTTCCGGGCCGACAAAGTGTATTCGGCATCTGACCGGCAAACGCACAAAATCGCTCTATCGGCGGTCGATGCTTCGACAGGTCGGATTGGGATCAATTTGCTCGATATGGCGCAGGTTAAGTCGGGCTGGATCTCGACCTGGAAGGTGCTGTAGACCGCTACCGAACTATACCAATACCCGTATTGTTGTCGTTTGGAAGATGTGCAACCAAACAAACTGATTGTGCTAAAAGAAAGAAATCTCAGCGTTAATCGACTCACAGTAAGCCTGTTTCTTGGGTGTTTATTTGTATTTTTCTCGGTTAGCGCACAACGAACAAAACCGACCCCTGCTGCTACCACACGCCTGCACTTTAGTGGCGAGATGGTGCCCACCGAGCAGGCGGCTGTGTCGATGAAACTAGCCATTGCCCTCGCCGGAACAGGCGGATACCTGCGGCATGTGAACAGTTTGAAGCAGCGTTCGGCACCTTACTTCGCCGTGATCGAGCCAATTCTGGCTAAACATAACGTTCCCAACGATTTCAAGTATATTCCACTCATCGAGAGCAACTGGAAGGCCGACGCCGTGTCGAGCGCGGGGGCTGTGGGCTACTGGCAGTTTATGTACGAGACCGCCCGCGATATGGGTCTCAAAATTGATGGTCCCACCGACGAGCGCAAAGACCTGCGCAAATCGACCGAAGCTGCAGCCCGTTATGTGAAGTTCCTGTACAAAAAGCTGGGTTCATGGACCCTCGTGGCGGCTGCTTACAACGGAGGGGTGGGCATGATCGAAAAAAAGGTGCGCCGGGCGGGCCACCGCGACTACTACGCGCTGACCCTGAACGAAGAAACCGGGTATTATTTGTACCGCGCTTTGGCCATGAAAGAGTTATTTAATCGGGCAGGGGTGTATGCAGGTATGGCTGACGGTGGTTTATTGGCCTCTGCCGGGAATCCCTACGAACTCGAACGCGAGCAGGCCCGGCGTATGGGGTGGCTCAACGACACCGAACCTGAACTAACGGGCCAACCCGTCGATGCTGACCCGTTCGCTACTATCAACCCTCAAACGGCGGTGATGGACAGTGTGCTGGTGCGCCTACTCGCCGACAACGCCAAAACCAGCCACACCGCTGATTATAATTACACAGGTGACGCAACGGCCCGGCTGCTCAAAGCGGGCAAACCCAGGCTGGGCGAACGATGGGCGTTCACGCTCACGCAGGCCATACGGATCGACGAAGACGAATTTGAGGTGGGCGATGTACTCTACGCGCTTGTCGATGATGTAGATGCTCGGGGCGTGGTCTATTTGCGAGCCACCAAACTGGTTTCGCAGGCCAACAACGTAACGGTTCCAGTCACGTTGCTGGCTATTAACCCGGTTACCGGCATGGCGGGCATCAACGTGCCCAAAACACCCAAGCCCGATTGGGAAGTAAACTGGAAAGTGCAGTTATAGCCTGCTACTCCCCCTTCAATCCTTTTTTGTAGGTGTCGATAGCGCGTTGGCGGGCCATTGCGTGATCGACCATCGGTTGAGCATACCGCAGGCTGTTGAATTCAGGCACCCATTTTCGGATATAGTCGCCTTTAGGGTCGAACTTTTCGGCCTGTGCCGTCGGGTTGAACACCCGGAAGTAGGGTGCCGCATCGGTGCCCGAACCTGCCGCCCACTGCCAGCCGCCGTTGTTGGCCGAGAGATCATAATCGCGGAGCTTTTGGGCGAAATAGCGTTCGCCCCACCGCCAGTCGATGAGCAGGTGCTTGCACAAAAACGAAGCCGTTACCATCCTGACGCGGTTGTGCATCCAACCAATCGTGTTCAATTGGCGCATCCCGGCATCGACGAGCGGGTAGCCTGTCTCGCCCCGGCACCATTTGCCAAACTCTTCCTCGTTATTTCGCCAGGGGATGTTGTCGTACTCCCGCCGAAACGAGTTTTTCTCCACGTGGGGGTAATGATGCAACACCTGGAAATAGAAGTCGCGCCAGCACAATTCGCTCAAATACGTTGCGCCGATTCCTTCGGCTTGTCGGGCTAAATCGCGCACGCTGATGGTGCCGAAACGCAGGTGAATGCTCAACTCGCTCGTGCCCGACAGGGCCGGGTAGTCGCGGGTTTCTTTGTAGTGCCGAATCAGATCATCGCCCACCACCGACCGGGGAAATGGCTCACCCAACGGCTCAAAGTTCATGTCGGCGAGCGTTGGCGCGGGTAGGGGAGAGGGAAGTTTGAGATAGTTCTGCGCGTATTTTTGGGTGGGATAGGGTTTCAGAAAGAACGGGTCTTTCAGTTTGTCGTGCCAACGGCGGCTGTAGGGCGTGAACACTGTGTAGGGCGTGTTGCCGCCCGTGAGTACTTCGTCCTGCTCGAAAATTGTTTGGTCTTTGAAAGACTCAAATCCAATGCCGTGTTCGGCTAATAGCCCTGCCACCTGAGCGTCGCGGTTTTTGGCGTAAACTTCATAATCGCGGTTGGTATATACGCCCTCAATTTGGTATTCCCGGATCAGATCGTTCCAGATGTCGAGGGGTTTTCCGTACCGTACGATCATGCCCGACCCCATATCGGCGAGTTCGCGCCGGAGCCGCTCAACGTGGTTGTAAATAAACTCCACACGCCGGTCGCGCCGATCTTCGAGGCCATCCAGAATCTCCCGGTCGAAAATAAACAGGGGCAACACCGGCCGACCCGATGTAAGGGCTTGGTAAAGAGCGGCATTGTCGTGCAGGCGCAGATCGCGACGTAACCAGACGACAGAAATAGGATTAGCCATAAGGTAAGTAAGTTACCTCACAAACCGTAGCCGAACCGTGTATGTTTCAAACGGATTGTTGTCGGTCAGGCGAATTTTCTTGCCAGTAAGCTGCCGGGTCAGGTCGTCATTTAGCTCCTGATTGGCCGTGTGAACGGTTAACTTAGCCAGCTTATTTGTCTCGGTTACGCTAAACGTAATGACCACAATACCTTCAAGTTTTCGTTCGCTTAATAGGGCCGGATACGACACATACGACGCTACCTGCTGGCTCAACTGAGCCGTTGACGCGGTTGTGCGTTTTGTAGTGCCGGGTTTAGCAAATAAGGTGCCTGCGGCAAAAAACAATAGAAAGAAAACAAGACGGTTCATGGCTTTAAACGCTTAGTCGGGCATACCGAGGAGTTGTGATTTGTTTGATATTATGCAAATGTTATCTCAATGTTACTAAATTGTTAACAGATAAAAAAATGGTTTGTCATTAAATCTGTTTAACCGGGATAGTGAGTCGGCTATGCAGGGGTCGAAGGAACCACCAAAAGACCTCAAAATCGCCTACTTTTACGCCGGTAAAAACCTGTTGAATGATTGAACGTGTCTATAAATCAATCGCTCAGTTTCTGAGCGACCTGATTGAGTCTATTCTAACGCTCCTGCGGTTAGTGGTACAATCGCGGTGGCCCAAACCGTTGCCCCTGCGTCGGCAGGCGGTTTGTTCGGTGTTGGGCAATGGCCCCTCGTTAAGTGATACACTGCAAAACCATCTCGCTTTTTTGCAGGAAACGGAGCTGGTTTGTGTGAACAATTTTGCGCACTCGCCCTATTTCGCGCAGCTTAGGCCTCAGAACTACGTGATTGTAGACCCCAACTATTTCGTATTTACGGCCACCTCGACCGACCGGCCCGACATTCGCCAAACCATCGACACCTTCCGAACAGTGGTCGATTGGCCCATGACGCTGTATGTGCCTCGCTTTGCCCGGAACTCCTACGTTATTGAAACCATCCGGGCGGGGAACCCCATTATCCAGGTGGTGTTTACCAATTATTCGGTGGCGCGGGGGTTTCGATGGTTGCGACATGGGCTATACCGGTCGGGGTGGGGCATGATGCAGTCGCAAACGGTGATTGTGGCGGCTCTGTTCTTTATGATCAATCGCCGGTTCGACGTTATCTATCTGTTCGGGGCCGACCAATCGTGGCATGAGCAAATTCGACTCGACGAGGGAAATCAGGTGCTGATGCAGCAACTCCACTTCTACGAACAAGCCAAAGATGTGGCTTACGAACCCATCTACGCTGATAAACACCGGACAAAAACCGACTCGATGGCCAACCAGTTTCTGTCGTTACACAAAGCCTTTCGGGGCTACGAGGTCCTGCGCGACTACGCCGATTCGGTAGGGGTCCGTATCTTTAACGCCAGTTCCAAAAGCTACATCGACGCGCTGGAACGCATTACACTAAAAAGTCATTCATAGTCATTGCTGGTCATTTATCGTCATTCATTGTTTTGCGCAGATTCATCAATAAATGACGACAAATGACAACCAATGACGCGCAGAAAATGACCATCAATTATGCTTGATTTAAACGGAAAATCGATTCTCATAACCGGCGGGACCGGCTCTTTTGGTAAAAAATTTGTGGAGATGGTCTATGCCCGTTTCCCGCAGGTGAAGCGCGTGGTGATCTACTCCCGCGATGAACTGAAGCAGTTCGAGATGAGCCAACAGTACCCACATTCGATGTACAAGTCGATCCGGTTTTTCATTGGCGACGTGCGCGACGGCGAACGGCTCAAACGCGCTTGTGAAAACATCGATGTGATTATCCATGCTGCTGCGTTGAAGCAGGTGCCTGCCGCCGAGTACAACCCGATGGAGTGCATCAAAACCAACGTATTCGGAGCCGAAAACGTGATCAACGCGGCTCTGGACTCGGGTGTGACGCGCGTAGTGGCCCTCTCGACCGACAAGGCCGCTGCCCCCATTAACCTCTACGGAGCTACCAAACTCTGCTCTGATAAGCTGTTTGTGGCCGCCAACAACATGAAAGGCGTGCGTGATCTACGCTTCTCGGTGGTTCGCTATGGCAATGTGATTGGTTCGCGGGGGTCGGTGGTGCCGTTTTTTCTGGACAAACGCAACGACGGTGTGTTGCCCATTACCCACCCCGACATGACGCGGTTCAATATCTCGCTCGAAGAAGGCGTCGAGATGGTCTTCCATGCGCTCGAACATGCCTGGGGGGGGGAGATTTTTGTACCCAAAATCCCATCGTACCGCATCACCGACGTGGCTACGGCCATTGGCCCCAACTGTGAGCAAAAACTGGTCGGTATTCGGCCCGGTGAGAAACTCCACGAGGAAATGATTACCGAAACCGACTCACTCAATACCGTCGAGACCGACCGGTACTATGTAATTACGCCTTCGACGCCCACCTGGGACGTTGATGACTATTTAGTGGCCTTCGACGGCAAGCGGGCAGAAATTGGTTTTAAATACAACTCTGGCACCAATACCGAGTGGCTCACCGTCGAGCAACTGCGCGATCAGATTCGGGAGCATGTTGACCCAAACTTTGCCATATGACGAACCCAATCCCTTACGGTCGACAGCACATTACCGAGGCCGACATTGCCGCTGTTACCAAAGCCCTGACCTCGCCGTTCCTGACGCAGGGACCAACTATCGGGCAGTTTGAAGAAGCCTTCGCCCGCTACATTGGCAGTCGCTACGCCGTGGCCGTATCCAACGGAACGGCTGCCCTGCACTTGTGCGCAATGGCTTTGGGGGTCACAAACGGCACCAAAGTCATTACCAGCCCCATTACGTTCTCGGCTTCGGCCAACTGCGTTCGCTACTGCGGGGGCGAGGTGTACTTCGCCGACATTGACCCCGATACGCTCGTTCTCGACCCAGCCGCCGTTCGGGCTTTGCTTGAAGCACACCCCAAGGGCACGTTTGCAGGTATTATCCCTGTCGATTTCGCGGGCTACCCCGCCGACATGGTTGCTTTCCGGGCGTTGGCCGACGAGTTCGGGCTGTGGTTACTCGAAGATAGTTGCCACGCGCCGGGAGCTTCCTTTCGCGATGGGCAGAGCATCGAACACCGTGCTGGCGATGGCTCGTTGGCGGAACTGGCAATTTTCAGTTTCCACCCCGTAAAGCACATTGCTTGTGGGGAGGGGGGCATGATCACGACGAACGACGAGAAACTATATCGGCACCTGCTCCGACTCCGAACGCACGGCATCACGAATATTGCCGCCGACTTTACTACGCCCCAACCCGGCGACCCCGAACGTGGTGGCTGGTACATGGAGCTACAGGAACTTGGCTACAACTATCGCCTAACTGACTTTCAGGCGGCTCTGGGCCTGAGTCAACTCGACCGCGCCGATGCCATGCTAACCCGCCGACGCGAGATAGCCGCCCGCTATGACGTGGCATTTGCGGGTACTGCCGTCCGCACGATTGTACCACCCGCACATGTGGGTCATGCGTATCACCTGTACGTAATTCAGGTGCCCGACCGCAAGGGCCTGTACGATTATCTACGGACGAAGCAGATTTTCTCGCAGGTCCATTACATCCCGGTGCATCGGATGCCGTATTATCAGCAGTTCGGCTGGAAACAGGGCGACTTCCCCCACGCGGAGAACTATTACGCCCACGGCCTGAGCATACCGATGTTTCCCACCCTGACCGATGAAGAACAAGCCTATGTTATTCAGGAAGTCCTGGGTTTTGCGGGGGCTTAGTGCGCTTCCTGTTCTTTACTATTTTGTTACCCTCGCCTGCTACGCTTGGAACATGCCGTACATGGACGACTACCCCGTGCTGGTCGAGTTCCTGAACCGATGGCCCGCTGCCAACGCGTCGGCCCGGCTCGATTTGTTGCTGGAACAGAACAATTTCCACCGGGTCGTTTGGGTGAAAATGCTTGCCCTGCTGAACGTGGGCGTGACCGGCACGATCAACTTTACATTCTTGCAGTTCGTGGGCAATGCGGCTTTGTTGCTCACCGTTTGGCTGCTTTACCGGGCTAGTGAAAACCTCAACCGTTGGGCATTTCTGCCGGTTCTGTTCCTCATTTTCCAGTTTCAATCGTGGAACAACGCCTTTTGGGCAATGGCCGCCGTCTCGAACCTCTGGGCACCGGCCTGGGCCTTGTTGGCATTCTGGCTTGCGAGCCGTTCTTTCTGGCTTACTTTTCCCGTTGGACTGGCGGCCTTGCTGACCAATGGAAACGGGATTGTCGTGTTGCCTTTGCTTTGCGTTGTGCCGGTTAGTAACCGGCAAGGCCGTGAGGCCAATAAATTATCATCTAGTTCAACTTGGCCTTACGTCCACGCGACTTACAACGGTACGGCGACCCGGACCACGCTACTTCTCACCACTCTCCTCGCCCTCTTCCTTTACTTCCGGGGCTACAATAACCCCTCCGGCCCCTCACTCGTCAGCCTACTTTCGCCCGAAAAAATTGTTCACTTACTCGCGCTCGACACGGCTTTTCTGGGGGCTATGTTTTATCATCCATCAATTGCCTGGCTGAGTCAGTTGGTGGGGGGCGCAACCCTTGTGTGGACCGGCTATCTGCTCTTAACTCGCTACGACCGGAAAAACCCGACCCTGTTCTGGTTTCTGGTGTTTCTGCACCTAACGGGTCTGATGCTGGCCGTCAATCGAATAGAAAAAGGCACCGAGTTGATGTATGCCTCACGTTACCGAAACATCACAGCTCTCATGCTGGCAACTACCTGGCTCACGGTGGCCGATGTTGCGCGAATTCTACAAACAAGAGCGCAACTTGTCTTGCGTGGGCTTGTTATGGCTGGCTCCATTGGCATCTGGGCGGTGTCGAACTACACCTACTCCAGTAAGATTGTTCGGTTTCGGGAGTTGAAGCAAACTGACCAGTTTTTGTTGCAACAGTTCGGAATAATACGAGGTTGTGCGCCCGCGTTGCAACCCGCCCAACAACTCATGCAGTTGAGGCAATCGGGCACGTTTGCGCCCTCTCCCCTGCCCATTACGGAACTAGTTTCACAACCTGTTGCCATGAACATCCCAAGTATAATGGGCGATTCGGTGCTGTATAAAGTCGATCTGAACCAACGAGTTGGCAACTACATAGTGGTGAGCGGTTGGGCCAGATTAAAGGGCCAAAAGGCCAATTTCAACGATACATTTGTGGGTGTCCAAACGTCCGAACGTCTCCAATTCTACACGACCCTGTTTCATCAGCGACTCGACCTGGCCGACTCCGTCAACGAAAAAGACACCGGCTTCACCGCCATTTTGCCCGCTGAGGCCGCTAATCGCCCAACTGGTATTTGGGTGCGGTCGGGGGGGCAGATGGGTTTTGTGCGTCAGATCGTTGTACCCAAAACTCTACTAAACGAATAGCCAAAAGGATTGTTTCAAATGGCCGGACTATTCCGTACTTTTGCGTTCCTTTTTTGGAACCAGGCGTATCAACTCAATCGCTTGTTAATTAATCTTAAAAGTAGGGTTTCTGCATGAAGGAGGACATCGACCCAAACAATCTGCCCCAACACATAGCCGTTATCATGGACGGAAACGGACGTTGGGCTAAGCAGCAGGGAGCAGCCAGGGTGTTTGGGCACCGCAGTGCGATTAAGGCCGTGCGCGAGGTAACGGAAGGGTGCGCCGAGCTAGGCGTTAAGTACTTAACACTCTACGCGTTCTCGACCGAAAATTGGAATCGACCTAAGTTTGAGGTCGACGCGCTCATGCAGTTGCTGGTGCATACGATTCGGGGCGAGATGAAAACGCTCATGGATAACAACGTGCGGCTGGCCACCATTGGTCATACCGAGAGTCTGCCAAAAGACTGTCAGCGGGAGTTGCGGGAAGCCATGCAGGCCACTGAGCAAAATAACGGCCTAACACTCGTGTTGGCCCTGAGTTATAGCGGACGCTGGGAGATCCTGGAGGCCGTTCGGCAGATTGCCGAGGAGGTGAAAGCCGGTACGATTGCCAGCGATGCCATCAATGAGCAAACGTTCGGGGGATACTTGACCACCCGCGACATGCCTGACCCCGAACTGATGATTCGGACGAGTGGCGAAATGCGGATTAGTAACTTTTTGCTGTGGCAGCTTGCTTATTCTGAATTATATATGCCCGACGTGCTGTGGCCCGACTTCAGGAAACCACACCTGTACGAGGCAATTTTAAGTTATCAGAACCGCGAACGTCGGTTCGGTAAAACCAGTGAACAACTTGTTAAATAGAATGAAACACCGTTTAACTGTCGTCTTGGGAGCCATCGTGTGCATGGCCATTGGACTGCCCGCTTCCGTGTCGGCACAGGTGCGTATTGGCGCGGGGGTCCCTGCCGTGACCGAACCCACACAGACCGTTGATCTGAACAATTATGCCGATCCAAAAGAATACGAGATTGGCGCGTTGACCGTTACGGGCACCCGGTTTCTGGACCCTAACTCGTTGGTGTCGCTGACGGGCCTGAAGGTGGGCGACAAAATCCGCATTCCGGGCGAAGCCCTTGGATCGTCTATCCGCAAGCTAATGGAATCGGGCCTGCTCGACGACGTGGAGCTGTTCGCCACCAACGTAACCGAGGGGAAGGTGTCGCTCAGTTTCCAGGTGAAAGACCGCCCCCGTCTGATGAAGGTGAACTTCATGGGCATCAAGAAAGGCGAACAGGAATCACTGAAAGACAAGGTGAAGCTCAACTTGGGCCGCGTGATCACCCCGACCGTGTCGAAAAACACGCAGATAGCCGTGCGCAAGTTCTTCATGGACAAAGGCTTTTTGAACACCAAGGTTAAGACAACGGTGATCCCCGACAGTACCCGCAACAACGCCACCATGCGCGTGTTGGTTGATAAGGGGCAGAAGGTAAAGATTGAGAAGATCACCCTGAACGGTCGCACTGAAGTAGAAGACAGCAAGGTGCGGATGAAAATGAAGGGTACAAAGGAAATGCGCTTCGGACGTGTGTTTACGCCCTCGAAGTTCGTCCCTAAAAAATACGAGGAAGATAAGCAGAAGCTGATTGGGTATTATAACAAACTCGGTTACCGCGATGCCGCTGTAGAATCGGACTCGGTGATTAATGGGGGCGGCAAAACGATTAAGCTGGTCATGAACCTCAACGAAGGCCGCCGGTATTACGTCCGCGACATTTCGTTTGAAGGCAATTACCTCTACACGACCGAACGGCTCCGCGAGGTGCTTGGCGTTAAGAAGGGCGATATCTACAACACCGAGGAACTCGAAAAACGCCTGAATGGTGATCCCGGTCAGGATTTGAGTTCACTCTACATGGACGACGGTTACCTGTATTTCAGCGCACAACCCGTTGAACGGGCAATTGAAGGTGACTCGCTTGATCTGGAAATCCGTATTTTCGAGGGCAAACAAGCCACCATCAACCGGATTATTCTGAATGGTAACACCAAGACGAGCGACCACGTTGTGATGCGGCAAATTCGCACCCTGCCCGGTCAGAAATTCTCAAAAACACTCCTGATCCGTACGCAACGCGAATTGGCCACGCTCGGCTACTTCGACCCCGAAAAAATTGGCATCAACCCGCAACCGCAGGCCGACGGCACCGTGGATATTGAGTACACGGTTGAGGAAAAACCGTCCGACCAAATCGAATTGTCGGGTGGCTGGGGTGGTTTCATCGGCTTTGTAGGCACATTGGGCCTGACGTTCAACAACTTCTCGGCCCGCAACATTGGTAACGCCAACGCCTGGCGTCCGCTGCCAGCGGGCGATGGTCAGCGGGTATCAATTCGCTTTCAGGCCAACGGACGGCAATTTCAAACCTATTCGGTTTCGTTTGTGGAGCCGTGGCTCGGTGGTCGTAAACCAAACGCTCTGTCGTTTAGTGTAAGCAGCACGGTGTTCCGGCAGTTCAATCAGGCCGATCTGTTTTCGCGGGGTACGCGCAACGCGGTGGCGGTCGGCGACTACAAAAACATTGCCATCTCACTGGGCCTTGGTCGGCAATTGAAACGTCCCGACGACTTTTTCTCGCTCAGCCACTCGCTCACCTATCAGCGGTACGACCTGAACAACATCCCGTTGTTTGGTAACAACTACACCAACGGTATCTCAAACAACTTCACATTTAATACCACGCTCTCGCGCAACAGCATCGACAACCCGCAGTTTCCACGGTCGGGGTCGGCGTTCTCGCTGAGTGGTTCGTTTACACCCCCGTACTCACTGTTCCGGGACAAAAACTTTAAGCCTGATGCCGAAAACCGCTTCAAGTGGGTCGAATACCACAAATGGATGTTCGACGCCACCTGGTATCAGACTGTGGTGGGCAAATTGGTATTGAGTGCCCGCGCACATATGGGCTTCCTGGGCAACTATAACCGCAGAACTGAGATTGGTCCCTTCGAGCGGTTCGTGTTGGGTGGTTCAGGCTTAGCGGGTCAGGGTGTGTTTGCCCTCGCGCAGGACATCGTTGGTTTGCGCGGCTATCCCGACCGGCAGGTGTACACTGCCGACAACAACCGCTCGGTGCAGGGAACGGCCATTGCCAGTCAAGGCGGGGTGGTATACAACAAGTTTGTGAGTGAACTTCGTTACCCGGTCTCGCTAAACCCCTCGGCTACCATTTTCGTGTTAGGCTTTGTGGAGGGTGGCAACAACTGGGGTAGCTACAAGCAGTTTAATCCATTCGACCTGAAGCGGTCGGCAGGGTTAGGTGCCCGTATTTTCATGCCTGCCTTTGGTTTGATTGGTATCGACTATGGTTGGGGCTTCGACGCCATTCCGGGCGTTCAGAGAGCCAACACGGGTCAGTTCCACTTCACGATTGGACAGCAGATTCGGTAAAAATGTACAGTGAAGGGGTGCTTCGCCCGCCCGTAAGGCCGAATACAAAGTTAAGTTAAGCACACGAAGTTGGCCTTGCGGGCGGGCGAAGCACCCCTTCACTGTACAGAATTGGTACAACTTATCGTTCTACAAAAAATGACCGGTGGGCTGGGTGGTTCGGGTTTTGTGGTTGAAATTAAACCATCCGGCCACTGGTTTATCAAAGACATACAAGCGTGATACATTCCGTTAAACCTCAATGAAATGCGCATGAAAAAAGGACTGTTTTTGTTACTTTTGTGTTCTCTTTTTGGCGCATCGTCGGCCTCGGCACAAAAGTTTGGCTACATTGACTCGGAGTTTATACTGAGTAAAATGCCCGAATATCAGAAGGCTCTGACCGAGATCGACAAATTTGCCGATAAGTGGTCGCGAGAAATTTTGGACAAAAACGCCGAGATCGAGAAGCTACAGCGGGCGTATCAGGCGGAGGAGATTTTGCTTACCGACGATATGAAACGTGAGCGGCAGCGGGTTATCGGTGACAAGGAACGCGAAGTACGCGAGTATAACAACAAGATCTTCGGTTACGAGGGTATGTTGTTCTCCAAAAAGAAAGAGTTAATCAAAACACCAATGGAACGGGTGAATCGGGCAGTCGAAAAAATTGTTGCCCAGAAAAAGCTCGATTTCATTTTTGATAAGGCCAGCGATTTTGTGATGATCTATACCAATCCCAAACACGATTACACCGATTATGTAATGGAAGAAATGGGCCTGGATGTGGAGACTAAGCAGAAGAGCAACACCCCGGTGGCCGGTCAGCCGACCACTCCAGCAACGCAATCAACCGCAAAACCTAAATAAATAACAACCAATTCCAATGAAGAAAAACATTGTCGTGGCGTTCGTAGCCGCACTCTTGTTCGGTGGTATCAACGCTCAGGCACAGGCTCAGGCAGCCGCGCCGGTTTCAGCAGCTCCTGCGGCCGCTGCTGGTCCGCTGAAGCTGGGTTATACAAGCATGGACTACCTGTTGTCGAAAACCCCCGAAGCAAAGGATATTCAGAATCAATTGACCATTCAGCGCACGCAACTCGAAAATGAGGCTAAGCGGATGGAGAAGGAGTTTCAGGACAAACTAGCTGCCTACGAAAAAGGTGGTGCGCAGATGTCAGAGGTAATTCGGGCCGACCGTGAGAAGGAGTTGCAGAGCCTGCAATCACGCTTCCAGGAGTTCCAGCGCAACGCCGATACGCAGTTGCAGAACAAGTATCAGCAATTGGTGAATCCGGTAATCCAGAAAATCCAGAAGAACATCGACGCTGCCGCTAAAGAAAGCGGATACACCTACGTGTTCAATCTCGATGCAGGCGCGGGTACAGCCGTTATCCTGTTGCACGCCCCCGAAGAGAACAACATCACTGACCTGGTTTTGAAGCGCATGGGCATCACGCCTGATCCGCCAAAGCCAGCCGGTGCAGCAGCCCCGGCCCCTACTACCCCGGCTGCTCCGAAGAAGAATTAATTTTTTGTCATGGCTCCGGCCACCCGGCCCGACGCAGGAGGGATCTACTCCGCGACTGCTCAAATCGAGGGTGAGGTCATTAGATCCCTCATTCTTCGGGATGACAAAACAAAAAAGCCCCAGTCAGAGCGATCTGACCGGGGCTTTTTTGTTTTGTTAAATATCCCGCTCTACAATCTTCCCACTTGATTTCTCTTTGAGGATAATTTTGTGCCGCCCATCATGGGTAACTTCTTCTTTGATCAGGTAGTGATCGGCATCGTAGTCGATGAGGTCGGGGCCGGAAGAAACGCCCTCTTTGCCACGCCAAACGGGGAGTTGCACGGGTTCCCATTGTTTGGTTTCGGCTGATTTATAAGCTGCATCCAGAATGGCGTTCACCACGTAGCCATCGTAGAATGTTTCGGCGGGTTCGCGACCGGCTTCGGCGGCTGTGAACATGTCGGTAAACATGTGATTATAGCCGAGGTCGTTCACCTCATCGCCCACCGGAAATAGCCAACCCGCATTCGATTCGGCTTTCTCGGCCACATAGTCCGATGCTTTGCCGGTCGTGAACATCTCGAAGCCCGTGCGGAGGAAGTTGTTGATCCAGATCGTGCCCTCGGTGCCCATCACCTCGTCGCGGAGGTCCATACCGCCCCGGAAGGTCCAGCTTACTTCGAACTGCCCGATGGCCCCGTTTTCGTACTTAACGAGCGCAATGGCATGGTCTTCGGCGTCGATAGGCTTCACCTGCGTAGCGGCCCAACACATCACCTCAACGGGCCGGATGTCTTTACCAATGAAGTTGCGGGAAATCTCGACACAATGGCAACCCAAGTCGAGCATACAGCCGCCCCCCGCCTGTTCTTTATCCCAAAACCAGTTGGAGTGTGGGCCAGGGTGAGCCTCCCGCGACTTAGCCCACAAAATGCGCCCCAACGCGCCACTTTTGACCGTTTCAAGCGATTTCAAAAACTTAGGTGAATAGCAAAGGTCTTCGAGGTAACCCCCGAAGATGCCCGCTTCCTCAACCATCTGCATCATACGCAGGGCTTCGTCGGCAGTGCGGCCCAGAGGCTTGGTGCAGACCACGTTTTTCTTGTGTTTAGCGCACAACTCAACAGCGGGCGCGTGGAGGTTGTTGGGGAGGGCAATGCACACCATCGTCACGTCGGGGTGGGCAATAACCTCTTCCATGTTTGTCGACCAGAACGAGCAGTCGTAATCGGTGGCAAACTTTTGGGCGGTTTCTTCCCGGCGGGCGTAGATCGCTACCACCCGGTCGCGGCTCCGTTGGCCGTGGAGCGATTCGGCATAGAAGCGGCCAATGAAGCCGCCCCCCAGCATGGCAATTTTTTGCATAAAGTGTTTGTGTATTTTCGCCTTCTTAAAAGACCAAAACGGGATGAACTCCTACTATTCATGACGGACTTTTTCGACATAAACACCGTGTTTTTTGTCCTTTGGGGCTACAACATGAGCTATCTGGAGTTTTTCGGGGTAGTCAGTGGGGCCGTAGCGGTGTGGTTGTCGGCGCGGGCCAACGTCTGGAGTTGGCCTATTGGTGCGGCAAGCGTGGTGTTGTTTTTCTTTTTGTTTTATCAGATTCAACTCTACCCCGACATGTTTTTGCAGGTGTTTTTCTTCGTAACCAACCTGCAAGGCTGGTGGCGATGGACCCACCCCAAACTGGGTGAAGAAACGCTTCAGAAAGAGCTAAAAATCTCTCAGACTCCCCCCCAGCAATTCATACTTTGGTCGGCAGGTGGGTTGTTGGCAACGGGGTTGTTGGGCACCTTTGCCAGTAACCTGCACACGCTGTTTCCGATGGTGTTCAGCCAGCCCAGTTCGTTCCCTTATCTCGACTCGTTCACAACGACGATGAGCATTGTGGCGACATTCCTGATGATTCAGAAACGTGTGGAATGCTGGTATGTATGGCTGCTGATCGACGTAGTACTTACTTATGTGTATTGGGCCAAAGATGTCCGGTTTGTGGCGGCTGAATATTTTGTGTTTTGCTTTATTGCGCTACAGGGAGCCTGGTACTGGACGCGCGAGTATCGGAGTTACAGTGGATTAGCCAAACACCCGCCCTCCTGATATGATTACAATATAAATTTAGTGGATTATATAAATCAGTCAAAAATTAATTGAACTATTAAAAGAATTTTGTAAGTTAACAAGCTAATTATTAGGTAATTGCTAATCTCAAGATATAATTTTGTGTTGAAAACCAAACAACCATTTCGTATGGCAATTGCCAAACAATTTCTCAAGAGCAAGCCGGTCGCCAAAGTAACCTTTGAATTGCCCGCTCAAGCCGTAGACGGTGCCAAAGTAGTTTCGCTGGTTGGTGAGTTCAACGACTGGGACGTAACGGCTCAACCACTGAAGAAGCAAAAAGATGGTTCATACAAAACCACGCTCGAACTGCCCGTAGGTAGCGAGTATCAATATCGTTTCGTGATCGACGGAGCCACCTGGGCCAACGACTGGGCCGCCGACAAATACGTAGCGAGCGGAGTATCGGCTGAAGAGAATTCAGTAGTAGTTTTATAAAAAAGAACCCCGGCCAATGGCCGGGGTTCTTTTTTAGACCGTAAAACTATCCGACTCCACGTAGGCCCGGATCAGGGCTTCTTCGCCCTCTTTGCCCGGACGGGCGTTGCCGTGTTCCATGCCCCAGATGAATTCCTTGTTTTCGGCTTTGGCTTTCTGGTACACGTGCTTGAAAATGTTTTTGTAGTTGATCTCGCCCGTTGTTGGCTCGTTGCGGCCCGGATTGTCGCCGATCTGAAAATAGCCGATCTCGTTCCAACACCAGTTTATGTGCGGGATAATGTGCCCCTCGTTTTTCTGCATGTGGTACACGTCGAACAGAATTTTACAGGCGGGGCTGTTTACGGCGCGGCAAATTTCGTAGGTCTGATCGGAGGTGCGCAGGAACAGGTTGGGCGTGTCGCTCAAGGGTTCGAGCACCATCACCAACCCAGCCGGAGCCAGAATGTCGGCTCCCCGTCGCAGGGCGTCGATCACGTGGCCAGTTTGGATGCCAATGGGCAGATTCCGCTCAAAATCACCCGGCACCACGGTCATGTACTTGGCGTTGCAGCGTTTGGCAACCTCCACGGCCCGCTTGCAGCCGTTCAGAAAAATATCGACAAATTCGGGCTTGCCAGCCGCGAGGGTATTGGCCCCGTTGCCGCCCTTGTCAACCACAAACACGCCCATTTTCATCCCCAACCGGGCCATTTCGGCTCCCATTTTTTCCTGTAGGGCCACGTCGCGGCCCATCATGCCGTTGTCTTCGAGAGCCGTGAACCCCTGATCGGCCATAAACTTGATCTGGTCGATGGGATCGTTGCCCGCCGAGTTCTTGAACATGCCAATGTGCGGGGCATAGTGGAGCTTAAACTTATTTTTGGCTAGTCCCGCAGGTTGTGAGTGCCAATTGGTGGCCGCAGCAGTACCCGAAATAGCGGTGCCTGCCGCAACGGAAGCTGATTTTAGAAAATTCCGACGATGCATGGAAAGTTGTGTTGGTTGAGATTCATTCTACCTATAAGCACAAGATTGCAGTTGCCTACCGCTATCATTAGGCTTCGTTGTACACGGGTTTATAGGCCACGGCATCGACCACGATTTTGGCGATGATCTCGCGCATGATCTCCGACGAACCACCCGCAATGGTACCCACGCGTACATCGCGGTAGGCCCGGCAAATGGGGTAATCCTCGATGTAGCCGTAACCGCCAAAAAACTGGAGGCAGGTATCGACCACACGCTTTTGCATTTCGGAGGTATAGAGCTTGGCCATTGAACACTCTTTCACGACCACCTCGCCCTGTGTGAAGAGCCAACAAGTGTGATGCACAAACTGCTTCGCCATTTCGACCTCGGTGGCTGCGTCGGCAATTTTGTGGCGGATAGCCTGAAATTTTCCGAGCTTTTTACCGAAGGCCTCACGCTCCTGCAAATACTGCAAGGTCCATTCCAGGGCTATCTCGGCCCCTGAAACGGCCATCACAGCCGCCACGAGCCGTTCGAGTTGCAGGCTCTCCATGAGATAATAAAACCCCATGTTCTCCATGCCGATGCGGTTCGTAACGGGCACACGCACCTCATCGAACCGGATTTCGGCGGTATCGGACGAGTGCCAGCCCATTTTATCGAGTTTGGTGCGCGTTACGCCAGGGCTGTCGAGGTCAACCACCACGAGACTGATGCCGTTGGCACCTGCATCCGGTTTCGTCTTAACTGTCAATGTGACGAAATCGCCGTAAGTGCCGTTGCTGATGAATGTTTTGGCTCCGTTAATTACGTACTCGTCCTGCCCGGTGTCGGGGTTGGTTTCGCGCCGGGCCGTAGTTCGGATGGCCGACACGTCGGAGCCGGTGTCGGGTTCGGTGATGGCGAGAGCGGCCACTTTCTGCCCCGCAATGGCCGGAACAAGGTATCTTTCTTTAAGAGCCGGGCTACCTGCTTTGGCGATGTGGTTGATGGCCATAAACTCGTGAACGCTCACCGCCGTCGTGAAGCCGCCCATCCCGCAACGAGCCAATTCTTCCAGAAAGACCACCGAGAACCAGAAATCGGCGTTGGAACCGCCGTGGTCTTCGGCGTAGGGCAGGCCCAGAAAGCCAAGTTCGCCCATACGCTTGAAAATAGAGAGGGGAATGCGCCGGGCCGCTTCCCACTCGGCGGTGTGAGGTACTACCTCTTTTTCGATAAACTGCCGGACGCCCTGCCGAAACAGTTCGTGTTCGTCGGTGAAGTACAAGGAGGGTCTTTTCATATCATAAAGATAGACGAACTGTCCCGTTAACGAAAGAGATTAAAATGAATGAAACATTCGGAACAAGCGGGCGTTTAGGGGGCAGTACCAAACTAATTAGTTCACTATGCAGTACACTCGTTTTTTTCGACCCGCTTTATTCACGTTATCTTTCATACTCATCGCGTTAGCTACTAATGCACAAACGCGCCAACGCTGGAGCGCAGGCCCTCGACTCGGTCTTAATCTATCTAATTTTAACGGCGATGGACCATTTGTTGGGGTGAGCGTCCCTATTGAAACTAAATTCCTACCGGGCTTTATGGCGGGTGCGGGCGTTATGTATAGCGATATCAGCCGGTTTGGCTTTGCTGCTGATGTGCTGTATTCGCAGCGGGGTGCCCGCTACGAACTGGGCAATTCCCGCCAACGGATTAACTACCTCGAATTGGTCACGACGGCCCGTTACTTTTTGAACGACGAGGGGGCTTTTCGGCCCAATATCTACATCGGCCCCTCGTTCAACCTGCGCACGAGTGCCAATTTCGACCCCACGCAGGGGTCACCCGATGACCGGTTCGACAATAAGGACGTAACCAACCGGTTCGACGTTGGGGCCACAGCCGGTATTCAGTTTAACTTCCGAGTCCGCAATCGGCAGCGTTTCCTGATTGATGCCCGGTACACGCAGGGTTTTGCGGATGTGATGACGAGTCCTGGAAACACGCGTAATCAGACCATCACGATTGGTCTAGGTTATAATTTCGGGATTGGGCAAAATTACCGTCCCGGTGCGCGTAAACTGCCCCTGAAACGATAAACTCCTCACTTTTCGGAGGCTACCCGCAAAAAACCTTCGAGAAGCCGGATAGTCCGGTCGCGGTAGAGTTGCAGTTTTTCGGGGTCCGACTGGTCCTGAATGGGTTTGTTCCCCGTACGATCTTTTTTCAACAGCCGGGTGTCTGCATACAAGACAGTCCGGCTGTTGTCGTATGGGTGCTCAACCAACCGGAGCGTAACGTCGAGCCGACCGTCGTCTTCACGGTCGACGTCCCACCAGGCGGGGGCCTGTTGGTTAAATTCGCGGCTCATAATCAGGGTGTTACCTGCCGACGAGTTGTTGAGCGTGAAACCCGCATTATCGCGATTGAGGTTGTCGGTGAATACCTTACGCACGTCGTTTACCGGGAATTTATAGATCCGCACGGCCCGTGTATCTTTCAGTAACTGCTTCTCGAAATTCAGGCTCTCCATGCTTCGCCGGGCCGAGTCGCGAGTGGCGCGTACGGCGGCCTGTGCGCTTTCGAGTTGCCTGGCCGACTGGCGGAGTTGAGCGAGTTGGGCCGTTTGTGACTGAACCTGATTTCTGAGTTTCGCGAGGGAGTCAGCCAAGTTCCGGTTTGCTTGTGCTAATCCACTAACCTGTCCATTCAGATAGCTATGATGATCAACGGCGTTGTGCAGGTGGAAGCGAAGTGCTTTAAAATCGAGGTAGTCGATGCTTGCCTTTTCGATAATTTTACGAGCTGGTGCCGACTGCGAAATTGTCGGTTGGGCTAGTAATAGGGAGGGAAAAGCAACTGTAAGTAAACTAAGTAAAGAAACTAAAACACAGAAGTACATATACGGTAGAATTGTGCAACAAAACTAAGCAGTTTTCCTAAATGAACAAATATGAACAGCCCTTTATAGCTTACATATCAGTGTTTTAGGTGACCTATAGAATAGACAGATAGTGAATCCCGTTGCCGGGTTATTTGTCGGAGGTGTTGCGAAGTTCGCCTTCCAGAAGCCTTAACGACTGCTCCCGGTAAAGAGCCGTTTGGTCGGGTTGCACGATCTCGTTAAAATAGTCTTCGATATATACCCGTTTTTGCCGCAACCGCGTGAAGGCATACACAAGTGTACGTGAGGGATCGAACGTGTGTTCGACCAGGCGTACTTCCATTTCTACAATCGTTTCAAAGACTCGATTGAAAATCCAGCGACCAGGTTTTTTTTCAATATACTGATGGGTAATCCGCAGAACATTGCGCAGGGAGTCGTGGTCGAATAAGAAACCGCTATTGGTTTTGGTCAGGTTTCGGAGCAGGATCGCCTTGGCTTCGACCAACGGGAACTGATAGATGCGCACTACCCGGCTGTCTGTTAGCTGTTGCCGGTCGTACAGAACCTGCCTGAGTTGTTGCTGCGTGGAGTCGAGCGTGTGGGTGGTTTGGGTTAGGTTATTCTGGAGTTGCTGCCCAGTCTGGGCAAGTTGAGCGGCCTCGCCCAATTGCCCCGCCGATTGCAGGATCAACCGACCAATCGAATCATTTTTACCAGTCACTTGTGCCAAAATCAGGGATAGCCGGGCTTGCAATTGCTCGTTTTGAGTGGCTTGCTGTTTTAGCTGAACACGTGCCGTTTTAAGCTGTTGCTGAAGTACCCTCGCTTTAGCATTTGCCTTGTTAAGAGCCTGCTCAAGGGTGGCCTCAGTTGACGGACCGGCCTGCGCAAAGCCTATGGCAGGTAGGAGTGTCATGGCAAACGCGATGACAGCGATATTCACAAAAACACGATTTAACACTTGTACGGTGGTTTTAATCAACGTACAATATTCGTGTGTTTCTGTCAATAAAGCACGCCCATCGTGTGCTAACTATCTCAAAATGTGGTTGGATCAGGACGATAGAACTGATAGGGAGTTGCGGCTAATAGTTTGTCAGGACTAACAATCTTAAATGAAATGGGATGCCGAGGCTCCACAAAAGTTGGCAACGCATAGCCATGTTTCTCACAACTTGCCCGGTACACCTCGGCCCGCGTTGGGTGTTCGGGGGCTACCACGTTGAAAACCCCGGTCAGTTGCTGGTCGATTATGCTTGCCACCAGGCCCACGGCATCGTCTCGGTGAATGTAATTAACCGGTACGGCTCCACTGTCGACGGTTTTACCGGCCACGTACTTGCCAGCCTGCCGTTCGTAGCCCATCAGCCCCCCGCAACGTAGAATGGTGATGGCAAACCCTTTCTGCTGCAACGCCAGCCATGTTTGTTCGGCCTCCACAAGCGCGGGTGCTGCCGACTCTTCGGGCGTTTGTACGTCGGTTTCCACCACTACCCGGTTTAGTTCAGGGTAGACCGATGTAGAGCTGATATAGATAATCCCCCGCACGGGTGACTGACGAACGACCTCGGCCAGATGCTGTATTTGTTGCGGGTGAAATTGATCGCCGAATTTTCCGGCTTTGGGCGGCACATTGACCACCAGTACGTCGGCACGGAGTAGGGTCGCCAGATCGCCCTCGGGTTGTGGCGAAAGGGCGAGCATGTGGGCGTCGAGACCTTCGACCTGTAGTTGAGCTTGCTTCTCGGGCGAGGTGGTGCTGCCTTTGACTGGATACCCGCGTTTGAGGAGTTCGTGAGCCAGCGGGCGACCCAGCCAGCCGAGGCCAATGATACTGATGGTTGGTTGCATACCTTACATTCAGGCTATAAAAAGCCTTATTGACTATCAATACGGTATCTTGTAAAGCAATAAAGCGTCTTATTTTTCCTTGATCGTAGCAATATAAAGCTCAACCGTTTTTAGGGGTAAATCAAAGGCATTAGCAATCGTTTTAGCATCCATACCTAAACGGAGCATACCTTTAATATATTTAAGAGTAACCTGATATTCGCCTTGCTGCATTCCTTGCTGCATTCCTTGCTTAATCAACGTTTCTGCGGCTGACATAGCTGTTGTTTCTGTTTTTTGTGAGATACTACGAAAGATACCGATTATTTCCGTGGATGTCAATTTTGAAGCCCAGTGGATGTAAATGAATGCTGTTTTTACAAACTGCTCCCCAGTCTGCTCCTCCACAAGGTCGTTAATTACTTGCCGAAGTTGATCTAACATCTTTGTTAACCGATGCTTCTGGCGAACAGTTTTCAATAAACCTGCCGTCAGCTTGGCATAAGAAGACCGGAGTAGTTCGAAACGCTTCCCTGTATCCTCTGTCAAATTGATCAAATAATAGTCGAAGTCAGGAATAAAGCAACTCAACAAGCTATCAATAGCTTGGAAATAGTCTTTTGGGGGCCGTTTCTTCCATTTGCCTTGCCCGTGATAAATAATAATCGGCACGACAGGTCGTAGTGCCTGTTGTTCCTTAAGCTGATCGCGCCAATAATTGAGTTGATACTGATTAAGCTGAAAGTGTGGGTATTCTTCTGGATAACTCTTATGCTCCAGTAGCAGAGCGATTGTAATGGGCTGGCCACTGTATTCGACCGAAAATAGAAGATCAACGTAATACTGACTTAGATCATCGTCAACATACGAATCTTGGAGCCGAGTCAGCGTGTTAGGGTTAACTTGTTGGCTGAATTCTGAAGGCAGATAAGCTTGGATAAAATCGGCGACGACATCAGAACGGGAAAACGCTTCCTTGAAAAATCGGTCGTGTATATGCTTAGGAATCATGACTATACGGTGGTTGACAGCAAAGGTAAAAAAACACGCGAAGGCGCAAAGGATCAACTCCTCTGCGCCTTCGCGCTCTTCAATCTGAGCATCCTATACTACCAAACCCGTATCCGCTGATCGGGGGCTTTGTACATCTTGTCGCCCGCCTGCACGTTAAAGGCTTTGTACCAGGCGTCGATGTTCGAGACGGGGCCGTTGCAACGGTACTGACCGGGCGAGTGCGAGTCGGTCATGATGAGCTGGGCCTGCGTTTCGGGCAGGACATTGGTGCGCCAGATTTGTGCCCACGACAGGAAAAACCGCTGATCGGGCGTAAACCCGTCGATCTCGACTTTGCCCTTGCCTTGCTTGGTTTTTTTGAAGGCATCGTAGGCAATAGCCAAGCCGCCCAAGTCGGCGAGGTTTTCGCCCAGGGTCAGTTGCCCGTTTACCTTGAGTGAATCGAGCACCTTGAACCCAAAAAACTGCTCCTTTACCTGATCGGCCCGTTTTTTGAAGTTGGCCGCATCGTCTTTACCCCACCAATCGCGCATGGTGCCGTCGGCGTCGTATTGCCGACCTGAATCATCAAACCCGTGGGTCATTTCGTGACCGATCACGGCCCCAATACCGCCGTAGTTCACGGCATCGTCGGCGTCGGGGTCGAAGAAGGGGAATTGCAGGATAGCCGCCGGGAATGCGATTTCGTTGTTCACGGGGTTGTAGTAGGCGTTTACCGTCGGGGGTGTCATGCCCCACTCGGTCCGGTCGACGGGTTTGCCCAGCCGGTTAATCATGTAATTGTACGACCATTTGCTGGCCGACTTCACGTTGCCGTAGAAATCGTCGCGCCGGATCGTCACGCCATCGTAGTTTTTCCACTTGTCGGGGTAGCCAATCTTGCGTTTGAACGAAACCAGTTTGGTCAAAGCGCGTTTTTTGGTGTTGGCACTCATCCAGTCGAGGCCGTTGATGTGCTCTTTAAATGACGCTTCCAAGTTATCGACCAGCACCATCATACGTTGCTTGGCTTCGGGTTTGAAGTACTTCTGTACGTAGAGTTGGCCCAGCAAATCACCCAGTGTTCCGTCGATCATACCGCTCATACGCTGCCAGCGTGGCGTTTGCTCTTTCTGACCTGTCAGCACCCGCTGAAACGCGAAGTTTTGTTTCACGAAGGCGTCGCTCAAATACGAAGCCGACCCTTTGAGCAAGTTCCAACGCATGTACGTCTTGAGGTCTTCAACGGGCGTGGCCGTAAGCAAGCTGTCGGTGGCCCGCATGAACGAGGGGTTTTGCACCAGCACCGTATCCTGCCCGCGAACCCCCATTTTGGGCATCAAATCGCTCCAGTTTATGCCGGGCGTTTGCTTCGAGAGGTCGGCAACGGTCAGTTTGTTGTACGTCTTGTAGGGGTCGCGCATGTCGACGCGGGCCATCTGGGCTTTGGCAAGAGCCGTTTCGAGCCGCATCACCAGGTCGGCGTTTTGCGAGGCCCGGCTGGGTTCTTCGCCAATCAGGCCAAATAGTTTGGTCAGGTGATCGCGGTAGGCATCGCGTATTTTCTGCGAACGCGGATCATTTTTGAGGTAATAATCGCGGTCGGGGAGGGAGGTGCCACCCTGCGAGATCTGGGGCAAATACTTGCTCACGTTCTTACGGTCTTGCCCAACAAAAAAGCCAAACAACATACCGTTGCCCTGCGTGCGCTGGTAAGCCATTTCGTTCAGCATGTCGGCTTTGTTTTTCAGACCATCCACGCGGGCAAGGTCGGCTTTGATCGGGTCGAAGCCTTTTTGGTCAATGGCCGCACTGTCCATGCCGCTGGCATAAAAATCGCCCACCATTTGGTAAAGCCGCCCTCGATTGGTGCTTTTGGTGGCCTCGTCGAGCAGCGTTTTCATAGCGTCGAGACTCTTGTCTCGCAGGATATTGAAGCTGCCCCAACTGGTTTTGGAGGCCGGAATTGGGTTTTTCTTTAGCCACTCGCCGTTGGCGTACTGGTAAAAATCGTCGCCCGGTTTCACGGACAGGCTCATGTTTTGCCGGTCGATGAAGGGCGTTTTGGCGGCACCCGGTTTGGGGTCCCGTGGTTTTGTGTGCTTGCCAGTTGGAGGTGTCGCAACCGCCAAGCTGACTGTAAGCACCGCTGCCGAAAGCAACGCAATGTGTTTGTTCATGAGGTATGTTAAATTGGGCTAATTAGCTAACAAATTTAACACATCACCCCCGAATAAATCCGGGTCAATTAGAAATCCTCACCGACTCCATCGCATCCCAACATACCCCCCCACCGAGTTATTCAACAATTGCCCGCTATCGACGGCCAACGCACCAATCAGACTCATATTTCGCCAGCGGGGCAGGGTCAATTGTCCCATCAGCAGAGCCGAAAATTGATTGACTGGTTCTGAAAAAGGCTCCGCAAATGTGCCGTAGTACCGCCCAACCGACAACCGGCTCATAAGCGTGAGCCGGTCGCGCCATTGGGCTTGTGCGCCCACGTAGACGCTTTGCACGCGATTGGATGGGAAATAAAAGCCGCTTTGAGCCTGTAATTCGGGCCGAACGTCGAAGCGGGTGGGTATGAGTGGTGTGCCGATGCCATTGCCCCGGAACGACCACCCCTGCACGTACTGCCCGTGATTGAAATAATTGTCGGCTCCCTGGTATTTCGACCCCGTAATGTAGAACGTTGGGCCGCTTTGGTTGGTCGTTTGCAGGTACTCGACCGTCAGGCGTTGGAACCTGAAATTCGCAGGGGTGTCCGCTCCGTTTCGCGCCCAGCGCAGGCCCCAAAGGCCATCGGGCACGTTGATGAATAACAGGCCGGACACGTCTTCAAACGGATGTTGATGATAGAGCAGCCAGTTCCCATGTTTTGCCTGCCGGCTTACGCCGAAATCAATGGAGCCGAGGTGATTACCAATCCGGTAACTGTCGAAGGCGGTATAGCCCTGCTGATACCAGTCGCGGGGGACGGTGGCCGTTAGCACGTACGGAAAATCGCGCAGTGACGAGGGTAAGCGGCCGTCAGGAGCCGAGGAGGGCGGCTCGCGAAGGTAGTCGGCCTGTCCGCCCCATTGGGCCTGATGGTTCACCCCCGTGTAAAAATGCGTTCGGGCGGTGGGTTTGCCCAGTCGGAGGTGGAGGTGCTTTTGGTGCAGGAAAGCCCCCTGAATGTAGTTGGCCGCAAACCAGCCGTGGCCTATGCCTGCGTTGATAGCCACAAATTTTCGCGTGAAGGGCAGCGTTCGGTAGCCTATCGTCTGAAACTGAACCTTGGGCACGGGCAGCGCATTCCCCGCTCCCGCATAGAATCCCGACGACAGTAGGGTGTCGCCCAGGCCAATCTGCTCCCGCCGACGCCCTCCCCAAATCTCCACGCCCCGCCAGCCAACTTTGGCGTAACCCTCCACCAATATGACCTGATTAATGGCTCCCACGTTCACCACCGGATTCAGCCCAAACCCCACCCGAACGGCGTTTCGTCGGGCCGAGTCGGGCCGGGCCGCGCCAGGCCGGGCCACGCCAGGCCGGGCCACGTCAGACGGTGCGTAATCGCGCCATACCCGGAGTTGCCCAACAACCCCCGGCCCCTGACGCGGCACCGACCCGAACTGATTGGCCCGGAGCCAAAAAGGAGTGTTACTGCCTGACGACACTAAGCCGCCTAGTTCGGCTTCGATCTTGAGTTTGGGGGATTGGGCCAGGCACGCGTTAGTCAACAAAACCAGCATCAAGCGGGCTAGGTGTCGCGTTGTGTTTGAGGTCATGAGAAAGGCGAGAAAGAACGGCGTAAAAATAGGCACGTACGTTGTTCATCCAACTCACTGCTCTCAAATGACCCATATCTCTTACTCCACGACCAGATACCGTTGGCGCAGGCTGTGCAGAAACCAGGACCCCACGGCAAACCCTACGCACGAGACGCCGATCAGCCAGCAAGCCCCCAACCCACTCCAGTAGCTGAACGAACCCTGTTTGAGGGCCGCAATCCAGACCACACCCATCAAAAACAACCCAATTCCCAGCAGCAACGCGTTGCGCATCGAGTGCCGGTAGCTTTGGCGCAGATCGTAGGCTCCGTATTGCTTGTTCCGAAACTCAAACACCACATCGTCGAGGGTCACGTGGCGTAGGGCGTTGGGGTCGAGCGCGGTTTGGTAGGTTGTGTTCAAGTAATGCACCGCCTTGTCGTTGGCTTCCAGCACTACCTTATCGAAAGCGGTCTCGAACGGTAAGCCAATCCACATGTAGTGTTCGACCTCGCATACCAGATGGTCGAGGAGTTCGTAGAGCAGGGCATCGGTGGCCCCCTGCCGAATCAGGTGATCGTGTAGTTGTTTGACCTGATAACTGGAAAGCTTTTGCATGGCGATGGTTGGTTTTAAGGAGATCGGGGCCGCCCGTGCGGTCATCTTAGTACGCAAGACCCGGCTGGGCGGGGGGCAATAACAAAGCCCGCATGGCTTCCATAAACTGTTCAAAATCCGACACTTTCTGCACGGCGGCCTGACTGCCAGTTGGGGTGAGCGAATAATATTTCCGCAGCCGACCGTCTACCTCCTGCGACTCGGTCACCAACAGCCCGTCCTGCTCCAATTTGTGCAACACCGGGTATAATGCTCCAAACGTGAGCGTAATATGCCCGCGCGTACGGTCTCTCACGGCCTGCGTGATCTCGTAACCATACATGCGACCCTCTTCGGCCAGTAGTTTCAGCACGATGGTCTTCAGTGTGCCCCGTAAAAATTCAGTCGCCGACGATTCCATAGGTAAGCTTATTTACGAAGCAAATATATACAAGAAAATTATATATACAAGATTAACTAAAAAAAGCCCGCTGCTGGGCGGGCTTTCGACTCGTTATCAATAGATTACCTCAATGCGCCACGGCGGCAGGGGCTTGTGCCGAGGGATTGGGCAGTTTGTCCTGAAAGCTCTTGACGTAGGTGCCGGCTTTGAATTTCTCGAATTCTTCTTTCGTGTGGCTATTTGAACCAAACCACGTCACGATCTGATGGAACATGCGTGGCTCCAGATAGCCCGGAACGGGTTGAATCAACTCCATTTTTTCGTTCAGATACACGGTTGTCGGGTAGCTCATTTGCCCTTTCAGGAGCGTAGCGGCCAGTTCATGAACATTGCCCATTGACTTGTACACGCGATCACCAAGCTTGATGTCTTCTTTCCCTTCGGCGTTTAGCTTCACCGAATAGTAGTGTTCGTTCATATAGTCGGCGATAACCGGGTTCGTGAAGGTGTTGCGGTCCATAACCTTGCACCAACCGCACCAATCGGTGTATACGTCGACAAAGATCTTTTTCGGCTTCTTTTGTTGGGCCGTGAACGCTTCCTCAATGGTCATCCACTTAATTTTTTTCTCCGCTGGTTTAGGATCGTCTAAGCGGGTTATGAAGCCAAGACTGGCTACGCCGACACACAGGGTCAGCAGCAGGGTAGCGAACGTGTTCATGCTTTTTTGTCTGTATCTTTGAAACAAAGATACGATTTGGTGAGCACGCAAAGTTCCTAATACGCAAAGATTTAACCACGAGCCACCACGATTTCTATGCCAACGCCTTTTTTCTCTGCCCGCGACCTGTCGTTTCATCTCTACGAAGTACTTCAGGCCGATCAACTCACGCGCTTTGCCCATTTTGCCGATCACGACCGGGCTTCGTTCGATATGGTGCTCGATGCTGCCGCCCAAATTGGTGAGAATCTGCTTCGGCCCCTGCTCACGGTGATGGATCGCGACGAGCCGCAACTAGTCGACGGTAAAATCCGGGTTCACCCCGACATGCGGGCCATTATCCGACGCTTCGGCGACGACGGCTGGATCAACGCGCCCTTCACCTACGACGAAGGCGGGCAGCAACTCCCGGCCACGGTCATGAACGCGGCCACGTTTATTTTCGGTGCAGCCAACTATTCTTCAAGTGTGTTCCCGTTTCTGACCACGGGCGCGGCTAACCTGCTGCGGAGTTTTGGGAGCAAAGAGCTGATCGACCGCTTCACCCCAAACATGTATACCGGACGGTGGCAGGGTACAATGGCCCTCACCGAACCCGACGCTGGTTCGTCGCTGTCCGACATAACGACCTCTGCCGAACCCATTGACGAAGCGACTGGTGTGTACAAAATCAGGGGGCAAAAAATCTATATTTCGGCGGGCGACCACGACGCCTGCGACAATGTGATTCACCTGATGCTGGCCAAAATCAAAGGTGGGCCAGCCGGGGCCAAGGGTATTTCGCTGTTTGTGGTGCCCCAAAAACGCCCCACCGACACGGGCGAACTCGTTGATAATGACGTGCTGACGGCGGGTGTGTATCACAAAATGGGTTACAAAGGCGCACCCATTGCGCACCTCATGGTTGGCTCGAACGACGGGACCGTGGGCTACCTGCTTGGGCAACCGCATCAGGGTTTGCGCTACATGTTCCAGATGATGAACGAAGCCCGCGTGGGGGTGGGCATGAACGCCGTGTCGATTGGTACGGCGGCTTATTATGCCTCGCTCGCCTACGCCCGCGAACGCCCGCAGGGACGCCCCATTGCCGAGAAAGGTCCGGGCCACGATTGGTCGGCTAAACCCCAAACGCCCATTGTTCGCCACGCCGATGTGAAGCGGATGCTACTGTTCCAAAAGGCCGTTCTGGAGGGATCGTTGGGGTTGTTGCTCCAGTGCAGCCAACTCGCCGATACCGCCCATGCCGCCGAAGGCGAAGAGGCTCAGCGCGCGGCTCTGTTGCTCGATTTACTGACGCCCGTTGCTAAGTCATACCCATCGGAAATGGGGTGCCTGACCACGAGTGCCGCCGTGCAGATTCTGGGCGGGGCAGGCTACACGACCGATTTTCCGGTGGAGCAGTTTTACCGCGAGGCCCGCATTCACCCTATTCACGAGGGAACGACGGGCATTCACGGGCTGGATTTGCTCGGCCGTAAGGTGACCATGCAGGGCGGTAAGGCCGTGCAAATTTGGGTTGAGGCTGTGCAAAAAACGATGACCGAAGCCGCCGAACATGACGCCCTCAAACCACTCGTCGACGAAATGGGCAAGGCGTTGGGTATGCTCGATACCACCACACGCCACCTGCTTGGCCTGTTGCCCACTGATACCGAAGCCGCTCTCGCCGATGCGACCCTGTACCTCGAACTGTTTGGTATTGTGACCATCGGCTGGCAATGGCTCCGGCAGGCTACCGTGGCGCAGGAAGCCTTGCCTAACGCGGTATCGGACGAGGACCGTAATTTCTATCAGGGAAAACTAATGACCGCCCGCTACTTCGTTGAGTATGAATTGGTAAAAGTTCGTAGCTTAGCCAAGCGGCTCCAGTCGCCCGACCGCGTAACGGTCGCGATGCAGTCGGAGTGGTTTTGATGCTGCGCGGTTTCAAGTTTCATTGCCTTCGGCGTTTCAAGGCTTCGCGTTCCAACACTACTAACTTCTGACCTGAAACGGCGTAGCCAATGAAACTTGAAACGCCAACGGCATTGAAACTATAACTACTATGCGCTTAATCCTGATTCACGGCTACGTTGAAGATGCCGGTATTTTCGACAATCTGGTGCCGCTGCTGTTGCCTGCCTCGTTGTTGCCTATCGACGTCAACGACGAATACGCCCGTTGGAACCCAACGGGTCGGATTAACGCCCGGCAGTTTGCCCAATACCTGACCGATTACTACGACATCACTGCCGACGATGTGCTGATTGGTCACTCGATGGGTGGCTGGATAGCGATTAATATCAAGGAGTTAACGGGTGCGAAGACGATTCAACTGGCGTCGTTCACGGATCAGAAAAAGATCAATTTTCCCGTGCGCAACCTGACCGCGTTGAAGCTTATGCTCCGTATTGGCCTTACGCAAAGCGTGTGGCTAACCAACTACTTCAAAAAACTCTACCCTTTTGCTGAGTCGAAAGAACTCTATGACCGACTTGTGTCGGGTATACCGGCCATCAAACCGACACACCTTTTTTTGCAACAACAGACCCTGTTTGCACCCGTGCCCCCGCTAACGGTACAGCCCGATTTGCGCATCCACGCCCGCCCCGACAACATTGTGTTCACGCCCAGTGAACCGTTCCATGAGGTTCCCGGCGACCATTTTACACTCTATTGCCAACCCGAAACCGTGGCCGAACCGATTTTGAGTGTGTTGGCGCAGGTTAGATTGGGTAACTAGACAAATTCAATGAACACATAGGCTCAGAGCTTTTGATATGAGCATTTAGAGATAATGATCTGAGTTTTTTGTCATTCCGAGGTACGAGGAATCTCACCATCAGGCAACTGTAAGGTTCCTCGTACCTCGGAATGACAAAAAACCATCTAACTACTTGTGTTAAACGATCAACCGTTCCAGCACCTCATATTCGCCGATGCGTTCGTGACGGTGTGCATACGGGGCCATAGCCGCAAACAGAGCCTCGGAGCAGCCGGGTTTGGTGCGGTCGTGGGTTTCGACAATCAAGGCTCTGGTATGGGGAAGCCAATCGGCGGTGTTGGCCGAGAACACTTCTTTTTCGCTACCCTCGATGTCTAACTTGACCAGATCGGCTCCTTTCCAGCCTGCTGCCCGAATCAGGTCGGCAACCGATAAGGCCTTGACCGACAGATTCGTAGGTCGGTCTGTCTCGACTACGGTAAAGGCCCACGAGCCTTCGCCTTCTGGGTCGTCCAGAATATTCAGGTAGGTGCTACGCGACCAAATGCCCGCCTGTATCACCTGGATAGTGGGGTAGGGGGCGGTGTTCTTCCGAAGCATCTCAACATTGCCCGTTTCGGGTTCGACAGCCAGAATCTGCGCGTCGGGGTAGCGATGGGCAAAAAAGACAGCCGCCAGCCCAATGTTGGCCCCGCCGTCGATGATGGTTTTGGGCGAAAAAGTCAGGTTAACGCCTTCGTACTCACCCTGAACGAAAAGCTGATTGAAGACCTTCGGATCGCTCGTGCCGGGGCGCAGATAGACCGGGTGTTTTAGGTCGGGGAGGCTGACACAGAGCAAGTTGCCCGTTCGGCGTTTGAGCAACCGGTACAAGCGAATTCCCTGAACAAGTCCAAAACGTTGAATATAGAGCGGCAATTTTGTAGCCATGCAACAAAGATAGCTACCAATGAGGGGTGATGGTTTAAAACGCTTCGCCCGTAAACACATAAAACCCCGGCCCCTCGCGGGTGAAGCCCACATCGAAACGCAGAAAAATGTCTTTTTTGGGGAACAGGTAGTAGCGAATACCCGCTCCGCCTGCGGGCAAAAGTTTGCGCATGTCAAGTTGGGCGGGTGTGGACCCCACCGTGCCTAACGACGCGAAGAGGGCACCCCCAAACCGTTTGCTGAACGGAAACGGCAGAAACCTGTACTCGACTTGTGTGGCAACGTAAGCCCGGTCGCGGAACCGACCCGGATAATAGCCGCGCATGATAATTTCGTTGCCCAGCAGAGCCAACTGATTGAACGGGACCGTTCCACCCATAAACTGCCCAAACCCCTGCCAGGCTATTACCTGCGATTTTTTGACACGGTGGTAGTACCGCAAATCGAAATTGGTATTCTGAAACCGGTATGTGCTACCCCAAAACGGGCTGTACTCCAGGTGGGCGATCTCCCCGAAGAATCCCTGCCGGGGGTTAAGTGGATTTTTGCGGCTGTCGTATACAAAACTGGCACCTAACCCCAAATTGGCTGAGCCATTCGCGCCCGTAGGCATGTCGAAGGTACGACCCTCGCCCTGCTTGAATGATACCCGCCCCAACGACTGAAAATCGAATTGGGGCCCTAGGAACAAATTTTTGCCGATGCCTTTTAAGGCCCGCTGCCGGATCTGTACCGAAAAGGCATCCACTGTAGCGGGGTCGTTGGGGGCAGCATCCCGGCCAATCCCCCAGTACAAAAGCGGAAACTGCTGCACCCGCGTCCGGCCAATAAATAGCCAGTTGTCGCGGTGACCGTAGAGCGCATTGTCGATGTTCAGGCCGTACTGCCCGCGTAACGTAACAAAGGTAAACGCATTGATTTCGCTTAGGCGATTGTTCTTATAATCGCCACGGGCGTGGTAGAGATACAGCGATGAAACGCCTATTTCAAGACTGGTTTCGGGCGCGAAGGTCGCCGTGGGATACAAGAGAAACCGGGGCTTGGCGGGTGAGGTCGTGTCGTTGACAAATTTGTTGATGTACCTCCCCAACAGGGTGTGGTCGTGAATCAACTGGGCACGTGCCGGGAGTCCGGTTAGGCCAAGTATCAACAGGGTCAACGTATAGAGATGGTGAGCGCGTGTGTTCATTCGTCAGGTTCTACCCAACTAAACCGATAGCACCCGTATTTGGTTATTCGCCAGCAGGTGAGACCCATCTGAAATGCTCAACAAAAAACCGGGATGGTGTGAGGGCGTAAGGAATTCTGAACGAAATTTGCCGCACAAACGCTTTCACTATGAATGGGTTTCGGCACTTAAACCGGGGCCTGCGAACGACTTATGCAAGAATACGACGTTATTGTAATCGGCTCAGGGCCGGGCGGTTATACGGGTGCCATCCGATGCGCTCAATTGGGCCTGAAAACGGCCATCATCGAAAAATACAACACACTCGGCGGCACTTGCCTGAACGTAGGCTGCATTCCATCGAAGGCCCTGCTCGACTCGTCGGAGCATTTTTACAACGCCAGTCACACCTTTGTTGAACACGGTATTCGGCTGGAAAATCTGGGCGTGGATTTGGGGCAAATGATCAAGCGCAAGCAGGATGTGGTCGACCAAACGACCAAAGGGATTGCGTTTTTGATGAAGAAAAACAAGATCGACACCTATTATGGCCTCGGCTCTTTTGTGGACGCCAATACGGTGAAGATTGCGAAAAACGAGGGGGGCGAAGAGACCATCAAGGGCAAAAACATCGTGATTGCCACCGGTTCGAAACCGATGTCGTTTCCGTCGATGCCGCTCGACAAGGAGCGTGTGATTACCTCGACCGAAGCTCTCAAACTGCCTGAAATCCCGAAGCACCTGATTATCATCGGGGCGGGCGTGATCGGGGCCGAGCTAGGGTCGGTATATGCCCGGATCGGAGCCAAAGTGTCGTTTGTAGAGTTTGCCGATTCGATGATCCCAACGATGGACAAAACGATGGGCAAAGAACTCCAGAAGGCCGTGAAAAAGCTCGGGGCTGAGTTTTATTTCAACCATAAAGTAACGTCTGTCGTCCGCAATGGCGACGAAGTGACGGTCAACATTGACACCCCAAAGGGAGAGCAAATGACCCTCACGGGTGATTATTGCCTGGTGTCGGTGGGGCGCAAACCCTACACCGACGGACTCAATTTGGAAGCCGCCGGGGTGAAGGCCGATAGCCGGGGTAAGGTGGAGGTAGACAGCTACCTGCGCACCAGCGTACCGCACATCTACGCCCTTGGCGACGTGATTCGCGGGGCCATGCTCGCCCACAAGGCCGAAGAGGAAGGCACGTTCATTGCCGAAACCATTGTGGGTCAAAAGCCCCATATTCATTACCGCCTGATTCCGAACGTGGTTTACACCTGGCCCGAAGTGGCCGCTGTTGGTTACACCGAAGAAGAACTGAAGGCCGAAGGCAAAGCCTACAAAACCGGCTCGTTTCCTTTCAAAGCTCTGGGTCGTGCCCGCGCCAGTATGGACATCGACGGACTAGCCAAGGTGCTGGCCGACAAAGAGACCGACGAAATTTTGGGCGTTCACATCATTGGTCCCCGTGCTGCCGACATCATTGCCGAGGCCGTGGTGGCAATGGAGTACCGGGCCTCCGCCGAAGATATCTCGCGCATGTCGCACGCCCACCCAACCTACACCGAAGCCTTCAAAGAGGCTTGCCTGGCCGCTACCGACAACCGGGCAATTAATATGTAGAGTTGATAAAAAAGGCTGAAAACACAAACGCCCGGTTGTTTTTGAGCAGCCGGGCGTTTATACTTACAACACAAGCAGGTTGAGCATTTCGTCAATCAACCACGAACACGTCCTGTGTTAACCTTGCATTCGATAGCGTACATGACTAGTGAACAGCAACTTGAACAAGATTTTATCAGCAAGCTCACCGAGCTAAAATATGTTTACCGATCTGATATTCGTGATCGAGACACTCTTGAAGCAAACTTCCGGCAAAAATTTGAAGCCCTCAATCGGGTCCACTTAACCGATGCCGAGTTTAGCCGCTTGCGCGACGAGATTATTAACGCCGATGTTTTCTTAGCTTCCAAAACTCTACGTGAACGAAACACCTTTCAGCGTGAAGATGGTACACCCTTGCAATACACGCTGGTGAACGTAAAAGAGTGGTGCAAAAACGATTTTGAGGTTGTCAACCAATTGCGGATGAACACCCAAAACAGCCACCATCGTTACGATGTTATGTTGCTCATTAATGGGGTGCCGGTAGTACAGGTCGAACTCAAATCCTATAGCGTTAGTCCGCGCCGGGCCATGCAGCAGATCGTTGATTATAAAAACGACCCCGGTAATGGCTACACCAATTCGCTGCTTTGCTTCACGCAACTTTTTATTGTCAGTAACCGATCTGAGACGCTCTATTTTACCAATAACCAAAATAGCCATTTCAATTTCGACGCCGACGAGCAATTTTTGCCAGTTTACCGGTTCGCCGATGAAGACAATCGAAAGGTATCTGACCTCTACGAATTTGCCGATAAATTTCTGAGCAAGTGCGACTTAAGTAAAATGATTAGCCGCTATATGGTTCTGGTGGTGAGTGAGCAACGCCTGTTGATGATGCGCCCGTACCAGATCTATGCTGTAAAAAACATCATTGATTGTATCCAGCAAAATCGCGGTAATGGCTATATCTGGCATACTACCGGTAGTGGCAAAACACTGACCTCTTTTAAAGCCTCTACGCTGCTGAAAGACAACGCCGATATTGAAAAGTGCCTGTTCGTGGTGGACCGCAAAGACCTCGACCGGCAAACCCGCGAAGAATTCAACAAATTTCAGGAGGGCTGCGTTGAGGAAAACACGAATACGGAGACGCTCGTCCGCCGAATGCTGTCAAACGACTACGCCGATAAAGTAATTGTCACAACCATTCAAAAACTGGGACTAGCTTTAGACAGCTCAAACAAGAAAAACTACAAGGACCGATTGAAGCCCCTACGCAACAAGCGTATCGTGTTCATTTTTGACGAATGCCACCGCTCGCAGTTTGGCGATAATCATCAGGCCATTAAGGAGTTCTTCCCCAAAGCACAACTCTTTGGGTTTACCGGGACACCTATTTTTGAGGAAAACGCTACCTACACGCAGGTCGATGGTGAACAGGCGTCCTACAAAACCACCGAAGACATCTTCCAGAAACAACTCCACAGCTATACTATTACGCACGCCATTGAGGATAAAAATGTACTGAGTTTCCATATCGACTATTTTAAGCCCGAAGGCAAGAGTTTGCCCAAACCAGGTGAGGCCATCGCGAAAAAAGCCGTTGTAGAGGCTATCCTGGCAAAACACGACGCTGCTACCAATCATCACCGATTCAACGCGGTGCTGGCAACAGCCTCTATAAATGATGCCATTACCTACTACGAACTGTTCAAAAAAGCACAAACGAAGCAACAAGCCGCCGACGATACTGAAGCATCGCCCCGGTTTCGGCCCCTCAATATCGCCTGTGTGTTCTCGCCACCCGCCGAGGGCAATAAAGACATTCAGCAGATTCAGGAAGATCTGACACAAGAAAAGCAGGACAACCAGCAGAATCCCGACGAAAAAAAGAAGGCTCTCAAGACCATTATTGCCGACTATAATGCCCAATACGGGACTAATCACCGCATCGAGGATTTTGATCTGTACTATCAGGACGTGCAGAAGCGCATCAAAGACCACAAATACACCGATGCCGATTACCCACACAAAAACAAAATAGACCTCGTGATCGTGGTCGATATGCTCCTGACGGGCTTCGACTCTAAATACTTGAATACGCTCTACGTCGATAAAAACCTGAAATACCACGGACTGATCCAGGCATTTTCGCGAACGAACCGGGTTCTGAACGACACCAAGCCGTACGGCAATGTGCTGGATTTTAGGCAGCAACAAACCGAGGTCGATAAGGCTATTATGCGGTTTTCGGGCGAAGAAATGGGCCGCGCCCGCGAGATATGGCTCGTGGATGCGGCTCAGGTTGTTATTGAAAAGTTTGAAAAGGCCGTGCAGGAACTCAGCTCGTTTATGCAGGCGCAGGGCCTCCCTACCTCTCCCGATGAGGTGCATAACCTCCGGGGCGATGCGGCCCGCGCTGAGTTTATAAACCGATTTAAGGAAGTACAGCGGTTTAAAACCCAACTTGACCAATACACCGATCTCAGCCCGGAGAATCAGGCCACCATTGATACCCTGTTGCCCGAAGACGAGCTTGTTTCCTTCCGAGTTGCCTACCTCGAAACGGGCAAACGCCTGAAAGCGCAGCAGGATAAGCCCGGCACTGATACGGACAGCCCCGTCGATGCAGTCGATTTTGAGTTTGTCCTGTTTGCTTCGGCCCTCATCGACTACGATTACATTATGGGTCTGTTGGCCCGGTTTACCCAGAGTAAACCCTCGCGCGAAACCATGACCCGCGAGCAGGTGATTGGGTTGCTCAGTTCGAGCGCGAACCTGATGGACGAGCGCGACGATATGGTGGCCTATATCAATACCCTACAGATGGGCAGCGGCCTGACCGAACGGGAAATCCGCGAGGGGTATGGGCGTTTCAAAACCGAAAAAATAGCTCGTGAACTATCTGTAATTGCCCACACGCACGGGCTGGAAACCGAGCATCTGCAACGCTTTGTGGATGGGATTATGAACCGCCTGATTTTCGACGGGGAGCAGTTAAGCGACCTGATGGCCCCGTTGGGCCTCGGCTGGAAAGCCCGGACCCAACGCGAATTAGCCCTGATGGACGACTTGGGGCCGCTCCTGAAAAAACGCGCTGGAGGACGTGAAATTGCTGGATTATCGGCCTATGAAGACTAAACAACCGGCCAACAACCCCGAACAGACCTTTCGGGAGTTGCTGCACCAGATCCGGCAGACGCAGACCAACATCTTTACGCAGGCCAACACCGCCCTGATCGACTTGTATTGGCGGGTAGGACAGACCCTTAGCCACAACGTGCAGCGGGAGGCATGGGGCAAGGGCGTGGTGGCCGAACTGGCCCACTACATTGCCCAAAACGCCCCCGACATCAAGGGCTTCAGCGATAAGAACCTGTGGCGCATGAAGCAGTTTTACGAAACCTACGCACAAACGGAAATTCTCGCCACAGTGTGGCGAGAATTGTCTTGGAGCCATAACCGGCTCATTATGACGCTTAAAACGGCTGAGGCCAGAGAGTACTACCTGCGGCTGTCCGTAAAAGAAAGGCTCACCGTGCGCGAACTGGAACGCCATATAAATGCCGCCCATTTTGAACGCTCTGTGCTGAACCCTCCAAAACTCTCAGCAGTGTTGAGAGAATCACACCCGGACATCCATCAGGCGTTTAAAGACCAATACGTACTGGAGTTTCTGGGCCTGCCCGACAAACACAGTGAAAACGACCTGCAACGAGCACTCGTTGGTCACATGAAAGCGTTTATTCTGGAGTTGGGACAGGATTTTATCTTCATGGGCGAGGAGTTCCGGCTTCAGGTGGGCAATCAGGATTTCTATATCGACCTGCTGTTTTATCACCGGGGGCTGTCGGCACTGGTAGCGTTTGAACTGAAAATTGGGGCTTTCGCACCCGAACACCTCGGCCAACTTTCCTTCTACCTGGAAGCCCTCGACCGCGACGTGAAAAAGCCGCACGAAAACCCCAGCATTGGCGTGCTGCTGTGCCGCGACAAAGACGACGAGGTAGTAGAGTATGCCCTCTCGCGCCACCTCTCGCCTACGCTCATTGCCCAATACCAACTCCAACTGCCTGACAAAAAGTTGCTGCAAGCCCGGCTGCATCAACTATTGACCAACGAACTCAACGCATGAACAACAAAACAAAACAAAGTAGAGTACCTAAACTGCGCTTCCCGGAGTTTGAGGAAGTAGGGGAGTGGGAAATTAAGCGACTAAATGAGATAGCTGAACCGATTACAGAAAAGGCCGGAACTGGACGCTATAAGTTAATGAGCATTACAGCAGGTCTGGGTCTCGTATCGCAAATGAAGAAATTTGGGCGAGAAATAGCGGGCGAATCATACAAGAATTATTATGTGATTAGAGAAGGAGATTTTGCTTATAACAAGAGCTCAACTAAGCAAGACCCCGAAGGACAAGTCGCTCTTTTAGAAAATGAAGAGCAAGGCGCGGTCCCCAATAGTATTTTCACTTGTTTTCGAGTAAATAAGAGCTATGTTTCCCCGTACTTTCTAAAATACCCATTCGTTAACAATATTCACGGTAGGTGGCTCAAACGGTTTATTTCGGTGGGTGCTAGAGCCAATGGTGCATTAAACGTGGAAACCAAAGATTTGTTCGCGCTACCCATACCTATTCCCTCACTCCCCGAACAACAAAAAATAGCCGATTGCCTATCCTCGCTTGATGACCTCATTGCAGTCCAAAGCCAGAAAATAAAGGCTCTCGAAACCCACAAAGAAGCCCTGATGCAGCAGCTTTTCCCCGCCGAGAGCGAAACCGTACCCAAGTTGCGTTTTTCAGAGTTTGAAGAAGTGGGTGAGTGGAAGAACGTACGACTTGGAAAACTTATTAAGATAAATTCAGGGAGGGGTTTTAAAGCTTCGGAATATTCTAAAAATGGTACACGATTGCTTCAAATAGAAAATGTTGGATATGGCAAAGTTAAATGGAATGAAAATACAATTTACCTGCCCCCAAATTATTCACTTGAATATGAAAAACTAGTTTTGAGAGAGGGTGACCTAATTTTGGCCTTAAACCGCCCGGTCACGAATAACCAATTAAAAATAGCTCGACTTGCACAGCGGGATGCACCTTCAATATTATATCAACGTGTTGGGAAAATAGAGCTAATCTCTGATTCAATAATCAGCGAGTACATTTTTCAATTGTGTCAATGGTTTGTTAGAGATTTCGTTGTAAAAAAATCAGTTGGAAGTGACCAGCCTTTTGTTTCACTCAACGAATTGTACGCTCAAGAATTAGTAGTCCCCTCGCTCCCCGAACAACAACGCATCGCCGATTGCCTATCTTCTCTTGACGACCTGATTACGGCCCAAAGTCAGAAGCTCGACGCGCTCAAACTCCATAAAAAGGGTTTGATGCAAAACCTATTTCCGAACCCTAATGATATTGACGAATAAGCTTGAGTAGCATGGAAAACCTATCGAAACAGTTACTCGAACTGGATAAAAATATCATACTGGTTTATGCGTTCAATGGCACCGGAAAAACCCGTCTGTCGGTGTCGTATAAAGACCTAACCAAAGCCAATAACGGGGCAACCCATTCGGGCGTTTATTACAACGCCTATAGCGAAGATCTCTTTATTTGGGATAACGACCACTCGAACGATGGAGCTAACGTGCGGTTACTGATCCAGAGAAGCACGCTGAACCAGTACCATGCCTTGTTAGACGAAGCCAACCTCCGCGAGAAACTCGCCCCCTACAAGCCCAAATTCGATTTTCGGTTCACGTCGTACAATAACCCTGAAGACGGCATCGAATATATTCAATTCATATTGAGCGCAAACGACCCTACACCTATCAAAATTTCCCGTGGAGAACAGCAAATATTTGTCTTTTGCTTTTTTCTGGCTCTTTTCGATATTGAAGGCTGGACAGGTGATGGCAACCAATCGAGTCACTTTTTTATCGACGACCCGGTATCGAGCCTCGACGACCATAACATTTTTGTTACAGCAACGTCGGTCATGAATCTGATTGAGCGGCACTATAAAAACCGGAAGATCATCATCACCACGCACCACGTTTATTTTTTCTCCATCATAGCCGATTGGCTTGGCAAAGGCGAAAAAGCAAGTGCGTATAAAGACCACGTTCAGCGATACATTTTAAAGCATAAAAAAGGGGGTGTTCGGCTGGTTAGCCCCAGCAACGACGTATTCCTGTACCATCTCGAACTCCTGCAAACCCTAAAGAAGGCCATCAATAGCAACAAACTATTTGCCTACCATTTTGCCCTATTACGGCAGATCCTTGAAAACCTAAGTTCGTTTCATGGGTACGGCCATTTCTCATTCGTGTTGAAACACATTGGACTGACCGACGATGGCGAACTAGCCCAACTCCTCAATATTATGGCACATAAAAACGTGTTTCTGTATGAGGGTCGCGAACTAGTCCCCGATAATGAAGCCCGCATCAGGACTATCTTTTCCCTGATTCAGCAAACCTATAACTTTAAGCTACACGCTTAACAACCCGCCCACAATGAACACTCAAAACCACCAACTCGGAAAAACCCTTTGGGATATTGCCGATCAGCTACGCGGGGCGATGAACGCCGACGACTTCCGCGATTATATGCTCTCGTTTCTGTTCCTGCGCTACCTCTCCGACAATTACGAAGCAGCCGCCCGCAAAGAACTCGGCCCCGACTACCCCGAAGTGTTTCCTGATGTCATGGCTAAACTGAGGGTGTCTACACCACTCGAAATCTGGTATGGAGAGAACCCAAACGACGTGGTCGAATTTGAAAAGCTCATGCGCCGGAAGGTGCATTATGTTATTCAGCCGAAGCACCTTTGGAGCCACATTGCCGAACTAGCTCGAACGCAAAGTCATGACCTGCTAGAGACCCTGCAAGATGGGTTTAAATACATCGAAAACGAATCGTTTGAGAGTACCTTCCAGGGATTGTTTTCAGAAATAAACCTGAATTCAGAGAAGCTTGGTCGAAACTACTCCGAACGAAATACGCGGCTTTGTGCCATTATCAAGAAAATTGTTGAAGGAATTGCCAAATTCTCTATCAGCAGCGACACGTTGGGCGATGCCTACGAGTACCTGATTGGGCAATTTGCGGCTGGTTCGGGCAAGAAATCGGGCGAGTTTTACACCCCGCAACCGCTCTCCACGATTTTGTCGGAGATCGTCACGCTTGATGGACAGGAACCTGCCACTGGCAAACGCCAGAAACTCGAGCGCGTTCTCGACTTTGCCTGCGGCTCCGGCTCACTGCTGCTCAACGTCCGCCGACACATTGGCCCGCAGGGCGTAGGGCGTATTTACGGGCAGGAGAAAAACATCACGACCTACAACCTTGCCCGCATGAACATGTTGTTGCATGGCGTGAAAGATTCCGAGTTTGAGATTCACCACGGTGATACCCTTCTAAATGATTGGGAGATTCTAAATGAGCTGAATCCCGCCAAAAAGCTCAAGTTCGATGCCATCGTAGCCAACCCACCCTTCAGCCTGCGCTGGGAACCTTCCGAAACCATAGCCGACGACTTCCGTTTCAAAGGGTACGGCCTCGCTCCCAAATCGGCAGCCGACTTCGCCTTTTTACTGCATGGATTTCATTTTTTGAGTGACGAAGGCACAATGGCTATTATTTTGCCACACGGGGTGTTATTCCGAGGTGGGGCCGAGGAGCGTATTCGCACCAAGCTTATAAAAGACAACCACATCGACACCGTTATTGGCTTACCCGCCAATCTATTTTTCTCAACGGGCATACCCGTTTGTTTGCTGGTGCTAAAACGGTGCAAGAAATATGATGACATTTTGTTTATCAACGCAGCCGAGCATTACGATAAAAACAAGCGGCAGAACACCTTAAGCGAGGCTCATATTCAGAAAATCATAAACACCTATCAATATCGCCTGGAAGACGAGCGGTATTCCCGCAAGGTTGAGATGGATGAAATTGAGAGAAACGACTTTAATCTAAATATATCGCGCTACGTCAGTACGACCCAAACTGAGGATATGATTGATTTAGGCGCGGTTCAGCAGGAATTGACAGCCATTGAAAAGCGGGCATCCGAAGCAGCGGCCAGGCATAATCAATTTTTAAAAGAACTTGGTCTAGCTCCTATTTAACCACAAACGCCCGGTTGTTTTTGAGCAGCCGGGCGTTTGTGGTTTTACCCGTCACTACACCCACAGCCTCAGCGGAATCACGTGCCAGTACATCAGCAGCCCGACCGCCTGTAGGGTCAACAGGATAGCAACGCCATCCAGGCTAGCGAGGATTGACCCAAAACCGGCTCGCCAGGATTGCACACCCGATACCACCAAACCAACGGGCAACAGCACCGTAGCCAACGCCAGCAAGCCACTGCCCAGGGTAAGGTCGCCCCAGGTGGTGAACGGTTGGGTGGCCAGAAACGGGACCGGAACCAGCAGGAACAGCACTGCACCAGTAGCCCACACGATAGGCCGATACCGAAATGATGCACCACCAAGGAACCACTGAACGAGACCGGACAGCAGCAGCCACACCAACCCCAGCGCACCCAGCCCCAGGCTCAACCAGACGGCCAGGATAGACAGACCCGACACCTTTCGGAAGGGGGTCAGCCCGTCGGAGATCACCGTCAGCCCATCGACGTCTTGATAAAAAGCTGTTGAGGGTAGCTGTCGCCCTTCGATCCGAAATGTGTTGCCCCCGGCGTAATCCAAACGAAACGCCTTTTTCTGCATAGGCTCCACGACCACCTCGCTCCCATCCAAACGTACTTGCCGAACATTGGAATACAGGTCGATCAGGGCCAGCGGTTCGTATTTCGAGACCACGGGCAGGTAGTAGCCGACCCAGGGACTGAAATCCCGTGTCGGTTGGGCCACCTGTACGGGTGCTTGTTGAGGCAAGTTCAAATAGCGAATCAAAACCTTATTCGACCCGTCGTAATCGGCGGTTTCGCTGTCCATGTTGTGGGTGATGAAAAACGCTTTTTGCTGCTGGGGGAACAAATAAAGCATGGCGTTGTAGCCCACCATACTGCCCGAATGCACCACCCCAACCACCGCGTGCCGGTCGCGCGTCCACATACCTAGGCGGTAGCCTGTGGGGATTCCCTGCCGGGCCGCATCGGTGCCCACGGGCCTGCCCAACTGCGCTAGCAACTTGAGGTCTACAAATGGTTTGCCGTTAAGCTGTCCGTCGCTCATCAGAAACCGCATCAACAGGCCCATGTCATAGCCCGTAGTGGTTAGTTGGGTAGCGGGCCGCACAAAAAGGGACAAGGCTGCCGACACCTCGCCCTTGTCCAGATGCCCATAGGCCAGCGAAGGGTCGTTTGTCTGCGAAACAAACCCAAATGTGCTGTGGGTCATGCCCAGGGGTTTGAGCAGGTGCTCGTCCAAATAGGTCTCATAGCGTTGGCGCGTAACGGCCTCAATCACCATACCCGCCAGGGTGAAGCCTATATTTGAGTAGGCGAACACCGAGCCGGGGCGCGTACGTACGCGCAACACCGACGGGTCGCGCCGATACACCTCCGACAAGGGCGTGTCGGGCGTGGCCTCCGCACTGAAAATGTGCCAGAGTCGCACATCTTCCAGCCCCGCCGTATGGTCGAGCAGGTGTTCCACCCGGATGGGGTTGGTGTTGGCCCAGGGGTTTTGAACGGGCAGGTCGGGCAGGTAGTTGGTCAGCGGGTCGGTCAGGTTGATTTTACCTTCCGTAACGAGCCGAAGCACACCCAATGCCAGCACCGTTTTGGTGATTGACCCTACGTGAATCCGGTCGGTTGGGCGGAGCTTTTGCCCAGCGGGTTTATTACGGAACCCGGCGCAATCGACCGAAATTTGGCCTGAAGAATCGACGGTTGCCCAAACGGCTCCAGCTAGCTTTTGCTCGTTTAGAATGGTCTGAATCTGCCGATTAAGCGGGACTGGTTGTTGTCCCCAAACCGAGGGAGTCAACAGCCAGATAAGCACCAAAGCAACGTAGCGAAAAGGCATAGGTAGAGTGCTAAAACTGGACATATTAATTCACCTTGACCTGTTTACGTAGGATGCCCTGATAGCGGCTGGCCACTGCATCAACCTTGGATGGTTTCCCATTCAGGGTATGCTCAAAAAAGGCATCGAGCAGGCTGACCGTTGCGGTATGTGTTGTTGTGTGTATCTGGCCGACCTTCAGAAAGTGCCCTACCAAGAACCGGGTAGGCGGTGCCAACAGGAGCGGAACATCAGTAAAACTGTAGTGATCTGCCTCCACGATTTCATATCGGTAGCCCCCTCCAAATTGATTAAATAGCAACTGGTTACCAGCTTCGTATCGTTCAAAATGGCCTACTTCGCTTTTGTTGCTCTCGACTAACAGGAAGGGGCGAGGACCATTCGGTTTTGGCAATTTCCCGTATAACGTACCATCTAGATTGACCGCGGCTTTGAGTCGTGCATCATGAGCCATCGCAGCGGCACCAGCAGCACCACCTAACGAATGACCCGCTATACCGATTCGGTTGAGGTCGAGTGAGGAGAGTACGTTACTGGACGAAGGCTGTTTCTTTCCAAATTGATTGATGACGAATTGCACATCGACAACACGGATACCGAGCCGATTTTCCATGAAGTTGAGCCGGTCTGGATCCCCCTTTGAAAATTTTTCAAGGGTGGTCACCAGTCTCCCGTCAGCCAGTTCGGTGAGCATCGATTCGTAGGGGTGATCGATAGCAAAAACAACATAGCCGCAGCTCGCGAGGCCCACGGCAAGACTCGTGTAAAAGGCGCGTGCTGCTCCATAACCCATTAATAGCAGGACAACAGGCCAATTTTTCTGTGTTTTGGAGACCGTTGCGTTCTGAGTCGCATACGTGTCAATTTGGCCGTATTGGTTGAAGAATAGGCTTGGAATGCCGCTTATGTCTGGCGGTAGATGGTGCAAACCATCCAGATATAGCGGTCGCGTTGTTTCACCCTTCGACTCTGCTGGATACCAAGCCTGCGCAATTACATTCCTTTTGTCACGAGGGTCTGCCGTTATTTGTTCGGTTCTGGCAGAATCCACCCACCGGAACACTTCGGTCCCGACGGCATATTCGCCCTGCGGTCTAGTTAATGTAGGAACAGGCAAGAGTACAGCCCAGGGCGCTATGGTAGCCATCAATAGGATGCACAAAAGGCTGTTTTTAAGAAGTGAAGGCTGATTACTCCTCGTTCGCCAAGCTAACGTTATCAATACAACCAGTAGTACATAGGCTGGAACGTACTGCCAATAAAACCCTTTCCATATCAATTGGACAAGAGCCAGCAGAACCAGTAAAGCCAGTGCAATGTGGAATACCCTCCTTCTTTCCACCGAAAAGCATATTTCGCACAACGTTGTTAGAGATAGCACTCCCAAAAACAAGATATCTACGGGGTTCATTTAGCAATTGTTTTAGTGAGTGACGTTCGTGGCAAACGCATGTTACGAGTTCAAAACCGTTACGACCACGTTCCCCTTTTTATGCCCCAACTCGACATAGGCATGGGCGTCCACGATCTCGTCCAGCGGGTACGTGCGGTCGATGACGGGCTTGAGCCGACCTTCGGCAATGATCTGATGTATGGAACGCAGGTACTCGACTTTCTCGCTCGTAACCGATTTCACACTCAGGAAGTGGCCCCCTTTTTTGACCAGTTGTTTCCCCAGCGAAGAAGGTAATTTGCCAACCGCATCGAACACTACGTCGAAGCGGTTTTCCCAGTTGCTCAGGTCGGGTTGGGCGTAGTCGACAACCGCGTTGGCTCCGATAGACTGAACCATTGCGAAATTGGCCGGGCTGCAAGCTGCAGTCACCCGACCACCGAAATACGTGGCCAGTTGAACGGCATAGGTGCCCACGCTGCCCGAAGCCCCATAAATCAGCACCTCCTGCCCTTGCTGAATAGCGGCTTTTTGCAGGATGTGGAGAGCCGTCATACTGCCAACGGGTAGGGCTGCGGCTTCTTGAAACGTCAGTTCGGTTGGCTTTACCGCCAGTACGCCCTCGCGCCAGGTTTCGGGGACACAAACATACTGGGCGTAGGCTCCTTGCCGCAGGCCCGTTGTGGTGCCATACACGACGTCGCCGGGGCGAAACTGCGCGACCGAGTCGCCAACGGCCTCCACCGTGCCCGAGAACTCAACCCCCAAAACGGGCTTCCGGGGGCGGGTGATGCCAAACATCAGGCGAAGAAGAACGGTAAATAGTGTGGAGCCGGGAAACGCGCCCTTCCGTAACCACAGGGTTCCTGAGGTTACGGTGGAGGCCGACACCCGAACCAGCACCTCGTTGTGGTCAGGAACGGGCTTAGCAATGTCGGTCAGTTGCAACACCGACGGTGGGCCGTAGGTCGTATAAATAACTGCTTTCATTCGTGTTGATTCTCAGACAAGAGCCGGCATAGCATAGCGTTTCACATTCCTGACTTCTGCAAAATCGCTAGAAATTATACCCAAAATGCAAGCCCGGCTCTCCAATGATAAATTTCGACCATTTGTCATCCAACTGTTTAAATCCATTAGGTAGTTGTGTGTGATAAGCACGGTGGGTAATGGCAACGGATGGTTGGAGAAAAAATTTGTCCTTCAAAAGTTTGATGTGATAGCCGACACGGTACGTATTAAAAACCTGAAATCCTTTGTCAACTTTATCGCCATCATTAGTCAAAAAAGATTGCCATGTAGGCATCACATGTACACCTGTGTAAAGCCCTTTCCACCAAAAACGTTGATAAGCCACTGCAAATCCATACTCACGAATATACCCTGGAAATTTTTCCTCCGGCTTTCCGTATGATTTGTTAAAGAACGGGTGAATACCATTTGGCCAGGCATATTTCCAGGTTTTTACTTCAAGTGAAACGGCATCCTTCCTTGTAATTCGATAGCCTAGATTGAGTTGAGCAAAATTGGGAGGGTTTGTAGTATCAAGATTACCTAACAAGACAAATAAAGAACTCCCAACGAACCACCGTTTGTACGTGCTGTCTTGTTTAGCATATTGAGCTTTGAGTTGAAGCGTGCTTGCCATCAATAAGGTCAAGGCTAACCCTAGAATTTTCTTTTGCATTTCTTGTTTTGTTAAATGATGCTGCAAAAGTGGATTGGCCAGATGCCACAACTCGTTCACTTAAGTTAAGAAATGCGTTCTAGCTCTTTTTGTCGAGAATTCTGGCTCTTAGTCGGCTCAACGATTGAGGCTTGATACCCAAATAGCTTGCCAATTGGTATTGGGGCACACGTTGAATAAGGTCCGGTCTTTTTTGTATTAAATTCAGGTATCGTTGTTCAGGGGAAGAGGTCTTAAACTCATCGAAGTCTATTTGTTGCTTAGCTAAAAGTTCTTCGGATAATAGTCTACACATTATTTCAAACTTTGGAAATTTACTGTTCGTTTCTACTTCCATATCAGAATTTGAAACTGTCAGTATGGTGTCTTCTACACAACTTATATAATATTCGGACGGAGTTTTGTTTACTACGCACGGGGGTGTCAACGCTTCCATTTCTGTGTAGAAAGCAGTAGTTTTTTCTTCGCCGTCTAGTACGTAATAAATCCGAATACAGCCTTTCAGAACAAAATAGCTATTCTTAGATTTTTGTCCTTCTTCAAGTAAAGTAGTTCCTTGCTTTACCGAGCGGAATAGGTCTAACGACAGGAGTTCGCTCTTCTCGTCTTCTGTCAGAGAAATGTATTTTGATATAAAGTCAAATAGTGTGTCTTCCATTGTTTATGTTGCTGCTGTTGTCTGTTACACGTGCCACCAACGGTTTTCGGCTTTGCGATGTTGTGGAATTCTCAGTGCAAATCCTTAACGCCATTTTCTGTGCAATCACTAGAAGTTATATCCAACATGAAGCCCGGGCTGAATGAAGTAGGTAGGCCATTTTGTTTCTACTAATGTAAAAGATTCTGGAACATTAGTGCGTACAGGCCAATAACTACAGCCAATAGCTGGTTCAAAAAAGAACCGGTTTTTAAAAAACGTAAACTGGTAACCCAAATGGAAATTCAGATATAACGTGTATCCATTCCCAATCTTTTTTTTGTTCTCATCCATATACTTTTCAAAAGCGTTTAATGCATAGACGGATGTATAGACTCCTTTCCACCAAAAACGCTGATACCCTAATGTTGGTGCAAGTATGCGTGCATGTCCTGGATAGTTTAGTCCCGGTGCATCAAATGATGGTCCAAAAGGGATACCTATTGGCCAGGTATAAATGGATCTTTTAAATTCAAGGGAAATGACATTTTTAGGTGTTATCCTATAGCCAACATTTAATTGTACATACTCAGGGTTATTTATTTTGGAGAAGTTTCCAAACATAAAGAGTGAACTCCCAACATACCACTTTTTGTAGGTGCTATCTTGTTTGGCATTTTGTGCTTTGAGTTGCAGTATGCTTGTCATTAGTAAGGCACAACCTATGAAGAAAATTTTCTTTTGCATTTCTTGTTCTGTTAAGTGACGCTGCAAAAGTGGATTGGCTAGATGCCACAACTCGTTCACTTAAGTTAAGAAATGCGTTCCAGCCCTTTTTTGCCGGGAATTCTGGCTCTTAGTCGGCTCAACGATTGGGGCCTGATACCCCCACATAGCTCGCTAATTGGTGTTGTGGCACACGTTGAATAAAGTCCGGTCGATTTTGTGGAACCCGCTATAGGCAATCAGTATCCATGCTGAATCGCCAGAGCGGTTATATCTCGCGTTAGCTGCGTTGGTGAATGGCAATCACAGTTGCTTAGTCCGACCACATAGATGTCCTGGCTGGGCACGTAAACGGCCATCGATTTGAAGCCGAAAATACTGCCGCCATGTTCCCTGACCGGAACACCCGTGAGGTCTTTTATGTGCCAGCCATACCCGTAGGTGAATCCGCTGCCGTTGTTCAGTTTGTAGGTGCTGAACGCTTTCTGTACCGTCTCTTTTTTGAGAAATAGTCCCTGATTTAGAGCGTTCTGCCAGCGCAGCAAATCGGCTGCCGTAGACATCAACGAACCGGATGAAAACGGAACGCTAAAATTGATGGTCGTTTTATTGACGTACCCGGTCTCCTTTTTATGGTAGCCATAGGCCCGGTTGCGAATAACCCGCCTGTCGCTGGCATAATACGACTGGGTCATGCCTGCCTTGTCGAAAATGTACTTCTGAATAAAGTTCTCATACGTATCCCCGGAAACCACTTCGATAATATGGCCCAGGAGCACGTAGCCAGAATTGTTGTACTCGAATTTCTCACCGGGCAGAAAATCAACTGGCTCGTTTTTTGAAAAGTCAACTACCATTTTGGGAGTCATTTGCTTCTGGGCAATCTCCGGTAGTGTTTTCATTTTGGTGAAATCTTTGATGCCGGCTGTATGCGTTAATAAATGATGGATCGTGATGGTTGCGCCTGCCGGATAGTCGGGTACGTATTTGGAAACAGGGTCCTGAAGGGTCAGTTTGCCTTGCTCGGCCAGCATCATCACCGCAATGGCCGTGAACTGTTTGGTCATCGAACCGATTTGAAAGACCGATTCGGGCGTCATCGGGTTGTTCAATTCCAGATTCGCCTTGCCAAACGCTTTCTGATAAACGGGTTTCCCGCCTTTCGCAATCATAAACACGCCCCCCGGTCCATCGGGATCGTTGAATTCAGCCCGAATCAGGCTATCTATCTTCTTGTCAAGAGATTGTGCGAACGTCGTGGTCGTGCAGAGAAGCGTAATGCATGCTAAAGTCAGGGCAGCGAGACGGTATAATGTTGCCATAGTGAAATGTTGTTTAGCAACAAAAGTAGGCAATGCATATTACTATGCATTGCCTAATACACAAATGGTTGATCCGCCCGTATAAGTGGTAGTTGGCTACTTCAGCAACGCAACACCCAGCGCAAGCCCAAACCCAAAGCGGCCCCGGTTAGTCTGGACAAAGGGCTGAATGAGGCTTGTTTCAGTTAGGTCGCCTTCCAGCCGCTTCGGAATGTTGGCATAGTAAACGCTGGGCATGATGGTGATGCCAACTTTACCAGCCGTTCGCATGAAGCCCACGCGCAAGTGCGTCGATTGGGTGGTCATGTCAAAATCGAGCCGATCCGCCACGTAGCTGTACGTAATAAGTTCGGGTTTTAGGTGCCAGTTGGCCTTTGAGGCCACAACCCCGCCTATGCCCGCACCCGCGCTGAACAGCGATTGTGGCCTTGTGCTGTAGCCCATCGAGAGAATGCTGTAGAGCCATCGCACACCCGATTTATAGCTGATGCCAATTGTTTGATAATCCGCTGACGACAGTTCGATTTCCCGGTAGCCGTTCTTTCTGACGATGTTGATTAGCCCGATGGCCGCGCCGGTCCCGACCGAGTCGGCCACGTTGATCAGGCCAATTTGCAGTCCGTTCAGTCGCTTGGCCCGGTTCAGGATTCCGCCGAGTTGCACGCCAGTGACGTTGGACGCCGTGTTTGCGATACCCGCCATTTGTACGCCCGTTACGTCCTTCGCGTGGTTGCTGATACCCGCTTGCTGTACCCCTACCACCGTCTTCGAAATATTGGTGATACCGCCTGTCTGATAGCCTGTTACGTTGCCTTTGACGACATTTAGCAAGCCCGAATACTGCACGCCAACCACATCGCCATTGACCTGATTGTATAGAGAACCTATTTGGAGACCTTTGATGCCGCCCACCGTTCCCGAAAAGATATTGAACGAAAATTGGTACGTGTGTTCCCCACTCGCTCGCCCGTCGACACTAATCGGCTGCACCAGCGAGACATGTACGGGCAAAGTCTTGGGGGCGGTTTGGGCGCAGAGAATCTGTGGGGCCACTGTCAGGAGCAGCCCCAAAAGTAAATGTTTCATTCGTATTGGTTGTTTTTAGGGGACGATTGACAATGCAAACCTACCTGTGTCATTTTTGCCCTGCATTGACGTTGGTTAAGAACGGTTGGCCGACGAGCCGGACCGACAAATAATACCGTACTTTGCCGCTGGTAAGGAGTAGACAAGCGACCACCGAAACACCCCTACGCGTAGGTGGGTATTCATTCCGTAAAGCCTAAACCGATGCTCGATAAACTCGTCCGTTACTTCTCCTCCATATCGCCCCTTTCGGAGGCCGAAGCAGCCGCTATCTCCAACAGTGCCGTTGTTCGGGCCTATCCAAAAGGAACCGTATTGTTGCGGGAGGGACAGGTTTCGACCGACACGTATTTCGTATTGACCGGACTGGTGCGCCAGTACATGCTCGTGGATGGCGTCGAGAAAACGACAGGATTTTTCTGTGATGACCAATGGGTGATTGCCCTGAATGGTATGGATGCCCCAAAACCATCGGCCCAGTTCTGGGTGTGTGAGGAAGACAGCACACTGGTGGTTGGCAACGACGGGGCCGCGCAGGCCCTGTTCAACGACCACCCCCGGCTGGAGAGTATCGCCCGCCGGGTGTTGGAGCGAACCTTCTCCGACTATCAACAGGCTATAGCAACGTACTTGCTGGCCACGCCCGAAGGCCGATACCTGCACCTGCTGGAAACTCGCCCGGACCTGATTCAACGCATTCCTCAATATCAGTTAGCCAGCTACATTGGCGTAGCCCCGGAATCGTTGAGTCGAATCAGAAAGCGACTCAGCCGACGGTAGTCGTTGTTAGTTCGCTGACAGTAAACCCCTTAACAAGAAGCCACAGGCCAAAACCGAGTTCAAACAGCCCGCCGGGTATTGTCAACACGAGGCCGACAGGCCAGCCCAACAACTCGCCCAACGCTCCTGCCGCCAGGCCGATGTACCCAATAAGACCCAGCGTGGCAAGGGGCTTCGGAACGAGTTGCCCTCTGAGCAAAACAGTGCAAAACCCGATGCTGCCCAAACCAAGCACGAGCATCGCCGTTTGATACGCCCAAGTGTTGCCTGCACTGACGACACCAATAAACAACAAGACTGCTTCCCCGATTCGGGCAACTAAATAACTCATGGCGACCCGGCCCGAATATCGTTTCAGAACCGGAAACAGGAGTATAGCGATGACAACAACCGTCACCGAATTAAGCGCGACCATCATGGACCCAATCCAGCGGGTTGATGCATCGGGGGAAGACGTAACGAGCGCATCACCAACGCTGTACAAAACAAATGCTGCCAAAAACAAGCTGCCAACAATTCGGGTCGGGGAGATGGACAATTTCATATCTGATCGAGTTAACGATACAAAACTACCGGGCGAAGAGGCCGTAACTCGTTGACGTCGGTTAAGAAGCGGCTAAACCGTACGCATAAACGCACTGAACGCGGCCAGCACCCCTGCCTGATCTTCCAGTTGCGGCCAATGCCCGATCCCCTCTCCCAACCGATAGACGACCGGATTAGGAATCAGTTCTTCATAGTGTTTCGCCATGTGCTGCCCGGAGTTGGGGTCGGCGGGGCCGCAGATGTAGCACAGGGGCTGTTTGCCAAAACGTTACTTATTCAGGAGGTACTACTGCCCCCACTCACCCAAGAGCCGCCGAGCTTCGGCGTGATTGGGGTCGCGCCGGAGCAGTTCGGCGAGCAAGGCACGAGCCGTGGGCAACTCCCCCAATTTACGGTGCCCAACTGCCCGCTGAACCTGCAAATTTGGGTCGAAGAGATACGGGCTGGCTAAGTCGATGACCTGCAAGGCTGGCCGGATAACGAGGGTATCATCTTTAGCCCCCAAGAGCCGATAATAGCCATAGACCGCAATCAGTTCAATGTCGTAGTCGGCCTTGTGGGTCCGTAGTTCGTCGGCGGCCCAGGCAAACTGCCCGGTAATGGCCCGTTTCACCAGCCACATACTTTTTTCGTCGGGGTAGGCAACGCGGGCGGCAAGGGGTTTTCCCAATGCCTGCACTACCGCTTCGGCTACCCCGTTGGTTGAATAGGGGTTTTGGCCGGTAATGAGCCTTCCCGCCACGCTCACGTGCGGCAACATCAGTTCGGCCCGTTCATACAGCCCTCCACGTTGCTTCAACTTGTCTTCCAGCGAAAATGGGAATTCGGTTTTCCAGCGTTTCCCAAACAGTTTCTCCTCGTCGTTGCAGAAACCCGCGATGGCTTTACCCGCAATCAGGTAGGTTCCATCAGCCTGTTTGACATGGGCAAACGCAGCCGGACCGTGACACACCGCCGACACAATGCCATCGGCCCGGTCATGCATCGTGCTAATAATGTCTTGCAAAGCGGGGTCGAACGGCAAGTCGAACATGGCTCCTTTGCCCCCGACAATGTACAGAGCCGCATAGTCGGCGGGGTTGACGGAGTGGGTAGGGCGGGTCTGATTCAGCAACGACATAGCCTCCTGGTCGGCCAGAACGCGCTGGTTGTAAGGTTTGTTTTTGTTGAATTCGTCGCACTCAACCTTACCCCCGCGTGGACTAGCGACTTCGAGAACAAAGCCATTCGCCTTGAAAATGAGGTAAGCCTGCGAAAATTCATCGAATTCATAGCCCGGCCTGGATAGGTCCGGCCTGGATAGGTCCGGCCTGGATTGGCCTGGCCGAGTTTTGCCGCCATCCTTCCCATAGCTGCTCACGACGATCAATATTTTTTGTGGATCGGCAGCACTGACGAACTGGCTTATCAACAAGAAAATAACGAACAGGAAACGGATTGGTAATTGCATGGGAGCGTGTTGATTAGGTGTCTATACAAGAATATGTTGACGGATTTATTTGCGCCGAACAAGCCGCAGCAGCAGCACAATGAGGCCATAACAGAGGGCACCCAACACCAGCATGAGCGGGATAAACCACCATCCCAGTACCTCGGTTTGTCCGGCACCCCGAATGCCAATGAAGCCAAAATCATTTCGGTGTTCGCTACGGAAATAGCCCGTATCGGCCGGATAGATGAGTTTCAGCACAATCAGAGCCGGAAAGCATAGCAAAAACAGGCTCAACACGGCCAAAATAACGTAGGCAATCCCGTTGCGGAAGTTGAGTAGCAAGGCCAACGCCACATGTTTCGGGTTGAATGTTCGGACGGCCTGATCCACTTTTTTGGCCGCAACCACTTCTTTCAGCGTTACTTCGGGTGGTCCCAATCGGTCGAGAATAGCGACCAACGAAGCCGATTCGTCGGCTTGGGAACGCGAGGATACGTACTCGAAAATGTAGCTGTTAACTTCCATCAGGCACTCCGTTTGTTCGGCGCGGGGCAACAGGCGGACTACCTTCCGGCATCGGTCAATGTATTGGTTATAAAGCTGTTGCGCAGCCTGATTGGTAAACGCAAGTGGTTTCATTGCTCGTTTTGATTAATGCTCTTCAGTGAATCCATATAAGCGCGCATCTCGTGGAGTGTCTGCTGCCCAACGGGTGTGATGACATAGTATTTGCGCGGAATACCGGACACCTGTTCGACCCATGTTGAGGTCAACAGTCCCTCTTTTTGCAGTCGAATCAGCAGGGGGTAGAGCGTCCCCTCGGCCACGTCGATGGCGAATCGGGTTTGCAGGTTCTGGATCAGTTCGTAGCCGTAGTTTTCTTTCTCTTGAAGAACCATCAACACAAACAGGGGTAGTAGCCCTTTGCGTAGCTGCGAATGCCAGTTAATGAGAAACTCGCTTTTCATAGTACAAAGCTACGTAGAATACTTTGTATAACTATGTATTTTTAACAAACAGTTTTTTCGTTGGATGAACGGAGGTGATGAGGGGGATTACGCTAGTTGCGGTTGATTGCATCGGCGTTATTTTGGTTATACGTGGCCCGCCTATCGGGCGGGTCATGAGCAAGCCCCGGCTGACTAGTCATGTGGAGATGGAGTAAACAAGTGAGGCTTTCATTTTTTTGATTTGGTATATTGTTTTAAGAGCACCTCTACGATATGTGTCGATAAGTATTCACACCACAAGTAAGCAAATATAGTATTGTTAGAATATAGATTTACAGGCAATCGGTAGATGCACCACCTGTCCGTAACAAGAATCACTTACCATACAGTAAAATGAGATTGCTCTAAACACAGTGTTAAAATTCAATTAATCAAATGACATTCAGCGTCTTACAAAAACATTCTCTTCACATGGCTCGAAGTTGATGGATTTGGTAAGATAGATAGAGTTCATAGGTTTGCAGGAGGTAAAGCGCATGCCGAGTTATTCCGAGTAATACCTACATCAAAGGTCTGAGCCAATTGACGGGGTTGTATTCCACACCATCTGTGCCTCTGCTGTTGATGTCAAGTCCATGCATTGTTTACGTGTAATTATTGGCCTTATGAAAACAGCTACTCACAAAATCCTCGGGTTCATTACCGTGTTCGGTATCTTCCTGACCCTCCATCAGTGTACCCCGCCCAGCGAGGATCCGTCGATTGAATTCCTCTTCAGAGATCTGCGGAACCTGAAGATGCCCGAGCCAAACCTCCGTTTGGCAACGCCCACAGTGGTTACGTCGGCCACTGTAGTTTCCTCTACCCTTGCAGCAGCCGTTACCAACGGCATTGCGGGTATTCCCGGTTCAGGACAGGTGCCTGCGGTGGTCTCTCAGGCTGTTGCCGATGCCAATGCAGCATTTGGTGATGCAGGTATATCGCCGTCGACAATCATCGCTGGTTTCACGCCCGAAGCCATCACAACTCTTACCAACTCAGGCCAACTGCCAGGAAGCCTGCAAGGACCGATCAACAACTTGAGGGCGAATAACAGACTTCGGCCTTATTTTCCCGTATCGTCATTACCCCAGGTGAATGGTCAACCCGTGACGCCAACCACCACAACGTTGCCCACACCCACACCGCCCGCCATTATTCCGGCAGTCGTGTTGACCCCAGTGAACTACAACGGATCTGATGCCTGCTTTAAAGAGGCTAACGACCTTTTTGATAACGTTACACGCGATTTGAATGCAAGTCGGGTAAGTCAGATCGCTTCCGTCAACGGAACCTACAACACAGACAAATCGTCGGCAGATAATGAGGTAACCAGTTGCGCGGCTGGTACGCAGCAAACGTACAGTTTGCTGGTGGCCGCTGCAAAATCGGCCCTCGACGCATCGTTAGCGAATCTGCAAGCCGCCCAGCCTACACTAGGGAGTGCCAACTACACCACTTTACTGGCTCTGACATACGTTCAGTATGCCAATCTGATTCTGACTTACAATGACTTACAGAAGGCAGAGTTGAACGCTTGTGTGGTTACGCGTGATGCTCGCATTGCTGCGGCTGTTGTGGCTCGTGATACAAACATTAGCCAGATCAATGAAGCTTTCAACAACACGGTTCGCACCGCGCAGGCTCTTGTGCTCCAGTTGCTCGATAGCTGCCACAATCAGGGAAGTGGACGGTAGTCCGGTCAGGTCTCAAACCCCTTGTTTTCTACTCCTTCAGTCATGAAACCAACTATATCGCACATTTCGCGCCTTTTTCTGAGCCTCCTGCTGAGCATGGTCAGCGTACTGGGTATGCGTGCTTATGCACAAACGCCACCATCCCTCACGGCAAATAGCCTCAATACCTGCGGCTCGCCTATAGCTGTAACGGCAAACTGCCAACCATCTACCACAGCCATATTTGCGGCAACCGGGGGGACGTCCGTGGGAAATGTTTACACGTTCACGGCGGTAGGTAACTACACGCTCAGTGCAACATGCCAGGCAGCGGGTGGAGCCAATAGTGCGCCAGCACCTACGCTCAACCTGCGCATTAACACGCCCACCGCACCGCCCACACTGACTCCCTCGTCGGCCACGGTTGTGCAGGGTGGAGCACCCGTTATCATCACAACCTCAGGATGCACGGGGGGATATATTTCTTACTTCGGCACAAACGGTGTGAACCGCGATGGAAGCATTACAGTGCCAACAGGTACAACGGGGGTCATTACAATTTCGGCCATCTGTACGCTGAACAATTGCCGAAGCGATGCCGCTGTTGCCAACATAACGGTGCGCCCTTCGTCGGCACCTGTTCCTACGCCAACCGTAACCAACCCAATCCCGTCACAAACCGGTACTGTAGGTACTACGTTTACGTACTTGATCCCGCTGAATACGTTCAGCGATCCTAATAATGACCCATTGACACTAACGGCAACTGGTCTGCCAGCAGGTTTCTTTTTCAACGGTCTCATTCTCACTGGTCCTCTGACAACAGAAGGGACATCGACGGTTACCGTTACGGCGTCGAACAACCGGGGAGGAAGCGTTAGCACCAACTTTCAGTTAGTAGCTGTTCCGGGTGCGCCTACATCCACAACAGGTGGGCCATTGCGCCTGCTGACACCAACGTACGACCCCTGCACGCGGATCATCGTGTTTAATACAACCGGAGGCAATGGCACGCCCATTACCTACACAGCCATTGGTGTTCGGCGCGACAACAACCAAAGCAACACAGGGGTTGTGGAGTCGGAGGTAATTGCCGACAATAAGGTGCTCAACATTCAGGCTACGCAAAGCGGTATAACAACCTCGATCAGCTTTACACCGCCTGTTTGCTCAACGCCCCCAACCTCGACAACAACCATTGGCGGACCTCTCCAACTCCTGCCACCAACTTATGATGCCTGCACCCGGGCGATTATCTTCAATACGACGGGCGGAAATGGTTCCCCGATCACCTACACGGCTATTGGTGTGCAGCGAAGCTCGCCCCAGAGCAACGTGGGCGTTGTAGAATTAGGCGTGGCGTTGGACGGTAAAACATTGTTCATCAACGCGACGCAGAATGGTGTAACGGTAGCCATCAGCTTCCCGCTGCCTCTTTGTGGTACTACGCCCCCCCCAACTTCAACAACGACTGTTGGTACTGCCTTCCAGATGCTTCCTCCAACCTACGATCCCTGTACACGAGTAATTGTCGTGAACACGACGGGTGGCAACGGAACACCAATTACTTACTCGATGGTTGGTGTGCAGCGGACTTCGCCCCAAAGTAACAGTGGGGTGGTCGAGCTAGGTGTTGTGCTCGATAACAAAACACTTACCCTGGTAGCTACTCAAAGCGGGCAGTCGGTCTCGACGCAGTTCTCGCCACCTCGTTGCTCATCGGCGCGGCTTCAGGAAGGTATGGGCCGAACACCCCTGAATATCACCGTTTTTGGCAATCCAACCAACGGGCAGGACATCACGATTGATGTAACAGGCGCACAGTACGAGATGGTACAGGTTCGCCTGGTAGACCCCAACGGGCAATCTATCCACGAGCAGAAACTGCTGCCAACGGGTGCCGTTGAACGCGTGGTGATTCCGGTTCGCTCGTCGCTGAAGGGTGTGTTCATCATTCAGGCGGTATCGGGTCGTCGGTCGGCAGCTACCAAAGTGATTCATCAGTAAGTAAATCCATTCATTGAGTCGACGATATGCACCACGTGTATAGGGCAACCCCTACTCTCACCACCCATTGTTTTCGGTTTAATATGAATTCACGAGTGATCCTGCTGTTAGGCTTTATTGCCCTGCTCACAGGCTGCGTGTCGCCGAAACAAGTGGTGTATTTTCAAGGGGTAGATTCGGTAAGCGATTCGGTCCTGGTGGCTCCCACCTTCGTTCCGATCATTCGCCCTGCCGATGTGCTCTCGGTGCAAGTCAACTCATTGAATCCAGAAAAGTCTATGATCTTTAATCCGTATATGGTGGCTAATGGCGGAAACGCGGCTACCACTGCGGGAGCTACAGCCTCTTTACCTGCTCCAGTGGGGTATGTTGTTTCGATGTCGGGCGAAATCACGATACCTCTACTGGGGCCTGTAAAGGTTGCCGGGCAAACCGTCGACCAGGCTGGACGTACTATAGCCGAGAAGCTGACGCGGTTTTTAAAAGAACCAACCGTCGACGTGCGCAACCTGAACTTTCGGATCTCGGTATTGGGCGAAGTAGCCCGCCCGGCCCTGTTCACGATCCCGAACAATCAGGTTACGATTATCGAAGCTCTGGGCCTTGCCGGCGATGTGACAATTGTAGGCCGACGTGACAATGTACTGGTTGTACGTGAAACCAACGGCGCGAAGAAATTTGCCCGGGTCGATCTCACCCGGCGCGATTTGTTCCGGTCGCCCTATTACTATCTCCACCCGAACGATATTGTTTATGTGGAACCCGGAAAAGCGCGATTAGCCAGTGCGGATCGTGCCTCTCAGATTACACCTATTGTGTTGAGTGCGTTGTCTTTCGTAGCCATTATACTCACGCAAGTCTTTTAAGACACCCTAGTTTGTAAAAGCACCACACGTTTATGTCTGATACTCCCTATTCATACACCAATGTTGCCTACCAGATGGTTGACACGAGCACCGTCAACCTGCGGGCGATGGCAACGCGTTACCTGCGTAATTGGTACTGGTTTGTTGTCTGTCTGGCTGGTATGCTGGTTGGTGCCTATTTCTATCTCCAGTATCAGGCACCGATGTACAAGAGTCAGGCGAGTTTGCTTATCAAGGATGAGAAAAAAGGGTTTGATCAGGAAGCGGGGCTAAAAGAACTGAATCTGTTTACCCCCAAGCGGTCGGTCGAAAATGAAATCGAAATACTGAAAACGTTTGCGTTGATGGGGCGGGTAGTCGATCAGTTAAGTCTCAACATCACGTACCACCAGGACACACGTTACGGTAAACGCGAAATATTTGCAAAATCGCCCATTCGCCTGATTGTAGAACAAAGTCAGCCGTCTTTGTATGAGGATTTTATTGAGTTTAGTTTTCCAGATAAGCAACATGTTCAGATTGGTGCTCAGGTTTACCCGCTTAACAGTAGTGTACAAACGCCTTACGGACGTTTGCGGGTATTTACTCGCCAATCAATTCGTCCTCAAACAGGACCCATATTCGTTCGTGTACAGGGTAAAGTGCAGGTAACCAATGCCCTTCTGAAACAAGTAAAGGCAGAGGCTGTCAACAAAGCGGCATCGGTTATTCAGTTGTCCGTTGAAACGCCGGTTGCCGACAAAGGCGAGGCCATTCTAAAGAGTATGATTGATCTCTACACGGCCGATGCGATCACGGATAAAAACCGGGTAGCGGCCAACACACTCTCGTTTATCGAGGATCGACTAAAGCTGATCTCTGGCGAGTTAGCCGATGTGGAACGTGGGGTTGAATCGTTCAAAGCTGCTCAGGGTATTACCGATTTGGGGGCGCAGGCGCAGGGTTTCCTAACTACGGTGCAGGAAAACGATGCCCAACTAAATCAGGTGAATATTCAATTGAAGTCATTGGGCGATCTGGAGACATACCTAACCAAACAACCGGGCAACCGGGGCGGCACGCCCGCTACGCTTGGACTAAGCGACCCTACGCTGCTAGGGTTGATCGAGAAAGTAAATACACTGGAGGCCGAACGCGAGCAGTTGGTAAGCACGACTTCCGAGGAACATCCGGCTGTACAGACGCTCGACACGCAGATCAAAACGGTTAAAACAGGCATTGGCGAGAACGTTGCCACGATGAAGACAATGTTGACCAATGCCCGGAAGCAATACGTAAGCACAAATAATCGAATGGAAGAGTTTATTCGAACGATTCCCTCCAAAGAACGTGCCCTGCTCGACATCACCCGGCAACAGTCGATTAAGAATAATTTGTATACCTACTTGCTACAAAAGCGGGAAGAAACGGCCCTCTCCTACGCATCGACTATCTCGGATTCCCGAACCATCGACCCGGCTCGAAGCAACGCCGTTCCCACTAAGCCCAACAAGCAAACGGCTTACCTGTTGTTTGGTCTGATTGGTCTGTTGTTGCCCATCAGTGCTATGTCGGCCCGCGATGCGTTGAATAACCGGGTAATGCGCCGAGCCGATGTGGAAGAAACTACACATGTACCCATTTTAGGCGAAGTGGTCAAGAAAACACAACCCGGTTCGCTGGTAGTGGTGCCTCGCAGCCAGTCAATTATTGCCGAGCAGATCCGAACACTGCGTACGAACCTTCAGTATTTGCGCGACAGTCGGGAGGGATCGCAGGTGCTCCTGTTTACATCAAGTATCAGTGGCGAAGGCAAGTCGTTTATCTCGTTGAACCTGGGAGCTAGCCTTGCCTTGGTGGGTAAGAAAACGGTGATTTTAGAGATGGACCTTCGCAAGCCCCGGCTCCGGCACGCTTTGAATTTTGCCAACGAGTTGAACGCGATGGGCTTGAGCAACTACCTGATTGGCGAAGCCACCGTCGATGAGATCTTACAACCCATACCCGGCTACGATCATTACGCCATCATTACGAGTGGGCCTATTCCGCACAACCCCTCGGAGTTGCTCAGTGGTTCGCACCTGGAAGAACTCATCGCTGAATTACGCACACGGTTTGATTATGTCATTATCGACGCACCCCCGGTGGGTTTGGTTACGGATGCCCAATTGATTGCCCCTTTCTCCGACGCGACCCTATTTATGGTCCGGCACGATGTCACACCTAAAAACCACTTAAAGATGATTGAGATGCTCTATCAGGAGAAGCGGTTCAACAAACTGAACGTGATTCTCAACGCGGTTGGCTCCGACGATTCCCAGTACTACAGCTACGGCTACAAAGGGAACGGCTATAACTACGGGTATGGTCCACAAAAGGGCATGCTCAGCCGCTTTCGGTCAAAATCGTAGTTTGTTTGCCAAGACTTATCCACTAAGTACCAGTCTTTACATAAATTAATGTAAGTTAATTTATGGATTAGATACAGTATTTCATCCATTTTCAAGACAGCCTCTTTTAGTATGGTATCGAATGTACTCCACGTCCAAACCCGACCGACATCCACACCGGTCATCTCTGAAACTCGCCCGGCCGATTTCACTGGTAAGCGGATTTTTGATGTTTGCTTTGCCTTGTTTATTTCCCTCCTGGTGCTGAGTTGGTTTATTCCAATAGTCAGCCTGCTTATTTGCCTGACCTCGCCAGGGCCTCCTCTCTTTATCCAATGGCGAACGGGCCACAACCGGCGGCATTTTCGGTGCCTTAAGTTCAGGACCATGCACCACGCCCCTAATACGCCGTTCCAGCAGGCCACCCGCGACGATAAGCGCGTAACGCGCTTAGGGGCCTACCTCCGCCGAACAAACCTCGACGAGATGCCACAGTTTCTGAATGTGCTCGTGGGCGACATGAGCATTGTGGGGCCTCGCCCTCACGCCGTTCAACACGACGCGCAGTATTGGGGACTACCCGGCTACAGCGACCGCTACTGTGTGCGGCCCGGTATTACGGGGCTGTCGCAGGTGCGGGGGTTGCGGGGCGAAACCAGTAATTTAACCAAGATGCGCCATCGTTTAAAGTTCGATTTGTATTATATTCGCAGAGGTTCGTTAGGGCTTGATCTCCGCATTTGCTGGTTGACGGTAGTGCAAATGGTTCGCGGAAATATCAACGCCTGGTGATCTAAAGGATCATTCTGTTTTTCACACCATGAGAAAGATTTTAAAGGTAGTTGCCGTGGCGATACTGATGTTCTTGGTAGTGGAGCTAATAGGGCGTTATTATGGTCTGACCAACTTTCCACTCACTATTGCAAGCAAAGACTTTGAATACATTTCAAAGCCTAATCAAGATGTCCGTATTTATCGAAATCGTTTTGTTACCAATGAGTTTTCGATGCGTAGTGAGGCAATTAGTCCTACCGATACAACCGTTGTGCTGTTACTTGGGGATTCGGTGGTTAATGGAGGAAACTCAATTGATCAGGACTGTTTAGCGTCGAGTATTTTGGAGAAGAAATTGTCGGTGCAACTTAAACGAAAAGTACGTGTACTGAACATTTCTGCTAAAACTTGGTCTCCCGACAATAATGTAGCTTACCTGAAACGATTTGGCACGTTTGGGGCCGATATGGTGGTTTTGGTAGCAAATAGCGGTGATGCCTTCGACCCGATGACTTTCCAGTCCGTGGTTGGTATATCACCCGATCATATTGACAAAAATTCTGATTTTGCATGGGCAAAAATTATTCAAAAAGGCTTACCTAACGTTACTCCCTCATTTCGGAGAGAGGACACAATTGACAAGGCCCCCATAGCCGAAGGAAAGCCCGAGTTGATCGCGGGCTTTGCTCGTTTGCGCCAGTTAGCAAATCAACTACATGTACCGTTCGTGGTTTTTATGCACCAGCAGATGACCGAATTGGCAGCCGGAAAATTAGAGGCCGGTGGAGTGGCTATTGTTGATTTCTGCAAAAGCCAACAAATTCAGGTTGTTCAAAGCAATTTTCGGGAGTCCTCTTATCAGGATGTGATCCATCTGAACTGTGAGGGGCAGCAAGAATTAGCCAGTACTCTTCAACCAGTAATTGCGACTCAACTCGATTAAGAATATGCCGTGGTACGTTCTATACACTAAATCCCGCAACGAAAAGTTAGTGGCCGAAAAGCTTCGGCAACGAGGTATTGAGGTGTATTGTCCGCTGCACAAAACGCGCCGTAAATGGTCGGATCGGTACAAGATTATAGAAGAACCATTGTTCCGCTCCTATTGCTTTGTGCAGTTAGCCGATCACGAGCGCAACAACGTGTTTAATGTGTCAGGCGTTGTGCGATATCTGTTTTGGCAACAAAAACCCGCTATCGTGCGTGATGCAGAGATTGAGGCAATCAAGCGATTGCTCAACGATTTTGACCATGCCTGCATCACGGTTGATCAATTGAAACCGGGTGACCGTTTGACAATTGCATCCGGTTCGTTTACTGATTTATCCGGTCAGGTGATTACCCAACAGGGAAAAACAGTACGTATTGTTCTTGACTCGCTACAATTGGTGGTCAAGCTTGATTTATCCCAGGTTTTAGTGGCTACGTAGTATCCTGAATAAGGGACTATAAACTTATATACGCTTGAAGTAGGTTCCAAAAATGGGACTGAAAGGGCGGAGCCGTAAAGAATACTATCATCTTGTATCTATGAATAATACGCTTCTTACGCACACAGTCGCCGATAAAGTATATCAAAATCAAGGGAATAAACCCGTTTTAGATAACATACCTGAAAGTGCAACGTCAATTCTGGACGTTGGCTGCGGCTACGGTGATAACGCACGCATATTGATGCGTAATGACCGTATTATAGATGGTATAACACTTTCAGAGCAGGAAGCTGAAAGTGCATCCAAATTCTTATCGTCGGTATTCATTCATAATCTGGAGAACGGGTTGCCCCCAGAAGTGACCAGGCAGTATGACGTTGTTATTTGCTCGCATGTTTTAGAACATATAGCCTATCCAACCCAACTTTTGTCAGATATCCGAAAGCACCTCTCCCCAACCGGGATTTTAATAGTAGCCCTGCCTAATATAATGGCTTACAGTTCAAGATTGAAACTCATCAGGGGAGATTTCGACTATGAAGATTCTGGAATTTGGGATAACACTCATTTACGGTGGTACACGTTTAAAACGGGCAAACTTCTTTTAGAGTCTAATGGATTTTCAGTGATAAAAGCTACCGTAAGTGGCGACATTCCCCTCTTGTCCGTATTGGGTAAAATTAATTATAACGTTAGACAGTCCATTTATAAAATTCTATCAAGGATATCTCCGGGCCTTTTTGGAGGGCAATTACTTTATGTGGCAAAAAAAACAGGAAGAGATGTTTAAACGTGATTTACGTTTATCCGATACGTTCTTAAAAATAGAATTTTATAATGTCCACTGCACACAGGCTTATTTCAAGTAGCATTTCATCATGGGCAACAATTGGAGTAACAATACTATCTCAACTATTATTAGTTCCTGTTTATTTAACACACTGGGAGTCAACAACCTATAGTGTATGGTTAGCTACACAGGGTATAATTACTCTAATAGCTGTTGTAGATAAGAGTCATCAAAATTTTCTTGGTTATGAGTTCCTTCGAATTGGGATTCAATCAAAAGAAAAGTTAGGTGTTCATCTCGCTTCGGGAATATGTTTTTGTATATTTATTGGAATTGTTCAAGTATTATTAATCTTGGGTGCGATACAGTTCGGTCTTCTATCGTCAATTTTGAGCCTTGATGAGCTTCGCGACCAACCTCTCATCAAAGCATCAGGATATATCTTACTGTTACAAACAATAACAACATTAGTATTTGGAAGTATTGGGGGAATCATATTGCGAGCTTTAATCCCTTTTGGCTATTATCCCAGACTCAATTGGTGGGGATTATGGGTGGCTATTCTTAATTCTCTAATTCCTGCAATCACTGTCTATCAGGGAGGGAGTTTATTTGCCGTTGGTATAGCAACTTGCGTAGCTATAGCTTTCTCAGGTATTCCAATTTATATAGACATGAAACGGCTGCTCAGAAAAGAGCAAATTTTTATTAAAAGAAACTCATTTTCTGTAGGTTGGACAAACTTTGCTAATTCTTTGATTTTGGCTGGTAAAGACGTATTGGAAAATGTTCGGCAACAAGGTATCAGACTTCTCTTGTTGCCGTTAGCCGGTAGCAATGCCCTAATCACATTTACAACATTGCGGACTGGTTCAAACGTGGCACTTCAAGGGTTAAGTACTATCACAAACCCACTATTGCCAGAGTTGATGCGATTTATTCATCGACGTGATCAAGAACGCGTGGATGCAGCTTTCGGTACAGTTTTAATAGTTGTGGCAGGCCTGTTATGTCCAATCGTTGTATTGCTTCAGTCAATCATGGAGCCACTATTTTTGACATGGACACGCGGTAGAATTACTTATGATCCTTACTTGTTCGCGATGCTTTCAGTAGGGGTGTTAATATACGCACTTGCCCAGCCAGCCATATCAGTTGTTGTTGGTAGCAACCAAACAAAATCCCAGATAAGGATTTCAATAGCGTCGGTAATTGCCTTAATAACTACTCTATTTATATTGGTTCCACTCATAGGAGTACGCGGTGCAGGCGTCGGCCTGTTGATTGCTGAGATAATCTCTTGCATTAGTTATGTAGCAGTTGCTCAAACATGGCTCCGAAAGAATGGCCTGTCCTGGCCAAATCGCTCTTTTGGTATTGCAGCAATTTCAGTTGGCATTGCAGCAGTCACAGTAACTCTGCTTCCCCTTTTACCATCATACAAATGGATCGTTCTGGGGAACTCACTCGTACTCTTATTAATGAACTTGTGGAACTATTGGCAATCATTGCCCACAGTGGCTACGAATCGTGCTTTAGCAATATTCAATTCATTACCAATTCTGAAAGCACTCTTCAAAACAAAAACTGTTAACTCGTAAGAATACGCTACTCAACAAAAATCAATATCTCCATAAATATACCACATAATTAAGTATGCCTTCAATACCAGTTGTATCAATCGTCACCCCTGTTTGGAATGGTTTGCCCTATTTAAAAGAATGCGTTGAATCTGTATTAAGCCAGGAGTTTCAGGAATGGGAAATGATCATTAGCGACGACGGCTCTAATGATGGGTCAAGAGCGTATTTGGATTCGTTAACTGATCCAAGAATCAAAGTGTATAAACAGGAAACGAATAAGGGAATATTTGGTAACCTTAATTTTATATTTTCAAAAGTAAGTGCTCCGATAAGTCAATTCCTGTTTCAAGACGATTATTTCATTAGCCCTACTTCTTTATCAACCATTGTTGAGTATTGGAAGAATAGCCCGCCTGAAGTAGGTTTTGCCCGCTTTAATCATAGCGGTCCTTCGCCCTGTTTAACGATTGCGCTTGAAAAAAAAATTACGCCTGAAATCCTCTCTACAAAAAAAGCACCTGTCTGGTTTTTTGTGTTCGGTTGTGTTGCCAGTAACATGTCGAATGTAACACTACGAACTAATATGGTTGAAAAGTTAGGTGGATTTCGTGAAGATCTACCTTATGCAGGGGATTTTGAATTCTGGACTCGTGCCTCACGACAATTTTGCATGGGGTTTCAGAAAGAAAAAATAACATACGTTCGGGATCATTCGGGACAAGCATCGGCTCATCTTAATCGAAAAGGAGAATTGGTTAAACAAGTGGAGCAGGTAGTAAATGAATTGTACTCAAACTTGGCCTTGCAGCATCCCAAATGGAAAGGAATACTAAAACTACAGGGGACACTTAATTATGACTCCTTATTACGCGACGTTGCTATTCGCAATTGGCTGTTAAAAGGAGACAAAAACTATTTAAACCAACTCAATAGGGTGAACAAAACGTCAGCCTATACTTTTGGCCAGCCCTTTTTGTGGCTAATATACCTTAGCTCATTAGGGGGGCGCCTTGTCAGAGATGTATTAGCTAAATTTATTGTTACAAAAATTACGGATAAATAGAATATCTCGCTACTTCTTATTTTTAAGATGATATGCAAACGATAAATAATTCGATCAGAGATTCTCAGGAAACAGCACTTTTATCCAGGATCATAAAATGGTCTTGGATAATCCTTTTGGCCGCTTCAGCAACACAACTTGTGTTTTTTTGGAGCGAAGACTTGCTCGCAGCCATATTGTTCAGCACTATATCCTGGAAGCTATTCGTCGGTTATTTTCTTCGCGAGAATATTCTGCAAAAATTCCCCCTGTCGTCGTTGTTAGTCGCAGGTTTTGTAGTTACCCAATTGTACTTTCCCATAGTTTTTACAACGCTTGAAGCCAAGTCTGCGGTCAACAATCTGCTGATGCCCAATGAAGTATTTCTGCATACCACTTTGGCATTTTGGGTGCTGCTCATCGCGCACATTACCTATACATACATAGGGCGAGGAATTAGTCAGTCGTTGCGATCCGCTTTGTTATACTCTGGTTTTTTCCGCACACCTAACAATACACAGGTTTGGTTAATGGGTATGGTGGGACTAGGTGTTATGACGATTGGCTATTTTACGGGCGATACACAAGGGCTTAAAATTCCTGATACAATAGTAGGGAAAATACTATGGGGACTAAGCAATTTTACTTATGCGCCATACCTAATATTAGTCGGCCATTTATACGGTAACAACACAAAAGTCACAAAAAAAACGCTTGTTGCTTTATCATTGTATACTATTTTAGTGTTTGCAGCGAGTATAGCCCGAAACAGCAGAGGTGCATTTATATTTGGCTTTACATCTTTAGGCATAGCATACATAATCAGCTTACTATTAGGTATCTACAACATTCAGAGAGTAAAAATATTCACAGCACGCAATTTCTTGATAGGTGCCTTAGCAGTATGGTTAATAACCGGCCCAATTGCCGATTTGGGAATAGCAATGGCCTTGGTGAGAGGATCTCGCAGTGAAGTATCGAGCGCAAAACTCCTTGAAATGACACTTGAAATGTATCAGGATAAAAGTGCCATTGAGGTATTGAAAAAAATTGATAACAATGAACAACTGGATTGGGATGAACGGTATTTAGATAATATTTTTCTTGCTCGTTTTTGCAACCTAAAATTTTGCGATTCCAGCTTGATGCTTGCATCAAAAGTAGGCGGTGACGACGAGTCGGTTTTAGAAAGAACCATCAATTCTATGCTATCTGCCCTTCCAGAACCAGTTTTGGTTGCCCTCGGTATTGATGTCAACAAGAAAGAAGCCAGAAATGGGTCAATTGCTGATTACTTGTTTTATAAATCAGGAGCAAATGCTGATGTTATAGGGACTTTTCGGGTTGGGCATTTTTCCGGGATTGGAATGGCCACTTTTGGTTGGATTTACCTTTTACTGTTATGTATCACTATAATTCCTATTTACATCATATTTGACAGTTATAGCGGACTATTTAAACCGAATGTAAAATCGCAAAAAACAAGAACTATGTTTAGCTTCTGTGGCTTGCTGATTCTTACCAGCATTTTTCAGTTTTTACCATCCGAGAGTGTTACGGTCAATATTTCGTATCTGTTACGAAACTGGCCAGAAACAGTTGTTTTGTATTTCTTAGTATATAAAGCCACCTATTTATTCAGCGTCGTTGTAAGAAAATTTGCTTGATACTGCATTGAAAAGCATAGAAATTTGAAAATCAATCAATTAACTTTTACGCGATTTATTGCCGCGTTGGCTGTTCTTATTTTCCATGGGGCAAGGAGTTCGTACCCATTCACTGAATACCCTGGAAAGTATATTGCAATTTATGGCAATACGGCTGTGAGTTATTTCTTTTTACTGTCAGGATTCATTATGATTATTGCTTACCTACCAACGTATGAAATGAGACTATTCGATCCGCATAAATACTGGTTAACTCGAGTAGCCCGGATATATCCGCTGTATGTATTTGCTTTAATACTTACGATTGTATGTACTGTTTGCCTTGAGCATAAATCTGTCTCGATAGCTCAAATTTTTTTAAGCCTTTTTTTGATTCAATCCTGGTTTCCCGAGTACGCAGGAACCCTTAATGGGCCTGGCTGGTCACTGTCTGTTGAGGCCTTTTTTTATGTTGCCTTCCCTTTTTTATTGCCATTACTCGTTAAAAAATCAGCAACGAAATTAGGGGTAACTGTCTTACTGGTCTATTTAGCCACATTTTCATTAATATATTATCTGCTCAGTAGCAACATAAACACATCTTTTCCCTACTTTGAAGAATTCATACTGAAGAATCCCCTTATTCATTTTGCTACATTTCTATTCGGGGCTGTTACTGGAATAGGCTATCTTAGATTTATCAAGTCCAATCCATATGCAAACAGAAATCTAATTGGTTATTCATTTTTGATTGTAGGGATAGTAATCACTGTCATCATAATATCGCTGAATCCACGATTAGAGTACAGGCACAACGGGCTAATGGCCCCTGCATTTATTAGTTTTATCTTAGGATTCGCATTTCTAAAGAAAGAGCCTGTTGTTGGCTTCATGACTCTTCCAGTAATGATTTACTTAGGTGAAATCAGTTATGGTATCTATATTTTATACCACCCGCTAATCACTATACTACAAAGCAAAGATTTTTTGTCGATTGGAGACAACTTAGCACGAGATTTATTCAATTTTAGTGTACTGTTTATAATGGCAAGCATTGCTTATCATTTTATTGAAAAGCCAATGAAAAAACTGATACTTAGAAAAAATGTTTCAACTTCTCAGTTAACCAGTTAATTATTCATAACTATATAATCTTTGGCTATTTACAGTAGTGAGAAATATTATTTTCATCAATTCACACCCCATTCAGTATTTTGCCCCAATGTACAAATACATGAATGAGCACGATATAAAAACTCAGGCATGGTATTGCTCAGACATTTCTGTAAAAGGGGGGCTAGACAAACAATTTGGCGTTCAAGTTAAATGGGACGTACCCCTATTGGATGGTTATGAGCATACATTTTTCAAAAACTACACATGGCATCCCGACATTACAGATAGCTTTTTCAGTGCCATAAACTGGGGAATGATCTACCAACTTTTCAAACAACCCAAATCAGTTATCGTTGTTCATGGGTGGCATTATCTCACTCATTTTTTGATACTAATGCTGGGACAGTTTCGGGGCCATACTGTATGTGTGCGTTGCGATATGCCTCAAAATCTTGAGGCATTAAAGAAAGGTTGGAAACAACGTGTGAAGTACTTCGGGTTAAAGTATATCCTTTTCCCAAGAATCAATTATTTTCTATATATAGGCACACAGAATCGTTTATTATATAAGCGTTATGATATATTAGATAAAAGACTAGTATTCTGCCCTTACTCCGTTGACAATGAACGATTTAAAAAGGAAAGGTTATTTCTCAGTGATAAGAGAAATGATATTTTAAAGAAATTAGGAATAGGCCCCGACGAGAAAGTGATCTTGTATACTGGCAAGTATATAGCCATAAAAAGACCTATAGATCTGCTGAAAGCTTTCTCTCTCTTGAATGATCCCGACACATGGCTCATTATGGTAGGCGAAGGCGACCTGCGTTCTGAAATGGAGACTTATATTCGTGAGCATGGCTTGACAAGAGTTATTCTTACAGGATTTGTGAATCAGTCCCTAATAGCTGAGTACTACTCAATCAGTGATGTCCTGGTAATGTGTACTATTGGCGATAACTGGGGCCTGTCAATAAACGAAGGCATGTGTTTCAACTTGCCCGTGGTTGTTTCTGATCTGACTGGTTGTGCCGATGATTTGATCATACCCGGTGTTAACGGCTATGTTTTCGAGACAGGAAATGCTGCTGATTTAGCGGTCAAACTCAGGGATATACTTTTTGGTAAGACACTGACCTGGGAGGTCTCGTCGGAAGCCATAATTGATAAATACAGCTATTCGGAAGTTGTAAAAAATCTCAACCAATTGTTATAAGCAGTGCTGGTTTGATTTTGATCAGCCCTCAAATTCAATTTATCATGAACTACTTTTCACGCAAGTTTTCCGCTTTAAAAGAACTCCTGTATTTTACGAATTGGCCTATACTGTTAGTGGGTAGATTACCCATTTTCAGTAACCGTTTCGCACTCTATCAAAAAGATTCTATTAGTTTTATAACAGATTATCAGGGTGGCGATTCAACCGGGGCGAGGCATCTTCTGGCATCGAACCTGTACAAAGATTTCATCGAACGGATAGCGTCGAAGGGAGAGAAAATCACTACTCTTTTAGATGTTGGCGCCAACAATGGCGGGTTCATTTTACACCTGATTAATCGCTTTCCCCGACAATTACGGAAAATTGTGGCTGTTGAGTTTAATTACAGGACTTACCTTCGTTTGCATTTCAATGTACTTTATAATACTGATACCGACACGGATGTAGAATTAATCAACGCTGCTGCTGCGGGTTCTGATGGTTGGTTACAATCAGAAGACAATTAGGGATCAACTGGTAACAGTATTTATTCTACAACGAATACCGTAAAGTCTATTCGGTTGCCTACCATTACATTCGATTCGCTATACGAAAACAAAGTAAGAACCGGTTTAATTGATTTATGCAAAATAGACATAGAAGGAGCTGAATACGAGTTCCTTAGTCCTAAAAGCAGCCAATGTTTAAACAAGATCAAATACTTACTGATAGAAATTCACGGTAATAGAAGTGGCAATCCGCAGCAACTAATTGAGAACATTGTTTCTCGAGGTTTTGTAACGCTTATCGCTGGAAATAGCATCAGCCCAGAGGTCTTTTTATTTGAGAACACGTCTCTCAACTGACTCTCATCAGGGCTTCATACTATTCTATTTAGACAATGTCATCATCAACAGCGGCAGCAAATGTTCTTATTTACAGGTTAGGAAGCCTTGGAGATACTGTAATAGCGTTGCCATGCTTTCATAAAATAAGAGAGCATTATCCAAATGCTACAATTACCCTACTCACAAACCGTCCTGTTGCTCATAAAGCAGCACCCATTGAAGCCGTGTTAGGGGAAGGATACTTCTTCGACCAGATACTAGCTTATCCAATTGGTACTCGTAATCCATTTCTTATCGTAGAAATCATTCGCAAAATCAGGTCATTAAGTATTACGACAGTCATAAATATAACTGCTGCTCGGTCATTGATGTCAATTGAACGGGACAAATGGTTTTTTCGAGCGGCAGGCGTCAGAGAGTTAATCGGATTTCCAGACAAACCAGAAGACGTAACTCTTTTCTGTGAACCCTCGACGGGTGAATTTGAGTGGGAGGCCAAACGACTGGCCCGACGGTTAGCACCCATAGGGATGCCTGATTTAACTAACGACAGTAATTGGAACCTTCGGCTAACCCTTTCCGAATATTCTCAGGCAGACAATTTCCTGAGAGGTGTAGCCGGAAATACGCCTTTGTTGGCTATTAGTGCAGGCACTAAGATGCAAGCGAAAGATTGGGGCGAATCAAACTGGCAAGCCCTCATAAAAAAATTGGGGGCCTATCTGCCAGATTGGACATTGGTTATGCTTGGAGCCTCAGACGAACGCGATCTGTCTGAGAGGTGCCTACAATGCTGGCCTGGAACCAGCATTAACTTATGTGGTCAGCCGTCGCCGAGGGTGTCGGCAGTCGTGTTGCAAAAGGCTCGGTTATTCGTCGGACACGACAGCGGCCCAATGCACCTTGCTGCCTGTGTAGGTACGCCCTGTGTGGCCATTTTTTCGGCCAGGAACCTCCCACGACAATGGTATCCGAGGGGTGATTCCAACAAGATATTATATACGCCTACCGATTGTGCAGGATGTGGTTTGGAGGTCTGTATCAAGGAGAAGAAAAAATGTATTTCTTCTATTTCTGTGGATCAGGTTTTCCAATCAATCGTTAGCATTCTTGGTGGTAAAATGAATGAAACAAAGAGTTCTGTTTAATATTTTTGTTACTCTGTCTTGTTATGATAAATTTTTCTGTATTTCTATTAACCCATTTGAGCGTGTTAACAACTTTACATTATGTGCGGCATCCTTGGCCAAATCGTTTTCGACCAGCACACCTACCTGCCCGACCAAGTCCCTTCTTTGGAGTTACTTTGCCATCGGGGACCTGACGGAAAGGGAGAATGGTTCAGCAATGATCGGAGAGCTTACCTCGGCCACACCCGTTTAGCCATACTGGAACCGACCCCGGCGGGGTACCAGCCCATGCCAGATTCAGCAGACCGGTTTGTGATTACGTTTAATGGCGAATTATACAATCACCTATTCCTACGTGCGCTACTACCCAACATTGACTGGCGGGGAACATCGGATACCGAAACACTGATTGAGCTGCTGGCAAGCAGGGGACCATCGAGCTTATCAATGTTGAAAGGTATGTTTGCCTTCGCGTTGTTCGATACCGAAAATCAGTCGCTGTTCCTGGCACGGGACCGCTTCGGCATTAAACCGCTTTGGGTTTGGCACAATGAAAACCTGTTCCGGTTTTCTTCCGAAATCAGGCCATTGTTGTCTGGCTCGTCAATTCAATTGAGCCAAGACGCTCTCAGTGAGTATATTGCCTTTGGCCATATGCCCGGATCAGCACCCAACTTCAACGGTATATACTCCATCCCGCCCGGTGGCTGGATGAAAGTGAGCCATACCGGGGCCATCGAAACCGGTATGTGGTGGCCCAATGCCACCGATATTACGCCAGCAATTCAGTCGCCGAAAAAAGCAGATTGTGCTAAACAAGTTCGGTATCTGATGACTCAGGCCGTTGAAGAACATTTGCTATCGGACGTAGGTGTGGGGGCTTTTTTGAGTGGCGGCATCGATTCAAGCATCATTACGCTCATTGCTGGACAGGCATTGGGTAAGCAATTGAAAACGTTTACAGTCGGTTTTCCAAACAGCGACCATGACGAACGCGACATCGCCAAAAAAGTGGCTATTTTAGCCGGTTCCGAACATCACGAAATTGAGGTGGACGAACATGCGTGCCTCGATTGGGTTAAGGAAGCCGTATTGTCGCTCGATATTCCTTCGGTGGATGCCATAAATACGTACATCGTATCGAAGGCCGTGCAGCGGTCCGGTGTCAAAGTGGCTTTGTCGGGGCTTGGGGGTGATGAATTGTTTGGTGGCTACCCCAGTTTTTCGAGTGTCCCGATACTTCGCAACTTACGATTTCTACCTGATGGTCTGCGGCAATTACTTGTTAATCAACTCCCCGACAGTTATCGGGAAAAACTAGCTGACCTGACTGATACAAGTATAGTGAATCTGACTGTAGCTCGCCGACGATTTGTATCTGTCAGTAAGCTACATAGTCTGAATCTTGGCAGTGGAACCCCGGCTATTCCGTTTACGCCACCGGGTTTAGACACGATGGGGCAGGTTTCGTGGGGAGAAATGCAGGGGTATATGATTCCGATGATCCTGCGCGACAGCGATCAGATGAGTATGGCCGTTGGTTTGGAGATTCGGGTGCCTTTTTTGGATCATCAATTAGTCGAGACGGTGCTGACAATGCCCCAGCGTTGCAAAATGGGTAAGGGAACAAAGCCCCTGCTGGTCGAAGCGTTTCGGGATGAACTGCCCTCAGTTGTATATAACCGCCCCAAACAGGGTTTCTCATTACCAATGGACAGTTGGATTCGGGGGCCGTTAGCCAGTTTTACATACGAAGGCACACAAGCTGCAATTAAATTGTTCGGTCACTCAACCCCTGCCGATAGCTGGCGAGCCTTTCAAGATGGGAAGTTGCATTGGACGCGTATATGGAGCTGGTGCATTCTAGGGCACTGGGCTAGTCGGTATATGGCGGTGGAACAAGTATGAAAGTTCTTAGATTGATTGGAAGCATGGACCCTTTGACGGGTGGCCCCTGTCAGGGGATTCGCAACTCCATTGCCGCATTGACTACGTTGGGGGTGTACAACGAAGTGGTTTGTCTAGATGCCCCCAATGCGAATTATCTTGGCGCAGATCCGTTTCCCATTCATACCCTTGGACCGAGCAAAAGTCCGTGGCATTATAGTGCAAAGCTACTCCCTTGGCTACTGGAACAGTTGCCGAAGTTTGATGTGCTGATTGTTCATGGGTTGTGGCTCTACCCCAGTTATGCGGCTCGGCAGGCTCAGCAAAAGCTTAAACAACAGCGCATTAAGAATCAAGACCTGAAAATTCCCTGCTTATTCATCATGCCGCATGGAATGCTTGATCCGTGGTTTCAGGAGGCCAAAACACGACAACTAAAAGCAATTCGCAACTGGTTTTATTGGAAATTGATTGAACACAAGGTCGTGCGGGATGCAGATGGGTTGTTGTTCACCTCGGAAACCGAATTACAGATGGCGCGGCTTCCGTTCAAGCCTTATCAACCTAAGCAGGAAGTAAACGTGGGTTACGGTATTCAGGAACCACCCGCTTACAGCCAATCCATGAAGGAGGCTTTCCGCGCGCATCATCCTGACTCAAACAAGACGCCGTATCTGCTCTTTATAAGCCGTATACACGAGAAAAAAGGGGTCGACTTGCTACTGAAAGCATATGCTGGTATTGTAGAGCAGCAGCCCCAACGTAATTTCCCAAATCTGGTTATTGCCGGTCCCGGCTTAGATACGCATTTTGGAGAAAAACTTCACCAGTTCGCGAGCGAAACGCCTTGCTTACAACAAAGGGTTTTCTTTACGGGTATGTTGACAGGTTTAGCTAAATGGGGGGCTTTTTATGGTTGTGAAGCGTTTGTCCTTCCCAGCCATCAGGAGAACTTTGGCATTGCCGTTGCCGAAGCAATGGCCTGCGGAAAGCCAGTTCTGATCTCAAATCGAGTCAATATTTGGCGCGAAATAGAATCAGGAGGGGGCGGACTGGTAACCGACAACATCTTGGAAGGGGTTGAAAAACTGTTGCTAAACTGGTTTAACCTTGATACTCAAAACAGGGAAGTAATGGGAAAGCAAGCCAGACAGATATTTTCGACAAATTATGCTGTTGCTCCCGCTGCAATTAGATTCAAGAGTGCATTTAGTTGGCAAGGAACTACTTTAGACAAAATTCCAATCGATTAATTATGAAATCAGCTTCACATTCTTCCGGCGTAAGTTTACTTGATAAGCTAGTCTATTTTTACAAACTCTATCGGATTCGGATTCGTACAAACAAGTCTGATTCAATTATTCCTTGGGATGATATTCGAGAATACACGACCATTATTGAAAAATATTGCCCTAAAGGGTTTAATAAACTAGATGAGCATCGAACGTTAGAAATTGGATATGGAGCACGTCCATGGCGTTTGCTATCACTCGCATCGTTAGGGGTTGATATTAAAGGTATTGATCTTGATAGGCCAACTTATGGATTTAGTCCGAAACGGCTGTGGGAAGCTTTGAGGGAGAATGGTTTTGAGCGATTTTTAAAATCATTTGTGCGTGCCGCGATTTTTGACCGAGCTGATTTAAATACACTAAAAAGACAACTTCAAAAGATTGATAGAGAACTTGTTATAGAAGAATCAAGGATGGTCATTGGCAATGCAAGAGACGGTAATCATTTTGAACCTAACCAATTTTCTTTTGCTTTTTCGGAAGATGTTTTTGAACATATTTCAAGCGACGAGCTGCCATCTGTGTTAGACAATATAAAAGTGTGGATGAAGCCAGGAGGAATATTAGTAATTCGTCCTAACGTGTGGACAGGAATTTGTGGAGGGCATGATCCTGATTACTACCCGTATGATGTATTGACAAAACAGGCACCTCGTGATAGACCTTGGGAACACCTTTTAAACCCAGACTTTGCTGTCAATACATATTTAAATAAATTAAGAATTAAAGACTATGTAAATCTGTTTACTGAACGATTCGAAATAATGGAAGTGAAGCAAAAACATGAAGAGTTAGGTAAGGAATATCTTACGCCAATGTTGCTTGAGAAATTACTACCTAACTATACCGAAGAAGAGTTGCTTACCAATCAAACTAGATTTGTATTGCGAGTAAATAAGTAGCCTTTTATTTGAAATAATGTATAATAAAGATACATTTACTGGTCCGTCGTTTTCCTTAAGAAACCGCGTGGCACGAGTTGCTTGGGGCGTTGTAAATGCTTTACTTTTTAAATTTTCTCCAAAACCTTTCCATCGGTGGCGTTCGTTTTTGCTCCGCCGTTTTGGGGCTACCGTTGGCCGGGGGGTACACGTTTATCCCAACGTGAAGATTTGGGCACCCTGGAATTTAACGCTGGGCGATGAGTGCGGAGTTGGGAACGGGGCCATTCTGTATTCTCAGGGCCACATTACCATTGGCAAGCGAACCGTGATTTCGCAGGGAGCACATTTGTGCGCCGGTACACATGATTATACACAACCCGGTTTCCCGCTCATCACCAAACCCATTCACATTGGCGATCATGCCTGGGTAGCGGCTGAAGTCTTTGTCCATCCGGGCGTTACCATTGGTGAGGGAACTGTTATCGGTGCCCGTTCAGTAGTACAGAAAGACATGCCTGCCTGGATGATTTGCGGAGGACACCCCTGTAAACCGCTTAAAGACAGAGAATTAACGGGTACATACCACGTTCATAATGCTTGACCTCACCATTGCCATTCCCGTCAGAAACGAAGAGAAAAACCTTGCCAAATGCCTTCGGGCCATCGGCCCTGACTTGGCAAAGCAGGTGGTTGTTATTGACTCGGGCAGCACCGATAATACGGTTTACATTGCCCGCGAACATGGCGTTGAGGTGATTCAGTTTGTGTGGGATGGCAAATTTCCGAAGAAACGCAACTGGTATTTACGCAACCATACGCCTGCCACTAAATGGGTTATGTTTTTAGATGCCGACGAGTTTCTGACTGAGGCATTCAAATTGGAATTGCGGGAAACTCTGTCGCGTAATGATGCTACCGTGGGTTACTGGCTGCGTTACACCATCTATTTTTTAGGCAAGGTGAACAAGGGAGGTTATTTCCTGCATAAACTGGCCCTGTTTCAGGTAGCGGCTGGCGAGTATGAGCGCATCGACGAAGATCAGTGGAGCAAGCTCGATATGGAAATACACGAACACCCGGTGCTGAATGGCGAAGTTGGGATGATTCGGAGTAAAATTGACCATCAGGACTTGCGGGGCGTTTCGTATTACGTAACTAAGCACAATGAGTATTCAAGTTGGGAAGCCGCCCGGTATTTAAAAACACTCAATGAAGCCCGATCTCCCGGTGGATCAGATCGGGGGCATTTTACGTGGATGCAACGGGTGAAGTATGGTCTGATGAGGACGCCTTTATTAGGACCACTTTACTTTCTAGGCAGTTTTTTCCTTATGGGGGGCTTTCGGGACGGTTCGCGGGGCTTCGCTTTTGCCATTCTCAAAATGGCCTATTTTACTCAGGTCTATTTGAAAATCAGAGAGATGGCTAAAGATTAACCGGCTTATTCTCCCAGCCATCCGCCTGTTGAAGTGGAGAAAACTCTTTCCTGAAGTCGGGAAGCACTTTACAAAGCTGGCGGTAACTATAATGTCAATTTACAAAGTACATCTTCATAAACAGAACGAACTTCTGATTCTCTCCAAACACGTAAAATATGCTGCGTTTACTTAAATTCATCACGAGTCATCCTCTTAATAAAGATAACAAGATTGGTGCCGTAATGCGGTTTGCTAAATGGCAGCTTAATACTATTTTGAACGGTCATCCTATAGTGTATAAATTCACAGAAAACAGTAGACTAATAATAGTAAAAGGTATGGCAGGAGCCACGCAAAATTTATACTGTGGCTTACATGAATTTTATGATATGGGCTTTTTACTACATTTATTAAGGCCAAGTGATCTTTTCGTTGATATTGGGGCAAATGTTGGCAGCTTCACAATATTGGCATCAGCGGAAATTGGAGCTGACGCAATTTCGATAGAACCAGTCCCAAGTACATTTCAGCATTTGAAAAATAATATATCTGTAAACAACATTCATGATCGCGTTGAATCGTTGAATTTGGGACTAGGAAATCGCACTGGGCACATCAAGTTCACTAAATCCCATGATACGATGAACCATGTTGCAAGCGGTGATGAAGAGGGGACTATTGATGTGGAAATAAATACTTTAGATAACGTACTAAAAGGCAGGCAACCCATTTTGTTAAAAATAGATGTTGAAGGGTTTGAAACGGAAGTTTTGAAAGGAGCCGAGAAAGCACTTATTCAGAAAGAACTGAAGGCAATTATTATTGAGCTTAATGGTTCAGGACAAAGGTATGGTTATGATGAAGCCAAAATTTATGATAAACTTTTAGATTTAGGCTTTATGTCATATCAGTATGATCCCTTCACCAGAAAATTGATAGAAATCAATACTTCTGGTGCTCATAATACGATATTTATTCGTGACCTGAATTTCGTGTCGGATAGATTAATGAAGGCCCGACGAATTGTTGTAAGAGATAAAGAAATATAGCAACAATAACTCCCACGACTACTTTGAATAAATGGATTCTATTTCTGGGGATGGGGTTGTTATCGGGGTTTTATCTACTCGCGACCCACCAACCCTGGCAGCGGTGGGTAGGGTTTATACTTGGGTTTATGGGTGTCGTGTTTGTGGCCGAGGTCGGTCAGCTTCAGATCCCCAACCGGCATTTTGATTGGGGGGATATTGCCTGGGGCAGTATCGGGGCTTTGGCAGGTATAACGCTGGGTACGGTAGGCACCTGGTTCCTGATCCGGCTTCGATTGATACCTCTTCCCTGAATACATCCTGAATAAACAATACACTATGACGACTTTCTACACTCCCCCGCGCTCCCGAAAGAGCGCGTTTTGTTTGTCGGCCCTGCGGGTACTGACTACCGTCGCGCTTATGAGCACCGGCCCCGGTTCGGTTGCTCAGCAGACCTACGCCCTCAAACCCTATTCGGTCACGCTGCCGAAGCTCAACACGGTCCAACAAGGCACCGTGGCTACGCAGCAGGCCGGGAATCTGGTCTACAACACCGATGCCCAAACTGTGGCGTTTCACAACGGCAACGCTTGGCAGTATGTACACACCAACGCGCCCGAAGCCGGGCAGTTTACCAACCGGAAATTAATCACGGCCAACACCACCTGGGTAGCTCCGGCTGGTGTTACCCGCGTTATGGTCGAGGTGTGGGGCGCGGGGGGCGGGGGCGAGAAAACAGCCTTCACGGGTACGCTTGTGAGCGCGACGGGCGGGGGAGCGGGTTCGTACGCACGCAGCGTGCTGGGTGTTACCCCCGGCGTGTCGCTTACCCTCACGGTGGGCGTTGGGGGAGCCGGGGCCACCCCGTCGACACCCGCGTTTAGTGGGGGGAGTTCGTTTGTAAACACCCCCTCCGAGAACGTCAACGCCAACGGGGGCGATGCCTACGGGAATCCGGGCTACATTCCGTCGGGGACGGTTGGGTTTGGCGTGGGGGGCGGGGGCGGCAGCAACGCCGTTCTCTCCTACGGTCAACGGAGCGCGTCGGAGTTTATTCTGCTGGTGCAGTGTGGCAACGGCGGCACGGCCTACGGTGCCCAACCGGCGGGCTACGGTGCGCAGTTTGCCCTGCTTAATTCATCGTCACTCCTGTACAAGACCGACGAATATTACGTCCAGAAAGGTAGCTTTCCGGGCGGGGGCGGTGGAGCAGGCTACACAAGTGGCGGTCGCGGGGGCGACGGTATGATTGTTATTCATTGGTAAGTACGCCTATAGCAAGTTGCTTGTTCGACTGAAAAGTGCTAGATTGCATTTAATTAAATGTAGTTTAGCACTTTTTAGTATGACTGTTTTTGCGCAAGCCATTCTCGATGATCTTTCAACTATTGAAAGGGTAATTAGCAAAACCCGGTCGGGTATTCCACGCCGGAAGGTAGACGAAGTGGCCTCTCAGGCCGCTTTATCCGACAAAGAGATGGCCCGTATCCTGAACATGTCGATTCGGAGTCTGCACGCAAAGCGGCCCGATGAGTTATTGGCCGCCGATGCCGCCGAACGGCTTTTGCTTTTGGAGCATATTGTGCAGCGGGGTTCGCATATATTCGATGGCCGGAAAAATCAGTTGGCGTCTTGGTTAAGAACACCCCTGAGTGAGTTGGCTCTTAGCCCTGAATGGGCCGAACCACGTCTTCAAACGAAGATAACCCAGCAAATGGGCCGTTTTGATGAGCCTTTCGATTTGGCAGAACGTGTCAATGAAGATCGGACGCGAAGTAGCCAACTGCCCGTACCTATTCCTCAAACTCCGCTGGACGTGTTAGATACTATATCCGGTTTCCGGTTGGTCGAAAATGTACTGGGTCGTATTGAAACGGGTGTTTTCAGCTAATCCGGGATGCTTGTTTACCGCATTGTTAAAGAACCGTTCCATACCGACCCCTATGACCCACTATCGGTTATCGGGTCAACCGTGAATGGGGGTGGCCGATGGAACCCACCTCAGCATGGCGTTTTATACACGGCCACATCGCCCGCTTTGGCTCTGCTGGAGACGATGGTGCATTTTCCCCATGTTGGTTATAGCCAACTCCCTTCTTTACACCTCCTGACTATCGAACTGCCAGAATCGGCAGAATCCATCTTCTGGATCGACCCGCTGGCTTTGCCTCCTTACTGGCGCACTGGAACACTGGCCGAAACACAACTATCTTCCTGGATTGGTTAGCCTCGCCTTTCAGCCTGGCTTTGGCGGTCCCGTCGGTTATCATCGACATTTCCTACAATTTGCTTATTCACCCCGAACATCCTCTATTCGGGGCTGTCCAATTGAAACATAGCAGTCGATTACCACTGGATACCCGCTTATGGCCTTGACTAGTAGTTTTCTTTTCAACGTATGCGAATTCTGATTTACGGTATCAATTATTACCCCGAATTAACGGGTATTGGCAAATACACGGGCGACATGGGCGCGTGGCTCGCCGGGGAGGGCCATTCGGTCGAGGTGATCACGGCTCTGCCCTATTACCCTGAGTGGGCCGTTCATGCCTCCCACGCTGGTCGGGGGTGGGTTACCGAACAAATCGAGGGGGCCGTTGTGCAGCGCAGCCCGTTGTACGTCCCCAAAAACGTGACGTCGGTGAAGCGGATTCTGCACGAGTTTTCGTTTGTGGCGGGTAGCCTGCCCTACTGGCTCCGGGCGTTGGTTGGCAAACGCCCCGACGTGGTCATCTGCGTGGCTCCGGCGTTTCACCTGGGGTTTGTGGCGTTGGCGTTTGCCCGCTTGCGCCGGGTGCCAATGGTGTATCATATTCAGGATTTGCAGGTCGACATGGCCAAGGAACTGGGTATGCTCAAGAACCAGACGTTTCTGAATATTCTTATCAAAGCCGAGCGGTTTATCCTGGACCGCTGCACCCGCATCTCGACCATCAGCGAGGGTATGATCGGGAAACTGGTTCAGAAAGGGTTACCGAAAGCTAGATGCCTGTTGTTTCCAAACTGGGTCGACGGGACGGCTATCCGGCCCCTGCCCCCCGGCGAGTCGCTGCGGGCGTCGTTTGGCTTATCCGAAACCGACCGGGTGGTGTTGTACTCCGGCAGTTTGGGCGAAAAACAGGGCTTAGACATGATCCTGACCGTGGCCAACCAGTTACGGCATCGTACGGATCTGTACTTTTTGATTGTAGGATCGGGGGGAGCCGAGCCAAAGTTGGTCGAGATGGCCCGGCAGCTACAGCTCACGCAGGTGAAGTTTTTTCCGCTTCAACCCTACGAAAAACTAGCCGCCCTGCTGGCTACCGCCGACATTCACCTGGTGCTTCAACGCAAGTCGGCCTCCGATCTGGTTTTACCCTCGAAGCTCACGAGCATTCTGGCGGCTGGCGGGTTTTCGCTGATTACGGCGGTGTCGGGCACCTCGCTTTACTCGCTCGTTGAGACCCACCGGATTGGATTGGCTATTGAACCCGAATCGGCTGATGCCTTGCAGGCGGGCATTGAGCAGGCTCTGCATATGGACCTCACGCCCTACCGCCAAAACGCCCGGCAATACGCCGAGCAGCATTTGGACAAAGACCGGATTTTGCAACGCTTTGTTGCGGATTTGCAAACGCTACTCCCCTCATAACTGGCTCCGCAGGTAATCACGGTGGTACTGGCGGAGGAGCGCATCGAGCCGGGTGCCAAGCCGGTAAGGGGCACCCACGTTGGCCGAGCCGTTGTAATTGTATTCCCACCGAAACTCCTCCGATGTGCGGAGCCGGGTATGTCGGCCCTGCACCACCCGACCGGGCGGCACCGGAATAGCGAAGTTGAAACCAAGCGTTGAACTAACGGGCAGCTTCGTGACGAAGAACCCAATTTCGACATTGGTAAACTGCCGGATCAGGTCGAACCGGACTCCGCGCTGCTGGTCGAGATACTGCCCTGCCTGTAGTTTGAGCGTGAGGGCATGGACCGGAAGCCGGTAGGCCACGTCGGCAAAAAGCATCAGTTGATTGGGGCGTTCGTAGTAGTAGCTACGTGCCGGAAAAAAATAGAACCCGGTAAGGCTCCCCTCCACCCCAAACGACCACGGCCCGCTCAGGTCGGCCCACCGATATTGAGCATTCAGACCATATTGATTGTTGTGGAACGCCCCAAGCGACAGGCTCAGGAAGTTCTGCCGGTCCAGAGCCAAAAACTGGTTCAGGAAAACAGGCCCTGGTCGGACGCCGGTTCGTTCGTTGTCGAGATCGTTAATGAGGGCAAACGTAGCCCCAATGTTTAGAGCCATTCCTCGCCAAAGCATTAGTTGTGTCTGGAGCAGCAAGTTGGTCTTCGTCTCGAATGGGTTGGATTTAAACCCAAACCGGGCGATCAGTTCGGGTTGCAAGCGAAAGTCCAGTTTGTAGCGTGTCGGTCGGAACGGGGCCAACTGCTTAATGGCCTGTCGTTCGGATAAAGACAAGGGTGTAACGTTGAGCGAGGGGGAAAGTCGATACCGGGCGATGGGTACACCCTGATGCAACGGAATCAGGTCGCGGGTGGCCGGGCGGCTCACAACCGCACCCAATTCGAGCATGCCAATAAGCGGATTCCGGTAGAGTCGCTGCTCATATAGAACCGTATTGGCGACTGTATCGACGGTCAGGTTTTCGTAATTTAACCCGGTTTGCCCTACGCCCTGCCCGCAGGCAAGTTTTGGGAGCAGACCAATCAGAAATGTCAGAATGGAAATGAGGGAATAGCGTTTCACAAACGGTATTGGTTTATGGGGTGGCAACAAAACAGGAGCCGTCTATGCCGGGAGTTACTCCCCTGTGCGTAGACGGCTCTGTTCCATTTATGGGATAAGGTTGGTTATGCGTTTGGGTAATTTTCGTAACGATACCGCGTAGGAAGCCCCCACCGTAACCTGATCAAAGTTGAGCAAACCAGCCTGAATCGTAAGCCGATTGAACAGAGTGGCATAACCGCCCAAATTGACGCGTTGGGAATCCCATTCGGCCATCAGACCCAACTTATCCTGAAACCGAACCACAACCCCACCAAACGGCCCGGTCAGATATTGCCCCAGATTTTCGTTTTTGTTTCGCAACTCGTAACCGCCCAGAAAATCGTACTTATCGGCGTCCCCGCTTTTGTCGAAGTAATAGGGGCTACCGTAGCCAGCAGTAAATTCGGCTTTAACCCGTTCGTTCAACGAAACGGTTTTAGTGGCCACGAGAGCGTGGGTAATGAGCGAGTTGTTCAGACCGAATGGGGCCGACAAAATCACGGCAAATGCCGGCCGTTTTTCCCGCTCAGTCAGGATCTGATACTTCAGGTCGAACTGCCGGTCGCCAATGCCCCGCGCCCGTAGAGGCAGGTAGCCGATGGGGCGCAATAAGGTGAAGGAAATCTCGAAACGGGGCAATACGCATAGAGTAGCATAAAAAACATTCTCTGCGTTTCCGTTGAGGGAAGTTGTCGAACCTAGATTGTTAATACCCGAAACGGCGTACCGGATTGGATTATGGGTGACTCCAAGCAGTAGTTCGCCGTCGGTTAAGCCACGCGCCGATGGGATAAACAGAAGGCCGGGTTTACCCGACAGGTTCACTTGAGCGTTTACTAAATCCGTTAAAATCAGGGAGATGAATAAAACAAGAACAAACCGTATTAAGTGGATAATGTGCTTCATGCAGGAAGGTCGTGGAGAGACTGGTTTAATAGGTCCTAAACTATAGTATAAATAAACATAAACGTAGTAGATTCGCCAGATTTTATTATGTGGCAACAACTCATACAGTGGCTTCGTCCCTCAGAAGAATCTCTTACCCAACGTATGGCTCGTGTATGGCCGGTGGATCTGCACAACCATCTGGTGCCGGGCGTCGACGATGGGGTAAAGACCCTGGAACAAGCTATGGAATGCCTACGTCAGTACGCGACATGGGGCATTCGCAGGGTTATCAGCACGCCCCACATCAGCGAAGATTACCATCCAAACACCCATACGCAGCTTCTGAAGGCAGCAGAGGCCGTTCAGCAGGCGATCATCGACGAAGGCTTACCTCTCACCTTTACCGTAGCTGCCGAGTATTTACTGGACGACCACTTTATTAAATTGCTGCGTGCTAACGAACTCCTGAGTTTTGGTGCTAATCGATATGTACTGATCGAAACGGGGTGGGCAGCCCCTCCATATCAACTCGAAGAAAACCTCTTCACTATGCAAAGTAAGGGGTACGTTCCTGTTCTGGCTCACCCAGAACGGTATCGGTATTATCATGACGATATAGACAAACTTTTAGCCTTGCAGGACAAAGGGTGTCTGTTTCAAATGAATCTTCTGTCGTTGACTGAATACTACGGTCAAACGGTACAACAGATGGCACAACGTCTGCTAAAGGAAAAATCGATTCATTTCATTGGCAGTGATATACACCGCTCCTCCGACCTGAAACACTTGCCCGATGCATTTGCATCGAACTGGTACACACAATTACTAGCTCAGCCGTTAAAAATGGATACTCTCTAATAAAATGCCTGTTTTCACAGGAGAGCAGTCATTTTTGTTCGTAGCTGCAAACGGCTTGATGAGTTGTTTGTTACTAGTTAATCGGTTAAGAAATTAAGTTTTACGTTGGCTTTCTCCAGTTGTTGCATAACACTTCGCCATTTACGGCGTGGGGCTTTGATAACGGTACCGTCAATCAGGCATAGGGTAAATGGTTCGGGTCCACTTTTCCAGCAGGTTTTAACAAACGCCGGATTAACAACTACATCCCGCCTTACACGTACAAAACCTGTCAAGTGTTCTTCGAATCGTTTAAGGGTGTAAGAAACCACCAGAGGAGCGTGATCCAGTCGATGTATACGAGTGTAGTTTCCGTCGCCCTGAAGCCAAACAATGGTTGTTTGATTCAAAAGCTCTGGGCTGCTGTAAAAGCGGATTCGTGCGGACTGCATTGACGATAAGTAGATAGTGGATAGAGACATAAAATTACGATTAGTAGTTTAAATTTCTGGGAGATCACAGCATTAGATTTGGGATACTTTATTAAGCGGTGAGTTTTATTTTGTAAGCGAGGTTATCGTCTTGTTTTCAATTCAGTACGCTCATTGAATGGGCGTTGACTTGCAAACCTATTGTAGTTGGTTCGAACGGTCCGCCGTCGCGGTCCAACTTCGTACAAACACATGAATCACAGCAGGGTGTGTTCGTAAACGTGTCAGTAGTACAACAAAAAAGCCAGTTAACAAATAGTTAACTGGCTGATTCTGAATGAGCGGGAAATGGGTCTCGAACCCACGGCCTGCAGCTTGGGAAGCTGTATTTGTAATTTTCCATTTGTTTCTGTTAATTGCATATATTGTTGAAAAAAAGCAAGATAAAAGACTAAGTGACGGCATTTACTTTCAGTTAATTACCGTTAGTCTTCCATATTTGTTTTATTAGATGTTTTATTAGAAAAAATGGCAAATCAAACCGAACATAAAGAGGGAACAGCAACGATCAAGTGGGTATACTTTAGACACAATCGACTCAAAGATGGCTCTCACCCTTTTTACATCCGCATTACCAAAGGGCGCAAGGTTCGCTATATTGCAACCGGCCTATCTCTTCATCCTGATTACTGGAATGAAAAAAAGAATATGTTTGGTAAAAACTGCCCTCAAGATAAGAAAAGGCAGTTGATGGTGTCATTACAAAAGTGGGTCGAACGATATGAGAATGCTGCTGATGAATTAGCTACTGCCGATATTGCCCACAGTTCAGAGTCAATCACAATAAAGGTGGCTGAGGATCGGAAGGAACTTCGGAAATATCAGCTTTTGAGTTACTTCAATCATTTGATTGAGCAATATGAAAAGACAGGCAAGGTAGGGAATCGAAAAGTGTACCGGGACGTTGGGAACAATTTGCAGCGATACATTGGGTTAGGCAAGGACGTTCCCTTTGACGCAGTGACTGTCAAATTCTGTAATGGATGGGAAGCCCAAATGCGGTCAGAAGGGCTTTCCGAAATAACGCTCTCCGTTAAATTTCGGACGCTTCGGGCGGTAGTTAATAGAGCTATCAGCGAAGGATATGCCAAAGAAAGCAGCTATCCTTTTGCCCGAAATGAAGCCGAAAAACGTAAGTTTTTTGTAGGCAAGTTCAACACCAAAACTTCCAAACGCGCCATCAGTGCTTCGGATATTCAAAAAATCGAAGCGTACGAGCCAGAGCCATATCAGGGACAATATGCCAGTCTCCGCGACAACACTGCCCGACTATTATTAGCCAAACATCTATTTCTGTTTTCTTATTACTGTGGTGGTGTCAACTTCGTGGATATGGCTCTGGTAAAATGGGCAAATATTGGTTTGGATCTAAATGGTAATCCGCGTCTTAACTATACGCGCCAGAAAACAGGGAGAAAATTCTCCATCCCGCTCAAAACTAAGGCAATGGCTATTCTAGATCATTATCGCCCAGAAACCGAAACAGCCCCCAGCGAATACATTTTCCCGGTTCTACACACAGCCTTGCACAAAACAGAAATGCAACGGCACAATCGCTGCAATAAGATACTGGGGCAAGTAAATGCGGATCTAAAAACAATCGGTGAATCTCTTGCCATTGCAACAGCCCTCACTAGCTATGTAGCACGACACACCTTTGCAACAACGCTGAGACGCTCAGGCGTTGAGGTTGGCATCATCAGTGAGGCTCTAGGGCATCAGGACGAACGGACTACCCGGATCTATTTGGCCGATTTAGACCCAGACATTATCGACGGGGTATTTGATAAATTGTAGTTTATGGCAATTATTATGCATTCAAAAATATATTCAACTTGAATTCAACTTTGAAGTGCAATTCACTTAAAGTTCTTTTTTGTTTCTCTGTTTGGGGGTGCCCCCAAACAGAGAAACAAAAAAGAGTCAGCCGAATAGATGGTCCTGGCTTATTTTTGGGTGTCGAATCCAAACAAACCAATGGCCAAATTTACCCAAC
>RDXN01000090.1 GCA_004292855.1 Cytophagales bacterium
AGAAAACGATAGAAAGTTCGGAGGCCATGCTCCGAATTGCCTTCATTTCCATTATCATCAACCGATTCGCCAAATAAGCTAACAAAACATACTCTAAGTTCCGCAACAATCGCGTCTATCTGCTTTTTTGCTTCATCTGAAACGAAATTTCCGATTGTTGGAGAAGTGCTCTTTCGTACATCCTCCACTATTTTTTTCAAAGCTAAGTCTGAGTTCTTCACACTGAATCCCTCCATACTCTCAGGGCCAAATACTCTCTTGAGATTACCAATGACCTTATCTGTTTTCTGCTTATTCCCCTTCGAAAGGTAATACTCCACGCTACTTTTAATTACATGGTTTGTATTTTTCTCAAAGTTCTGTGGAAAAATAAATGACTCAAGAGTTACATTAGCCCTTCTTGCTTGGGATTGAACGTCAATTTTGGGCTGTGTCAAGTTGGGTTCATTACCAAGGTTATCGCACCCTTATAAGCTTATTGCAAACACAATGCATGCTAAAAAACTTTTTTTCATACTTTTGCAATCGGTTTTAGTGAAACAAATAAGACCTCAACAAGCCGCTCCGACTGTGCCAACATGAGGGGGCGGCTTTGTTGTTTACAAAGGTAGGGGAAGGATTATGTTTGTGTCAATCACCGCTACAGAGGGTTTTTCATCATCTGTAGAGGTTAATCCACAAGTTGTGCGTTGGCCTGTAGCCACTCCCCATAGGAACTCATGAAGTAAATAATGTCCCGGCGGCTTTTCAGCCCCAGCGCGTTGGCTATGTTTTTCTTGTGGGAGGCAACAGTATCGGGCGAGATATGTAATTGCTCCGCGATTTCGGAGATCATCAGTCCCCGGCATGTCAGAATCAAAATCTGCTTTTGGCGGACCGATAAACCGTCAAGGCGAGCGATCACGGCAGGATCGGTGGTGGGCAGGGGGAAGTGCAGTTGGGCCGCAAACGTCGGGCTGATGTAGCGAAACCGGTCGCGCAGGTGTTGTAGGCAGATGTCCAGTTCGGGCAGATCGAATGTGTCGGGCAGGTAGCCGCTTGCGTCGGTGAGCAGGGCCGGTTGGAGATGCTCGGCTTCGGGCGGCAACACCAGAACAACGCGGGTTATGGCATTCAGTTGCATGAGCAGGTGAGCCGCCCGGAACCCGTTGTCATCGTCAAATTGCACATCGACCAAGGCTATGTCGGGCACAAAACGCAGCGCAGTTGCTTTTGCTTCGGCTAGTGTTGATGGGTTTACTACCGTTCGATACCCCTGGCGTTCAGCGTGGGAAACCACCGACTGGGCAATGAGTTGGCGGTGGTGCAGGATTAACAAGTTGGTGGCCATACAGTTGATGAAGAGGCTTTCTCAAATGTATGCACTATTCACTCAAAAAAAAAAATAGTGACACTGTTTAGTCACCCTTTTTTGCTCTGTCTTCTTCGCTGCCCAACTCTGGTGTGGGTTGGCCCTCTATGGCAGCAACAGGCGAATGTTCTTGTTGATTATCAGTTACTTCCTCAGTAAACTCACCAGTCGGAAGCACAGCAGCAGTTGCATTAGTAGGTGCATCGGGCGGCAGTTGTCCATCGGGGTCGAAGGTGTGGTCGCGGAAGAACCGGCGTTGGAAAAACAGGATCAGGCAGACGCCAATAAAAATACAGGAATCGGCAATATTAAAAATGGGCGTCGAGTAGTATTGACCGCCCCAGAGTGGCACCCAATCGGGAATAAAACCCTCCCATACATCCACAAAAACCATGTCGATCACCTGCCCGTGAAACCAAGGCGTTATGGAGCCGTAAGGGGCGTTGCCCAGCATTACCCCGTAAAACGTACTATCGATCACGTTGCCCACGGCACCGGCCAAAATCATGCTCATGGCCCAGAGCAAACCGTTGGGTGCGCCCTGTCGGGCCAAATGGACCAGATACCAGCCAATGCCCGTCATGGCAACAAGCCGGAACACGCTCAAAATCAGTTTGCCGTAGTTATGGCTTAGCTGCATACCGAAGGCCATGCCGGGGTTCAACACATAATGGAGCTTGAACCAGTCGCCAATCAGGGCAATTTGTCCGGCAAAGCCCGGTTGCATGTAGTGGTGAACGGCCAGTTTAGACGCTTGGTCGATACCAATCAACAACAGGGCAAACAGGAAGTATTTGAGCGGGTTTTTCTGAATCATAATTTTAGAGTTGACAGTAAGCAGTTGCAGTGGGCAGTTGTTGACGCCTAACAATTAGCTGTGCGTCAGCAACTGCCCACTGCAACTGCTTACTGCTCACTTAACATTTCGCAGCTCTCCGCCGATCCATCTCTTTTTCGATCAGCTTGAACTCGCGGCTGCTTTGGCCGGCAATCGACTTATTTTCTTCGGCCCGGCGGAACAAATACGGCATAACGGCCTCCACAGGACCATACGGCACATATTTTGCCACATTATACCCCGCGTTGGCGAGGTTGTACGAGATATTATCGCTCATGCCGAGCAACTGCGCGAACCAAATGTGTTCGTCGTTGGGCGCAATACCGAGTTGCTTCATTCGCCCGAAACAGTATTGGCAACTTTGCTCATTGTGTGTGCCCAGGCAAATCGAGACGGTATCGCGGTTATTCAGAGCGAAGTCGATGGCCCGATTGAAATCGTGGTCGGTGTCTTCTTTTGTGGCCTGAATGGGGTCCTGATACTCCTCCTCGTGCGAACGAACGCGCTCTTTCTCCAGATACGCCCCCCGAACTAGCTTGGCACCCAACAGACAACCCTGTTCGCGGGCGGTTTCGGTGGCCTGCACGAAGTTGTCGTACATTTCCCAACGATACATCTGGTACGTGTTGAACACAACAGGCCGTTCGCGGTTGTAATGGGCCATCATCTCGTATGCCAACGAGTCGATGGTGTTCTGGAGCCAGCTCTCCTCAGCGTCGATAAAAATACGAACGTTGCGCTCATGAGCACGGGCACACAGGCGGTTCACCCGGTCGCGAACGCGGTCGTAAGCGGCCTGTTCCTCGGTAGAGAGTGTCTCGCCTTTCTGGACGGCTTCGAGCAGGTCAGAACTTGCCACACCAGTCACTTTGAATACAGAGAATGGAATATCGTTCGATTCGCTCGCCCGCTCAATGGTACGTAGAATTTCGAGGGTCGTTTCCTCAAAGCTTCGTTCACTTTCCTCGCCTTCAATTGAAAAATCGAGGATCGTGCCAATGTGATTATTGTGCAGTTTGTTGATTGTCTTCTCGCAATCGCGGATGCTCTCGCCCCCACAGAATTGGTCAAAAATGGTGCTTTTGATGAGCTTTTTGATTGGCAACTGGAGTTTCAGGGCAATTTTGATGAAAAAAGTCCCTAAATTTACCAGCCAAGCCTTATTCATCAACGCAAAAAGCCAGTACGTTTTCCGTAACTTGAAATCAGACTGGCAAGTGAAGGCAATCGAAGTGTCCTCAAACGATACGGACGCCACCTCAGTGGGCCGTTGCAGAGTTGTCGGCATTAGATTACTTCTATTCGACATAGTGTAAGCCCTTTTTTCAGGGTACTAGCACGAAGGTTGAACGCTCCAAGCAGAACCGGAACGTTGTGTTAAACGATACAACAAAGTAAAGTACGGTTGGTTAGGAATAGCGTCAAAAACTACTTCAACAGACTAAAAACGAGCTTTTAAAGTTTACCTTTGTTCCCGGTTTTTCTGTGGAATCCGGTTGCAAATATACCACTTTTTCGAATCAAAAGTTCCAAATACCCTATCGGGTAGATTAATGCCATTACGCATCCAGCAATACGCATTACCTTAATTTGAATACAGAGAATTATGAAGCCTGAGTTAGTTGTACAGCCGTTGGAGTCGTGGGTCGAAACCAATGGCAAGCCGTTAATTATCGCCGGTCCGTGCAGTGCCGAGACCGAAGAGCAGTTAGTCGAAACCGCCCGGCAACTGAAAGACCTTAACGCCGTTCATGTAATTCGGGCGGGTGTTTGGAAGCCCCGTACACGCCCTGGCAGTTTCGAGGGCATGGGCGAGGCCGCCCTCCCCTGGCTCCAGCGGGCCAAAGCAGAAACAGGTCTGCCGTTTGCGGTGGAAGTTGCCACGCCGGAGCATATCGAACTTGCCTTAAAATACGGCGTCGATATTCTTTGGGTAGGTGCCCGCACTACGGTGAATCCGTTTAATGTGCAGGAAATTGCCGATGCTCTGCGGGGTGTCGACGTGCCGGTGCTGGTCAAAAATCCTGTGAACCCCGACCTAGCCCTCTGGGTGGGTGCGTTTGAGCGGTTGGCGGGCGCGGGCATCACCAAACTTGGAGCTATTCACCGGGGCTTTGCTACGGGCGAAGCCAGCAAGTACCGCAACATCCCGATGTGGCAGATGGCTATCGAGCTGAAGTCGATCTTCCCCCAGATGCCCATCATCGGCGACCCCAGCCACATGGCCGGCAAGCGTGCCTACCTGAACGAACTGGCACAAATGGCGATGGACCTCAACTACGACGGCCTAATCGTAGAGTCGCACATTGACCCCGACAAAGCCTGGAGCGATGCCGCTCAGCAATTGACCCCGGCGGCTTTTGGCGAGATGCTCGACCACCTGCAAATCCGGCAGGTTGACTCGGCTAACATCGAATTCCAGAGCTTCCTGGAGCAGTCGCGCCGAAACATCGACAACGTCGACCGGCAGATTGTCGAGATGCTTGGTGCCCGCATGGCCCTCGTGGAGCGGCTGGCCGAATACAAGCGCGATAACAACGTGACCCTGTTCCAGCCCGACCGTTGGAAGGAGATCCTGAAAACCCGTACCGAACTGGGTCAGAAACTGAACCTCTACCCCGAACTCGTGGAAGAAATTTACAAGATCATCCACATGGAGTCGATTCGGAAGCAAACGGAGGTGATGAATAATCAACCTGCATAAAATGAAGAAGGGGCCGCATTGCGGCCCCTTCTTCATTTTATTTTTAACACTACCGACCTTCGGTTATAACCGCCGAAGCAACCGAGGCCCCCGTTGATGTTCGTGGGTATCGGCACGGGTTCGGCAAAGGGATTGCCATCGCTTCCACCCTGCCGCCAAATGGCGTCTTGATACCGGTAATAATTTTCGTCAACATGCAGGAGCGAATAGGTAAGCTCGGCCTGACGGACAATACTACTCAAAGTTACCTTGCCGATATCAATTGTTTGGCTTGCAGGGTTGGATATACTGCCCGGTGGAGGAGATATATTGGTGGTTCCGCTGGGGCCAGTAATTGATGTGGTACATGTCGGGCAAAAAATTGTTGTAGTGGTATTATCTGGATTGGTGATAACAATTGGATTCGAGAAGAACCCGCCATTATTATTGTAACGGTGATAGATACCCCTACGGGAGACCAGCCTGGTTCCATCGGTGCTGGCAGCATCGGCCTGCAAACCGTTGTTGTCGAAAAACGTAGTAGATACAGTTGGCGGTTGCACCAGGGCAGGGTTAGTCAGCGTTATGGGTTGGTATCGAAAAAAACCCGCTGCCCGATAGTAGTTTCGTTGCCCGGCGGGGTCGGTCCACTGAAGTCTTAGGCCATACTCCTTTGTAATGAAGGGTGTTCTAACTCCATTGCTAAAAGAGAACCCACTCTCCTGAACTGTAGAGTCGAAACGGGCTTCGGGCGTGGGGGGCGGTCCCGGAATGGTGCATTGGCTCGTCACCTTCTTTCCATCGGGCGTCTCGACGTTGAGCGTGTACGTCTGCCCTTCCAATACTGGGAAATCCCGCGCCGATACTACGTACACCCCCAGACCATTGTAATTTCCATATCGGAGTGCTGCCAGCCGAGAGCCGTTTGTAATGGTCACGTTGGCATTAGTCACGTTGAGGAATGAATTCGTGGCCGTTACAGACCCCAACACGGGCGTTGATAAACCTATGCGAGCAGCCAACACGGTATCCTGGGGCGAAATAAAACAAGCCACCACCAATTTGCTGGCCTCGCGGTTCAGCCGGTCGGGGTCCACCTCATTGCGAAGCCCCGTTTCGCAGGAACTGAGGAACACGGGGAGAAGAAGGAAAAGAAGGAAAATACGATTCATGGCGGATTAGAATTTAAAGTTGTAGCTAAACGCAGGCACAATTGGAAACACGGAGTAACGGAACAAGCCGGTGCGGGTTGTCACGTTTTGGCCTTGCGCGTTTTTCTCCGAAACGGGTTCTATACTGTAATAGAATGGGTTTCGGCGATTGTACAGGTTGTAAAAACTAATCTCCCAGGTTCGCTCGTGCCGCCGTTTCTGCTTGTGAAACTGAATGCCAAAATCAAATCGGTGATAGGCTTCGGCCCGGAAGGTGTTGCGCTGGCTACCATAATCGGTAACACTCCGCCCCACATCAAAAAGGCTTGCCACAAAGCGATTACTATTCGCAACCTGCCGGATACTGGGGTTGTGTTGTGGCGCACTATATTCCGCCAACGGCACTGTGAGCGCGTTTCCCGTGCCGTAAACCCAAGTGCCCGACAAGGTAATGCGCTTGCTTAGTTCGTAGATCCCAACCAGCGAAATATCGTGCCGACGGTCGTAACGGGGGAAAAACGTACGACCCCCGTTCAGCTCGGCAAACTGCCACTGCGTCCAGGAGAGGGTGTAACCCGCCCAGCCGGAGAAACGCCCGGTCTTTTTCTGCAACAGAAACTCAGCCCCATACGACCAACCCCGACCCGCCGTTACGTTGTCTTCCCAACGCACCTGATCGGCAGACAGCGGATCGTCCAGAAACAGAAAACTTGCCCCTTCTTTATAATTGATGATGTTGTTCATGGTCTTGTAATACCCCTCGACCGTGAGCGACAACCCCGACCTGTTGAAATCTTTGGCAAGTCCCAGGGCAACCTGCTCCGATTGTTGCGGGGCCACACGGTCGGTGGTGGGCACCCAGAGGTCGGTGGGGAGGCCCAGGCCCGTGTTCGAGAGCAGGTGTACGTACTGATTCATGAGCGAGTATGACCCCTTCAGCGACAGATCGGCTTTGAGTTTGTAAGCCACCGACAAACGTGGTTCCGGCCGGAGGTAATTGACCTCTTTATGTACAAAATGGCTCAGACGCAGGCCCCCGTTCAGTCGCCAACGGTCGGTGGGTCGCCAGGAATCCTCGATGTATGCGCCCGACTCCTGCACATTGATGTCGTCTATCTTGCGGTTGAAATCTAGGTCGCCCGCGTTTTTCACGACCAACGCGCTTGGCGTAAAGCGGTGGGCAATAGTTTGCGCCCCAAACCGGATCGAATGTTGGGGCGAGGGATAATAATCGAAATCGCATTTGATCGATAAATCCCGAATCCCTGATGTGTACCGTAACGAGAACTGATCGGCGGGATTAAAACGACTAGTTTCTTCCGAAAAAATCTGGAACTTGTAATCGCTGTAGATGAGTGAGAGGTTGGCAAACAGCTTTTGTGAGAACAGGTGATTCCAGCGAAGCGTAGAGGTGGCGTTACCCCAGAATAGTCCGTTGTTGCTGCCTTCATCCTTCACGCGGGCGTAGAAGCGGTCGCGCCCGAAATAGCCACTCAGGTAAATTTTGTCTTTCTGGCCGAGGTCGTAGTTGGCCTTTGCGTTGAAATCGTAGAAATAATAACCGGCTTTCACATCGCCCTCGCTGGCTGCGGCAATAATTGGGGCCGCCAACACATCGAGGTATGTGCGCCGACCCGATACCAAAAACGACCCTTTTTTCGATTTGGTCAATGGCCCTTCGAGTGTCAGGCGCGAGGCAATGAGGCCAATGCCACCCTCACCGTGGAGTTTCTCGCGGTTGCCATCTTTCATGTTCAGGTCGATCACCGACGAGAGCCGCCCCCCGAACCGGGCCGGGAAACCGCCTTTGGTCAGTTCGACACTCTTGAGCGCGTCGCCGTTAAATACCGAGAAAAACCCGAACAAGTGGTTGGCGTTGTACACCACGGCATCGTCCAAAATAATCAGGTTTTGGTCGGGGCCACCCCCACGCACGTAAATGCCCGTTTGGCCTTCGGAGCCTTTCTGAACGCCCGGCATCAGTTGCAGAACTTTCAGTACGTCTTTCTCGCCCAAAAACGCCGGAATCTTCTTGATTTGACTAACAGGAATGTCGATCTGGCTCATCTGGGGCGTGTCGCTTACTTTCTCTTCGATTCGGTTAGCGGTCACGTTCACCTCGGTCAGGAGCTTTCCGGGCGTAAGCATCACGTTTAGTTGGGCATCGCGTTGAAGCGAAATACTCCGCAACACGGCCTCATAGCCCACAAACGAGTAGGCAAGCCGGACGCTATCCTGCACGGGCAGCGTGAGCGAATAAAAGCCGTATGTGTTGGTGGTGGTGCCGGTCGAGGTGCCGGGCAGGTACACGTTTACCCCAATCAGGGCTTCCCGGCTGCCGGCCTCGCGTACGTAGCCGCTGACTGTGGCGACCGACCGGGTGGTAGCCGAGCGCGGTGCAGCCGGACGGGGAGCGGGCTGGTTGGGTGTTTGAGAAAATGCGGTGTGGACCGAAAAGGCAACGCCGGCAAGCAGCAGGTAGCGTCGTTTCATAAAGAAGGTTTTGTGATAAAGAGTGTAATTGGTGTGAAAAGGTTGGAATGAAGATCAAGGGGTAACCGATTTTATGATCTGTTAACCAAAATCATTACGTACGCTTAAGAAAGAATATTGCACCCTTCATCTTCATTTTTTGTTGTTTCATAAACAATGCCGCTCCGTTTTGGTAAAAGAAGAACGAAACTCAACGGTTTGATTAACAGCGCAAGGCTATGTTAGAATTTGATAAACTTTCCCTAAACGTTCCTCCAACCACTAAGAAGCGGGTCATTATTATCGGTGGTGGTTTTGGTGGAATCAATGTGGCTCTGAATCTCGACAGTCGCGACTTTCAGGTGGTTATGTTCGATAAGCAAAATTACCACGCTTTCTGGCCCTTGTTGTACCAGGTGGCAACGGCAGGCCTTGAGCCTGATTCTATTGCCGAACCACTGCGTAAGTTGTTCGACGATAAAGACGATTTTCACTTCCGGCTCGTGCGTGTCACGGGCGTTGATCCGGTCGAGAAGTCTGTGCAAACACTTATCGGTGATCTGCACTATGATTATTTGGTGGTTGCCACCGGCTCAAAGAGCAACTTTTTTGGCAATGCCCAAGTGCAGAAATATGCCTTCCCGCTCAAGCAAATGACCGACGCGCTCAACCTGCGCTCGCAGTTGTTACAGTGTTTTGAGCAGGCGAGCATCACCCGCGATCTGGACGTACAACAGTCGCTTTTGAATTTTGTGGTGGTGGGTGGTGGACCAACAGGCGTCGAAATGGCCGGGTCAATTGCCGAGATGCGGACCCACGTATTGCCCAACGATTATCCGGGGCTTGATTTTTCCCGGATGCACATCTACCTCGTGGAAGGTCTTGACCGAGTGCTGCCGCCAATGGACCCCGAATCGAGTGAGCGGGCACACAAATACCTAACCGAGCTAGGCGTCGAGATCAGGCTTAAAACACTGGTTGATACCTACGACGGGCAAACGGTTGTTCTGAAAAATGGAGAGCAATTGAAGAGCCAAACGCTCATCTGGGCGGCTGGCGTAACGGGATCGCTCATCGACGGAATTCCTGCCGAGAGCATTGAGCGAGGTCGGGTGTTGGTTGATGAGTTCAACCAAATCAAAGGTCTCTCCAATGTATTTGCTATTGGCGACCTCGCCTACATGAAAGGGGGCGACCCTGAATTTCCGAATGGACACCCCGGCGTGGCGCAACCGGCCATTCAGCAAGGACAACGGCTAGCCAAGAACCTGGGTCAGTTGATGCGCAACCGCGAAATGGAGCCGTTCCGGTATTTCAACAAGGGCAATCTGGCTATCGTTGGCCGGAACCGCGCTGTTGCTGACCTGCCGAAGGGCGTCCACCTCGGCGGTTTCATGGCGTGGGCAACTTGGCTTTTTGTACATATTTTCTACCTGATTGGCTTTCGGAGCAAGCTCGTCGTGTTGAGCAACTGGATTTACCGATTCTTTACCTATCAGCGTGGTACGCGATTGATTATCAGACCATTCGTGCGTAAAGAGGACATTAAGCAACAGGAGTTCCTGGTGAAGAACGAGATGGTTTAGGGGAAATTCCTATATTGCGAACGCAACACGAAGCCCATCGCACACAATGAATCCTGATAAACGTTTCGGTCAAATTGAAGAAATACTAGTGGAAGTTCTGCACAAGCAGGATGAGCATACGGCCCAAATCAAGCAGTTAGCGAATACATCCGGTAAAATTCTGGAAGTTGCGCTTGATGCAAAAGATTTGGCCGGTGAGGCCAAAGAAATAGCCATTAGCGCACGAGGGGCTGCCATTGAAGCTCGCGATGTGGCTATTGAAGCTCGCGACGTGGCTACTGAGGCCAAAGAGATTGCTCAGAGGGTTGAACGAAAAGTTGACATGACTGCTGAAGCCGTGGCCAAACTAACGGTTGATACCCAAACCGGCTTTGCAAGAGTTGACGAGCAGTTCGGGGAAGTGAATAAGCAGTTCGGCGAAGTAAATAAGCAGTTTGGCGAAGTGAATAAGCAGTTCGATGCGGTCAACGGTCGCCTGGACGATTTGATGGATTTCCTAAAAGAAAGACTTAAATAAGTTTAACTCACTAACACAAAACGCGTCCTGATCTGCTTTAAACGGGTCAGGACGCGTTTTGTATTAGAACAGGTCAACAAACGGTGTCATACCTTCGTTACATTGTTTTCCGAATTGCACATGAGAAAACCCTTTTTTACGCTGGCTGGCGCAATCCTTACCAGCCTGTTTAGCGCGGCTGTGGCCCAAACCACGCCAAGTATCAACATCGACACTGTAAAGGCAGGCCCGTTCGATATGGGCAAGATGTGGACCTTCGATACGCCACCCAAAGACTATTTCAAACAGACCTATAACTTCACTCCCGACGACAAGTGGTTCGAGGAGGTTCGGCTGGCGTCGTTACGGTTCGCCGATTACTGCTCGGCTTCGTTTGTGTCAGCCAATGGGCTGGTGATGACCAATCACCACTGCGCCCGCGAATCGGGTACGGGGGTGGCACGCAAGGGAGAGGACTTGAACAACAACGGCTTTTTTGCCAAAACACCCGCCGAAGAACGTAAAGTAACGGGTTTGTTCGTGGATCAGTTGGTACAGATTGTCGACATTACCAAGCGGGTGCAGGATGCCATGACGGCGGGAGGCAGCAATGAAACGGCCCAGCTTCAGGCTCGTGAGCGCACGTTTGAAACTATCAAAACAGAGTATGCTACTCGCGACGGTTTCAAAGGATTAGAGTTGCAAACCATCACTTTTTATAACGGTGGCCGGTACGCTCTTTACGGCTTCAAACGGTACACCGACGTGCGGCTGGTGTTTATGCCCGAATTGAGTTTGGGCTTCTTCGGTGGCGACCCCGACAATTTTACGTACCCACGTTACGCGCTCGACTGCTCGTTTTTCCGGGTTTACGACAACAACAAACCCCTACAGACAACCCATTTCTTCAAGTTCAACACCAACGGCATCCGCGAGGGCGAACCTATTTTTGTAACGGGCAACCCCGGCAGCACCGAGCGGCTCAAAACCGTTGCCGAACTCGAATACGACCGGGATCGCTACTTGCCATTTGTTACGACGCTGCTCCGGGGCCGTTCCAATATTCTGCAAGCCTACAACGCGACAGCCAAAAGCGACAGTATCCTGAACGAGATCTTCGGCTACGAAAACAGCCTGAAAGCCATGGGCGGTCAACTGGAGGGCCTGCGCGATCCGTATTTGATAGCCCGTAAAGCCGCGTTCGAGAAGCAATTCCGGGCCGAAGCACAAAAGAAAAACATACCCACCCAAACCTGGGATGATTTGGCCGCAACCACCGCCGAACTGAACAAACTTTTCAACGATAACGCCTTTCTGTCGCCCAATCCGCTGCTGAAAGGCGAGGTTTTATCGTTTGCCCAAAACCTGTCGCAATACGGCGAGATGGTTACCAAGCAGCCACAGCGAGCCGAACAGGCCCGTGAACTGATGGTGGCCCCCACGCTCAAAAGTCGCGCACTCGAAGAGGCTTATTTGGCTGCTCACCTGACCGAAGCACAGGCGGCTCTGGGCGCAAATGACCCGTATGTGCAGGCCGCTTTGGGCGGGCGGTCGCCCAAAGAAGCAGCCGCTTACTTGCTCAACAACACCAAGTTACTCGACAAAGCGTATGTGAATGACCTCGTGACACGTGGGGGTGGCATCACGTCCGACAGCGACCCAATGCTGGTTGTGGCCCGGGCGGCAATGGGTCGGTTCATGACTGCGAGCCGGCAGGTGCGCCCATTGCAACAAAAGCAGGAGGTGCTGCGGGCACAATTGGGCCGGTATCTGTACGATGTGTACGGTACGGCGGTGCCGCCCGACGCTACGTTCTCGTTGCGTATCAACGACGGTGTTGTGCGGGGTTACCCTTACAACGGCACGGTGGCTCCCATCATCACTACGTTTGCGGGTTTGTATGACCGGAGCTATTCGTTCGGTAACAAAGACCCCTGGAAACTACCTGCTCGCTGGAACAACCCACCCGCCGAGCTATTAAAGCAGCCCATGTGCTTCATTTCGACCAACGATATCATTGGTGGCAACTCGGGTAGCCCGATGATCAACAAAAACCGTGAAGCCGTGGGACTAGTGTTCGACGGAAATATGGAAAGCTTGCCGGGATCGTTCATTTTTGTTCCCGACAAGAACCGGAGCATATCGGTTCATGCGGGCGGTATGGTAGCCGCCATGCGGTACATCTACAAAGCCGACCGATTAGTGAAGGAGTTGACGACGGGAAGGTGATGGTGTGGACGTTTTTTTGTCATCCCGACAACGGAGGGATCTAGCCCCTGCTCCCTCAAGTCGGGCGATTGTAAAGTAGCTCCCTCCGTTGTCGGGATGACAAAACAGCTAAGGATAAGCTGTATCTGATTTTTAAATAATAACCTTTTAATAATTTTTTGCACTTTATGGGTAGATAGATTAGCTATCCATCATTAAATTGCGCTTGCAACCAGCCCTATCGTCTGTTTATGAATAAGTGTGTATTTCTTGACCGTGACGGAGTTCTCAACGAAGACCGTACCGACTACGTCTATCGCGTTGAGGACATGGTAATTCCGGGTGGGGTGGCCGAGGGACTTCAGCAACTGAAAAAAGCAGGTTACATGCTCATTGTCGTGACCAATCAGGCCGGTATTGCAAAAGGTCTTTATACCCGCGACGACGTAATGCGCTGCTTCGAGTTTCTACAGCAACAGTGCGGCAACGTGCTCGACGATATTTACTACTGCCCGCACCACCCCGACTACAATACGCGTTCGCTGTTGCGCAAGCCCGATTCGCTCATGCTCGAAAAAGCGATAGCCAAATACAACATTGACCCCGACCGTTCGTGGATGTTCGGCGACGCCCTGCGCGACATGCAGGCCGGTCGGCGGGTGGGCGTGCGAACGGTTCGGATTACACCCAACAAAAAAGAGCCGCACAACGATGATCGTTATGCGGCTGATCTGCTCGAAGCAAGCCGACTTGTTCTGGCCGAGGCCTGATAAATCGAATTTTTATGCCCGTGCCTGCGCTACAGGAGTGGCTGGTTTCTGCACACTGCCATAGGCTGGACAAGCTCCCCGGCGGGCGCACGAACTCAGGGTCAGAACGGCCATCAGGCCAACAAGGGTGAATACTTTTTTCATGGTATTTCGCTATTAATCTTTCTCTACTAGTTCTGGTTCTTCCTCAAGTTCGGCATCCACGGCGGCTTCCTGTTGGACTGGACGCAGCCCGGCCTCGTGTAGCTCGGTAGGGCCGGGTTCGGCAGCGTTATAGCCCAGAATTTTGAGCATTACGTCACTGTTTTGTTCTGGCGCAAACAGACGCGTTCGGAGGTTACCGTTTTCGTCTTTGTCTACAATCACGTGTTGCGGGGCCGGAATCAGGCAATGCTGAATGCCACCATAGCCCCCCAACGACTCCTGATATGCCCCCGTATGAAACAAACCCACGTATTGCCGCTCGGCTTCCTGCTCAAAAATAGGCAAATACAGGTCGGCACTGTGCGCTTCGGTATTGTAAAAATCGTGAGAGTCGCACGTCAGCCCGCCAAGGTTCACTTTCTGGTACGGGTTGTCCCAGTTGTTGATTGCCAGCATGATATATTTCTGTCCAAGACCCCAGGAATCAGGCAGTTGTGTGATAAACGATCCGTCTATCATGTACCACAACTCCTTATCGTTCTGGAGTTTTTGGTCAATTACTTCATAGATAACGGCTCCACTCTCTCCGACCGTATAACTACCAAACTCGGTGAACAAGTGCGGCACCGGCACGTTGTTCTTGTTGCAGATCCACTGAATACTTTCCACGATCTGATCGATCATGGCCTGATAGTCGTAAGTGAATTGAAACGAGGTTTGAATCGGTAAGCCACCGCCAATGTCGATTGAATCGAGATCGGGGCAAATCTTGCTCAACTCGCAATACTTGTACATGAACCGGCTCAACTCACTCCAATAATACGCACTGTCTTTGATGCCCGTATTGATAAAGAAGTGCAGCATTTTAAGCTTGAACTTTCCGCTATGCTGAATTTTGCTCCGGTACAACTCGTTCACATCGCTGTAACGAATTCCCAACCGCGACGTATAAAACGCGAAGTTCGGCTCTTCATCTGTAGCAATCCGAATGCCAAAGTTCACGGTATCGGCGGTGATTCCTTCTTCGTAGGCCTCAATTTCTTTAAGATTATCGAGCACGGGCATCACATTGAAGCCATCGTTGATCATCTCGCGCAGATACTGCGTGTAGAGCGGACGCTTGTAGCCATTAGCAATGATATACGTGCTCTTGTGTACCTTCCCCAGGCGGTTCAACTCCCGAATTATAGGAATGTCGAACGCCGACGACGTTTCGAGGTGAACGCCATTTTTGAGAGCTTCTTCGAGGACAAACCGAAAGTGGGATGACTTCGTACAGTAGCAATAGGTGTAGTTACCTTTGTAATTATACCGCTTCATGGCGTTCTTGAACAGCGACTTAGCCTGATCAATATGCTCCGTGATTTTTGGTAAATAGGTGAGCTTCAAAGGGGTTCCGTACTGCTTCACAATGTCCATCAGGGGCACATTGTTGAACAACAAATTGTCGTTCTCCGTCTTGAATTCCAGCGTGGGAAATTCAAACGTCTGGTCGATTAGGTCATAATAGGTCTTCATCCCTTCGTTCGGCGCATAAAGTATGTCTAAGGTTTGTAATTCAGCGCAACGGCGCGACAGTAATCCGGTCGCAAAGTAGAGAACGAAACAGAGGGGGGTTTGATTCGGTCTTAACGGAAATTTTATATAACCTTTCTGAAACACACACTTCGGGGCATACCCACATACTGTCCGTAGTTTGGTGTGCGCTCGTAGCCGTGTTTTTCGTAAAGCCGGATGACGTCGGGCATGTCGTTGGCGGTTTCGAGTACGGTTGCCGAGCAACCCAGTTCACGGCTCCAGGCTTCGAGTTCGGCCAACACCTCGCCCGCCAACCCACCCCCGCGCCGGTCGGGCAGCACAAACATGCGCTTGACTTCGGCGGTGTGGTCGTCGAAGGGTTTGATGGCCCCACAGGCTATGGGCATGTCAACGTCGTAAAAAACCACCACATGTTTGAGGGCTGTAATCACGTTGAACTGATTGTAGAACGTATGTTCTTCGCCGTTGAGTTGGGCCAAATAGGCGTCTAATTCAGCAACGAGTGCCTGAAAATCGGGGTTTTCGGAGGTAGTACGGAGGATCATGGAGCGTAGACTGCTTTCGTAGTTTGCGTACCGATATTGCCGCATGGCTCAATGTACATCTTGTTCGGCAGTTTACACATACAACAGCTCGTCAAACACATAGGCTACCTGAGAAGCCCGCGAAAGCGCACGTCGGGCAAATACAGCCCACTCGTCGGGAAGCGATTCGCTGACGGTTCTGAGCCGTTCGAGATCGCTTTGGGCGGCTGGATCGACAACGGCTGAACCATGCTCGCAAACCGCATAAAAATGCGAACGACTATCTGGCACAGCACTGAACTCGCCTAATAGGGCCAGTTGCCAAATAGCCCGGTAGAGACCAATAAGTTCCAGAATAGCTTCGACGGAGGCTTGGCTACAGGCTGTTCGGAACTCAACGGTGCCGAACGAACGCGGAACAATGAACGAATAATCGCGCACAAACGACTCACTATCAGCCACTAACTGATCGTATGTTTCGAGGGAGTTTGGAACGCGTACCGGAAACCCAGCCGCCCGGTACGAGTCGGCAAAGCTGTCGCGATAGATCAGCGGACGCACGCAATGCGCCCAATGCCCGCGAAACTGACGGCTCCGGCTGAAGAGCCACGGAACAAGGTATTCGTAGCTGTACAAGACCGGAATCAGGGCCATTGTTGAAGCCGACGAGCGCAGAGCGGGCAGGTGAACGTGCGTTGCAGCCATGACCGATGAGAGCATTACCGAGCCAAACGTTCGCGTTGGCAGAGGTCGTTTAAGCAGTTTTCCCTGGCGGTCGGCAGCCAGTGCCGAGACCGGAAAGGCCTGTTCGTTAGGCAAGTGGTCGGGCAAACAACCTATATCAGAAAAGTACAATCCTTCCTGCTGGGCCGCTTCTCGTATATATCCCCATGTCTCGGCATGCATAGATTCAAATATAGTAGGGGTTGGCACGGGGGGAAACGCTACTTCCAGAACATGGGTGAACCCATCCGGCTTAATGTCGAGCGTGCCCCAGGGAGTGGTGCGGGTAGCAATGCCTGCGGTGTGGTCAGATGACAATTGGTAGCTACAAACGCCCTTTCGAGCCATTCGCGCTAACAAATTTGTGATATCTGTACACGTAGGAGCCACGCCGTGTTTCAGGATAAATCGCTCCTGTTCGACGCCAACAGACATAGCACTAGCATCTCGACCGAGGTGTTTCCCCGGTAAATTGATTGTATACGTAGCAGGCATTGGGTAGGGTAGGAAAAGAATTCTCACTAAAGGCCACCAATGTATGCGTTTTATACGTTTTGTACAAAAGTTTCTCTGTTAAATTTTTGCTTTTTAACCCAAATTTATTTAACAATAAATACTCATTATATCTTTCTTTTTTGTGTTCTCACCTCTCGTTCGGAAAGACCACCTGCCCCGTTCGCTGCGATTCGTAAATAGCTTGAAACAACTGCACCACCCTGCGGCCATCTTCGCCCGTAACGGCGGGCGCATGACCCTCGCCAACGGCCTTGCAGAACTCCTTCAGTTGCTCGGCAAAGAAGAACACCATGTTATCGACAGAGTGGAAATGGTCGGCGTCTTCTTTAACCCAGTCGGCCAGAAGGTGTTCCTCGCCGGGGACCGTCCAAAGGTCGTTGGCCGGTGGCTCCAGAATAGTCGACTGCCCCGCTACAAACATGGACCCACCGTCGGTTTGCACACCCACCGAAGCCCCACTGCTGCCGTGTACATGTACCTTCCCGAATAAACCCGGCTTTTGCGAATTACTCAGCATAATGTTGCCCAGTCCGCCATTTTTGAACCGGACAATGGCCAGAGCCGTGTCTTCTACTTCGATGTAGGGGTGGTTTACGTTGGCCCAAACGCCAAATACGGACTCCACTTCGCCCATGTACCAAAGCAGCAAGTCTAACTGGTGCGGAGCCTGATTTACCAGCACCCCGCCCCCCTCGGTACTCCACTTGCCGCGCCAGGGGTCGCTGCCGTAATAGGCCTCGCTGCGCCAACCGAGCAGTTGCGCCACGCCCAGAGCCGGGTTACCAATTTTGCCGTCTAGAATAGCTTGCTTCACGCGGGTGCTGGAGGCATAAAACCGGCGTTGGCTCACGGTGCCTAAGAACCGATTACTCCGCTTGGCGGCTTCGATCATGGCGTCGCAGTCCTCGACCGATGCCGCCAACGGTTTCTCGACCAACACGTGGGCACCAGCTTCGAGGGCAGGTACGGCTACCTCGCGATGAGCCGGGTGGGGCGTACAGACCACGCACACGTCGACCTGTTCGCGGGCGATCATCTCGGCAATGTCGGTGTAGGCGTTGATGCCGTATTGAGCGGCAAATAGATCGGCGCGTTCGCGGTTGCGGCCATAAACGGCGACGAGGTTGCCCGCCTGTTGGGCGGCTTTGGCGTGTAGATGGGCCACTTTGGCAGGGCCAATAATTGCGATATTCATGCTTCTATAAAGCAGGGGATTCGGAGCCACCTACCGTTTATTTGGCGTATCGGTTTATTTTTGCGCTATGATCGCGAAAACCTATAGTCCGAAAGACGTCGAAGACAAGTGGTATCAGTATTGGCTCGATAACAACCTGTTTAAGTCGACCCCCGACGAACGGGAGCCATACACCATTGTGATTCCGCCCCCCAACGTGACGGGGCTGCTGCACATGGGCCACATGCTCAACAACACCATTCAGGATGTGCTGATCCGTAAGGCTCGCATGGAAGGCAAAAACGCCTGTTGGGTTCCGGGCACCGATCATGCCAGCATTGCCACTGAGGCCAAAGTGGTAAACATGCTCAAAGAACGCGGCATCAAAAAAAATGACCTCACCCGCGAGGAGTTTATGACCTACGCCTGGGAGTGGAAAGAGAAGTACGGCGGCATTATTCTCCAACAACTCCGCAAACTCGGTGCTTCCTGCGACTGGGAACGCACCCGCTTCACGATGGAGCCGGACCTGTACGAGTCGGTGATCGACGTGTTTGTTGATCTTTATAACAAGAGACAAGTTTACCGGGGGGTTCGGATGGTGAACTGGGACCCGCAGGGCCTCACCGCCGTATCGGACGAGGAGGTAATCATGAAAGAAATCCAGCAGAAGCTGGTGTACATCAAGTACGAGATAAAAGGAGAGGGCTTTATCACCATCGCCACGGTGCGGCCTGAGACGATCATGGCCGACTCGGCGATCTGCGTGAACCCCAACGACGAGCGCTACAAGCGTCTGATTGGCAAGCAAGCCCTGATCCCGCTCATCAATCGGGTCATACCGATCATTGCCGATGACTACGTGACAATGGATTTCGGGACGGGCTGCCTCAAGGTGACGCCCGCCCACGACCCGAACGATTACGAACTGGGCATCAAGCACAAACTGCCCGTGATCGACATCCTGAACGAAAACGGCACGCTCAACGAGAAGGCGCAGATTCTGGTCGGTAAAGACCGGTTTGCGGCCCGGAAGGAGATTATCATGATGCTCGAAGAGGCTGGGCATATCGAAAAGACCGAGGAATACAAATCGAACGTGGGTTACTCGGAGCGGACCAACGCCGTGATCGAGCCGAAGCTGTCGTTGCAGTGGTTCCTCAAAATGGACAAGATTGCCAAGCCCGCGCTCGACAACGTCATGAACGATGTGGTGCAGTTGGTGCCACCCAAGTTCAAAAACATGTACCGGTCCTGGATGGAGAACCCGCACGACTGGTGTATTTCGCGCCAACTCTGGTGGGGTCAACAGATTCCGGCCTTCTACATGAAAGACGGAACCATCATCGTCGCCAAAAACAAGCGCGAAGCCCTTCGAAAGGCACAGCGTGATTACCAACTCTTTGCCCTGACCGAGCAGGATCTGACGCAGGATGAGGACGTTTTGGACACCTGGTTCTCGTCGTGGTTGTGGCCCATATCGGTATTTAACGGCATCAAGGAGCCAAACAACGCTGATATTCAGTATTACTACCCGACCAACGACCTCGTTACGGGCTTCGATATTATTTTCTTCTGGGTGGCCCGCATGGTCATGGCGGGCTACGAATACCGGCAGGAACGGCCCTTCCGCAACGTGTATTTCACGGGTATGGTGCGCGACAAGCAGGGCCGTAAAATGTCGAAACAACTCGGCAACAGCCCCGACCCGCTCGACCTGATCGAAATTTTCGGAGCCGACGGCGTCCGTACGGGTATGCTGTTCAGTTCGGCAGCCGGCAACGACCTCCTGTTCGACGAGAAACTGTGCGAGCAGGGCCGTAATTTCAACAACAAGGTTTGGAACGCATTCCGGTTGGTTGAAGGATGGGAGGTCAGTGAGCAGTTGACAGTAAGCAGTGAGCAGTTGCCCATCCGCTGGTTCGCATCCCGCCTGAACGCAACCCTGGCTGAGGTGGAAGACCATTTCGGCAAGTTTCGGATTTCGGATGCCTTGCAGAGTATTTACAAGCTCATTTGGGACGATTTCTGCTCGCAGTACCTCGAAATGGTGAAGCCGCCCTACGATCAGGAGGCCAACAAGTCGCTGCCGATGGACGCCGAAACGTACGCGGCTACGGTCGACTTTTTCGAGCAGTTGCTCCAACTGTCGCACCCGTTCATGCCGTTCATCACGGAAGAAATCTGGCAACAACTACGGGAGCGTGAGTCGGGCGCGAGCATCTGCGTGGCCCCGTTCCCGAAGGCGGGTGAGGTGGACAATCAGATCATTGCCGACTTCGCTATCCTGACAGAGGCCGTGAGCAACATCCGCAACTTACGGTCGGCGAAGGGGTTGTCGCCACGAGTGGAGTTGCCCTTGACGATTCGGACCGAGACTCCCGACCGCTACCGACCGCTCGAAGGCTTGTTTGTTAAACTGGCGAACGCGGTCGACGTTGCGTATGCTCCAAAAAGCTCTGAAGAGAAACTGGCAGGTGTTCCGTTTCTGATAAAGAGCGACGAGTTTTTCGTAAACATCGCCGGGGAGGTCGACGAAGAAGCCGAGCGGGCCGAGGCTCAAAAGGAACTGGATTACCTGATCGGGTTCCGCGACTCGACGCAGAAAAAGCTCGCCAACGAGAAGTTCGTAGCCAACGCCAAACCCGATGTTGTCGAGCGCGAACGCCAAAAACTCGCCGACGCTGAAGCTAAAATTAAAGCGTTACAGGAGCGGCTGAAATAAGAAAACCCTGCCAGTGGGGTGCCAACCCCCTGGCAGTGGTTGAAGGCTAGGTTACTTTCTACATTTCACAATTCTGAGACTTAATCCCACGTCACCACTGCCAGGGGGTTAGCACCCCACTGGCAGGGTGTCGTAACTCCCCTATGAACTATACCGAACTAACCCTAACCCTCGCGCCTGATTACGCCGATATCCTGACCGCCGAGTTGGCCGAGTTGGGCTTTGAATCGTTTGTTGAGACCGACGAGGGCCTCAACGCCTACATCACCGAACCGGAGTTCGACGAGGTTGCCGTGCGTGAGGTGATCGCGAAATATGCCGACCAAACCGCCATTACGTATCAAATTACGTCGCTGGAGAAACGGAACTGGAACGCCGAATGGGAGCAATCGTACCAGCCCATTGAGGTGGCCGGTACGGTACGGGTGCGGGCCTCGTTCCACGAGCCGGCCCCCGGTGACGGTTCTTCGCGGTTCAAATACGATCTCATAATAAACCCCAAAATGTCGTTTGGGACGGGACACCACGAGACCACCGCCATGATGCTTGAGCATCAGTTGGGTATCGACCATGTGGGCAAGGGCGTGTTGGACGTGGGCAGCGGCACGGGTATTCTGGCGATTTTGGCCGCTCAGATGGGGGCCGCCGACGTGTTGGCGTTCGACATTGAGGAGTGGGCTGTCGAGAACGCGCAGGAGAACGCCGAGTTGAACCACTGCCCACAGATTCGGGTGTTCCAAGGCACCATCGACAACGTGGACCCGGCAAGCCGTTTCGACATTGTGCTGGCCAACATCAACCGGAACGTGCTATTGGCTGAAATCCCCACCTATGCGAGCCTGATGCGCCCCGGAGCCTACCTGCTCGTCAGCGGATTCTATGAACACGACGCCATCGACATCGAGCGCAAAGCCAAAGAAGCGGGCCTGTCGCCAATCAATGGTATGTCGATCAACCAATGGACCTCGCAGGTATTTATGAAAGACGATGGGGCTTGGGTAGCGGCAATGGGATAAGCTGTGTTGTTAAGCTAACAGGCTAGTAGCTGGTATGCCTAACTCTTTGTGAAGAAACCTCATGAATGCAACACTCATTTGTTTCTTTCCATTAATGATTTCTGAAATTGCGCTTTTGCTCATGCCTATTCGCTGGGCTAAACCGCTTTGGTTTAGCCCCTGCTCGGCCATCTCATATTTCAGGGCATCAATGGCTGAAAGCGGCTCGATATTATAGTGCTTTTTCTCGTACTCGTGAATGACCAATGAAAGCACTTCCAGAAGGTCTCCCTCCGGCGTATTGGGCTTTGCATGAAAAACGCCTTCCAAACGTTTCAAAGCCATTTCATACTCTTGCTCTGACTTAATCGGTTTAATGGGTTCCATATCTGTTCAGGGTTTGTACTCTACTGTTTTAGCGTCGATGGCATCATACTCTTTGTGTGTACCGATGAATTTTACAAAGCAAAGTCCAAATACGTAATTGAATGCAGCGATGAGCCGATATTTATTACGAGCTATGTTGAACACAACTCGTTCATTACCAACATAGTCCGCGTTGTTGAAATCGCCCACCACTTCCTGAGGTGATGAGTACGTTTTGCTTTCAATTTTGGTGTACCAATTTCTTAGACTTGCTTCAGCGTCGGGGTATGTTTGCCAAAACTGTTTTAGCGTTTTAAGGGCATGTATTCGCATAAAATACGCGTAGATTTGCCACAAAGTTCGCAAATAGCGAACTTTGTGGCAAATTTGTTTTGGGAGAGAGACCAGTGCATGTTTTTAATGGCTAATTTGATTCAAGCTCTGCAACTTGAAGCGGGCAAATCGTTATAAGAGTATGGTTGCACAATCTCCTTTCAACAGGCGAATCATTATAGGAATATTCGTCTGGCTTTTGGCAGTCCCTGTATTTGGTCAGGTCGTGAAACTCTCCGAAAACCCGGAGCAGTTCGTGGCCGACGTGCAAAAACTGATGGCAACGGGCAATGCCGTGTCGGTGCGGGCAGGTATGAATTTGCAGTCCCTTTGGTCGGAGAACCGGCTGACCCCCGCGCAACGTGATCGGCTGATGGTTCTGAGCCGCAAAATGAACGTCAAGCGGTATCAGCCCGTGGCACATTTTACCCCCCTGTTCGAGACGTTTTATAATGCGGCTTACAGCCAAAAACCTTCAGCGCAGCCCGTAAATCTCGACGATCTGCTTACCATCGCCGAAAAACAGTTTACCAACGGCGACGCCAAAGCGTTTGGGCAGGTTATGAATGCCACCCGGCAGTTTTTGGAGCGTCGACTGTTTTACACGGGCACCTACAACAAACTCTACGCTGAGGGTGGCACATTTTCGTTCCGCTACCTCGATACCCCACAGGCCGGTTCGGGCGGGGAGGTGGCCCCCGTGAGCGGCACGGCCACAAGCACCACAACAGCCCCGGCTACAACAAGCAATTTCGATGGCTGGGACGATCCTATTCCAACGGGCGATTCGGCAAGAGCGAAACCGTTGGGGCGGGTGTTCATCCCGCAAAAACGACCTATTCCGGCGGTGGTGGGGCCGGTGGTGACCATCAAAGACGCTTTTCTGGCGATGGTAGCCAACAGCGACTCGCTCGTGATTCCCGGCACCGGGGGCGATTTGATGCTTAACACCGGAATTTTTGTCGGACGTGGGGGCAAGTTCACCTGGGCAACCGTGGGGCAACCCGACATCTTTGTGACCCTTGGTGATTATTCGATGAACGTCATGAACCCGCGCCTACAAGCCGACGACGTGACGCTCACGCACCCGGCTGTCGGCAAGCCAATCAAGGGTGTTTTTGAGTACGTGAGCCGCAAAAAGGGAACGCCGTTGGCCGCACAGCAGCCCCGGTTTATGTCATGGCAAAGCGACGTGGCCTTGCCCGGTCTCGACAAAGACGTAAAGTATCAGGGGGGCTTCGCGCTGGCCGGTACGCGCATTGTGGGTGCGTCGGCGAGTGGGCAACCAGCAGTGATCACGGTAATGGACGGGGCAAAACCGTCGTTTCGGGTGCGGAGTAACCGGTTTGAGTTCAACGATGTTAATTTCAAAGGCACCGCCCCCGACTCGTCATTTAACGGGGGGCTGTTGCCGGGAGAGTCGCTGGGGGGCACACCCGGCCGGACGGCCTCGCTCATTACGGCGGCTTCGGCGCAGTTTTCAGGGTATATCGACGCTGACTCAGTTACACACCCGAATGTGCAATTCCGCTACGACAAGGGAACGCGGGTGGCGTGGTTGAATCGGCAAGAGAAATCGGCTTACGCACGGGTGCCGTTTGTCGACACCTACCACAAATTCTACATTCAGCCGGAGGTAATGCGCTGGGACGTAGCCCGTCGAAAGGTCGATTTCTACCAGGTTGGTGCGAAGCGTGAGGTGCCCGTGCGGCTGGAGTCGTTCGATTATTTTGTGCCGGAACGGTACTCCAATATGAGTGCTGACTATGGCTTTCACCCGTTGCAGATCGCGGCTAATTATATCTCCAAAAACAAAACGCAAACCTTTCTGGCCGACGATCTGGCGCAGTTTTCGCGCCTGAACCTGACTACGCTGAGCGGGGCACTCGACCGAATGGTGGTGGAAGGCTATCTGACAAAAGACCCCAATACGGGATTCATGCGGTTGAGCCAAAAGGGTATTCTCTATGTATTGGCGTATAATAAACAGCGCGACTACGACAACTTCCAGGTTCAGTCGCAGTTTGTGTCGAACGACAGCGTGAAAAACGCCACCATCAACCTGAACGACAAGTTTTTGGTAGTGCGCGGGGTGCGGACATTCACCATTAGCGACTCACTCAAAATCTACGGTGTTCCGACCGACAAAACCCTCAAAATCGGTAAAGGCCGAGCTTTCACGCTCAACGGACAATTGAAATCGGGCAATTTCCGGTATTCGGGGCAGAACATGGCGTTCGACTACGATAAGTTTGCCATGAACCTCAACAAGATCGACTCGATCACCTTTGTGCCGCAAAAACTGGCTGCGCAGGGCCGGAGCGAAGAGGTGGGGGGCGACATTAAGTATGACAAGCCGGGTATGGTGTATTTCGGCACGCCCGACAATAAATCGGGGCAGGTGAAAGACAAGAAAACCACGCAACGGCTTGTGATGCCCGAAGGCATGACGGTGTACTTCAATCAGCCCATACGCGGTGATCTGACCTACAACGAGAAAGTCTATTTCAAGATCCCGGCCATCGACAACGACAGCCTCGGCAAGGGCGATATTTCGTTTATGGGCACGTTCTACTCCGATGGAATCTTTCCGCCGTTCAAGGCCGAACTGGTTACGATGCCCGACAACACGCTCGGCTTCGTACATAAGGCTCCGGCAGGTGGCTACCCGGTATATGGTAGCAAGGCAAACGGCTCGAACGTGAAATTTGGCGGTAACCTGACGATGGACAAAAGTGGCCTCCGGGCCGACGGTGTGTTGAACCACCTCACGGCAAGCCTGCAAACAAGCGGTATGTTGTTCATGACCGACTCGCTACTAGCCTCCGGGCCGAAGGGCGATATTCGCGAAGGTTTGTCAGGCAAGGCCCCCAAGCAGGTCTATTTTCCGACCGTTCAACTGAATGACTACAGCCTAAAATGGTGGCCTAAAGCCGACAGTATGGTGATTTTGACCCAAAAAGGCAATTTCAATTTCTACAACGGCAGCACCAAACTCGAAGGCCATCTGGTGTTACGCACGGGCGGCTTATTCGGCAACGGCATCCTCCGCCGAACCGACTCGGAGGCTATTTCATCAAGCATCAAATTCAATAAAGAGGGTTTCCTGGCCGAAAACGCACAGTTTAAGATTGAGTCGATGGGGCCGCAGAAGGGGATCGCCAACAAATCGATTTTGTTGGGTACAAGCCTTGATGTCGACTTTAACCAAGTGAAGGGTATTGTTGGATTGGCGATCAATGCGCCCAAAAAAGAAGCCATCACCGACACGCTGATGTCGAGCATGGAGTTCCCGTATGCGGCCTACAAAACGAACATCAACCGAGCGCAGTGGAACATCAACGCCAAGACCATCGCCATGAAGGCCGGGCCGACGCTCGGGGACGTGAAAACGTCGACGTTCACGGCAACAGGCGAGGAGCAGGACGGTCTGACGTTTAACGGGACTGCTGCGTTGTACGACGTAGAAAAAATGGCTTTGAACATCAGCGGGGTGCCCTACGTAACATCTGCCGATGCCCGAATTATTCCCGATAAGGGGCTGGTGTCGATCAAACGCAATGGCGAGATGATGGCGTTCAAAAACGCCCGCGTCGAGATGGACACGGCTTCGCTGCACCATAAACTGAAAAACGGCAACATTCAGGTGCTCTCGCGGACGCGCTTCGCGGGCGACGCTACCTACCTGTTTCGCACAGCGGCTGGCGATACAACGAGTATCAAAATGGGTAGCTTTGAACTGAAAGAGGCCCCCGTAGCCCCGGCGGTTGCGTCGACCCAAAACGCCCCGACGGTGGGTAAAGGCCGTCGGAAGGTTGGTTCGCCCGCATCGGGTACGACCTACTTCACCGTGGCCCGCGCCGAGATTGTGGAGCGCGACAACCTGCAATTGGCCCCCCGCATGACGTTCAAAGGCGATATTGTGATGCAGGCTCCCGAAAAAGACCTCGCGCTGGACGGCTTCATCAAACCCACGCTCAAAAAACGCCCCGACCTGATTGGTGGCTGGATTCCGTTTAAGGAGAAGGTGGTCGAGCGGATTGAATTCAAGGTCGATAAAAACTTGAAAAACGAGGGCGATCAACCCTTGACGGTTGGTATTCACTACAGGGGTGGTCAGGGGGGATTATACCCCACGTTCCTGTCGCCTAAAGAAGACCCCCGCGACGACGATATTTTCTCTGTGCAAGGGCTAATGCGCTACGATGAGAAAGACAAAGTGTTTCGTGTGGTTCAGAAAGGCCCCGACGGACAGGAGGACCTTGCCAATGCGTTCACGTTCAACGACCCCAAAGGCAGCATGACGTATAAGGGGCCTATGTCATTTATGAACACTGGGCAGGAAACGCCCTACCTCATGGCGGCTGGCTCGGCCAACATCAACATCGACAGCACCAAATACCGGCTCAACACGCTGTTGGCGTTCTCGTTCCCCGTTCCTGAACTGGTCACTGCCGAAATTGGCAAGAAGCTGATCGAAGCCAACATCGAAGAGCAAAACGACGAGGCCGCCGACGAGGACTTAAACGAATTGTCGGACAAGCTTGTGCCCTTGATCGGTGCGAAAGAGGTGGAAGCTTATCGCACGAAGGCCCAAAATCAGCATGTGTCGCTGGCGTTGGCTTCACCCAAACTAGCTGTTCCGCTGGTGTTCTCCAACGTCGACCTGCGCTGGTCCGAAAAAGCCAATGCTTTCTACAGTATCGGGCCGCTGGGCGTTGCTAATCTGGGTGCCGCCGACATCAACGTGATGATGAATGGCTTCATTGAAATACGTAAAACACCCAATGGCGACGAGGCCACGATCTACGTAGAGTCGTCGGACGAAGTTTGGGCGTTTTACGAGTTCAAAGCGGGCGGACCCAACGGGGGCGGTCAGTTAGCCATCACAACCTCGGAGCAGTCGATTAACGACAAACTGCTGGCAGGCTCGAAAAACGCGGCTAAGTCGGCGGTCGAGATTATCCCGGCTACCCCCGATGAGAAAGAGCAATTTGTAGCTTTGTTCCAGAGCCAATACAAAACGCGCGTACGCCCGGCCCCGGCTCCCAAGCCCAGTACCATCGCCACGCCCGCTCCGAAGGCTTCGGCCCCCGCTGCACCGGGTAAACCCACTACTCCCGCTGCCGCTGTGGAAGAGAAAACTATTGTTACTGGCGGTGCGCCGTCCAAGCCTGGCTCAACCACAGCAACTGGTGTGAAAACCCCTGCGGATAAAGCTGTAGTGAAAAAGGACGCCGTGACGCCCAAGGAGAAAGAGAAGAAAAAGGAGAAGGAGGAAGAGAAGGAAGGTTTTTGATTGTTAACCAATAATTTCATTTGTAGGTTAGTGGGCGAACAATCGTTTACTAGCTCATTATCATGAAACCTACCATCGACGAACTACACAACTCCGGTCGTTACGAACTGATTGACTCGTTCAAAATTGACGACATGGGCCAATTTCTCATGCGCGAACTCGGCATGAAAGCAGCCCCGATAGAACCGAAAAAAGCCGTTAAAAGCTGGACGACCTGGGCATTTCTAGGGGGATTTATACTGGCTGGAGCCGCATTCGGTTATTGGATTGGAGCACAGGTTGGGAAGGCATCTAACGAATCGGCAGAGTTGAAACGCGTGACCGATCCACTTATCGAAGGGGGTGGGCAAGCGAGTTTCGCATTCTTGGCCTTCTTCCTATTGCTACCTATTCACGAATTGATCCACGCAGCCGTGTTTAAATATTACAAAGCCCCCAAAGTTGGTTTTGGCTGGTCGTGGAAGAGTATGGTCGCGTATGCCTACGCGCAAAACTTCGTTCATGACACGCGCGAGTTGTTTTGGATCGCCGTGATGCCGTTTCTGATTATCAGTGCCGGATTAGGCATCGGTTGGGTCATTTTGCCACAGTATGGCGTTTTTTGGGGAGTAACCTTGTTCATCCACACCACAGCCTGCATCGGCGATTTTGTGTTGATGAACTACCACCGCAAAAACCGGCACCGGGGCGTATACACGTACGACGATATCGAGAACGAAAAGCGGTCGTATTTTTTTGCGACGCGTGCTTGATGATCTGGATGCAAGAGAAAAGACGCCAGATGAAAGACAACAATCAAGAGTCTTTCGTCTGGCGTCTTTTCTCTTGCATCCAAAGACTACTTCTTCACCGCGCTCAACGTCTCGCCCCGCTCCAGTTTCTGCGCCCGGTCGAACAGGGTCAGGCTTTTGCGGAAGGTCTCGTCGTTGTCGCTCATGACCTTGAAAAACTCGTTGTTCTGACCACTACGATTGTTTTTCTGATAGATGTACCGCGCCACGTAGGCCTTCAACTGCGTTTGAATGTACTTCTTCGAGCGAGCCAGTTCGCCTGCGTTCGGCTTGATACCCTCGGCAGTAGCGTCTTTCACCAGCTTTGCCATGTCATTGTCGTCGAAGTTGACCGTGCGGTTGAACTGGGCGAACGGTATTTTCTCCAGTGATTTCCGATTAGCGTTGGCGTATTCCAGTGCGTATTCGCGAACAATGTTTTTGCCAAATAATTGCGCCAAATAACTTGTTTGCCAAGTTGTATCGCGCGGAATGAAATAGTCGGGCGTGATGCCCCCGCCCCCGTAGACCACCCGACCGTGGTCCGTTTTGAACTTCAGCTTGGGGTCGTTTTTGATCGAGTCGGCAATGAAATACTCCCCTCGTTTTGAGCGGGCTTCCAATTCATGCTCATAGTCACCCTCGCGACCGGGTACATAGGCCTTCTGAATACTCCGGCCGCTCGGCGTATAATAGCGCGAAATGGTCAGACGTAACTCCGAACCGTCGGACAATTGCACGGGCATCTGAACCAGCCCTTTGCCAAACGACCGCCTACCTACAATCAACGCCCGGTCGTGATCTTGTAACGCCCCGGCCACAATCTCCGACGCTGACGCACTACCTTCGTCAATCAGCACCACTACCGGCCCCTCCTCAAACTGTCCCGGAATTTTGGCAAATGTTTGGCGGTCATAGCGGGTATCTTTGCCGTTGGTGTACACGAGCATTTTGTTGCCCGAAATCAGCTCGTCGGCGAGGCTCGTGGCCCGGTCCATATAGCCACCGGGGTTGTTGCGCAGGTCGAGCATGAGTTGCGTCATGCCCTGCTGTTTCAACTGCCCAAGGGCCGTTTTAAACTCATCGTAGGTGGTTTCGGAGAAGCGGTTGACTTTGATGTAGCCTGTCTTACCGTCGACCATATACGCAGCGTCGACGGAGTACGTCGGAATCCGGTCGCGCATCACCGATACTACGCGGGCTGCTTTGTCGCCTTTGCTCAGAATCGTCAGTTTCACCTCGGTGCCCCGCTTTCCGCGCAAAGCCTGAAATACCGCGCCATTGTCGATCTTACTGCCAGCTAACGGGGTGTCGTTTACCTTGATGATTTTGTCGCCACTCTGAATACCAGCCGCTTCCGAAGGGCCACCCGCAAGGGGCGTCACCACATAGACCGTGTCTTTGTAAATGTTGAATTCCACGCCAATTCCGTCGAAGCCTCCTTCGAGTTGCGAGCGAGCCGCTACGGCATCATCGGGGTTCATGTAGGCCGTGTGTGGGTCAAGTTTCTCCAACATTTTCGAGATCGAATAATCAACCAGATCGTCGGTGTTTACCGTATCAACGTAGTTGTTCTCAATCAGTTGCAGAATTTCCTTATACTTCGTGTAGCCACGCCCGATGGTGTTGATGCTTTTACCTCCACCAAAAAATGTTGCCCCGATTAGCATTCCTCCAGCCAACGTGATGCCCAACAGCATGGGCAAGCGTACCGTTGCTTTGTCATTTTGGATGGGCGGGTCCTGCCGCCGGCCAAAGTTGTCGATTTCTCCCATATTCATTAGTATTTCCACCGGCAGTTAGACGTGCTATCCTTCCGGTTCGGTTGTATCTATCGGCATAACGTACAGTAAGGGACAGAATGTTTGTCAAATCCGATGCAAAACCAAAAATAATTAGGGGTTGGTTTGTTTATCCAACAGGTATTTGTCCAAAAACTCCCGGATGGCCTTATACGCCGTGATTTCGTTCTCCTTTTTTACGAACCCATGACCCTCGTCGGAGAAGGTCACGTACTCGACCGGGATGCCGTTTTTCTTCACATTCGCCACAATCTCGTCCGACTCAATTTTCAACACACGCGGGTCGTTGGCTCCCTGAATCACGAGCAGCGGCTTCTTGATGCGGGCCGTGTGAAACAACGGTGACTTGTTGTACAAAGCCACCGAGTCGGCTTTGGGATGCCCAATTTCTTTGAACATCGCGTCGCGCTGCGGTCCCCACCATTCGGGCATGGAGTTGAGGGTTCGTAGCCAGTTGGCCACGCCAAAAATATCGACACCTACGGCAAACTCGTCGGGCGTGAAGGTCAAGCCCGCCAACGTCATGTAGCCGCCGTAGGAGCCGCCCATAATGCCAATTTTGTTTGGGTCCACGTAGCCTGTTTGTGCCAGAAACTTCTTCGATTCCACGCAGTCGCGGAGGTCGGCATCGCCGTGTTTGCGGTCGTCGGCGGCATAGAACGTTTTGCCATAGCCCGAGCTGCCCCGGTTGTTCACGGCCAGAATAACGTAGCCCGCATTGACCAGATACTGCACCTGCCCGGAGTAGTTCAGGCGGGTTTGCCCACCGGGTCCACCGTGGATGAGCAGCATAGCCGGGCGTTTCTCACCTGCTTTCAGACCTTTGGGCTTGTAAAGCAGGGCCGGAATCTCCATGCCGTCGAACGATTTGTAGCGGATCACCTGCCCCTGTACCAAATCGGCGGGGTTGATTTCGGGGTTGATGCCGCGCACAAGGGGCGTTACCTTGCGGGTTTTGAAATCGTAGCTGTAGAGCGACGCGGGGGCGTTAGAGCTATTCACAAAAAACACCATCCGCTCCTCGCTGTCGCCCAGATTCAGACCCGTGATATCGCCCGCAGGCATCCCCGCGAGGGCAACGGGCGCGTTGGTGCGATTGTCGATCAGGCGGAGTTCGGTGCGGGCATCGTTGTTCACCGACACAATCCGATACTTGCCTTTATGCGAAAGGTAATCGTTCTGAATGTCCCAATTTGCCTTGTCGAGAACGGTTGCCAGGCCGCTTTGCAGGTCGTAGACTTTTACGTGCTTGTACTCACTGCCGTCGTCGGTTGCGATAAGCAGTTTGCTACCGTCGGGCGTGAAGCCCCAGGCGTCGTTATCCACTTCGCCGGTGTGTTTGGTGAGCAGTTGAGTGGTGTTGGCCTGTGTGTCATAGAGCAACACATCGGCATCGAGTGTGCTGACTGGTTTTGTCAGGGACACATACCGGCGGTTGGGCGAAACATCGCCGGGGAAAATGCCGCCCGGATTCTGGTAGATCATTCGCGAGGTCATGGTGGCCAAATCCATCTCATACAGGTCGTAGGCAGCCTTGTTGCGAGCGTTCGACTGATAGTAAAACGACTTTCGGTCCTGACTCAGCCCGTTGTACGTGAACTTGGCCGTAGTACTCGGTGTCAAATCAGTCACGGAGCCGTTTTGGTCGCGCAGGTAGATGTGGGTGAGTTCGTTGCCACCCCCGTCGCTACTATACAAAACGCGACCGTCGGGTAAGTAGCCAAGAGCGAAAATGGCGTTGGTTTTCGAGAACGTCAGTTGTTTGGGCGTACCACCCCCAAACGGCATTTCGTACAGGTTGAACACGCCGTCCTGATTGCTGCTGAACAGCACCGTCTGCTCGTCGGGCGAGAGGGCCGCCCCGCCGAAGCGGATGGTTTTCATGAACTGCTCAATCGTGTATTGTTTCACGGCGGTCGGGGCCGAGACAACAGTGGCCGGGCGCGGCCTGGGAGGCAGAGCCTGTGCGGTGTTTAGCAACAAGGCACAAAGGGCGAGAAGAAGGTTTGGTTGTTGTTTCATAGGGGGAAATTAGAAAGAATCTCAATACTTCTCAATCCTCGAAACTGTATTGCAGAACAGAGCGGCCCAACTTCCGATGAAGTTGGGCCGCTCTGTTACTCCAAAATTGCCATAAATCAATTCTGATTGGGTCGTTTAGCACCAGATTCGTTAACCTCCTTCATGAAGTTTGTATGCCTTGGGTTAACAACGTAAGTTTTCCAGCAAAATATGGCTAAAACACCAATTACGAAGAGAATTGAAGCACGAGAAAGAAACGAACCAAGTCCCGTTAATTCCTGCTCAGGATAACGGAAATGAGTGACTACCAATAATAATTGAAAGCCAACCCCAAGCATCAATACCCAAACTTGCCACATACTGGGCCCAAAAAACGACAAACAGACAATCCACAGGCTGACCAAAAAAAGCGGCCAAGAGGTCCTCAAAAAAGCAATGCTTTTCAACGCTTCCATAATTTGTGAAATTAATTAAACGCAACCACCTTGATAACCACAACCACACATACATGCGCCTAAATTTTCAAGATTTGCTGCACTACCTACCTCGTATGCAACCACTACCCCGACAGCGCAAACTGCTGTGCCTATCCCACCTGTGCCCATTACACAACCTGCCATCGCTCCATAGGCTCCAGCTTCAAGAGCCTCTTGTGCCGCATTGTAGGCTTGGTTGCAAGTTCCCATACAATCTAAGAGGTTGTCTAAAGTTTCACGCAAAGTGAGAGCCGGTCAGGTAGTTTTGAGGTGCGAACTTAAAAACTACCTCGATGAACTATCCGAGTAATC